>FOPE01000005.1 GCA_900113385.1 Lachnospiraceae bacterium C7
CTATAGACTCGCACAGTTTATAGAATACAAAGCCAAGTTAGCAGGTATAGCAGTTGAGTACGTAAATCCTGCATACACAAGTCAGACATGTCCTGTTTGCGGTCATGTGCATCATGCCAATGACAGAATTTATGCTTGTAAATGCGGATTCCACATTCACAGAGATATTCTTGGGGCTATGAATATCTGCAACTCAACTGAGTATGTTGGCGATAGCGATATCAGACATACTGCGTAGGGAACTATATGTTCTGCCTTGCGATGGGTAATGGCATACCCATACCTTGCACTACGACCTAACAGAAATGTACTGGTCAGCCACTATGTAGTGGCAGGTAGCAAGAATCCCCTGCCTTTAGGCATGGGGAGTGTCAAAGATAAAGAACAGGAGATGTATGACAGAGCAGCTATTTCTAGAGATATAAGAAATCAGTGTTTGATTTGGTCTGCATTAATGCTCATAGGTACGTTGCTTTCTTTTATTATATCGCCTTATATGGCTATTCCTACGTTTATCATTTGGGGCTTTTTGTTTTTTAAGGATACTCACATGGATCCTCATAAGGCATTTGATAAGTATCTGCTGAAATAAATTGCTATTTTAACTTGGGATTTGCAGAGAACTTCTACAAGAGAAAGAGCTCGATAACTTCAAATTTGCAGGGATGTTAGGAACATAAAATCAGAATTTAATCCTAATAATGGGTCTTAGTGATATATTACTAAGGCTCATTTTTGTAATAAATTCAAAAAGATAAAGTGTAAAATATCAGAATAGGTCACTTGTGGTCACTGTGACCACAAGTTGAAAATTTTATATGAGTTAATTAATAAAAGGCTGTTTAGCTGCTTTAGAACAGAGAGTTCAAAAGTATGCTGAACGGTCTTTTTTGTATTTAAATATCTATCGATTTTAGAAGAAAACTTATTAGTGAGAATCCCAATGCTGATTTTATCCTTTTGAATGGAAATAGAATGCAGATTAAGAGAGTGAAATTTGAGGCATATATTGATCGCATGGATGCTATATAACCCATGAAGCATTCCTTAGAAGATATGTAAAATACAGGGAAAGGAGGTGTCCCGTGGAGGTTTGTGATATACTAACACTATGTCACATCTCCTCGGAGGTAGATACATGGAACCAAAGAGACGAGGTTATAGTACGTTTCTGGATTTTGAAAAAATTTAAGGAGATAAAATTAGCATGATAAAGGTATTATTCATCTGCCACGGCAATATCTGCCGTTCAACTATGGCAGAAAGCGTTTTTACTGATATGGTATATAACGCTTCAAACTACAAAGTAAAAGATATAAGAAAAGAACTAGGAATTGAATTTGAAATTGATTCAGCAGCAACTAGTAGAGAGGAAATAGGTAATGGACCACATTATGGTACAGTATCTAAGTTAGAATCGTTAAATATTCCTGTCGTTCCTCATAGAGCACGTCAGATGACAAGGGACGATTATTTGCATTACGACTACATAATAGGAATGGATCAGGTAAATATTAGAAATATTGCTAGAATAGCAGGAGGCGATCCAGAAGAAAAAATATTTAAAATGTTACAATTTGCGGATTATGAAAAAACATACGAATTAAATCAGAACGCAAAAGATGTAGCAGATCCGTGGTATACAGGTAACTTTGATGTAACTTATTCAGATATATCAAAAGGCTTACGCGGATTATTAGCTTACATAGAAAAAAATAATTAAAAAATAAATTCCACCTATAAAAACCAAGTTGAGTTTTTGTAGGTGGAATTTTTATAAAAAGTTATGGAAAAGCAAAAATTTACAGTTTAAATGTATTAACAGATTCGTTGATAGTATCTGCGCCGTTAGATACACCAACGGAACTTTCTTTTATTTTCAAGCTAGAAGAAGAAACGTTTTCAGCACTTGAAGTTAATTTGTCGAGAGAAGCAGAAATTTCTTCAGAGCTAGCAGCTTGCTCTTCAGCAATGGAAGCCAAGCTAGTTGCAATTTCATTTACAGCATTCATATCCGTTATCATTTCTTGTACAGTATCTCCGGTTACGCCCAGATTTGTGAAAATTTTCTCGAAGGTCTTTTCGGCAGTTTCTACAGATTCCGTACTGCGTTTAATAGCATCTACATTTTCTGTTGATTTTTTAGCAAGAGAAGTAATCTGTTCAGCAATATCTCCAATAATAGAAGCAATCTCAGTAGTTGCATCAGCACTATCATTTGCTAATTTTCCAATTTCATCAGCAACAACTGCAAAACCTTTACCAGCTTCACCGGCTCTAGCAGCTTCGATAGAAGCATTTAGAGAAAGAAGGTTAGTTTGGCTAGCAATGGAGTTAATCATTTCGATAATGTTATTAATTTGTTTAGCAGATTCATCTACATGTTCAACTGCACTATTAACATCTGACATAGATTTTGAAATATTATCCATATTTTCAGTTACGCTACGCATATCATTTTTACCTTGATTAGCTATGTCTACAAGTTCTTTCATAACAGTATTAGTTTCAGTTCCTTGTGCAGTTAATGTACCAACTTTATCTGCAAGGGAAGTGGCATCATTTGAAAGCTCAGAAACGGCTTGAGCCATGCCTTCAACAGTACCTTTAAGCATATTCATTGAATCAGATTGTTCTTTTGCCTCATTGTACATAGTGGATGACTCGTCTTTACTAGTGTCAGCTTCATAAGAAAGTTGGTCAGAAACTTCTTTCATAGTACTTAAGGTTATATGCATATTTGAAATAAATTTTCGCATATTGTGATTCATTTCACCAATTTCATCGTTGTTACGGTCAGGAATATCTATAGTAAAATCCTTATTTGTAATACCAATAATAACCTCAGTTAAATTCTTGACTGGTTTAGATACAACTGATGACATTGTAAAAAGCATTACAATTGTTATGATAATAATCATAATAATTGCTGCACAACTACAGATAATCATAAAACGATTTAAATCAGCCAATACATCATCTTCATCTACATATGAAATTAAAGTCCAATTAGTTCCAGGAACTTTTTCATAATCTACGTAGAAGGATTTTCCGTTACCTTCAAGTTTTAAAACCTTAGAAGGATTAGACTGAAGTTTGCTATAAATATGTGTTAAAAGTAAATCATCAGAATGATCTTTTACACTAGTACCACTAAATTTTTCATTTGAATAAGCAATTATCATATCATCACTTAAAAGAAGAGACGAGCCTTTACCCATAGGTTTTAAAGCATTTGTTTTTTCTGTAATAGACGAAAGGAAAAAGTCAGCTGCTGCAACACCATCTCGACCATCTTTTAAAGTGATTGCTCGTGAAATAGGTACAACTAGCTTACCTGTAACTAAATCTAAATAAGGTTCTCCAGTTGTAAAAGTTTCATGTTTTAAACCTTCTGCGTACCAACTACGCTCTGTAACTACATAATCATCAGCAGGTACCCATCCACTTAAATCGATAAGTTGGCCATTACTGAGTCCTAGGTATATGCCGTTTGGAGCATCTGTACTAAACTGTTTAGAGTTTTCAAGAAAAGAAAAAAGGTCATCATCATCTCGGAATTCTCTGTTTTCTAGAGTTAGAGCCATTGAATTAGCTTCACCTAAAAAGTTTGAA
Source organism: Lachnospiraceae bacterium C7 (assembly GCA_900113385.1). Lineage (GTDB taxonomy): Bacteria > Bacillota > Clostridia > Lachnospirales > Lachnospiraceae > Roseburia. The sequence goes on from FOPE01000005.1 coordinate 3,616, forward strand.
ATATCACATCCAACACTATTTGCATTTGAAGCAGTTTCTTGTTTTAAACCATTTTCAGCAGAACTTAAAATTATAGTTCTTGCATTGAAAATAAGAAAAATAATTACAATGGCAATTGAAAAAATAATCAGAGGTAAAATTCGACGTAATAGTTTACCACTGATGGTTTTGTTAAACCTTTTAATGTCTTTGTTTTGAATTTTGCCTTCCATATAAGGCCTCCTTAATTTTTTTGTGAAAAAAATGATAAAAGTGCTAAAATGGTAAAGTATATACACAATTAAATGAATTGTAATAGACATAATTTATATAACATTTTATGGTAAATGTAATTATATGGTATATAACTTTACAGATTTCTTATAGTGTTTATCGTAAGAAAAGTTACAATAATTTATTTAATAAGAAAAACAAAAAGACAATAAATTATTAAAAAATAATAAAGTGTAAAAAGTAATAAATTTAAAAAAAATAATATAAATAATAAACAAATAACTAAGTACATTAATAGGAGATTTCAATGAAGATAGATGAAATTATAGAGCAATTAAAAAATGATCAACGTAACAAAGAATATACTGACAGAGGAATTCCACCAGTTTTTCAAGTTAGTGAAAATGCCAAAATTCTAGTTATAGGACAGGCTCCAGGCAAAAAAGTTGAAGAAACCCTTATTCCATTTAACGATAAATCAGGTGAAAAATTAGTTGACTGGATGGGAATAGATAAAAATACGTTTTATAGTGAAAAAATCGCAATTATGCCTATGGACTTTTATTACCCAGGAAAAGGAAAAGTAGGAGATTTGCCACCAAGAAAATTTATAGCAAACGAATATCATAAAGCTATAATGAATCTTATGCCTAATATAGAACTTACAATTTTAGTAGGAAAATATTCTATGGATTATTATTTGAGAGGTGTTAAAAAACGCAATTTAACAGAAACAGTTAGAAACTATAAAGAGTATTTACCTGATTTTTTCCCAATAGTGCATCCTAGTCCACTTAATTTTAGATGGCAAAAAAATAATCCTTGGTTTGAAGAAGAGATTGTACCAGAACTAAGACAAAGAATTCAGAATATTTTGTTGACATAATTTAATAAATGAAATACCATAAAATTAGCTAAGCAAGGGAAAATGCTTAGTTAATTTAAGGTAAGGAAATGAGTTAAAATGAACAACAAAAAATTTAGTATTTTGTACCCGGATAATGGTGCAAAGTTTAAAAAATTAAGTGATGTAGCCGTACACGATTTAGGTATGGACATCATATGTAAGAGAGTTTCTATGAAGGAACAGGAACAAAATTTAATTATGGGTATTATATCTAACATGTCTGATGACCCATATGTAACAAAATATCGTTGTGATATTTTTGATGATATTCTAAAAAACAAATCAATGCGAGAAGAACTTATGTCTATCCTCGATAAAATCAACTTTTTAAGAGAATACGGAAGTTCAAAACACAATATGGACAGTGAAATAGGTACATGGGACTTACTTCACCAGCTAGAAGAGATTCGAGATTATATTAAATGCATCGAGGCAATCTATAGTTGTTTAGAAAATGCAGATTTACATTCAGATGGTTTACTTGGTTTAAAGAAATATGTATCTGATTTGTACAATGACAATGGATTTAAAGAATTAAAAGAAGATATTGCTAACCTAAAATGTGATACATCTAATTTAAAGAGTGTTACTGTTGGAATCAATTTAAATAACAGATTCGAGGCAGAGAGCATAGGTCTTATTTCTGTAAATAGTAAACAGTTTACAAAGTCTAATTTAATTGGAAATTTCTGCGATAGATTTTCAACAAAAGATAACATCAAGGATACATTAGAGTGGAAAGATAATTACAGATACAACCAATTAAGCGAATCTGATGCAGCTACATTTAATAAGGTTTTGAACAAAAGTGCGGTTAATACAATGGTAGCAAATTCATCGGCTACAACTCTAGGAATTATTGGAGTTATTGAAGGTAGTGGAACAGAAGGTGTTACACACTACATGGATCGAATCACAAATCGTCTTTTATCACATACAGTGAAAAATCTCAGAGATGTTCTAAAAAAATATACAACTTTGACAATTACAAATATTACAGATTTAATGCCAGAGTTTACATATTACATTCGTTGGGCAGAATACATTGAAAACTTGCAGAAACAAGGTGCAAAATTTGCAAAAGCTACAGTGATTCAAGAATTAGGAGAATCTAATGATAATGCTCGTACAATGCATGCTAAAGGCATTTATAATTTAAAACTTGCTGCTATTGCTACAAAGGAGCATGAAGAAATTATTACAAATGACATTGATTTTACTGATGAGCATAGAGTTTATATTTTGACAGGTGCTAATAGAGGTGGAAAGACTACTATTACTCAAGCAGTTGGTCAGCTTTATTTATTAGCACAGGGTGGAATTTATATTCCAGGTGATTCATTTGAATTTGCACCAGTTGATGGCATTTATACACACTTCCCAGCAGATGAGGATCAAACTATGGATTTAGGAAGATTAGGAGAAGAGTGTAAACGTTTTAGAGAAATTTATAAAGAAGCCACAAATAAGAGTCTTATGCTATTAAATGAAACATTTTCTACAACATCTTTTGAGGAAGGATATTATATTGCAAAAGATTCTGTTAGAGCAATTATGCAAAAGGGTATTAGTACAGTTTATAATACACATATGCATAAGCTAGCTAGAGATATTGATGAGATGAATGCAGAACCATGTAAGGACAAAGCAGTTTCTTTAGTTACAAAATCAGATGAAGGAAAACGTTCTTACAAGGTTGTAATTTGTCCACCATCTGGAAAATCTTACGCTAAGGACATTGCAGAAAAATATGGCGTAACTTATGAAATGCTTGTAGAGTAAAAATGTCTATTATTATAAAATAAACACAAAAATAATAGGTTTATGTAAAAAAATCACACAAATTTATTTTGTGAGTTTTCTACAAAACTTGCACATAAAACTGTAAAAAATAGCAGAAAATCAAAAAAACACCTAAGTTCAATTGTTAATTTAGAAAATTAATTGTATAATTGGACTTGGGTCTTTTTGTATTAATAAATATGGTTTTAACATTAGATAATATATAACAGGTGTTAAGTAATTGTCTTTAAGTGTGTGTTTTCCAATTACTAGTTTATGTTATTGTCTTTGCTAGAATTATTTAACTTTTTTTCAAATAGGGCTCAAAAAAGCGAGGAAGGAAAAAGAAAAATGCGTAATCAACTCAAAAAATGTTTTGCGTTCATGCTTTGCATGACCCTTATGTTGACTTCAATGGTATTTAACACACAACCAACTGAAGTTAAAGCAGCAGCAACTACCCCACAATCAGGACAAATCTACTATTTAAAGAATAAAAATAGTGGAATGTATCTTCAAGTTGCAGGCAATTCATCTAATGCAGGAGCTAATGTAGTTCAATCTGCAGGTACAGGTTCAGAAGGTCAAAGATGGGTTTTAGAAAAAATAACTCAAATGGAACTTTCAGAATTCATCCAGCAACAGATATGTCCGGTGGAAAATCACTTGATGTAGCAAATGGTTCAGGAAATAATGGGACTAACATTCAGATTCACAACAATAATGGATATCCAGCTCAGAACTTTAAGCTAGTTAAAGCTAGTAACGATGGTGGATATTACCTTATGACAGAGTCTTCAGGATTCAAATCATGTGTTGAAGTAAAAGATGCATCTAAAACAAACGGTGCTAATGTTATCCAGTACCAGAAGTTAGGTGGAGATAACCAAGTATGGTTCTTTGAAAGTGCTCCATGGCCAGCTTCAAATGGTAAATCAAATAACAACCCTCAACCAAAACCAAGTTCTTCAAACATTTTATCTAATGGTTGGTATTATATTAAAAATATTAACAGCCAAAAATATGTAGAAGTTACAAATGGAAAAGACGCAAACGGTGCTAATGTAGCACAGTTCCAAGGTAATGATTCATCTTGCCAAAAATGGTATGTAACAAACCTTGGCAATAACTACATTACTCTTAAGACAGGTCTTCCAAGTGGTCGTATGATGGACGTTTACAACGGAGAGAATAAAGACGGTGCTAATGTTCAAATCTTCGACAGAAATGGTGCTGATGCACAGACATTTAAAGTTGTAAAAAGTTCAAATGGAGCAGTATGTCTTTTATCTAAGTCAAGTGGAGAGACAAAAGCTCTTGACGTATATGGCAGTTCAGCAGATAACAATGCCAACCTCAATCTTTGGACTTACTCAGGAATCCCATGCCAGCAGTTCTTATTTGAAGCTATTGGCGGTGGATCAAGCTCACAAGGTGGAGCATCAGGAAACACTTCAGGAAATAAAGAACATGTAGATGGATCATTCCCAACACAGCAGATTAACATGGTTAACTGCCAAAACGGTAAAATGGTTACAGGTTCTTCTATTAATAAAGGTGTTTCTTCTAATGCAAACAGTTCAACAGCAAACCGTTGGACAGTAAGCTTTGTTGGAAATGGAGTATTTAAAATTGTTAATGTAAATACAGGATATGTACTTGCACCAAGTAACAATAATGCTTCAAACGGAGCATCTGTTGTAACAACAGGTTCTACTTCAAGCAAAGCCCAGTGGTGGGTTGTTAAAGCTTCAAAGAATGATGATCAAGGAACAGGCTTAAACTACACAATCGTAAACTATGCTAACCAGAGTCTTGCATTAACTGTATCTGGTAATGGTTATGTTTTAGCAGGTAACTCTAAATCAGCTTCTCAATCATTTAGAATTAATTCATATGGTCTTGAAGGATTTGGTGGATACTGTAAAGATATGTACGGTAGAGAAAAAGCTTGTACTATCGGTGGACTTTTAGGTGAAACTGTAAAAGTAAACAACGTTTCAGAATTACAGAAATACGCTAATGGTTCAACACCTTATACAATTGTTATTAATAACAATATTAGTGCTAATGCACTTACAAAAGTAAATGTAGGTAGAAACAAGACATTTATTGGTTCATACGGAAGAAATACTTTATATAATATTCACTTTAGAAATATTTCTAATTCCGGAAATAATATCTATAAAAATATTACATTTAGTCACGACGTAAGAATTAATAATAATGATGATATCCAGATGTATATTTCAGATGGTCCAAACTTCTGGTTAGACCACTGTACATGGACAGGACATGACATGTATAAAGATGAAAATATTCACCATAATGATACAGATAAATTTGTATATGTTGGACTTAAAGCATCATTCGTAACAGTATCTGCATGTAATTTCGGTGGACATAAATATGGTCTTATTTTAGGCTATCCACAGGAAAATGGTAGAGGAACATACGATGGATATCCATGTATGACTATTTGTAACAACTACTTCCATTCAACAATTACAAGAGCACCAGGACTTATGCGTTATGGTAATTATCATGTATATAACAACTATATTTATGACTTTAATATAGGTTATACACCATACACAGATTGTACAATTTTCTCAGAGAAAAACTGCTTTGAAAAAGGAAAACAAGCTGGAGCTCCAATTAATGGAAATGGTAATAACAGTCATTTCGTAGATTATGGTTCAACAACAGATCAAAGTTATTATAAGATCTATAACATTGGTACAGTTAACTGGAACCCTTCTAGTAACTACAGTTACAAAACAAGAAATGCAGCAGATGCAAAAGCATGGGCGTTAAGTAATGCAGGTTCACGTTCATCAGGCAGATTAGCTTATGCTGTAGACTAATTAGGGCTTAATGATATATATTAAGTACTAGTTTTACAAAAGGCCTCACAAGGTAAATCATTTGATAACCTTGTGAGGTTTTTTATTGCTAATAAATGCGACAAATATGGGCAATAAAGAAGAATTGTATATAAAAAATAAATGAAATTCACAAAAACTTCACATAATTTATTAGCACTCACTATTGACGAGTGCTAATAAAGGTGGTATAACATAATTACAGAAAAGAAAAAGAGATACAAAATAACAAAGAAAATTCTTATCTGGACAATAAATCAACATAGAAATAAAACTTATAATTTCAAGGAGGAATGAATTATGATGTTATCAAACTTTTTAAATGACAATTTTGCAAATGAATTTTTCGGAGATGCATTTAGTCCTCTGACTACATACAATTATGACTCAGCAAGCCAAGTTAGAATGCTAGTGGACATTCAAGAATTTAAAGATAGATTTGAAATCAGCGTTGACCTTCCAGGATATGAGAAAAGCGATATAGCTGTAGAATTAGAAGAAGGTTACCTTACAATTTCAGCTAAGAATGCTAGAAAAGAAGGAGAAAAAGAAGGTAGATATATCAGAAAAGAGAGACGATTTGGAGATAATCATAGAAGCTTTTACGTGGGAGAAGAAGTTACACAAGAGGATATTAAAGCAAGATTTGCAAGAGGTGTATTAACAGTAAAAGTTGCAAAGAAACAACCAGAACCAAAGGTTGAGCAAAATAGATATATTTTAATTGGATAATTTATTTGCTTGAGAAATCAATAACAAAAATCAACAATGGAATTCAAAAGTGAAATTCAACATAGTTGATTTGTTGGCATAAAAAAGAATTATTCAATTTTTATATAGTAATAAAACAACAATAAAAACAAAACACAAACTTTTCAAGGAGGAATGAACTATGATGTTACCTAGCTTTTTAAATGACAATTTTACAGACGACTTTTTTGGAGATATGTTTAGCTACCCATTAAGAGGCGTCGAATCAAGATTTTCAGGAATGAGCGCAGATGTTCAGGAATTCGATGATAAGTATCAGATGGATATAGAACTACCTGGATATGACAAATCGGATGTTGTTGCTGAACTTAAAGATGGTTATTTGACAATTTCTGCAAAACATTCTGAAAATAAAGATGAAAAAGATGAAGAAGGCAAATATATCAGACGTGAAAGATACCAAGGAGAATGCCACAGAAGCTTCTATGTTGGTGATGAGATAAAACAAGATGATATAAGTGCTAAATTCAACAATGGAGTTTTAACTATCGACATTAAAAAAGTAGAAGAAAAGCCACAAGTAGAAGAAAAACACACAATTGCCATAGAAGGATAAAAACAAACTTATCATTTTAAAAGCCCTGGTGGACGTAAGTCCGCTAGGGTGTTTTTTGGGTGTTTTTAAGAGTTGGCGATACTTTAATGGACAGGAGGAATAGATATGAAAGAAAATAATTACAAAAATTTGATTTTAGATTTTTCGGATATTTATCAAGATGAAAAGGATAAAAGATTTGAGTTTATTGATTGTAGAGATATTCCGGGAACAGATATGTATTGTACAGAATATGCAAAAGATGTACTTAATAAAAGGTTGAAAAGTTACCCGCCTCGAGGCATACATTTTATCGATTCGGGAAATTATCACTACATGACTAAATTTTTCGTGGAAAAAATAAATACTCCTTTTTCGCTTGTTCTGTTTGATTTTCATAATGATATGCAAAGACCTTTGCTTGGAAATCTAACAAGTTGCGGAAGCTGGGCAAGAGAGTTGATAGATGGCAATGAATATCTTCAGCAGTTGATTTTGATAGGACCTGAGGAAAAAACCATAGAAGCAGCAGATATAAAAAATAGAAAAAAATTAATAGGTATAAGTATAGAGGATATTGAAGCAAAAGCTTATATGCCTATTTTGGAAAATAAATTTAATAGTTCATATCCAATCTATATATCAATAGACAAAGACGTGCTGTCAGAGCAATATGCAAGAACTAATTGGAATCAAGGAACCATGAGTCTTAAAATATTAGAAGAATTAATAGAAGGATTTTTTGAGCATACAAAGGTTATTGGAGTTGACGTATGTGGGGAAAATTCTAAGACAGAGCCTATTTTATCTGAGTTAAATGACGAAAAAATAAATAGGAGTACAGATGAAAAATTATATGATTTTATAGAACGTCTTGTAAAAGGAGATTATAGATATGGAAAAGGTGAAAATTTATGTTATGACTCATAAAGAGTTTACGCCACCAAGTGATCCTATTTACGTTCCATTTCATGTAAAAACAAAAATAGGGGATAATATTGCAGAAAAAAATTGTTACTATAGTGAATTGACAGGTCTTTATTGGGTTTGGAAAAATGAAAAAGATGCAGATATTGTAGGAACCTGTCACTATAGAAGGTATCTGCTTAACGATAATAAAAATATTTTTAACAAAGAAGAAATATGCCATATTTTAAAAAAATATGATGTTATAACAACAAAAACATTGGATTTAAACTTCTCTTATTACTATGGTTTTGGAGAAAATCACAAGTATTATTACCTCGACGAAATTGAAAAAATTATAAAAGATATTAAACCTGAATATTATGATATTTATGTAAAACTAGTAAATGAAAAACATACATATTTTGGAAATATGTTAATCTGTCGCAAAGATTTATATGATAAGTACATGGAGTGGTTATTTGACATTTTTACAGAAGCAGAAAAAAGAATTGTGGTAGATGAAGAAGATTCATATCATAGAAGAATTTATGGGTTCATTTCTGAATTTTTGCAATATGTTTGGATAAAATATAACAAATTAGATGTATACGAGACAATGGTTGGAATGTTAGGAGAAAAAGCAGAAACACGAGAAGTACGTCACAATCTTTTTGCTATGTTAGAAGAGGGAAAAGTGGATGATGCAAAACAATATATTCTTGATGCTAGAAAAAAACGTCCAGATATTTTGATGGAGGCTTCTGATGTAACCGGTGAACTTCATATATGTATGGAAATTATTGCAATTGCAGGGCTTGAGCGACAAAAATACGGAAAAAGTATTTTAGATTATAGGAAAACTCACGATGAATTAATTGAGTTTTGCAATAGATTAAATACTTTTACAATTAGAAATATTAATAACGTTGATATAGAAAAAGAAAAGGCATGGTTAATAGATAACCATGCCACAGACGTTGCATTTGAAGTAGCACAAAAATGTTTCGCAAATGCAAATAATGTTTGGAAAAAATGAATTCGTATGCGAGAAATTCTTATGCGAGAAAATCTTATGTAAGAAAATCTTATGAGAGAGGATCATCACCTGTATAATCTTCCCATTTTGGCCATGGACTATTTGAGTCGATGGCTTTTTTTATTTCAGAATAAAACCAAACCTTATGATCTAAATGAAGCTGATTCATTTTAAGACGTTCGATTTTTTCACCAAGTTCTAAATTATGATTCTGTAATAAAGAAATTATATTGTCAATGTTTTCGAGAAGATTTTTATCGTATTTAAAAAAATCTTGCATCTTTGCAATACTTAGTCCAGTTTCTTTAAAACAGTTTATGGCCCGTAGTCTATTAATGTGTTCCTGCGTATAAATACGCTGGGAGGATTCCGTTCTTTGCACATTTTCCAAAAGCCCAATTTCTTCATAGTAACGTAGTGTAGAAGAAGGAACGTTAAACATATCAGAAATTTGGCGAATAGAATACGTGTCTTGCTTAGTATCTTTTTTTTCCATATTGTAAAATTCCTTTTTTTTATTTAAAATTTTTGCGCAACTGAATGCGCATTGCGTTTTGAATATAAGTATAAACTTAAAAATTAATATTGTAAACAAAAAAATAATGCTTGCATTAAAGTGTACTTGAAGTATTATTATAATAATATATACAAAATAATTAATAAAGAAAAGGAAAAGTGAGGAAAAATGAAGTACAGAAGTGTAGGAAAATCTGGATTAAAAGTAAGTGAAATTGCATTGGGAAGTTGGATGACAGATTTGTCAGGAAGCGCTCAAGCGGAGGCGGCAAAGGAAACTGTAAAATTAGCATATGAAAAAGGAATAAACTTTTTTGATTGCGCAGATGCTTACAGTGGAGGGAAAGCAGAAAAATTTCTTGGAAAAGTATTAAAAGATTACAGAAGAAGTTCGTATGTGGTTTCAAGTAAGGTATTTTTTCCAACTGGAAGTGGTGCCAATGAATGGGGACTTTCAAGAAAACACATTTTTGAAAATATAGACCGTTCTCTTATGAACATGAATTTAGATTATATAGATTTATATTATTGTCATCGTTTCGATAAAACAACTCCTATGGAAGAAACTTTAAGAGCCTTAAGTGATTTAGTTACGCAGGGAAAAATCTTATATTATGGAGTTAGTGAAGAGTGGGGAGCTGCAAGAATTGAGGAAGCAGAAAAAATCATAGAAAAATATAATCTCCATCCATTAACATCAGTTCAGCCACAGTATAATATGATGGACCGCTATATTGAACATGAAATTATGGATGTGTGTGAAAAGTATGGAATTGGTATTACACCATTTTCACCACTTGCTCAAGGACTTTTAACTGGAAAATATAAAAAAGGACAGCCTTATCCAAAAGGTTCAAGAGCAACTCATCAAGCAGATAGGCAAATTAACAATTTGCTTACAGATGAAAACCTAGATAAAGTAGATAAAGTAGAAAAAATAGCTGGTAATTTAGGCGTTAAAATGCCAGTTCTTGCCTTAGCATGGATATTAAGAAAAGATATTGTAAGCAGTGTCATTACAGGAGCAAGTAAAGCCTCTCAGCTCGAAAGTAATATTGCTGCAAGTGATTTAGTAATACCAGATGATGCCCTTGAAGAAATTGACAAAATACTTGGCTTTACTAAATTTGAAAGACATGTAGGATAGTTATTATAATTTAAAGGTTTAATCCTAATCTCAAATGTATTAGTAGAAAATAGTCGAAGTTAAAAAATTAAAGAAATTTCTCAAAAAGTTCGATAAAAAAGATATGTAAAAAGGCATAAGTGAGAATAATTCAATAAGTAACGCACTGATTATTTGTATAAAATAACGAAAAGTATTAAAAATAAATGTGAAAATTATTTAAAATACTCAAAAAAGAGATTACTTTTTTTGAGAGGTGTGGTATAATTGACTTATTCAAAAACTACGAATATATTTGGGGAGGTAAAAGAAAATGGTAGAAAAGACATTATCTTTAGTAAAACCAGACGGTGTTGCCGGTAATCATATAGGTGAGATCTTAAATGATTATGAGAAAGCAGGTCTTAAGATCGTTGCTCTTAAAATGATTAAAATCAATAAAGAGTTTGCTAGACAGCACTACATCGATTTGAAGGACAAACCTTTTTATCAGGAGCTTGTTGATTTTATCTCAAGTGCACCACTTGTAGCTTTGATTCTTGAAGGGGAAGATGCTGTTAATACAGTTAGAAGAATCAATGGTGCTACAGATCCTGCAGAAGCAGAAGAAGGAACTATTCGCAACAAATACGCAAAAGGTAAAACAGATAATACAGTACATGGATCTGATTCAGTTGAACATGCAAAGAGAGAAATCTCTATGTGGTTCCCAGAATACTTAGATGCATACTTATCATGATTACTTTTTTTGCAGATTCAATTTGAAAATAAAAAACCAATAGTAGAAAATAGATACAACTAGAAAAAAACATAAAACTAACAAAAACAAACACAAAAAATAAACACAAAACAAACCAATAGTAAAAAATAAACCAATAAAAACACAATAGCTTATGTCACTTTAATAAAGGCAGTTATCCTTACTTTAATAGCGGAAGTTTGGAGACTGCCTTTGTTTGATTTTATGCTAAGATTGTGCCATAATATACAATGATGGAGTACAAAAAGGAATGGAGTGATTTTTTATGGCAAAACAGGAAATAGAAGTTGCAGGCATTCCAGAGGAAATCAAAATTAAACCTTATGAACGTCATGCAAAGTACTACGAAACAGATCAAATGGGAATTATTCATCACTCAAATTATGTGAAGTGGATGGAAGAGGCAAGAATGGATTTAATGGACCAAATTGGTCTTAATTACAAACAAATGGAAGATATTGAGATAATTAGCCCAGTTCTTTCAATAAATGTAGAATATGTAAGTATGGTACATTTTGATGATGTGGTGGTTATTGAAACAAAAATCAAGAAATATAATGGTATAAAACTTGAATTGGAATATACAATAACAGATAAGGAAACAGGAGAGCTTAGAACTAGGGCAAGTAGTAGTCATTGTTTCCTAAATAGGGCAGGAAAACCTATTTCGCTTAAAAGAAATTATCCAGAAATTGACACCAAATTTTTTGAAACAAAGGAAGGACAGAATTAATGATCGCAGATAGACTTAAAAAGTTACGTGAAAAAATGCAAGAAAAAAACATTGCAATCTATGTTGTTCCTACATCTGATTATCACGGATCAGAGTATGTAGGAGAATATTTTAAAGCAAGAAGATTTATTACAGGATTTACAGGTTCAGCAGGTGTAGCAGTTATTACTATGGACCAAGCTGGATTATGGACAGATGGTAGATATTTTGTACAAGCAGCAAAACAGTTAGAGGGCACAACAGTTGACCTATTTAAGATGGGAGAAGAAGGCGTACCTACAGTAGATGAATTTGTTGCTCAAACATTAAAAGAAGGAGAGACAATTGGCTTTGATGGTCGAGTTGTTGACTCAAAATGGGGACATGCCCTTGAAGAAATTGCCAACAAAAAGAATGGAAAAGTATGTTCAGACTATGATTTAATTGACATGATTTGGGAAGATAGACCAGAAATGTCAAAAGAAAAAGTTTGGATTTTAGATGAAAAATATTCAGGAGAAAGTACACAAAGTAAAATCGCAAGAGTTAGAAAAGTAATGGAAGAAAATGGAGCATCAGTTCATCTTCTTACATCATTATATGATATTTCATGGTTGCTTAATGTAAGAGGTAACGATATAAGCTTTGTACCAGTAGTACTTTCATACTTAGTTCTTACAAAAGATAAATGTATTTGGTTCTTACAGCAGGAAGTGTTAGATGATGAAGTTAAAGAATATTTAAAATCTAACAATATTGAAACTAGAGAGTATAACGATTTCTACAAATATGTAGAAGAGATTAATTCTAAAGAGACAGTTTTACTTAACCGTGCAACAGTTAACTATAGAACAATTGCCCTTTTAGATAAAAATATTAAAATCGTTGATAAACTTGAACCAACTACTTTATTTAAAGCAGCAAAAAATAAAACAGAAGTAGATAATACAAGAAGAGCACATGTAAAAGATGGTGTGGCAATGTGCAAATTTATGTATTGGCTTAAGACAAATGTAGGAAAAATTGACATGACAGAGATTTCTGCATCAGATCATCTTGCAGCATTAAGAGCTCAACAAGAAGGATTTTTAGATTTAAGTTTTGGAACTATTTGTGGATATGACGTTCATGGTGCCATTGTTCACTATGCAGCAACACCTGAGACAGACATTCCACTTGAGCCAAGAAGCTTACTTCTTGTAGATTCAGGCGGACATTATTTAGAAGGAACAACAGATATTACAAGAACATTTGCACTTGGACCAGTTACAGATGAAATGAAAGAAGATTTCACAATGATTTGTAGATCAAATATGAATCTTGCAAATATGAAATTTTTATACGGATGTTCAGGTTTAAATCTTGATCTTGCAGCTAGAGAGCCATTATGGGAAAGAGGTCTTGATTTCAAACATGGTACAGGTCATGGGGTAGGATATGTGCTTAATGTACATGAAGGACCAAATGGATTTAGATGGAGACAAGTAGCTGAAAGAAATGATAGTGGTGTTCTTGAAGAAGGTATGATTACTACTGATGAACCAGGCGTTTATTTAGAAGGAAAATACGGAATCCGTACAGAAAATGAATTAGTTTGTCGCAAAGGTGAAAAGAATGAATTTGGACAGTTTATGTATTTTGAAAATATTACATATTGCCCTATTGACTTAGATGCAATTAATCCAGATCTTATGACAAGCGTTGAAAAAAATAGATTAAACAACTATCACAAGAAAGTATATGAGGTTATTTCTCCATATCTTGAAGGTGAAGAATTAGAGTTCTTAAAGAAATATACAAGAGCTATTTAATAACGATGATTTAAACTCAGTGGAAGGATTCCTCCACTTCAACAAAATGAGCGAGAATTGATAAAGAAAGGTTAGACATTTATGAGTAAAAAGTTAGTGTTAATCGATGGACACAGTATTTTAAATAGAGCATTTTATGGTTTACCAGATCTTACAAATGCAGAAGGATTACATACGAATGCAGTCTATGGATTTTTAAATATTATGTTTAAAATTTTAGAGGAGGAAAAGCCAAATTTTTTGACAGTGGCATTTGATGTTCACGAGCCAACTTTTAGACATAAAATGTTTGACGAATATAAGGGAACTAGAAAACCTATGGCGGAGGAACTTCGCCAGCAGGTTCCCCTTATAAAAGAAGTTTTAACTGCAATGGGCGTTAAAATTATTGAAAAAGCAGGCTATGAAGCAGATGATCTTTTAGGAACACTTTCTGCCCGTGGTGAAAAAGAAGGTATGGAGGTTTCAGTTATTTCAGGAGACCGAGATTTACTTCAGTTAGCCACAGACAAGGTAATGATTAGAATTCCAAAAACTAAAAAAGGTGGAACAGAAATCGAAAATTATCATGCATCAGATGTAAAAGAGGCATATTCAGTTACTCCAAAGGAATTTATTGATGTTAAGGCTTTACAAGGTGATACAGCGGATAACATTCCAGGGGTTCCAGGAATTGGTGAGAAAACAGCTCAAAAACTTATAGCACAGTATGGAACAATTGAAGCTGTACATAAAAATGCAGAGGTAGTTAAACCACCTAGAGCATCAAAAAATATTGTAGAGTATTGGGAGCAAGCTGTACTTAGCAAAACTCTTGCAACAATCATTACAGATGTACCAATTGAATATGATTTTAAAGAAGCTGAAATAGCAAGCAATGATGCACTATATACAGAAGAAGCGTATAAAATGTTTAAACGTTTAGAGTTTAAAAATTTATTAAAACGTTTTGATGCAGATGCTCATACAGAAGAATTAGATATATCTAAAATTTTTGAAGAAGTTACATCTAAGAAAAAAGCAGATTTAATTTTTGCAGAAGCTGAAGGAAAAGATGTAGCCTTTTACATAGCAAAAAAGGAAAACAGTGCAGCTGGTGGATATAAAGTTGAATCAGATGGACAGTTAGGCTTGTTTGATATATGTCAAAATGAAGAGGAATGGCTAGGAATTTCTATTTGTTACTCCAAAGAAAAATGTTATTTTATTAAGACAGGTTCAGACATAACAAGCGAATACCTAAGAGAAAAAATTATAAATACAGACGTAAAAAACTGGTATTCTCCAGAATTAAAGGAAGAAATAAAGGCCATAGGATGGAATGATAGTCTTGATCCAACTGTAGACTTTGATAAATATGTGGAAAAACGTAAAAAATTTGCCGATATTTCAATTGCTGCGTATTTACTTAATCCTTTAACAGGTGAATATCCAATTGATAATATTGCTAAAATTTATTTAGACATGATGATTCCTACTAAAAAAGAATTATTAGAAAAAAATACATTGGAAAATGCATTTGAAAAAGATGAAGATTCAGCTGTAAAATTCTGTTGTTATGAAAGCTACATAAGTTTTTTGGCAAAAGATAAACTTTTTGTGCAACTAGAAAAAGAAAATATGTTACAATTGTTTATAGATATTGAAATGCCTATGGTATTTGTTTTAGCCAATATGGAAAAAGAAGGAATTTCTATAGATGCTAATGCTCTTAAAGAATACGGTAAGAATCTAGAAACAGGCATTAATGACTTACAACAGAGAATCTATGAAACTGCAGGAGAAGAGTTTAATATTAACTCTCCAAAACAACTTGGAATTATTTTGTTTGAAAAATTGCAACTTCCAAATGGAAAGAAAACAAAGACAGGTTATTCGACTGCAGCAGATGTGCTTAACAATTTAAAAGCAGATTATCCTATTGTAAGTGACATCTTAGAGTATAGACAGCTTTCAAAACTTAAGTCTACTTATGCAGATGGACTAATTAATTACATTGCAGCAGACAAAAAAATTCACACAACATTTAACCAAACAGTAACAGCAACAGGACGATTAAGTTCTACAGATCCTAATCTTCAAAATATTCCTATTAGGATTGAGTTAGGAAAACAAATTAGAAAAGTTTTCCATCCAGCGGACGATTATGTATTTGTTGACTCAGATTATTCACAAATTGAGCTTAGAGTATTAGCTCATATATCAGGCGACGAGAAACTTATTGAAGCCTATAAAGAAGACAAAGATATTCATAGAATTACAGCGTCCCAGGTATTCCATGTACCATTTGAAGAGGTAACACCTTTACAGCGTAGAAACGCAAAAGCTGTAAACTTTGGAATCGTTTATGGTATTAGTGCTTTTGGATTAAGTCAAGATATTGGAGTTTCACGAAAAGAGGCAAATGAGTACATTAATAAATATTTTGAAACATATCCAAAGATTAAAGAATTTTTGGATAGTACAGTAGAAAATGCTAAAAAAGATGGTTTTACAGTTACTATGTTTGGTAGAAAACGTCCCATTCCAGAACTTCACTCAAGTAATTTTATGCAGAAACAATTTGGTGAGCGTGTAGCAATGAATTCACCAATCCAGGGAACTGCAGCGGACATTATTAAAATTGCAATGATAAAAGTTCACGATAGGATTTTTGCAGAAAGATTAAGCTCACGTCTTTTATTACAAGTTCACGATGAGCTTTTGATTGAAACTAAAAAAGAAGAACTTGAAGAAGTTAAAAAGATTTTAGAGGAAGAAATGCAGTCAGCAGCAGACCTTTTAGTACCACTTGAAATTGATACTGAAGTAGGCAACAATTGGTATGACGCGCACTAGATAGAAGGAGACACAATGAAATTTATTGGAATTACAGGTGGAGTTGGAGCTGGAAAATCAGCAATATTAGATTATTTATCAAAAAAAGATAAGGTAAGAGTTATGCTTGCAGATGAAATAGCTCATAAACTAATGGAACCTGGAAGCAAATGTTATGATGATATTTGCCATGAATTTCAAGGAGAAGATATATTAGATGCTGACGGAAGCTTTCATAGATTAAAACTTGCTAAAGTGATTTTTTCTTCAGATGAAAAAAGAAATAAACTAAATGAAATTGTGCATCCAGCGGTTAAAGAGTATGTAATTGACCAATATGAGAAAGAAAAGGCTAGTAATAGCCTTGACTTTCTTGTACTTGAAGCCGCTTTATTAATAGAAGAACATTATGATGCAATTTGTGATGAACTTTGGTATATTTATACTAGTGAGGAAAATCGTAGAAAGCGATTGAAGGAGTCAAGGGGATATTCGGATGAGAAAATAGATAATATTTTTTCGAGTCAATTGCGAGAAGAGGAATTTACTAAAAAATGCAAATGTGTAATTGACAATAACGACTCCTTAGAAAAGACTTTTCTACAAATAGAAAAAGCTTTGAGGGGTGGAGAATATGAACAAAGAGGCAGAGATTGCAGGTCAGAAATTAGTACTAGGGATTGATATTGGAACAAGAAATGTAGTTGGAACAGTTGGCTATAAAACAGATGATGGGGAATTTATTGTAGTGGCACAAACTGTCAGAGAACATGAAACTAGAGCTATGATTGATGGTCAAATTCATGATATCAAACGAGTCGCAAGAGTAGTTTCAAATGTAAGAGAAGAATTAGAAGTTCAGATTAATCAGCCACTAACAGACGTATGTATTGCAGCAGCTGGTCGAGTATTAAAAACTGTGACTTGTCACGCAGAATATGAATATCAAGAAGAAGCAGTTGTAACTGGTGAAGATATTCATACTTTAAATCTTATTGGAGTTGAAAGAGCACAAGATATTCTAAAAGAAAAAAACGACACTAGTTATAAATTTTATTGTGTTGGCTATTCTGTAGTTAAATATTATTTAAATGAAGATGTATTTATTAATTTAGAGGGACATAAAGCTAAAAAAATATCAGAAGACATAATTGTAACCTTTTTACCAGAAGACGTAGTAGATGGTCTTTATTCTGCAGTAGGACAAGCAGGTCTTAATGTCGCAAATCTTACACTAGAGCCTATTGCAGCTATAAATGTTGCTATTCCTGAAAGCTATCGCATGTTAAATATCGCATTAGTTGATGTAGGCGCAGGTACATCTGATATTTGTATTACAAAAGAAGGTTCAATAACTGCATATG
The DNA here is from genome assembly GCA_900113385.1 of Lachnospiraceae bacterium C7. Lineage (GTDB taxonomy): Bacteria > Bacillota > Clostridia > Lachnospirales > Lachnospiraceae > Roseburia. The sequence goes on from FOPE01000005.1 coordinate 21,760, forward strand.
GTATGATTCCACATGCAGGAGATGAATTGACAGAAGAGATCGTTCAGCATTATCTTGTGGATTTTCAAATGGCTGAACATATTAAATTATCATCATCTTCAGATGATGAAGTTATATACGAAGATATTATGTCTATTGAGCATACAATCTCTTCAGAAGATGTATGGCAAGTAACAGACAGCGTAGTAGATAGAATGACTTCAGAAATAGCTAAAAAGATTAAAGAGTTAAATGGTGGCAATTCAGTAAGTGCTACATTCGTAGTAGGCGGCGGCGGAAAAATTCATGGTTTTACAGAAAAATTAGCAGAATATCTTGAACTCCCAAAAGAGAGAGTTGCTTTGCGTGGTGAAGAAGTGTTAAAAGAAGTTACATTTTTACAAGATGAAATCAAAAAAGATCCATTATTAGTTACTCCAATAGGAATTTGTTTGAATTATTATGATCAAAAGAATAACTTTATTATGATACGTTTCAATGGAGAAAGAATGAAGTTATATGATAACGATCATTTGACAATAGTTGATGCAGCTCTCCAGGCAGGAGTATCTAATGAAGAATTGTTCCCAATCAGTGGTAAATCTATTACATTTACTGTAAACGGAGTAAAGAGAAGCGTTCGAGGCGGTGCAGGAGAACCAGCAGTTATTACATTAAATGGTAAACCAGCTAATATTAATACTCAGTTAGAGCCAAACTGCGAAGTAGAGATTATTCCATCAAAAGTAGGAAAAGAAGCTGTATATACAATTTCTGATTTAGAGGAATATACTTCATCAAGTATGCTTATTACAGTTAATGAAAAATTGATAAATTGTCCTAAATTTGTTGAAGTAAATGGTGTTTTAGAGCCAAGTTCATATATGATTCAAGATGGAGATATTATCGAAAACAGAGGATTTTACACTGTAGGTCAAGTAGCAGAATTTATGGATGTGGATGTTGATATTGACCAAGATATTTTTGTTAATAATACATTAGCAACTATGGATTCTTTGGTATATGAGAATTTTACAATTGATTGGACGGTAAGAGAATATCTAAGTGACGATACTTCATATTTTGCAACAGAAGAACAGATTAAAGAGAAAAAGTATCAAGAATCTATGGCAGGTGCAAGTATTGGAATGGGTAACTCTTACTTGATAGAGCAAGAAAACATGCAAGAAAACGGACAAGTAAGCAAGAAAGAAAGTAACCAAGAAAGTAACCAAGAAAACCTGCAAGAAGATAAACAAGTCCAAAGTAATAATCAGCAAAATACTATAAAGGATCCAATTATTGAAAAATTTGATGTGACGCATTATGTAGACGTAGACTCTTATGAAGAAGCTTTTGATGAAAAATATGAAGAAACTAAAAGCTATAATAAGGCTATAGCTTCTCATCATGATGAACAAGAACAAACCGTGGTTTTAGACGCAAAAGTTGAGAAAAAAGCCAATGAGTTTAACGAAAACATAATGGAAAAGATTAGAACAAACAATGCAAAATCAAATGAAGACATCAGTAAGACAGCTAATAAAGAAGTTAATAGGGAAATAGATAAAGAAATAAAAAAATCTATGGACGAAGAAGAGGATAGTAGTTATAATGGAAATTACGGTGAAGTTAGCGAAGAAGTTAATGACGCAACAACTGACAAAGTTAGCGACAAAGTAACTAAAGAAGTCAACGACGTAACAACTGATGAAGTTAACAATGAATTAAAAGAAGAACCAGAGACAACTACTACACAAGAATTTGAGACTGATTTGCAGGATCTTCAAGAGAAATTGCAAGAAGAAAAAGAAATCATCGTAACAGTTAACAACAATCCTGTTAAGTTGACAGACAAAAATTCATATATTTTTGTTGATATTTTTGATAAAATAGACTTCGATTTAAACATGAGTAGAGGCAGAGGCATAATAACTACTTTAAACGGTAGAGATGCTAGATTTTCTGAAGAAATTCATACAGGAGACAAAATAGAAGTATATTGGAAAGAGATATAAATGTTAGAATTACGTAGTATAGCCAGTGGAAGTAGCGGAAATTGCATTTGCATTGGTACAGATGAACACCACATTTTAGTTGACGCTGGAATTAGTGGAAAGAAAATTGAAAACGGTTTAAACGGAATGGAACTTAAAACGGCCGAGATGGACGGAGTTTTAGTTACTCATGAACATCTCGACCATATTAAAGGTTTAGGAGTTATTGCACGAAGATATGGAATACCTATTTTTGCAACAGAAGGTACAATTCGTGCAATTTCTCAAACTAAATCAGTTGGTGAAATTGATCCAGCACTATTTCGAATAATTGAACCAAATAATACATTTCAGATTGGAAATATGGAGATATATCCTATACCTATATCTCATGATGCAGCTCAACCAGTGGCATATCGAGTGTCCCACAATGGAAAAAAAGTTGCAGTTGTAACAGATCTTGGTACATATAACGATACCATTATTTCAGAATTACAAAATTTAGATGCATTATTGTTAGAAGCCAATCATGATATTAACATGCTTCAGGTTGGTAAATATCCATATCCTTTGAAGCAACGTATCCTTGGAGATCGAGGACATCTATCGAATGAACGAAGTGGCCAATTGTTAGGACAACTTCTTCATGATAAATTCGGCACAGTTATGTTAGGACACCTTAGTAAAGAAAATAATTTAGAGGAGCTAGCATACGAGACAGTTCGATTAGAAGTAACATTGGGAGATAACCCATATAAAGCCGAAGACTTCCCTATAATTGTTGCTAAAAGAGATGGACTATCTCAAAGAATTTGTGTTTAGTAAAAGGAGAGAAAAATGGATAAAAGTATTATCACAGTAGTAGGAAAAGACACAGTAGGAATTATTGCTAAAGTTTGTACATATTTAGCAGAAAGTGGTGTGAATGTATTAGACATTTCTCAGACAATTGTATCAGGATATTTCAATATGATGATGATTGTTGATATGAAAAATGCTACAAAAGATTTTGCACAAGTTGTAAAAGAAATGGATGAACTTGGAGAAAAAATCGGAGTATCCATTAAATGTCAGCGCGAAGAAATTTTTGAAAAAATGCACAGAATTTAATGGGAGGATCTTTGATTTATGATAAATAGGTTTGAAGTTACAGAAACAAATGAAATGATAGAAAAGGAGAACCTTGACGTAAGAACAATTACTATGGGTATCAGCCTTTTAGATTGTGTAGATTCTGATCTTGATAAATTAAATCAGAATATCTACAACAAAATTACTACATTAGCTAAAGACTTAGTTAAGGTTGGAGAAAAAATTGAACAAAGCTATGGAATTCCAATTGTAAATAAGAGAATTTCAGTTACACCAATTGCTTTAGTTGGTGGAGCAGCTTGTAAGACAATTGAAGACTTCGCTTCAATTGCAAAAACATTAGATGAAGCAGCAAAGAAAGTTGGAGTTAACCTTATTGGAGGTTATTCAGCATTAGTATCAAAAGGAATGACAAAAGCAGATGAACTTTTGATTAAATCAATTCCTTTAGCTCTTCACACAACAGAGAGAGTGTGCAGTTCTGTAAATGTAGGCTCTACAAAAATAGGTATCAATATGGATGCTGTTAAATTACTTGGAGAAATTGTACTTCAGGTAGCAGAAAATTCTAAAGATAATGATTCAGCAGAATGTATGAAATTAGTTATTTTCTGCAATGCACCAGATGATAACCCATTTATGGCAGGAGCATTCCACGGTGTTACAGAAGCTGATGCAATTATAAATGTAGGTGTAAGTGGACCAGGTGTTGTAAAAAAAGCCTTAGAGAGCGTTAGACATGAAAGCTTTGAAGTGCTTTGTGAAACTATCAAAAAAACAGCATTTAAAGTTACTCGTGTGGGACAACTTGTAGCACAAGAAGCTTCTAAAGCGCTTAATATTCCATTTGGTATTGTTGATTTGTCTCTTGCACCAACACCTGCAGTAGGTGATAGTGTTGCCGATATATTATGTGAAATCGGTTTAGAGTATGCCGGTGCGCCAGGTACAACAGCTGCTCTTGCACTTTTAAATGATCAAGTTAAAAAAGGTGGAATTATGGCATCTTCATACGTTGGAGGATTAAGTGGAGCATTTATTCCAGTTAGTGAAGACCAAGGTATGATTAATTCTGTAGAAGCAGGTGCCATTACAATAGAAAAATTAGAGGCTATGACATGTGTATGTTCAGTAGGTCTTGATATGATTGCTATTCCAGGAGATACAAAGGCAACAACTATTTCAGGAATTATTGCTGATGAAATGGCAATTGGTATGATTAACCAAAAGACAACAGCTGCTCGTTTAATCCCAGCAATTGGAAAAAAAGTAGGAGATACTGTTGAATTTGGTGGATTATTTGGATATGCACCAGTTATGCCAGTAAATAATTATTCTTGCGATGATTTCGTAAATAGAGGTGGAAGAATCCCAGCTCCTATACATTCATTCAAGAACTAGTTTATAGTAGCTAGTAAAAAAACTAAAATAAAATATATAATATATAATATACAGTAAAATATATAATAATCATTCAATCAAAGGAGGAAGCCTTACATGAAAAAGATAAGCAAGGTGGTACTATTAAAGGGCGATGATACAAACTGGGGACATGCTTCAGAGCAGATAGCCCTTGAACTAGAAAAACAAGGGTTTGATACTTATTTTGTAGATTATAGAAATTTGATAGACACAATTGCGGGGCTTCCTGCCTTTATTGGAAGAGATAAAGTAGCACTTATAACTTTTAATTTTAAAGGAATAGATAATAAATTATATTTTCAAGATGAGGATGGAGAGAGTATCTGGAGACAGTATGACATGGTATTTTTAAATATTCTTACTGACCATCCAAGTTTCTTTAACAGTTTATTAGTTTATGATGAATTCAGAAGCAAAATCTTTTGCATAGACAATAAACATTTAGAATATCTCAAGACATATTACCCAAAGAAAAAAGCATATTTGTTGTCAATGGCAGGAAATATAAGAACAGATTTTAATATGAATTTTTTAGGAGACGAAGTTGACCCAGATAGTGTTTCCTATGGTATAAAATATCGTGATTATGAAAGAATTTTAGATTATGAATATAGTTTGAAGCCTATTTATAGACGACAGATTGATTTAGCATTTATAGGTAATTATGTTCCAGTTCAAAACCTCTTAAGTAGAATTGATTTCTCAGATGATTTTACAACAGCTCAAATGAAAAAAATTATAAAATTAATGGGTAGTGAACCAGAAAAAGCTTTTGATGAAATTCTGATAGAATATTTAGAAGATGGAAATGAAAAGTTAGAAAAAACATTATTAAGAGATAAAGTTGCAGAATTAAATATTTTAAATTTGTGTTTAAGAACTATGTATAGAGAAAAAATAATAAGAACTCTTGCAGATTCAGATATAAGAGTAAATGTTTATGGTAATGATTGGGATATGTTTAAATGCAAAAAGCCTTGGAATATCATTAGAAGTGAAGGACGTATTAGTTCTTGTGAGGCAGTAAAAGTTATTCAAGATACAAAGATTTCCCTAAATATTATGCCACTTGTTAAAAACGGATTTCATGAAAGAGTTTTAACGGCTATGTTACAAAAAGCGGTTCCATTAACAGATCATAGTGAAATGCTAGATGAGACATTTGTAGACGGAGAAAATATAGCATTTTATGATATTAGGAAAATAGGTCAAATTCCTAAAGTAGTCAACGATTTGTTAGATGAACCTGCTAAAATGCAACGAATAGCAGATTCAGGTTATGTAATTGCTAGGGATATGCATATGTGGAAAAATAGAGTACCAGATATTTTGAAACATTTATAAGCACGACTAATAAAAAGATTAAATTTAATTATTTTTATTTATCTTTACTGCATGTTAGAATATAGGCATAAAAGGTAAATGAATGTGAGGTAAATGATATGAAAATGAGCTCCCTAAGAGAAGAATTATCTTCAAATACATATCCTGGTAGAGGAATTGTAATTGGTAAGTCAAAAGATGGCAAACATGCTGTAACAGCTTATTTTATTATGGGAAGAAGTGAAAACAGCAGAAATAGAGTTTTCGTTGAGGAAGGTGAGGGTATTAGAACTCAGGCCTATGATCCTTCAAAATTGACAGATCCAAGTCTTATTATTTATGCACCAGTTCGTGTATTAGGAAATGATACAATTGTTACAAACGGAGATCAAACAGATACAATTTATGAATTAATGGGCAAAGGACAGACATTTGAACAGTCTCTTAGAACACGAGAATTTGAGCCAGATGCCCCTAACTATACACCTCGTATTTCTGGAATTATGCATATTCAAGATAACGAATTTGATTTTGCAATGTCTATTTTAAAAAGTAATAATGGCAACCCAGAGTGTTGTAATAGATATACTTTTACTTATGATAAACCAGTTGCAGGAGAAGGACGTTTTATTCATACATATATGGGAGATGGCAATCCACTACCAAGTTTTGAAGGAGAACCAACTCTTGTAGATATTGAAGGAGATATTGATACATTTACAAATTTAGTTTGGAAAAATCTCAATGATGATAATAAAGTTTCGTTATTTGTAAGATATATTAATATTGAAACTGGAAAATATGAAACACGTATTGTTAATAAAAATGTAGATTAGTTTGTTAGATTATAGATTTAGATTATAATTTTAAGATTTTTATTTTAAATATAGTCTAATAATTTTTACGTGTATGATTAGAATAGATATAAGGAGCAAGAAAAATGAAAGAATACGAGTTAAAATATGGATGTAACCCTAACCAAAAACCATCAAGGATTTATATGGAAAATGGAGAACTTCCAATTGAAGTGTTAAATGGAAGAGCAGGATACATTAATTTTTTAGATGCTTTTAACGGTTGGCAATTAGTTCGTGAATTAAAAAAAGCTACAGGGCTACCAGCAGCAACATCATTTAAGCATGTTTCACCAGCAGGTGCAGCAGTAGGTTTACCACTTAGTGATGTTGAAAAGAAAATCTATTGGGTAGACGACATGGATGTAGAGTTTACACCACTTGCAAATGCATATATTAGAGCAAGAGGAGCAGATAGAATGTCTTCATTTGGGGATTTTATCTCTTTATCTGATGTTTGTGATAAAGAAACTGCTCTCGTTATTAAAAGAGAAGTATCTGACGGAGTAATTGCTCCAGGATACACAGATGAAGCTCTTGAAATTTTAAAGAAAAAGAAAAAAGGAAATTATTGTGTAATCAAAATTGATCCAAATTATGAGCCTGAAAAATTAGAAAAGAAACAGGTATTTGGAGTTACTTTTGAGCAAGGCAGAAATGAATTAAATATTGATGACAAATTCTTTGATAATATTGTCACTGATAATAAAGAGTTAACAGATCAGGCAAAAATTGATTTAGCTGTTGCAATGATTACACTTAAATATACACAGTCAAATTCAGTTTGTTATGTAAAAGGTGGACAGGCAATTGGAATCGGTGCTGGTCAGCAGTCAAGAATTCACTGTACAAGACTTGCAGGACAAAAGGCTGATAATTGGTGGTTACGTCAATCTCCACAAGTTTTAGGACTTCAATTTGTTGACAATATTAAAAGAGCTGATAGAGATAATGCAATTGATTTATACATGGGTGAAGATTATATGGATGTTCTTGCTGAAGGGGCTTGGCAGAAAATCTTTAAAGTAAAACCTGAGGTATTTACAGCTACACAAAAGAGATTGTGGCTTGATAAAAATACAGATGTAGCTCTTGGTTCAGATGCATTTTTCCCATTTGGAGATAATATAGAGCGAGCTCATAGAAGTGGCGTAAAATACGTTGCTGAACCAGGCGGTTCTATTAGAGATGATCATGTTATTGATACATGTAATAAATATGGAATGGTTATGAGCTTTACTGGAATTAGATTATTCCATCATTAATTTGCTAGCATCTATTATTCTTATTATTCTAATATTTTAAAGTGGCTCTCCCATCTTGGGAGGGCTATTTTTGTTTTCCTTGTAAAAAATATCCTATACTGTATAATTATTAATAGTGAAAAAAGTGGAGGGATACTATATGTCATTACAATTTATACTAGGTAATTCGGGCTGTGGTAAAACAAGAACAATGTTTAAAAAAGTTGTTGAACTTGCAAGCGAGAATCCTAGAAAAGATTATTTAGTGATTGTGCCAGAGCAGTTTACAATGGCAACACAAAGAGAATTAGTTGATTTATCGCCTAATAAAGCAATTATGAATATAGATGTTTTAAGTTTTGATCGTCTAGCTTATAGAATTTTTGATGAATTAGGAAAAAACGATTTAAATGTTTTAGAAGATACAGGAAAGAACTTAGTACTAAGAAAAGTAGCACAACAAAAAGAAAATGAACTTACAGTTTTTAGACCTAACTTAAATCGAATGGGTTATATTAGTGAAGTTAAGTCTTTGCTTTCAGAGTTTATGCAGTATCAAGTTTCTCCAGAAACATTAGCTCTTTTAATAGATGGAATGGATGATAAGCCTTTGTTAAAAGCAAAGCTAAATGATGTTTTAACTATGTATTCTGGATTTAGAGATTATTTAGAAGGAAAATATGTTACTGCAGAGGATATTTTATCTATTTTAGAGTCTATTGCAGATAAATCTGAGATATTAAAAAATTCAGTTATGGTGTTTGATGAATTTACAGGTTTTACACCTAGTCAGAATTCTTTGCTAAAAAAATTGATGCAAATTTGTGATGAAATTATGGTGTCATTAACAATTGATTCAAGAGAAAATTTTTGGAAAAGTCGAGGAATTTTTGAACTTTTTAATATGCCTAAAAAAACTATCCATAAATTAATGGAAATGGCAGATGAGACAAATGTTGAAGTAAAAGAACCTATAATTATTAGTGGGGGAGAAGAAAGTAGATTTAAGGATTCAAAAGCTTTGCATTTCTTAGAGCAAAATCTTTTTAGAAGAAGCAATGCTCAATATAAAGAGCAAACAAAGGAAGTTCAATTGGCAGTTGCAAAAGATCCTCAAAGTGAACTTATGAATGTTTGTAGATTAATTAATCACCTTGTAAAAGATGAAGGATACAGATACAAGGATATAGCAGTAGTTTCTGGAGATGTAAAAGGTTATGGTAATTATGTAGAAAATATTTTTGCAAAATATAATATTCCATTTTTCCTTGATATAAAAAAAGAAATAGTCTTCCAACCTTTTACAGAGTTAATTAGAGCTGCCATAGAGGTCGTTCGAACAAACTATTCTTATCAATCAGTATTTAGATTTTTAAGATCAGGTTTAACGAAATTAACGGAGCAAGAAATTGATGTTTTAGATAACTATGCTCTTGCAGCAGGAATAAATAACTTATCAAAGTGGAAAAAACGTTGGGTATATATTCCTAAAACGGCAATAAAAAATACTAAAACAGAAGAAAAGCTTTTAAATGGATATAGTATTGAGGAATTAAATGAATTAAGAAAATACGTATACGAACTATTTTTGCCACTAAGGGAAAGCTTTTTAAAGAAAAATGAATGTACTGTAAAAGAACAGGTATATGAATTGTACAATCTTATAGATGGTCTTAAAATTCAGCAACAGTTAGAAGAAAAGGCACAAAGATATGAAGATTCAGGTGAGTTAGTAAAAGCGAAAGAGTATGGCCAAATTTATCAGATTATCATGGATTTATTTGATAAAATTGCTGATCTATTAGGAGATGAAATTTTAAACATAACTGACTTTTCAGAAATATTAGATGCCGGTATTGATGCCGCTAAAGTTGGAGCTATTCCACCAGGATTTGACACAGTTGTAGTTGGTGATATAGAAAGAACTAGACTTAATCATGTTAAGGTTCTTATGTTTGTTGGTGTAAATGATGGCATTATTCCAAAAGCATCTACAGGTGGAGGAATAATTTCTCAGTTTGAAAGAAATGTGTTAGAGGAACAATTTAAGATAGAGTTAGCACCAGGTAGCAGGGAGCAAACATTTATACAAAAATATTACTTATATTTAAACATTACAAAACCAAGTGATAGACTCTATGTGTCGTATCATTTACTTAGTAGCGAAGGTTCAGCAGTTAGACCGTCATATTTGATAGGTGTTTTAAAAAGATTATTCCCTAATCTTGAAGAAGCAAAAATCTCAGAAGAGAAGATATTAGAAGATTTTTCTACAAGTCAGACGGCAGTAGAGTATTTAACTCATTTTAACATAGAAAATTTATTTGAAGATGAAGACTTACAACAGGAAAAGTGGTTAGCTTTAGCTAAATTCTTTATGGAAGGCAATAGCGATAGAAGAAGAATAATTGAGACCTTTATGGAAGCAAAGTTCTTTGAACATGATGATGAACCAATTAGCCATGCAGTTGCTCAAGCATTATATGGTAGAGATATTCAAGCTTCAGTTACTCGTTTAGAAAGTTATGCAACATGTGCGTATGCTCATTTCTTAAAATACGGTCTAAAGTTAAAAGAACGTGAAATTTCTGAATTTAAATCTTTAGATATCGGAAACATTTATCATGATGCCTTAAAGATTTATAGCGAAAAAGTTGAAAAATCAAATTATACTTGGTTCAACATTCCAGAAGATAAAAGAAATGAATTATCTGACGAATCTTTAGACGAAGCCGTTATAGCCTATGAAAATGTAAGTATTCATGATTCAGCAGAAAATGAGCACTTTGTTGAAAGAATGAAAGCTATTTTACAGCAAACCGTTTGGGCCCTTACTACTCAAGTTAGAAAGGGTAAATTTGTACCTAAAGATTTTGAAATTTCTTTTAGTCAAACTGATGATTTAAGTGCTATACAATTTGCTTTAAGTGAAGAAGAAAGATTAAAGTTGCAGGGACGAATTGATAGATTAGATACTTGCAGTGATGAAGGCAATATGTATGTTAAAGTTATTGATTATAAATCTGGAAATACCAAATTTGATTTGTTTAAAGTATACGAAGGACTTCAATTACAGTTAGTAGTATATATGAATGCAGCAATGGAACTTCAGAAAAAAGAGTGTCCTAATGCTAGTGTAATACCCGGAGGAATTTTGTATTATCACATTGATGATCCAGTAGTAGAAACTGAAACTGGTATTGAAGAAGGTGAAGAGGACGAAAAAATCAAAGAAAAAATCCTTAAAAAATTAATACCAAATGGACTTATTAATAGTGATGAAAAAATATATAGGGCTTTCGATGATGAATTTGAAAGCCAGTCCGATGTTGCGCCTATTTCTGTTAACAAAAATGGTTCTTTAAGCAAAAAATCAAAAGTTGCTACAACTGATGAGTTTAAAATCATTGAAAAATATGTAGACAAAATTATAGCTCGAAATGGTAAAGAGATTTTAAATGGACGAATTGCTGTTAATCCATATAAAAATAAGAATGCTAGTGGAGAAAAAGATAGTTGCGAATATTGTCCATTTAGCGGAATTTGTGGATTTGATGAGTTGATTCCAGGTTTTAAAAGCAGAAATTATAGTCGATTAGAAGATGAAAAAATATACGAGAAAATGCAGACAGATATTGCTAGGTTAGAAAATGAAGAATCAAAGGAAGGAGGCAACTAGTAATGGGTGTAAAATGGACTAGTGAACAGCAAAAGGTTATTGATACAAGAAATAAAAATGTCTTGGTTTCTGCAGCGGCAGGTTCAGGTAAGACGGCAGTTTTAGTAGAACGTATCATAAAAATGATTACAGATGAGAAAAAACCGGTTGATATAGATAAACTCTTAGTTGTAACCTTTACAAAAGCAGCAGCAGCTGAAATGAGAGAAAGAATCGGAAATGCAATAGAAAAACTTCATGAAGAGATTTTGAAAAAAGATCAAGCTGATGCAATGATTGAAAATCTTGAGAAACAGATGACTTTAATACATAATGCCAAAATAACTACTATAGATAGTTTTTGTAATTTTATTGTTCGAAATCATTTTGGTGAAATTAATCTAGAGCCTAATTTTAGAATAGGTGATCAAGGAGAAATTAAGCTTTTAGAAGGAGATGTTATTGCAAAAGTATTTGAAGACTTCTATGCCCAAAAAGATGAAAAATTTCTTAGATTAATAGATACATATTCTGATAAACGAAGTGATGAAGAAGTCAAAAAGATGGTTTTAGCAATATATAGAGCATCTGCTAGCCAACCATGGCCAAGAGAATGGATAGAAAGTCTAAGAAAAGCTTATAGCACGGAATATACAAAAAATATAGAAGATTTGCCGGTTATAAAAGACATGGTTTATTATGCAAAAGTTAATATAAAGGAATTTTGCGAAAGCTATAAAGAGTGTTTAGAAACTATAGATAGAGAACCAATCTTAGAAAAATATAAGGAAATTTTTGCGTCAGAATTAGAAGCTTTAGAAGCTTTACTTGATTTAGATGGATATTCAGAACTAAGAGATGGAATTAACAAAGAAATTTTTGCAAAAAGATTACCAGCTATTAAAGTAGAAAATGGTAGTACAGAAAAGAAAATTAAAGATGCAATTAATGATAAAAGAAAAGCCATCAAAGAAAAAATAAATAAGCAAATGAAAGGTAAAGATTTTGCTTTAGACAGTTCAAGTATAAAAAAACAAATGGAAAATAGCAGTCCATTTGTAGACGAACTTATAGAGGTGACATTTGCTTTCATGGATGCTTTAGAAGAAGAAAAGAAAAGTAGACATGTAGCTGATTTTGGCGATGTAGAGCATTATGCCTTGAAAATTTTAGTAGATGAAAATACGAAAGAACCTACAACAACAGCAAAAGAATATCAAGAAACTTTTGATGAAATTATGATAGATGAATATCAAGATAGTAATGATGTTCAGGAGTGGATTTTGCAGGCAATCTCTAAGGAGTCAGCTGGTGGCAATAATACTTTTATGGTAGGAGATGTAAAACAAAGTATTTATCGTTTCCGTTTGGCAAAACCAGAATTATTTATGCATAAATATAAAACTTTTTCATTAGATGATGAAAGTACAAGCCAAAGAATTGATTTAGCAAAAAACTTTAGAAGTAGACAAGAGGTTGTAGATTCAGTTAATGATATCTTTTTTAAATTGATGAATGAAGACCTAGGAAAAGTAAATTATGATGCTAAAGCAGCATTGTATTGTGGGGCTTCATATTTGGAAAACGAAGGATGTAATACAGAAGTCCTAATAGTTGATAGTGAAATCAATGAAGAAGATGAATTAACAGCAGGAAAAGAAGGAAAAACAAAAGAATTATCATTACTTGGCAATGCTGATTCTACAAATGTAGAAGCAGTAATGATAGCTAAAAAAATAAAAGAAATTTTAAAGGAACAAAAAGTTACTGATAAGGAAACCGGAGAACTACGTCAGGCTAAATTATCAGATATAGTAATTTTGCTTAGAAGCTTAAAGAAGGTTGGAGAGCAATTTGCAAAAGTTTTAAATAACCACGGAATTCCAGCAACGGTTCAAAAATCGACAGGATATTTTGACGCCACAGAGGTTCAGGTTATGCTTAGTTTTTTACAGATTTTAGATAACCCATACCAGGATATTCCGCTTACAACTGTTTTAAAATCAAAGTTTGCCGGAATAGATGATTTAGAGTTGGCAGAGCTTAGAATTCGCAATAAATCTATAAGTTTTTCACAAATCGTAGTAGATTATGCCACTACTCTTAATCTAGTATGGAAAACACATGAAATGGAAATTGCTGTGGAAAAAGCAAAACAAGAGCAAGAAAATAGAAAAGACTCATTAACTATGCCTACTGAATTTAAATATGATGAATCAGAAGTGTTTGAAAAAACATCAATGCCAGAAGAAGATTACAGAAGTCTTCTAGAACTTATTCAATGTAGGGAGTCCACAGAAGAAAAATTGTGTATTTTCTGGAGAAAATATGAAAAAATCAGAGCAATGATGGCAGATACGCCAACTCATGATTTGATTCAAAAAATATTTAACGAATATAATTATTTGAATTATGTTGCAGCAATGCCAGCAGGTAGCAAAAGAGAAGCAAACCTAAAAAAATTATTAGAAAAAGCTATTGCTTACGAGCAAACAATGTATAAAGGTGTTTTTCATTTTGTAAGATATATTGAACAATTAAAAAAATATGAGATAGATGAAGGTGAAGCAGACGTAATAGGCGAAAACACAGAAGCTGTGCGAATTATGACAATTCATCAAAGTAAAGGGTTAGAATTCCCTATTGTATTTGTTTCAAATATATCTAAGAAATTTAATCAAAGCGATACAAGAAGTAAAATGATTATTCATCCAGATTTAGGAATAGGTATAGATGAAATTACATTAAAGCCAAGAACTAAGAGAAATTCATTCTTTAAAAACATAATTAAAGATAAAATTGTTCAAGAAAACTTAGGAGAAGAACTTCGAGTTTTATACGTTGCTCTCACTAGGGCAAAGGAAAAATTGATTTTAACTGGATCTATAAAAGATGCCCAGAAAAATTTCAGTAAATATACAGGACAAACAAAGGAAGGACAATTTTTACCATATTCAACTAGACGTGATGCAAATAGTTATATGGATTGGATTATTCCAGCAATTTTGTCTTATCCAAATAAATATGAAGTAGATATTGTAAACCTTTCATCTCTAGTTTATGAGGCAATAGAAGAAGCAGTAATAAATAAAATCCAGGAGATGGATTTAAGAAAAAAAATAATTAATTCATCATCAGATTTAATTAGTGATATTGAAAAGCAATTAGATTTTGAATATCCTTATTTAGATCAGCTTAACAAAAAAAGTAAGTATTCTGTATCAGAATTAAAGAAACTTTCTATGGAACAAGCATATGATGAAAATCAAGGAGAAGCAGAAACACCTACTTTTTTAAAGGAACTTTCAGAAGCAGAAAAAATAGTTCCTAAATTTATATTAAAGGAACGAGAAAAAAAGGCTGAAGAATTAGAAAAAAACGAAAAAGTAAATGAAAAAAATGATGCAGATTCTGTTTTTATTCAGCTAGAGTTTGATCAATTTCTTCAAGAGGAATTAGAAAATAAAAACGAGCAAGACGAAGCTAAGGAACAGCAAACAGATGAAGAGGGCCGAGTTATAGTTCCACCTAAAAAAGAGATTAATTTAGGAGCTAGACGAGGTACAGCAATGCATAGACTTTTACAGTGTATGAATTTCAAAGAAATCCTAAACATAGATAGAGAAAACAATAAGAAAGTTTTTGCATATGTAAAAAGGCAGATTGAAAACGCTGTGAAAGAGGAACTTATGACAACTAACGATGCAAAACTTATCTATATAAATGGAATTTGCGATTTCGTTCGTTCTGATGTTGCCCTTAGAATGGCTAAGGCAGATGAAAAAGGTGATTTATATAAGGAAAAACCATTTGTAATGGATTATAATGATGCATTGTTGCAAGGTATTATTGATGTCTTTTGGGTGGAAGATGATGGCATTGTTTTGCTTGATTATAAGACGGATAGTGTAAAAACAGGCCAAGAATTGGTAATGCGTTATGAAATGCAGATTAATTTATATGCAGAAGCTCTTAGTAGAATTTTTTCGACTAAAGAGCATAAAGTAAAGACGAAGGAAAAACTTTTATATTCCTTCAAATTAAAAGAGGTAGTAGAAGTATGAGTCAAATAGTTTTAGCGTCAGGTTCACCTAGAAGAAAAGAATTATTAGAGCAAATTGGGTTAGAATTTGATATTTTTCCAGCAAAAGGAGAAGAAATAACTACAAAAACAATTCCAAGTGAAGTAGTTATGGACCTTTCAAAAAGTAAAGCCATTGAAGTAGCGTCAATGGTAAATGATTATAATGAAAAGCATAAAGAACTAACAACACCACAGGACATTTTAGTAATTGGTGCAGATACTGTAGTTGCTTATGGCAATGAAATCCTTGGGAAACCAAAGGATGAAGAAGATGCAAAAAGAATGTTAAGAATGCTTTCAGGCAATACCCATGGAGTTTATACAGGAGTTACTTGCGTTTTTATAGATAAAAGCGGAAAAGCAGGACTACATAGCTTTTTTGAAAAGACTCAAGTAAGTATGTATGAAATGTCCGAAGAGGAAATAGACAGATATATAGAAACAGGAGAGCCTATGGATAAGGCAGGTAGCTATGGAATTCAAGGAAAATGCGCAATTTACATTAAAAAAATTGAAGGGGATTATAACAATGTAGTAGGTCTTCCGATAAGTAAATTGTATCAAGAATTAAAAAGTGTTGGAATTGATATATATTTGTGGTAGAATAGCAAAGTGTCGCAAAACTAGACTAACCATAGTGGTTTTTGATTTTGCATATATTGATGGATAAAATATATAATTACATCAATTTATTAAAAGAAAAAGGAGAGCTTTATTATGAACGGATATGAATACGATGAAGAGGTTTTAAACACTTTTTTAGAGAATCAAGGACAACTTTTTTCGGAGAATGTTGCTAATTCTTTAGAGGAAGCAGAGGCTTTTTTAGAGGATTGTATGGCAATAGTTTGTGCGAATTTCAAAGAAGTTAAAGAGTATTTTAAAGAGGCTGGAACAGATATTTCAGGTATGAGTGACGAAGACCTTAAAGATGCTTGTGAAGTCTTTGAAATTGAAGATGGAAGATATCTAATAGTAGAAGGTTAGTTAAAAAACTAGAATAAGACTAAATAAAACTAAAAATAATAATACTAAAGAAAACTAGAATAAGACTAAAAACAATAAGACTAAATAGAACTAGAATAAAACTAAAAAGAGACTAATTTTTATTGAAGGTGAAAAAATATGACATGGGAATTTCATTTTTTATATGCTTTACAAAATATTCATACGACTATTTTAGATAAAATAATGGTTTTGTTATCTACATTAGGAAATTCAGGAGCAATGTGGATTGGAATGGCTATAGCTTTATCAATTAATCGTAAAACTAGAAAGTTAGGTTTTCAAATGTTTATTGCAATGTTAGTTGCTTTTATATTAGGTAATGGAATACTTAAAAATTTTATACAACGACAAAGACCTTGCTGGATAGATGATTCAATCAAATTATTGATTAGAAATCCAAAAGATTTTTCATTTCCATCGGGGCATTCCTTAAATGGATTTGTTGCTGCAACAACTATTTTCTTAAATGATAGAAAAGCAGGAATTATTGCTATTATTGCAGCTGGTTTAATAGCTTTTTCAAGATTATATCTTTTTGTACATTTTCCAACAGATGTGCTATGTGGCATAGTCCTAGGTATAGGCATTGCAATTTTTGTAAATGAAGTATTTAAAAGATGGAAAAATAATCCACTAAAGAAATTTTATTAAGAAATTAAATAATAATATATAAACGCCAATTCTCTACATGGTATTCATTGATATGCATCTAATATTATAGTTACATACCAATGAAGTAGTAGGAAATTGGCGTTTTTTAAATTTGTTTTAATATTTTATTTTGTAAGTAAAAGCATAATGTCATTGCTACGTTTGATGAATTTTGACATTTCATCAACAGCAAGTGGAGCATTACTGATTCTAGCTAAATCATATAATTGCTCAACAAACATTGGAATATTTTCTGAAGTGTTGTTTTCAAAAATATATTTTACAAGTTGGTTGTTAGCATTAAGTGTAAGTGTTTCATCTGCTGAGAACATATTTGGATCCATTCCAGCCATTCCGTTAGCAGAGTAAAGTTTAAACATATCTTGCATACGACGACCTTGCTCAGAAAGTGTTAAAACAGATGCAACAGAATCATCTTTTAAACTTTCAACTTTTACTGTAAGTTTTTCTTTATTAAGAGTTTTCTTAAATAAGTCACTTAATGTTGTTGTTTCTTCAGTAAGATCTGCAGCAGAATCATCTTTTAAAGTATCAGTAACATCTGCATCAATTCTCATGAATTTGTAATCTGAATTACGTTGTTCTAATTGAGTAATAAATGAAGAGTCAATTGTTGAATCTAAGATTACAGCATTCATTTTTTGATCTTTAAACATATTTACATATTGACCTTGCTGATTTAAATCAGTTACATAGTAAATAGTTGTTTTTTCTTCTTCTTTTGTTTCTGTAGAAGAGTTATCAGTATTTTCATTATCTTTTTTATCTGAATCATCTTTTGCAACTGGTTTTAATAATTCAGGTAATGTCTGATATTTTCCATAAATATCTTTAAATAGGATATAATCGTTCATCTTATCACAGAACTTAGTATCTCTTAAGCAACCATATTTGATGAATGGACTAATATCATCCCAATATGTTTCGTAATTTTCTTTATCAGTTTTACATAAACCAGAAAGTTTATCAGCAACCTTTTTAGTGATGTAATCAGAAATCTTTTTAACGAAACCATCGTTTTGTAAAGCTGAACGTGAAACGTTAAGTGGTAAATCAGGACAATCAATTACACCTTTAAGTAACATTAGGAATTCTGGAATAACTTCTTTAATGTTATCAGCGATAAATACTTGGTTGTTGTATAATTTGATTTTTCCTTCGATTGATTCATATTCAGTATTGATTTTAGGGAAGTATAAAATTCCTTTTAAGTTAAATGGATAATCCATATTTAAATGAATCCAAAATAGTGGCTCTTTAAAGTCATTAAATACTTTACGGTAAAATGCTTTATACTCCTCATCAGTACAATCACTTGGATTTTTTGCCCAAAGTGGAAGAGTGTCATTAAGAGGTACAGGACGTTTTTTGATTTTTAATTTATCTTTTGCAGGTGAAACCTCAACAGTTTCTTTTTCGCCCTTATCATTTGTTTTTTCCTCTGTTTTAGCATCTTCGTGAATCTCTTCAATTACTTCGTCTGTGTCAAGTTTCTCAGATTTTTCGATAATTTCAAATTCGTCTGATGCATTAGCATTTGTAAGGTAAATTTCTGTTGGCATAAATGAACAATATTTCTCGATAACTTCACGAGCCTTAAATTCATTTACAAATTCTAAGCAATCTTCATTAATAAATAAAGTGATTTCTGTACCGACAGTATCTTTAGTACCTTCAGTCATGTCGAATTCAGTACCACCATCGCAGCTCCAATGTACTGGAGTAGAACCTTCTTTATAAGAAAGTGTATCGATTGTTACTTCGTCAGCAACCATAAAGGCAGAATAGAAACCTAAACCAAAGTGGCCAATGATCTGGTCATCACTTGATTTATCTTTATATTTCTCAATGAAATCTGTTGCGCCAGAAAAAGCAACTTTATTAATGTATTCTTCAACTTCATCGCCAGTCATTCCAAGACCGTTATCAATGAATTTTAATGTTTTTTCTTGTGGGTTTAAAATAACTTCAATTTTTGCTTTGTAATCTTCTGGAAGAGTATATTCACCCATCATATCTAATTTTTTTAATTTAGTAATTGCATCGCAACCATTTGATATAAGTTCACGATAGAAAATATCATGATCAGAATATAACCATTTTTTGATTATAGGAAATAAATTGTCGCTATCAATTGAAAGATTTCCGTGTTTTGTACTCATAATAATGTCGCTCCTTTAAAAATATATATTAATTTAAATAATTGTTGTTTAATCTATATAAGATTTACTCTATTAAAAATCATAAAACTAAAAATTAAAAAAGTCAATAGAAAATTAGCACTCTTTTTAAATGAGTGCTAACAATTCCAAAACCAAAATGTATAAAAAATGAATATTTATTATTAAATTATAAATTTTTATGCAAAATAACATTGCAAAAATGAATAATTATGGTATAATATTCATATGCAATACATAAATATGCAGAAAACATTAATAATATACAGATAATTAATATGTATTTACATTAGGGAGAGAAAACTTTAAGATAAATATGTAGAGAATTTTATTTATTTTTAGGTCAGAGTTTTTACATATTTATGTTAGGAGGAATTAGTTATGTTAGAAATAGGATTAAAAGGACAGTCTAAGAGAACTGTTACAAATGAAACAACAGCTAAAGCACTTAAAAGCGGTGAGCTTGAAGTTCTTGCTACACCAATTATGGTGGCTCTTATGGAAGAGGCTGCATGTAATTGTTTAGAAGGACATTTAGAAGAGGGACAAAGTAGTGTAGGAACATCATTGAATATTTCACATGTTTCTCCAAGCCCAGTAGGAATGGACATTACTTGTGAAGCAGAACTTATTGCAATAGATCGCAAAGCCCTTTCATTTGAAGTAAAGGCCTTCGATGAAAGTGGTCTAATAGGAGAAGGGACACATTCTCGTTTTATTATTAATAAAGAGAAATTCCAAAATAAAGCCAATTCAAAATTAAATAAATAACAAATAAAAAAAGGAGAAACTATGACTAAAAAAAATAATATAAAATCCATCGTAGGAATTGTGGCAGTCATTGCTGTTTGCGTGATAGCTGCTATTGCAATTCATGGAAACGGCAAAAAAAATGCCCAAAGCATTAAAAGTGTTAAAGATATTGCAGGACACAAAATAGGCGTACAGCTTGGTACTACAGGCGATATTTTAGCAAGTGATTATGAAAATGATAAAAAAGGTTCAACTGTTGACCGTTACAACAAGGGAGCTGATGCGGTTCAAGCATTATCTCAGAATAAAGTAGATTGCGTAATTATTGATGAGGAACCAGCTAAAGCTTTTGCATCACAAAATAAAAATGTTAAGATTTTAAAAGAGGCTTTTGCAGATGAATCGTATGCTTTTTGTATTGCAAAAGATAACAAAGCGTTAACAAACAATGTTAATGATGCACTTGAAAAATTGAAAAAAGACGGAACAATTGATGCAATTAGAGATAATTATATTGGAGAAAATGCAGGCAAGAATCCATATAAATCTAAAAATGTTTCTAGAGAAAATGGAGAACTTGTAGTTGCTACTAATGCAACTTTCCAGCCATACGAATATTATAAAGGTGGAAAAGTTGTAGGAATCGATATGGATATTGCACAGGCTGTTTGTGATGAATTACACATGAGCATGAAAATTGAAGATATGGAATTCGATTCAATTATTACAGCAGTTCAAACAGGTAAAGCGGATATAGGAGCTGCTGGTATAACAGTTACAGCAGAAAGAAAGAAAAATATAGATTTTTCTAATTCATATACAACATCAAAACAAGTAGTTCTTGTAAACAATGGTAAAAGTGCAGGATCATCACTTAGTGTTGGAGAAAAATTCAAAAACAACTTTATTAAAGAGCATAGATATCAATATATTTTAAAAGGTCTTAAGACTACATTATTTATTACAGTTTGTGCCTTGATAATTGGTATTTTACTTGGTTCATTACTTGCAATTATAAGAACTACACATGATAGAAATGGTGGACTTACTATATTAAATATTTTAGCTAAAATATATTTGACAATTGTTCGAGGAACACCTACTATGGTACAACTTCTTATCATATATTACGTAGTGTTTGCATCAACAAATATTAGCAAAACACTTGTCGCTATAGTAGCTTTTGGCTTAAACTCAGCAGCTTATGTTGCAGAAGTTGTTAGATCAGGTATTATGTCTGTTGATAATGGACAGTTTGAAGCAGGACGAAGCCTAGGTTTATCATACAAAACAACAATGTTGTCAATTGTATTTCCACAGGCATTTAAAAACATTTTACCAGCCCTTGGAAATGAACTTATTACTCTTTTAAAAGAGACTTCAATAAGTGGTTACATTGGTCTTGTTGATTTAACAAAAGGAAGCGATATTATCAGAAGCATCACATACGATGCAATGATGCCACTTGGTATTGTAGCAGTTATTTACTTAATAATTGTTATGATACTTACAGCTTTAGTTAATAAGTTAGAGAGGAGTTTAAGAAAGAATGAGCGAAACTAATGTTTTATTAGATATTAAAAATTTAAAAAAGAGTTACGGAAAACATGAAGTTTTAAAAGGAATTAGTACTACAATTTCAAAAGGAGAAGTTATAGCAATTATTGGACCATCAGGTTGCGGTAAGTCAACTTTCCTTAGATCACTTAATCTACTAGAAGAGCCTACAAGTGGAACTATTCTTTTTGAAAATGAGGATATTACTAACAAGAATATTGATATTGATCATATGAGAGAAAGAATTGGAATGGTTTTCCAGCAGTTTAATCTTTTCCCTAATATGACAATTAAGAAAAATATAATGCTTGCCCCTGTTAAGCTTGGAAAAATGACTAAAGAGGAAGCTAGCCAAAAGGCTGAAGAATTATTAGAAAGAATTGGTCTTAGTGATAAAGCTGATAGTTATCCAGACATGCTTTCAGGTGGACAAAAACAGCGTGTTGCAATTGCTAGAGCACTTGCTATGAATCCGGATGTTATGCTTTTTGATGAGCCTACATCTGCACTTGATCCTGAAATGGTAGGTGAGGTTTTAAGTCTTATGCAAGAACTTGCTAAAGAAGGAATGACAATGGTTGTTGTAACACATGAAATGGGATTTGCAAGAGAGGTAGCAAATCGTGTATTATTTATTAATGAAGGTGTGATTAGTGAGGATGATGTTCCAGAGAATATCTTTACTAATCCAAAAAGTCCAAGATTGCAAGAATTTTTAAGTAAGGTGTTATAATGGAAAAAATATTAACTATATTAATAGTGAGCATCATACTTATTGCATTAATCGCTTTTACCGCAGGGTTAACTGTGGTAAAAGTGGTTTTTAAAAAAACATTTGCATCATTTAAATATGATCCATATGTGGCAATTGCAAGGTATGATTTTTATGAGAACGAGCTACACAGAGAGCTCGTTAATTTTGAATCCGGGAAAAATATATTACAAGGATATTTTTACAAAGGTAAAAATAAAGATAGTGTAACAAATAATAAATTAATAGTTTTTTCTCATGGAATTTGGTCAGGTCATGAAGACTACATGACCTTATTGAAGTGGTTTATAGATCATGGAATGAGTGTATTTGCTTATGATTACACAGCTTATAACAATAGTAAAGGCTATTCAGCAAAAGGATTACCACAATCAATGCTAGATTTGAATTGTGCTCTTGATTTTATTGAAAAAGATAAAGAATTATCTAAGTACGAGATATGTTTGTTAGGTCATAGTTGGGGAGCTTATGCTTCAACTGCTGTTTTAAAATTCAAACATAACATAAGTAAAGTTGTGGCCATGTCTGGATTTGATAGTCCTTTAGAAATTTCAATGTCAACAGCAAGCAAACTTTTAGGTACGCAATCAGCATTGTTGAAACCATTTGTAAAGGCTGAGAACAAGAGGATTTTTGGTAAACAAGCGAATGTAAAGGCTACCGATTCAATTAATTCTTCAGAGGTACCAGTATTAATTATACATGGTGCAGGAGATAAATTTATAGAATATGATAAAACAGCACTAATAGCTAAAAAAGATGAAATTACAAATCCTAATGTTTCCTATTATACAATTAATAAAGAAAAAATAGATAACCATAATTCATATATCAATAATGTTGAGGCTGCAACTTACATAGAAGAGATTGTGGCAGATTTTAAAGAGTTAGAAAAGCAATATGGTAAGGAAGGCGTTCCAAAGGACGTGAAGGATAAATTTTTCGAAGATATAGATAGAAATAAATCAAATCAAGCTAATGTAGAATTATGTCAAAGAATTTATGATTTCATAATAGTATAGCAAAAACCCTAGGGTATAGGCCCTAGGGTTTTGAGTTTTGCTAGAAATTTTTATATCTAACATAATTTTGTATAAGAAAGAATTTGAAAAATCAAATCAGTGAGATTATCTAATTATTTTTTGAAGTTGAATGCATCCATTCCTGGATATACAGCAGCTGCGCCAAGTTCTTCTTCAATTCTAAGAAGTTGATTGTATTTAGCAACACGCTCTGATCTACTTGGAGCACCTGTCTTAATCTGGCAAGTATTTAATGCTACAGCAAGATCAGCGATAGTTGTATCAGCTGTTTCACCTGAACGATGTGAAGAAATAGCTGTGTAGCCAGCTTTGTGAGCCATCTTAATAGCTTCAAGTGTTTCAGAAACAGAACCAATCTGATTTAATTTAATTAAGATTGAGTTACCGCATCCAAGTTCAATACCTTTTCCAAGGCGTTTAGTATTTGTAACAAATAAATCGTCACCAACTAACTGTACTTTGTTTCCAAGTCTAGCTGTAAGTTTTTCCCAGCCTTCCCAATCTTCTTCATCAAGAGCATCTTCGATAGAAACGATTGGATATTTATCTACTAATTTTTCCCAGTGATCAATAAGTTCATCTGTAGTGAATTTTGTACCAGCTTTTGGTAATACGTATTCACCTTTCTTAGAACCTTTCCACTCAGAAGAAGCAGCATCCATAGCAATCATGAAATCTTTTCCTGGCTCGTAACCAGCTTTCTTAACTGCTTCAAGAATTGTTTCGATTGTTTCTTCATCAGATGATAAGTTTGGAGCAAATCCACCTTCATCACCAACAGAAGTAGCAAGTCCTCTTGATTTAAGTAATGCAGCAAGAGCATGGAAAACTTCAGCGCACCAGCGTAAAGCTTCTTTAAAACTTGGAGCACCAACTGGCATAATCATGAATTCTTGTACATCAACTGTGTTTGTTGCATGAGCACCACCGTTTAAGATGTTCATCATTGGAACTGGAAGTTTTGTTCCCTGCACACCACCTAAGAAGCGGTAAAGTGGAATTCCAAGTGAAAGTGATGCTGCTCTAGCTGCTGCAATAGATACAGCAAGAATAGCATTAGCACCAAGTTTAGATTTATCATCAGTACCATCAGCTTTAATCATTGCCTGGTCAACAGCATAAGTATCAGAAGCGTTCATACCAACGATTGCTTTGCAAATAACATTATTAATATTGTCAACAGCGTTTGTTACGCCCTTACCAACGTATCTGTTTTTATCTCCATCTCTTAATTCGAGAGCTTCAAAAACACCAGTAGATGCACCACTAGGTGCTGTACCTCTTCCAACAGTACCATCAGCTAAATATACTTCAGCCTCAACAGTTGGATTTCCTCTTGAATCAAGAATTTCTCTTCCAATTACTTTTTCGATTTGTAAATTACTCATAGAATACCTCCACATATTGTAGTTTAATTTTCAATCAATTTTTATAACATATATTTATATTCAATGGTTAGACTGATCTAACCGAAATTATAATAACATTACTTTTGAAAAAAAACAAGAGATAAACTATAAAAAAATTATAAAATTTACATAATTAATGATAAAAAATTATCAATTGTCTAAAAAATTCTTCGTCTAGTGGATTTTGTGGATTCAATAAACAAGTGATTTAATAAGTAATAAATTCGATAAGCAAGTGATTCAATAAGTAATAAATTCGATAAGCAAGTGATTCAATAAGCAATAAATTCAATAAGCAAGGGATATAGTTAAGAAAAACTTACCCCCGCCTTAGGTAAATCCCAGGCGGGGGTAAGTCTTGAATTTAAATAAATGCAATATCAATAATTAAAATTATGCTAAATTCTTTGAAGGCTTTTCAGAAGATTTGTTTGTTTCTGTATTATGTGAAGCAATATCAGTTATCTTTTTATCGTTTTCTTCTTGCTTTTTAAGATTTTTTTGAGCAGTTGAAAGCATAAGTTTAATACGGTTAAGCTGATTTACTTCAGAAGCACCTGGATCAAAATCAATTGCTACAATGTTAGCAGAAGGGTGCTCACTGCGAATTTTCTTGATAACACCTTTACCAACAATATGGTTAGGAAGACAACCAAATGGTTGTGCACAAATGATATTTTGTGTTCCGTTATCAATAAGTTCAAGCATTTCACCAGTTAAGAACCATCCTTCACCAGTTTGGTTACCAACTGAAACAATATGCTTAGAACGGTTAGCTAAATCATCGATGTGAGCTGGAGCTTCAAAATGTTTACTCTTTTCAAACTCATCTCTAGCGGCTTTACGTAACCATTCAAAGAATTTTATAAGCATATTACTTTTTCGTTTTGCTTTTTTAGATTCGCCTAAATAATCTGTTTTAAAGTTCTGATTATAGCAACTATAAAGTAAGAAGTCTGTAAGATCTGGTACAACAGCTTCAGCACCTTCTTTTTCAAGTAGTTCTACAATGTGATTATTAGCAGCAGGTGAGAATTTAACAAGAATTTCACCAACAACACCTACACGAGGTTTTTTAATGTCTTTAAGTGGAAGTCTATCAAAATCTCTAATTATTTCACGACACATTTTTTCATATCTGTGATGAGAAAGTAATTTAGTATTTCCAATAAACTCAAATACACGTTTTTTCCATTTTTCATGCAAAGCATCAGCAGAACCTGGAATTAATTCATATGGACGTGTTCTATATAAGCAACGCATGAAAATATCACCAAATTCAAGAGCATATAAACCATGTTGGATAAGCTTTGGAGTAAGTTTGAATCCAGGATTCTTCTCTAAGCCTACCATGTTAATTGAAATTACTGGAACATCTGGATATCCAGCTTTTTTCAATGCTCTACGGATGAAACCAATATAGTTTGAAGCACGACATCCACCACCAGTCTGTGAAATTAAAATAGCTGTTTTACTCATATCATAATCACCAGATAAGACAGTTGTCATAATTTGACCGATTACAAGTAATGAAGGGTAACATGCATCGTTGTTTACATATTTTAATCCTGAGTCTACACAATTTTGTGTAGGAATTTCAGGAATAACAAGTTTGTATCCTGCAGCTCTAAACGCAGGTAATAGTAAATCAAAGTGTATTGGTGACATCTGTGGACAGATGATAGTGTAATCCTTGCGCATCTCTTTAGTAAATACTTTACGTTCATAGTTAGATGGCTTAATAACACGCTTTTCGTTTTTCTTAGCCTTAACACGTAAAGCAGATAGAAGAGATCTAACTCTGATTCTTGCTGCACCTAAGTTGTTTACTTCGTCAATTTTTAGACATGTGTATATTTTTCCTGAATTAGATAAAATATCATTTACCTGATCAGTTGTAACAGCATCTAAACCACATCCAAACGAATTGAGTTGGATTAAGTCTAAGTCATCACGAGTTTTTACAAAGCTTGCAGCTGCATATAATCTTGAGTGGTACATCCACTGATCCATAACAATTAATGGACGTTCAACATTTCCAAGATGAGAAATTGAGTCTTCTGTTAAAACACATACTCCGTAAGAATTAATAAGGTCTGGAATACCATGATTGATTTCAGGATCGCAGTGATATGGACGACCAGCAAGAACGATACCGCGTCTACCAGTTTCTTCCATATATTTAAGGACTTCCTCACCTTTTTTCTGCATATCATGTCTAGCATTAGCAAGTTCATTCCAAGCAGCTACAGTAGCTTCTTTTATTTCATTTTCAGGAATGTTAAATTCTTTTGTAAAGCAATCTACAAGTTGCTTTTCAGCAGTACTTTCATTTGTAAAGGCAACAAAAGGATTTAAGAAACGCATTTGTCCATTAGTAATTTCTTCAACGTTATTTTTGATATTCTCTGAGTATGAAGTTACAATTGGGCAGTTGTAATGATTGTTTGCCTCTGGAAATTCATTACGTTCATAAGGAATTGCAGGATGGAAAATAAAGTCAATGTCTTGCTTTAATAACCAAGCTACATGTCCATGTGTAAGTTTCGCAGGGTAACATTCTGATTCACTAGGAATAGAATCAATACCAAGTTCATATAGCTTTCTTGTTGATTTAGGAGATAAAACAACTCTAAATCCTAATTTCTTAAAGAAAGTTGCCCAAAATGGATAATTTTCGTACATGTTTAATGCTCTTGGAATACCAACTGTACCACGAGTAGCTTCAGTTACAGTAAGTGGTTCGTATCCAAAAATACGGTTAAGTTTGTATTCGAAAAGATTTGGAATATTATCTTTATTTTTTTGTTTACCTAATCCACGTTCACAACGGTTACCAGTAATATAACGACGATTATCGTTAAATTGGTTAATTGTAAGTAAACAGTGGTTTGTGCATCTTTGACAACGAGCTAATGTTGTCTTATATGTTAATTCATTAATTTTATCAATAGAAAGCATTGATGATGTTTTTTCTTCAGCATCAGCATATCTTTCTTTTGCAATTAACGCAGCACCGAAAGCACCCATAATACCTGAAATATCAGGACGTGTAACGTGTACATTTGCAATTTTTTCTAAGCTTCGTAAAACTGCATCGTTATAGAAAGTACCACCTTGAACTACTATGTTTTGTCCTAAATCTTTTGCATCTGATAGTTTAATAACTTTAAATAATGCATTTTTCATTACTGAATAAGCAAGACCTGCAGAAATATCTGCAACTGTGGCTCCCTCTTTCTGTGCTTGTTTAACTTTTGAATTCATAAATACAGTACATCTTGTACCAAGGTCAATTGGATGCTTAGCAAATAAAGCTTCTTTTGCAAAGTCTTGTACAGTAAAGTTGAGAGATTTCGCAAAAGTTTCAATGAATGAACCGCATCCTGAGGAACAAGCCTCATTTAATTGTACAGAGTCTACATTTTGATTCTTGATTTTGATGCATTTCATATCTTGACCACCAATATCAAGAATACAGTCTACCTCAGGGTCAAAAAATGCTGCAGCATAATAATGAGCTACAGTTTCTACTTCGCCTTCATCAAGCATTAAAGCAGCTTTAAGTAAAGCTTCACCATATCCAGTTGAACATGAATGCACGATGTGCGCCTTCTCAGGCAAAAGAGAATAAATCTCTTGAATTGATTTAATTGCTGTTGCAAGTGGATTACCGTTATTACTACTATAAAAAGAGTAGAGTAGGGAACCATCTTCGCCAACTAGAGCAATTTTTGTTGTAGTTGAACCAGCATCAATACCCAAATAGCAGTTACCTTCATATGATGCCAAATCAGCAGTTTGAACATGGTTCTCGCCGTGGGCCTTTAAGAAGTTATTATAATCCTCTTCGTTTTCAAAAAGAGGCTCTAGTCGAGCAACTTCAAATTCCATTTTAATATCTGAATTAAGAAGTTTTAAAAGTGATTCAAGAGAAGTAGTGTTTTCTTTCTTGTAGTTTAATGCAGAACCAATAGCAGCAAAAAGATGAGAATTGTCAAGTAATATCGCATGCTCATCATCTAACTCTAATGTTCTGATAAATGCTTCTCGTAATTCTGACAAGAAGTGAAGTGGACCACCAAGGAATGCTACATGTCCTCGAATTGGCTTACCACAAGCAAGGCCACTAATTGTTTGATTTACAACAGCCTGGAAAATAGAAGCTGATAAATCTTCTCTAGTTGCTCCCTCATTAATAAGTGGTTGGATATCTGTTTTAGCAAATACACCACATCGAGCGGCAATTGGATAAATTGCCTTGTAGTTTTTTGCATATTCATTTAAACCAGTTGCATCTGTTTGGATTAAAGAAGCCATCTGGTCGATAAATGAACCAGTACCACCAGCACAAATACCATTCATACGCTGTTCAACATTACCACCTTCGAAGTAAATGATTTTTGCATCTTCACCACCAAGTTCTATGGCAACATCAGTTTGAGGTGCATAGTGTTGTAATGCTGTAGATACAGCAATAACTTCTTGTGTAAATGGTATGTTAAGATGTTTTGCAAGGGTTAAGCCACCTGAACCTGTAATAATAGGAGCAATTATGCAATTGCCGATTTTGTCGTGGGCTTCCTTTATTAATGAAGACAATGTTTCTTTTATATTAGCAAAATGTCTTTTGTAATCAGAAAATAATAGGTTGTCATTCTCATCTAAAAGAGCTATTTTGACAGTTGTAGAACCAATGTCAATACCTAGTTTGTTTAAAGCTTTGTTATCCATAAGATTTCCTCCGTCCCCTCTAGATATAAATAAGAAAGGTTTAATTCTAAACAAATTTAAAAATATTCACGCAATACTACTTATTATACGACAGGAACCCCTAAAAAACAATCATAACAATGAACTTTTTGTGTATAACACCGATTTTCTTTACAACTGTTTTATTTAATGTTAGTATAAACTAAATGATTATAAATTAATTGAAGAGGAGAAAATTTATATGAATTGGATGAATAAACTAGAAAGAAAAATACAAAATGTTGCAATTCCAAACATAACAATGTATTTAGTAATATGTTGTATAGCTGGAAATTTATTTTCGAGATCCTCAAGTCTTTTTATGAAATTTGTAGTGTTTGATATGCATAGTATTTTGCATGGACAAATATGGAGATTGGTTTCGTGGATACTTGTTCCAGGTGGAAGTTTTAGCATACTAAATATTATCTTTTTATTGTTCTTAATTCCGATGGGAAGATCAATTGAAAATATGATAGGAACTGCTAAACTAAATATATTTTTAATAGGTGGATTATTATTAAGTTTAGTATTAGGTATTGTTCAATATTTTGTTACATTATTAATATTTGGAGTAGGTATTGGACCAAGACTTACGATATATTATGTGCTTATTTCTATATTTATGTTGTTGGGCATTTTCATGCCAGATGCAACAGCATTAGCAATGTTTATTATCCCTATTAAAATGAAATATATGTTAATTATATATATCATTTCGTTAGTAGCTGAAATGG
The DNA here is from genome assembly GCA_900113385.1 of Lachnospiraceae bacterium C7. Taxonomy (GTDB): domain Bacteria; phylum Bacillota; class Clostridia; order Lachnospirales; family Lachnospiraceae; genus Roseburia. Next base: position 52,296 of record FOPE01000005.1, read on the forward strand.
TATCCTATGTTCAGGCTGGAATTTTATATGGATTGTTAGGTGCGACCCCAATTTTGTTTTCTTTAATTAATTTAGTAATTTTTTATTTGGGGCTAAAATATCCTAATAGTTTTAAACAAGCTAGAAGGAGCAGACAATTTAGGAAAACAGCAGAGAGACAGGGATTTAAAGTTGTTAGACCAGGACAAACAGCAACAAGACACAAATGTGCTATTTGTGGTAGAACAGAGTTAGATGATCCTAATTTGACTTTTCGCTATTGTTCAAAGTGTAATGGTAGTTATGAATATTGTAATGAACATCTATACACACATGAACATGTAAAATAATAAAGAAATGGAGATTATTTGTAATGAAGAAAATAGTTGGCGCAGTGATTTTAGCGCTAGTTGTTATTGTTTGTGGTGTTACTTTGTTTTTAAATTTAAGCCACAAGAACAATGGAAGTCAGGCAAGTAACACACAGGAAACAAGTGGTTCAAATACTACTGATTCATCTAAATTGAAAGTTGGTGTGATATTACCAGGAGATGAAACAGATAGTTACTCACATTCCCAGATCGTTGGAATGAAAAAAATGGCAGAAGAATTAAATATTCCAGAAAAAGATATTATATGGAAAATTAAAGTTAAAAATAACGATGATTACAAAAGTGCAGTAAGTGATTTGTCATCAAAAGGCTGTAGTTATGTAGTTGTTACAAATGATAGATTAGAAAATGCTGTAATTGATAATGCAACAGAATATGAAAATATGAATTTTGTATTTGTAGGCGGAACATCAGCTAAAATTTCTAAATTAAAAAATGTATATGATGTAGCTCTTAGAGAATATGAAGCAAGATATGTCTCAGGTGTAGTTGCAGGACTTAAGATTAAAGAACTTGCAGAAGCAAATGCTCTTCAACCAGAGTCATTAGATAATGATAATAATGTAAGAATTGGATACGTAGGTTCGTTTAAAGATGCAAAAACAATTTCTGGATACACAGCATTTTTCTTAGGCGCTAAATCAGTATATCCACAGATTACAATGGAACTTCAGTATGTTGATGGTAAAAATAAAATAGATGCAGAAGCAACATCAGCCCAACTTTTAATGAGCCGTGGTTCAGTAATTGTAGCTTATGATACAGATTCACATAGCATTCCTGCAATGGTTCAAATGCAAAAAGACGGTGGTAAACCAGCATTTTGTATTTCATCAGATGAGAATCTTAGTGAAGATGCTAAAACAGCTCAACTTGCTGCAGTAGAAGATCAGTGGTCTGTTGTATATAAAGATATCTTTAGTAAGGTTTTAAATGGTGAAAAACTTGACAGAGATAAGTCATATGGTTATGCAGAAGGAGCACTTTTAGTATCTGATTTTAGTGAGGAAGCAGCTCCAAATACAAAAGAAACTGTAGATAGTTTAGAACAGCAGTTTAAAGAAGGAACAATTAAAGTGTTTGATACATCTAAATTTACAGTAGGTGGTAAAGCTCTTTCAAAAGCAACAATTGATTTATCATATTATAAATCTGATGATGATGAGGAAGCTTTATTTAAAGGAAAATCTAAAAATGCAATTGTTTCTGAAAATGGCATAACTTATTTTGCTGAAAGTAAATTTAGAGCAGCACCATACTTTAATTATGTAGTAGATGGTGTTGTTGAACTTGAGGTTTCAGAACCAAATCCAAAAGAATAATTACTCTAATTGACAAAGTAAGTCACAGAATTTATAATGTCATTATATGGACTTTTATGAGGTTGTTGCAATGCAGCAGCCTCGTTTATGTATATGCCATCATAATGTAAAAGATGTTTTTGGGTATTAATTGAAATATTACTTCTTTCGATATACTATCTAGAGATGTTTATAAAATTGACACTCTAGATAAGCCTAATTATAGCATTACAGATGGTTTAATTTGTAAGACTAGGAGGACCAGGGACGATGGAAAACGAAGCAGTCTCTAAAAATTTTATTGAGCAGATTATAGAAAAGGATTTAAGCGAAGGTCATTGTGAGGCCGTTCACACAAGATTCCCACCAGAACCAAACGGTTATTTACATATCGGACATGCTAAATCAATCTTACTAAACTACGGATTAGCAAAAAAATATAACGGAAAGTTTAATTTACGTTTTGATGACACAAACCCAACAAAGGAAAGAAATGAATTTGTTGAGTCTATCAAAGAAGATGTTAAGTGGCTTGGCGTAGATTGGGAAGATCGTCTATTTTTTGCTTCTAACTATTTTGATCAGATGTATGAAGCTGCAATTAAGCTTATTAAAAAAGGAAAAGCTTATGTATCAGATTTAACAGCAGAAGAAATTAGAGAATACAGAGGAACTTTAACAGAGCCAGGTAAGGAAGATCCTTATAGCAAACGTTCTGTAGAAGAAAACTTAGAGCTTTTCGAAGGCATGAAAAATGGCGAATTTGAAGATGGTAGTAAAGTATTAAGAGCTCGTATTGATATGTCATCTTCAAATATCAACATGAGAGATCCAATCATATATCGTGTAGCTAGAATGACACACCACAATACAGGAGACAAGTGGTGCATTTATCCAATGTACGATTTTGCTCATCCAATCGAAGATGCAATTGAAGGAATTACTCATTCAATTTGTACTCTTGAATTTGAAGATCATAGACCATTGTATGACTGGGTTGTTTCAGAACTCGGATACAAAAAAGGTCCAGATGATACTCCAAAACAGATTGAGTTTGCAAAACTTTACTTGACTAATGTTGTAACAGGTAAGAGATATATCAAAAAACTTGTAGAAGATGGAATCGTTGATGGATGGGATGATCCAAGACTTGTATCAATTGCAGCATTGAGAAGAAGAGGATTCACTCCAGAATCAATTCAAAAATTTGTAGAGTTATGTGGTATTTCTAAGGCAAATAGTTCTGTAGACTATGCAATGCTTGAGTATTGTATTCGTGAAGACTTAAAAATGAAAAAACCACGTATGATGGCTGTTTTAAATCCAGTTAAAGTTGTTATTGATAACTATGAAGAAGGAAAAGTTGAATATTTACCTGTAGTTAACAACATGGAAAACGAAGAACTTGGATCAAGAGAAGTACCATTTACAAAGGAAATCTACATTGATCGTGAAGATTTCATGGAGAATCCTCCAAAGAAATATTTCCGTATGTATCCTGGTAATGAAGTACGTCTTATGAATGCATATTTTGTAAAATGTGAGAGCATTGAAAAAGATGAAAATGGTGAAGTATCTGTTATTCACTGTACATATGATCCAGAATCAAAAGGTGGAAATAGCCCAGACGGAAGAAAAGTTAAAGGTACTATTCAGTGGGTTTCTGCAGAGTATGGTAAAAAGGCAACAGTTAGATTATACGAAAATATTGTTAATGAAGAACTTGGAGTATACAAAGAAGACGGAAGCATTAATGTAAATCCAAATTCACTTACAGTATTAGAAAATTGTTATGTAGAACCAGCTCTTATAGAGGCAAAACCTTATGATAGTTTCCAATTTGTAAGACAAGGTTATTTCTGTGTTGATTCAAAGGATTCAAAAGAAGGACAACCTGTATTTAATAGAATAGTTTCACTTAAGAGCTCATTTAAGTTACCAAAAAATAATTAATTCGTAGAGTTTCACGAAAGAGGGTTGAACAATGAATTTATTGTCTGGACTAGAAAAATTTGGAATTAAATCTGATGGCATCGGAGATATTTATCAAGATGAAAAACAAGATAAAAAAGAAGATGCCAAGAAGAAAAAAGAAGCTGAGGCTCCTAAAGTAAAAAAAGAAGAACCTAAGGAAACAGATTTTCTACTAGAAAAAGCAATTAGATGCCCAGTATGTGATAAGGTTTTTAAAACTTTAATTGTAAAAAATGGTCGTATAAAAAGAAAAGAGTCTGATAGAGATTTACGTCCACGTTTTATGTATATTGATACCTTAAAATATGACATTGCTTCTTGTCCATTTTGTGGATATACAGCAATGAATAGGTATTTTGAACATATTTCATCAATTCAAGTAAAGGCCGTTAAAGAAGGTGTGTGTATGAAGTATACACCATCTAACGAGCCCCAGACTGGAATAAGAGATTTTAGTTACGATGAAGCAATCGAAAGATATAAATTAGCATTATATAATGCTATGGTAAAAAAAGGAAAAACAAGCGAAAAAGCATATACTTGTTTGAAAATTTCATGGTTATATAGAGCTAAAATTGAGGAATTAGAAGCAGAAGCTGAAAAGGAAGGCGTAGAAGAAACAAAAGTTGAATCCATAAAAAAAGAAGTTGAATTATGCAGAACAGAAGAAGCTGCTTTTTATAATCAAGCTTATGAGGGCTTTGAAAAAGCAATATCTAGTGAGCTATATCCAATTGCTGGAATGGATCAGAATACGCTTGACTTCTTACTAGCTTCAATGGCGTTTAAGCTTAAAAAATATGAGGTAGCATCGCGAGGTGTATCAAGATTATTGGCATCCTCTTCCGCAACATCACGAATTAAAGATAAAGCTTATGATCTTAAGGAAGATATTATTACTGCAATCAAAAGTGGTACGTAATATTTAATGAATCTAGATAAAATATGGATACAAGAATCTAAATACAAGATTCTATAAAAAGAATGTAAATACGAATAGTGTTTATATGATTAATGTAAAAAGAAAATGATATATTAAAAGAACTTCTTGCAGATAAGTTAATATCTGGGAGAAGTTCTTTTTTGTTACATGTGTAATTAAATTTTGGTATAAATAATGTCGATAACATATCTGTGGAGTAATTGTTAGTTAGATATGAGAGATAGTAGAAAATGTTAACAAGAAGTTAATAGTGGAAAATTATGTTGATGCTAATATAGAGATATATAATGCAATATAAGGGAGTGACAAATAGTATTATTGTTAAAACTAGGAGGAACTGTAATGAAAAATGATGATGAAGAAATGGTGAAATATATAGTGAATGCTATTAGATGTTCACTATTTTGGGATGAAAGCTGGTATAAAAAAACATATAATATTTCAGATGATATAAATGCATTGAATCATTATATTGTAGAAGGTTATAAAATGGGATATGACCCAAGTCCTTTGTTTTCTGGTGAGAAGTACTATGAAAATAATCCGGATGTAAAATCTGAAGGGATTAATCCATTGGTTCATTATGAACTTTTTGGTGTTGAAGAAAATAGAAAATACAAAGTAGATACACATGAAATGTTAGAATTTTTTAAAAATAAATATCCACATTTACGTATGAAGCTAGATGGTGGAATTATAAGAGTACGTGTAACAGATAAATGTAATGCAAAGTGCAGGTACTGTGGATTAAGAGTTGGAGTTCTAGGAGAATGTCATGAACATATGAATCCCGATTGGTATATGAGATTGTTTAGACCAATTTACGAAAAGGTTGATCAGGTTTTACTTACTGGTGGAGATCCATTTGTGTGTAAAGAGAGTTACTCATTAATGGAGATGCTAGGAAAAGAGTATCCACATTTAAATGTGTTGGTAGAAACTAATGGAATGATGTTAAATGAAAAATATAGGGCACTTCTTTCAGAATGTTTGTATACAATACATGTTTCTTTAAATGCAAGTAATAGAAAAGTTTTTCAAGAAAGCTGTTGGGAAGGTGATGGAGGAGAAGTTTTCTTTGACAAAGTTCAAGAGAATTTAAAAAAATATGTAGCTTTGTTAGAATCTCGTGATATGCTTTGTTTTGCACCAGGTTATTCAATGGTTATTAATAAGGATAATTATTATGATGTAATTGATTTTGCAAAACTAGCACTTTCATTAAAAGGAAAATATATTACATACTATTTTGATTATACGGAAAATGACATGTTAGCATCTTATTTTACTAATCCAGAAATAATGAGACCTACTTTAAAAAAACTTATGGAGATAGAGCGCGTTTTGGCTAGATATATATTAGTTACTTTTAGATTGTGGATACCTAATAAAGAAGCAGAAACTATTCAAAAAGAGGTAGACGAAGAGACAGATGCTGAATTGCAAAAAAATATGCGGACCTTTTAGAAATGGCAAAAGACAGATCGGTGGAAGAAGAATATGAAAAAAGAAATGAAATTAGAAAGAAAAATGGAAAGCGTGAACTTTCGTTTGAACAAGATCAAGTAGCAACATTACATTTAGATGAAGTTTGTGATAAAGAGTTGTGTTTTTCACCATGGAAAATGCTTGATGTATATCCAAATGGTAACATGGCTTTTTGCGGTTGGTATCGTCCAGTGTTAAATTTAAAGAATTTTATTGATGAAAATAAAGAATTAGATTTGGACAAAGTGTATAATTCATACATATTTATGAGAGAAAGAAATAAAATATTTAATGGTAATTATGATAATTGTCAATCTTGCTGCCCATTAAATGATGCAAAGAACCCTATTGTGAAGGCATATGAATATGGTTATGGTAGTTTACCAGACAGGAAGTATTGAAGTAATTATTAGTTGGAAAGACAAATTGAAAAAGCATAAAACAATACTAAAAAGATTAAAAAGGGGTAAATAGAAATAATTAAGGATGCAGGTGCTTATGCTGATTGTAAACACCGGCATCCTATTTTATTTGAGACTTATTTCTTATTAAAAATAGTTTAGATTGATTAGTTGTTTTCAAAAGGATCAATACCTAATTCTTGCATTTTCATAGCACGTACTTTAAGTGGTAAACCAAATAAAGTGATGAAACCTTCTGCATCATGATGATCATACAAATCTCCAGTTGTAAAGCTGGCTAATGACTCGCTGTAAAGGGAATATTTTGAAGTCGTTCCTGCTTTTATAATGTTTCCCTTGTATAATTTGAATTTTACTTCGCCTGTTACATGTTTTTGAGTAACATCCACAAATGCTTCAATAGCTTCGCGAAGTGGAGTAAACCATTTTCCTTCATATACTACTTGGGCAAGTTTGTTTCCCATTTCTTTTTGAACTTCGAAGGTAGCACGATCTAATACAAGTTCTTCTAATTGACGATGTGCTTCCATAAGAATAGTTCCACCAGGAGTTTCATAAACACCACGAGATTTCATTCCAACAACACGATTTTCAACAATGTCGACAATTCCGATACCATGTTTTCCACCAAGTACATTTAATGTTCTAATAATGTCAGAGACTTTCATTTTCTTTCCGTTTACAGAAGTTGGTACACCAGCTTCGAAAGTTAAAGTGACATATTCGCCTTCATTAGGAGCTTTTTCAGGAGAATTGCTAAGAACAAGAAGGTGATCATAGTTTGGTTCTACAGCAGGATCCTCTAATTCTAATCCTTCGTGGCTGATGTGCCATATGTTTCGATCACGACTGTAACTTGAATCAGCAGAAAATGGCAAATCAATACCATGAGCCTTGCAATAATCAATTTCATCTTGACGAGAGTCCATATTCCATTTTTCATCTCTCCATGCAGCGATAATTTTAATATCAGGTGCAAGAGCTTTTATGCCAAGTTCAAAACGAATTTGGTCGTTACCCTTACCTGTTGCACCATGACAAATTGCGACAGCGTTTTCTTTTCTAGCTATTTCAACTAATTTTTTGGCAATACCAGGTCTAGCCATAGAAGTTCCTAATAAGTATTTGTTTTCATAAACAGCATCTGCTTTTACGCATGGAACAATATAATTGTCACAAAAATCATCTGTAATATCTTCGATATATAATTTTGAAGCACCTGAAAGCTTAGCTCTTTCTTCTAAACCGTCAAGTTCTTCTTCTTGTCCGCAATCAATGCAACAACAAATTACTTCATAATCATAATTTTCTTTTAACCATGGGATAATTGCTGTGGTATCTAGGCCACCAGAATATGCTAATATAACTTTTTCTTTCATAAATTTATTCCTCTTTTATCAAATAGTAGTATATGTTTTTCTTCACTCTCCAGAGAAGTGTATATGTTCACGCAATTCAAACTATAAGTAAAACTTATGTGATATATCGAAAACATAACTTATAAAATAAATATACAACAAGTGAAAAATAAAAACAAGTGAAAAAATATACAAAATAATAAATAAAAATACATTTTTGGAGTGTAAATTGCTAAAAATAAAAAATGAAATAAAATATAAAGATGATAGTACTAGTATTATGAATAGATATATGATATAACAATATTGTGTATACAAATACCTAAGCTGATTGGGAAGAATAAATGCTAAACCAGTTATTGGGTATTACTAAGCATTGGAATATAGTATCTATTATCATTAAAAATGATCTAAAAAAGAAAAAAGTCTTGCATAATTTAATTGATAAATGTATAATTATGCATAAAATACAGAACAACTATTAATAAAAACATAAATTGAATCGATAATATAAAAGTATAAAAAGGAGCATAGAAAATGATTAAAGTTGGAATTATAGGAGCTACAGGCTATGCAGGTGGAGAAATTGTCAGAATTTTACACAACCATCCCGACACAGAAATTGTTTGGTATGGATCTCGCTCATATGTGGATGAAAAATATGCAAATGTCTATAGGAATATGTTTGAAATAGTGAATAACATATGTGACGATGGAACATTAGAAGAATTAGCAAGTAAAGTTGATGTTATTTTTACAGCAACGCCACAAGGTTTTCTAGCAAAGCATTTAAATGAAAAAATATTAAACCAAACAAAGGTTATAGATTTAAGTGCTGACTACAGACTTAAGGATGTAAAAGTATATGAGAAGTGGTATAAAATTCATCATGAAAGTCCACAACTTATAGAAAAAGCAGTGTATGGGCTTTGCGAAATTAATAGAGATAAAATTAAAAATACTGATTTAGTAGCAAATCCAGGTTGCTATACTACATGTTCTATTTTAACGGCATATCCATTAGTTAAAGAAAAAATTATAGATCCAAATACAATTATAATAGATGCAAAAAGTGGAGCTAGTGGAGCCGGTCGAGGTGCAAAAATACAAAATCTGTTTTGTGAAGTAAATGAAAACATAAAACCATATGGGGTTGCAACACATAGGCATACTCCAGAAATTGAGGAACAATTAGGATATGCAGCTAATAGTGATATAACAATTGATTTTACACCACATCTTGTTCCTATGAATAGAGGAATTTTGGCAACAGAATATGCAACACTTTTACCTAAAAAAGATGGAACTTATCCAACGGAACAGGAAATTAGAGAAATTTACAAAAAATATTATGAAAAAGAGAAGTTTATTCGAGTCCTTGAGAAAGGGGCAATGCCTGAAACTCGTTGGGTTGAAACTAGTAATTATGTTGATGTAAATTTTGTGGTTAATGAAAGAACCCATAGAGTAATTATGGTGGGGGCACTAGACAATTTAGTGAAAGGTGCAGCAGGACAAGCAGTCCAAAATATGAACATTTTATTTGGTTTGCCAGAGGAAAGAGGAATTGATTTTGTACCTGCATTCCCATAGAAATAGAAGAGAGAAAGGATATATATTATGGAAAAAAATAATTTATTAGATGAAGTTGAATTTTATGCAAAAAAAACAAGTGCATATATAGAAGTTTCGAAAAATAAAGAGAGCGTTCATGTGCGTCCAATGAAAAAAGAGGACTATGAGCAAGTTTATGATTTATGGTTGCAGATTCAGGGATTTGGAATTAGAACTATAGATGATTCTAAGGAAGGCGTATATAAATTTTTAGAGAGAAATCCTGGAATAAGCACAGTTGCAGTAGTGGACAATGGATCTCAAGAAAAAATTGTTGGAGCAATATTGTGCGGACATGATGGACGACGAGGATGTATGTATCATGTTTGTGTAAATAAAAAATATAGAAAAAAAGGAATTGGAAAAGCCATGACAATTGCTTGCATGAGAGCTTTGCAAAAGGAAAAAATAAATGTAGTTTCCCTTATTGCATATAAAAATAATGAGGTAGGGAATCAGTTTTGGCATGGCGAAAATTGGAATGAACGTCAAGAAATGAATTATTACGATTTCATACTAAATGATGAGAATATAACAAATTTCAATGAGTAGAATATTTTAATTAAAGAGCAAAGGAGTTTGAAAATGTTAGATTTGAATGGGAATATGAAAAAATGGCTTGATAAAGCAGAAGTTTTAATAGAGGCATTGCCATATATTCAACGTTTTAATGGAAAAATTATTGTAGTTAAATACGGCGGTTCAGCTATGTTAGATGAAAATTTAAAAAGTCAAGTGATTCAAGATGTTGCTTTATTAAAACTAGTTGGCTTTAAACCAATCATTGTACATGGTGGAGGAAAAGAAATAAGTAAATGGGTTAATAAAACGGGAATGAAACCTGAGTTTGTAAACGGATTTCGAAAAACTGATAAAGACACTATGGAAATAGTTGAAATGGTGCTTAATAAAGTTAATAAATCTTTAGTTCAGTTAATGGAACAAATAGGAGTTAAAGCAATTGGAATTAGCGGAAAAGATGCTAGTCTTTTAAAAGTAGAGAAAAAATATTCAGAGGGGAAAGACATAGGTTTTGTAGGAGATATTAAAGAAACTAATCCTGAAGTGATCTATGATTTATTGGAAAAAGATTTTTTGCCAATTATTTGTCCAGTAGGTATGGATGGAGAATACGATACTTATAATATTAATGCAGACGATGCGGCATGTGCGATTGCTGAATCTGTAAATGCTGAAAAACTTGTCTTTTTGTCTGATATAGAAGGTGTATATCAAGATCCAGACGATCCAGACTCTTTGATTTCTGAACTTAAAATTTCAGAGGCTAAAAAAATGATAGATGATGGAAGTATTACAGGAGGTATGATACCGAAAATAAATAATTGTATTGAAGCCACTAATAATGGAGTTTCTAGAGTGCATATATTAGATGGGCGTATACCTCATTGTATGCTTTTGGAATTTTTTACAAACCGAGGTATCGGAACAGCAATTTTAAGAGATGAGGAGAAAAAATTTAATGAAAACTAATGAATATATTGAAAAAACAAAAAAAGAATTAGTTCATACATATAATAGATTTGATGTGATTTTTGATCATGGAAAAGGTGTGTATTTATACGATAATGAGGGAAAAGAGTATTTAGACTTTGCAGCAGGAATTGCGGTTATGGCGCTAGGGTATGGAAACGAAGCCTTTAATGAAGAACTGAAAAAACAAATTGATAAATTAATTCATACATCTAATTTGTATTACAACACTTCCGTTTGCGAGGCGGCAGAAAAAATACTTAAAATCAGTCAAATGGATAAAGTGTTCTTCACTAATAGTGGAACAGAGGCAATAGAAGGTGCTATTAAATCAGCAAAAAAATATGCATATTCAAAAACAGGTCATGCAGATCATGAAATAATTGCTATGAATCATTCATTTCATGGTCGCAGTGTAGGCGCGTTGTCTGTTACTGGAACGGAACATTATAGAACACCTTTTGAACCGCTAATGGGTGGCGTTAAATTTGCAGAATTTAATAACATTGAAAGTGTGAAAAAATGCATCACAGATAAAACTTGCGGGATAATTATGGAGACGATTCAGGGTGAAGGCGGAATTTATCCAGTTGAGGAAAAATTTATAAAAGAAATTAGAAAAATATGTGATGAAAAGGATATTTTACTAATACTTGATGAGATTCAATGTGGAATGGGCAGAACAGGAAAAATGTTTGCATGGCAGAATTACGGTGTTAAGCCAGATATTATGACATGTGCAAAAGCAATTGGATGCGGTATTCCAGTAGGCGCTTTTTTAATGACAGAAAAAGTTGCTAGATATTCTTTAGAACCAGGAGATCATGGTACTACATATGGTGGAAATCCACTAGCAACTACAGCAGTTTCAGCAGTTATTGAGCAGTTTGAAAAACAAGATATTTTAAATCATGTTAACGAGGTGTCAAAATACCTTTGGGAGAAACTAGATGAATTGACAGAAAAATATGATTTTTTGATTTCTCATAGGGGTAAAGGACTAATTCAAGGAATTGAAACAACCCTGCCTGTTGGAGAAGTTTCTCAAAAAGCTTTAGACAATGGATTAGTTGTAATTACAGCAGGAAAAAATGTACTTAGATTTGTCCCCCCTCTTATTATTGAAAAAAAGCATGTGGATGAGATGCTTTTTAAACTAGAAAAAACACTAAAAACATATTTATAGAAGAAAAACAAAAAATACACTTGTAATAGTTGCCTTTTTTCGTTAAAATAGTTAACAGGCATTGAGCTCCTTTTTGAATTAAAAGGAGATAGATTAATGAAAGAAAAAATTTATACTATGATGAAAAAAGGTAAGACTATTTTGTTTACCTTTTGCTTTTGTTTTTTGACAATTTTCTCTCTGACAGCTTGTCATAAAGATGAGGTGTTGTTATCTACAGAGACTGGGACGTCAGCAGAATCACATAATAAGCATAACAAGAATAACAAAAAAAACACCCCACAATCTTATGATGAAAATAATAAAGCTAAGTCTAAGAAGAATAAATCAGCTAAGACTAATGGTGATAAAACAAAGTCTAAGGCATCACAAGGCAATGCAACAGATAAAGTTGTAGTGTATGTTTGTGGACAAGTTAATAAGCCAGGAGTGTATGAATTATCAAAGGGCAAAAGATTGTTTGATGCAGTTACTATGGCAGGTGGAATGAATGATTTAGCAGCAAAGGAATTCCACAACCTAGCAGCTTGTTTAAAAGATGGTCAGATGATTTATATTCCTACGAAGGAAGAAGCGAAAGACCCCAATTTTGTAGGGCCAGATAATGCAGAAAACATTATTAATAATGCGAACAATGCAACTTATGGTGCAGCAAACAATGGAGTTAGTGATTCAACTAGAGTAGGGAATCCTGTTTCAAATAGCGAATCCGCTATTTCAAACGGCAAGGTTAATATCAATAGAGCTTCGAAGGAAGAACTAATGACTATAAAAGGTGTAGGTGAAAGTAAGGCAGAGAGTATAATTGCATACAGAACAGAGCATGGTAATTTTTCTAAAATTGAAGATTTAAAGAATATTACCGGAATTAAAAACGGTATATTTAACAAATTAAAAGATTATATTACGGTGAACTGAGGAGTGTAATATGGCAAAAAAAGTTTTAGTTGTCGATGATGAAAAACTAATAGTTAAAGGAATTCGTTTCAGCCTTGAACAAGATGGCATGGAAGTTGATTGCGCATATGATGGTGAAGAAGCACTACAGAAAATAAAAGATAATGCGTATGATATTGTGCTACTTGATGTTATGCTTCCTAAGATGGAAGGGTTTGAAGTTTGTCAGGCTGTTAGGGATTTCTCAGATGTGCCAATCGTCATGCTTACAGCAAAAGGCGATGACATGGATAAGATTTTGGGACTTGAATATGGCGCAGATGACTATATCACCAAGCCTTTTAACATTCTAGAAGTAAAAGCTAGAATTAAAGCTATTATGCGAAGAACATCAAAAAGAGCACAAAAAGAAGTTGATGAAACAGTAGTAGAAAAAGGAGATTTGAAGCTAGATTGCGATAGCAGACGTCTTTATATTCTAGGAAATGAAGTAAATCTTACAGCAAAAGAGTTTGATTTATTAGAGATTCTCGTAAAAAATGAGAATAAAGTATATAGTAGAGAAAATCTACTTCACATGGTATGGGGAAAAGATTATCCGGGAGACGTAAGAACGGTAGACGTTCATGTAAGACGTCTTAGAGAAAAAGTCGAAAAGAACCCAAGTGAACCTAAGTATGTACATACTAAATGGGGCGTAGGATATTATTATAGCCAAAGATAACAGGAGCACTTAACCATGTTAAAAAATAAAAAGTTAGTTGATTTTATAAAAAGTCTTAAGTTTCGCTTAATGGTTTTATTTGTTGTTATAGCGATTATTCCATGTCACATATTGAGAGTGGGAATTACACAATCATATGAATCTAGAGCAGTTTCTATTAGAGAAAGTGAAATATTAAGTCAAGCTAAGATTTTATCAAATAAAATTGCAAAAAGTGATTATATTTCAGGAAAAGATAATCCAGATGTTGAATCTCAAATAAGTACGTTGACAACGTTGTACGATGGTCGAGTTATTGTGGTTGATGATAATTACAAAATAATTCGTGATACATATAACTTAGATGAGAGAAAAACAATTATATCAGGGCAAGTAGTAAAAACATTTGCAGGAGATGTAATGACAAACTACGATTCAAGAAATCATTATATCGAATTAACGATTCCAGTTATAGACGTAGAAGATGATAATAGAAATGTACAAGGTGTCATGCTTGTAAGTGTGTCTACTGATAACATTGTGTTAAACAAAACATATTTGTCTCAAATTGGATTAATAATAGAAATGATTGTGGGTATTCTTTTTGCATTCGTAGGAGTTTTAGTAGCTATGCGTATAGTTCGTCCTATGAAGAAACTTGTAAAAGGAATTGAATCCGTAGGAAGCGGATTTGAGGATAAAGTAGAGGCCGTAGACAATTATACAGAGACGGTTTCTATATGTAATGAGATTAATAAAGTGTTGGATAAATATAAGATTTTAGATGACTCTAGACAAGAGTTTGTATCCAATGTATCCCATGAGTTGAAGACACCTCTAACATCTATGAAGGTGTTGGCAGATTCAATTACATCTATGCCAGATGCACCACTAGAGATGTATAAGGAATTTATGGGCGATATTGCAGGTGAAATCGAAAGAGAAACTAAGATTATTAACGATTTATTATCATTAGTTAAAATGGATAAGTCAGAAGGAAGCCTTAACATTACAACTATAAATATGAATGAGCTTTTAGAACAAATCTTAAAGAGATTACAACCTATTGCGGACAAGCAGAATGTTGAAGTTGTTTTAGAAAGTTTTAGACCAGTTACAGCAGAGGTAGATGAGGTTAAAATCACATTAGCGATTACAAATCTTGTAGAAAATGCTATTAAATATAATGGAAATGAAGAAGGTGGATGGGTACATGTTTCACTTAATTCAGATCATCAATACTTTTATTTGAAAGTAGAAGATAATGGTATTGGTATTCCAGAAGAGTCTTTAGAGCACATTTACGAAAGATTTTATCGAGTAGATAAATCTCATTCAAGAGAAATAGGTGGAACAGGTTTAGGACTTGCAATCACACGTAATTCTATATTGATGCATAGAGGTGCGATAATGGTTCATAGTATTTTGAATGAAGGAACGACATTTGATGTTAGAATTCCTTTGAATTATATAAAGGCTTAGGAGGCTGACATGAAAAAGATTAGTATTTTAGTCGCAACTATGCTTTTGGTTGTATTAAGTTTGGCGGGGTGTAAAAAAGAAGAACATGGTGAATATAAGTTATATTATGTAGATATAGATGTTACTAAATTAGTGAACATGGAATATTCGCCAAACACCACGGATAAAGAGACTCTTATTCAGAAAATGATAACTAGACTTAGTGAAAAACCCGCATCATCTGACATGAGAAGGGCAATTCCTAAAGATGTAAAGATAAAAAGCGTATCATTAAAAAATGATTTATTAACAATAGATTTTAATAAAAAATATAAAGAGATGAATGCAACAGAGGAAGTTCTTACTAGGGCAGCTGTTGTTAGAACTCTTTTACAAGTTGATGGCGTTCGAAAGATATGTTTTACAGTTGAGGGAGACCCACTGACTAATTTAGATGGTGATACGATTGGTTATATGAATGAAGATTCTTTTGTAGAGAATCCAGGAGAACAGATAAATTCAATAACTACGAAGCAGCTAACTTTATATTTTGCTAATAGTAGTGGAGATAAACTTGTGAAAGAAACTAGAAAAGTTCATTATAGTTCGAATATTTCTATGGAAAAATTAGTTATCGAGCAACTTATGAAAGGTTCAAGTGACAAAAGTTTGTTATCTACTATTCCAAAGGGTACACAACTTATTAATGTATCTGTCGATGATGGCGTTTGTTACGTTAATTTAGATGATACCTTCAAGAATCAAAATTATGAAATTAAAGAATCTGTAGTAATTTACTCTATAGTAAATTCATTAACTGAGTTAGACGAAGTTGATAAGGTTCAAATTTCTATAAACGGTGATACAAGTGGTGTATATAGATATTCATTTAAATTATCTAAAATGTATTCGCCAGATTACTCAATGGTCAAAGGGCCTGAGAGTAAGGAGAAAAGTAAAGAAAAAAATAAAGAAAAAAATAAAGAAATAAACAAAGACAGTAAGCAAAAATAATAAATAAAAACAATAAATAATAAATAGAGAGGACTTACATGAGAAAAAGACCATTTTTTCTTTTTGCAGTTATGTTCTTCCTCGGAGTACTTTTTCGCGACATTAAAAGTATGTTTATTATAGCTATTTTTTTAAGTGTTTTCGCGGCATTTACCTTGAAATTTATTAAAAAGGTAAGTGTCCGCAAAAGAATAGCTATTTCATTTCTTATATCAGTATTGATTCCAATACTTATTCCATTTGTATTAGGGTACATGAGAATGGACCAACAAACAAAATATAGAAGCCAATACTTAAAAACGTTATCAGATGATGAAGATATAATAGCGCAAGGATTGATATACAAAAAGGAACAAAAGCCTAGAAGCTATTGCTATTATCTAGAAAATGTCTATATAAAAAAGAAGGATTCTACTAAAATCACGCAAATTAATAATATTTTGGTGTATTTTAAAAACGATAAATATCCAGTTGGCAAAACAATTGCATTTAGAGGTAAGGTCTCGTTGTTTGAAGAGGCTAGAAATGAAGGAAATTTCGAAGCTAAGGATTTTTATCAAAGTCAAAAAATAGATTTTTCAGTACAAAATCCAGTAGTATATAAAAAAAGTATTAAGCATGATAAATATTTAAATGCTTTATATAGTCTGAAATTAAATTTAAGAGAAGTATATGCAACGATTTTGAAAAAAGATAATGCTGGAGTATTGGTTAACATGTTGCTAGGAGATAAATCTCTTTTAGATGAAGACGTTAAAAATTTATATCAAAGAATGGGATTGTCACATATTCTAGCTATATCTGGGATGCATGTTTCATTTTTTGGATTAGGTTATTATTTCTTTCTGAGAAAAACAGGCTTATCAAATAAAAAAAGCGCAGCAATATCAGTGTTTACAGTAGTTTCATATGGGTATTTGACAGGCATGGGATTGTCTTCGATTAGAGCAATTGGAATGATTGTGCTAATGATAGTAGGAAATTTGATAGGAAGAACATATGATGTGGTAAATTCATTAGGTATAATGATGCTATATTTTTTGTGGAATAATCCATTTGTTTATAAACATCCAGGGATTCAACTGTCATTTGCAGCAGTTTTTTCTATTGTAACTGTTGGAAAGATACTATCTATTAAGGCGGAAAATGAAACAAAATTGTTAAAACGAAAGCTGAAAAAGTATCAGATAAAAAATCTTTTTAAAAGTAAAAAAATACGTAGAACGTTGGTACAGTATTTTGCAAAAAAAATGAAACAAAGTGTATTGATAAGTTTAGGAATATGGCTAGGAACATTGCCTTTAGTTTTAAATTCATATTATGAAATTCCAACATATGCAATTATAATAAATCTGGCTTTACTTCCATTTTTAGAAGTAGTTTTTATAAGTGGCATAGCAGGTGGAATAGTTGGAATGTTAGTTATATGGATAGCAAAATTTGTTTTGTTCCCGGCAGATAAAATCCTAGATTTCTATGATTTTATCGGTAGAATAACAGAAAGATTGCCAAAGTCAACTTTAATAATAGGAAAACCTAGCCTGTTACAAATTTTGGTTTATTATGGAGTGCTTTTATTATTTATTCTTATTTTGTGGAAAAGAAATGAAGTAGAAGAAGCAAAAAAAGAACTTAATATTCCGGAAAAGGAAAGAAAATACTTTAAAAGTAACGTGGTAGTTGTTTTAATATTATTGGCAATTATCTGTTATAGGAAGCCTTTGGGACTAGAAATAGATATGCTTGATGTGGGACAAGGTGATGGACTATATATATCAACATCAGATAATTATAATTATTTTATTGATGGTGGCAGTACCGATCAATTAGAAGTTGGAAAATATAGGATGATTCCGTTTTTGAAAAGCAAAGGCATAAAAAAAATAGACTATTGGTTCTTATCGCATGGAGACTCAGATCATCTTTCAGGGCTTGAAGAAGCATTAGATAGCGGATATGAAGTTGATAATTTGGTTTTGTCAAAAATGATGCCAAAGGACAATGCTTATAAAACTTTGATAAAAAAAGCAAAAGCCAATCATACGAAGATTTTACATCTAGATCATGGTGATAATGTAGCTACAAAGCATACAAAAGTTACAGTACTTTTTCCAGATACAAAAACAGACTTTACTGAGGCAGAACGAAATGATAGAAATATTTTGTCTCTTGGAATCTTGTTGCAGGATAGGGGATTCTCTGGTGTTTTTGCTGGCGATATGAATGGTGAGCAGGAAGAACAACTATTTGATGGAATAAAAGAAGTGATGCCAAAAAATCAGCACATAGATTTTTTTAAAGCAACACATCACGGGTCGCGTTTTTCTAATACTATAGAGCTGTTAGAAAAAATAACGCCTACATATGTAGGGGTGTCATGTGGGAAAGGCAATAGATATGGTCATCCACATCAAGAAGCTATTGATAATTATAAGAAAGTAAACAGCAAAATTTTTTATACTATGAAGGCAGGCCAAATAAAGATACGACGAGAAAAAAATAACCTTGTTGTAAAACAAAAGCTTTCTATGATACAATAGCCTTATGAGAAGAATTGACGAAGATATAAAGAAAAAAGAATATAAAAAGGCCTACTTGCTTTATGGTCAAGAGGACTATTTAAAAAAACAATATAGGGATAAATTAAAGAAGGCTTTAGTTAATCCAGGTGACACAATGAATTACGCATATTTTGAAGGACAAAATTGTGACTTCCATGAGATAATTCAATTGTCAGAGACCATGCCATTTTTGGCAGAAAAAAGAGTGATTTTAATAGAAGATAGTGGATTTTGTAATAAATCCTGTGATGATTTAGCAGACTACATAAAAGAAATTCCAGTCACAACTGTAATAATTTTTGTGGAAAGCCAGGTAGATAAGCGCAATAAATTATATAAAGAGATTAGCAAAAATGGTTTGGCTGTTGAATTTGGAGAACAAAAGGATGAAATCCTAGAAAAATGGGTTGCTGTTCGTTTAAAAAAAGATAATAAACGAATTACAAGAGAAGCTTTTTTGACATTTGTACAGCGAGTTGGTACAGATATGGAAAATATAGATAAAGAGCTAGAAAAACTTGTTTGCTATACACTTGACAAAGACATTATTGAAAATCAAGATGTGTTAGATATAACAACTGAACAGATTAGTAATAGGATTTTTGAAATGGTAGATGCAATTGCTCTAAAAAAACAAAGCAAAGCAATGTTACTTTATCATGATTTATTGGCGTTAAAAGAGCCACCTATGAGGATTATGTATATGATTTCTAGACAGTTTCATATATTAGAAATAGTTAAGGCAATGACAAATCAGGGCTTTGATGCAGCAAGTATTGCTACTCACGCAGGATGTCCAAGGTGGGCTGTGAAGAAAAATCAATATCAGGCAAAGAGTTTTACACTAGATCAATTAAAAGAAGCTGTACGAGATGGTGTAGAATATGAAACACTTGTAAAAACAGGAAAGTTGAATCCACAAATAGCTGTAGAATTATTTATTGTTAAATATAGTTCTATGAGTAATAAAAAACTTCATTAAAATTTTCGAAAATCCATTGACAGAAAAGTGTTGATAGATTATTATAATATGGTATGTTTACATTAAATCGTCCGTGTCCGGGTTGATGTAACAATCATGAACAATAACAATTCAATAACATTGGAGGTGTACAGATTGGCTAACATTAAATCTGCAAAAAAAAGAATTTTAGTTACAGAGGCAAAGACTGCTAGAAATAAAGCTGTTAAATCAGCATGCAAAACTGCAATCAAAAAAGTAGAGGCTACTGTAGCTGCTAAAGATAAAGCTGCTGCTGAAGTTGCTTTAAAAGAAGCTATCGTAACAATCGAAAAAGCTGGTTCTAAGGGTATTTACCACAAGAACAACGTAGCTAGAAAAGTTTCTCGTTTAACTAAAATGGTTAACGGCGTAGCTTAATTAAGTTTCGTATAGTGAATATACAAAAGACATCAGTACCGTCATACTGATGTCTTTTTTAATAAAAAACTTTAAAAAAATTATAAATATAGTACAATAACATTGAAGTTAATAGGTTAATACAAATAAGACTAACATAAAAAGTAATAAGTTAAGAAGCGAGGAGTAGAATTTATGTCTATAGATCAAAGTAGAATTAGAAATTTTTGCATAATAGCTCATATAGATCATGGTAAATCCACTTTGGCTGATAGAATCATAGAAGGTACAGGAACTCTTACAAGTAGAGAAATGCAAGCTCAAGTCCTTGATAACATGGATCTTGAAAGAGAAAGAGGAATTACTATTAAATCTCAAGCTGTTCGAATTATTTATACAGCAAAAGATGGAAAAGAATATATTTTTAACCTTATAGATACACCAGGCCATGTAGATTTTAACTATGAGGTTTCACGAAGCTTAGCAGCTTGTGATGGTGCAATTTTAGTAGTAGATGCAGCTCAAGGAGTAGAAGCTCAGACTTTGGCAAATGTATATTTAGCATTAGATCATGACTTAGATATTTTACCAGTTATTAATAAGATTGATTTGCCTTCAGCAAGACCAGATGAAGTTGCAGAAGAAATTGAAGATGTGATTGGAATTGAAGCAGCTGATGCTCCAAGAATTTCAGCAAAGACAGGACTTAATATTGATCAAGTATTAGAACAAATTGTTGAGCAGATTCCAGCACCACAAGGAGATCCAACTGCACCATTAAAAGCACTTATTTTTGATGCTTTATATGATGCATATAAAGGTGTAATTATTTTCTGTAGAGTAAAAGAAGGTACTGTAAAAGTTGGAGACAAAATCAAGATGATGGCGACAGGTGCATCTGATATTGTTACAGAAGTAGGATATTTTGGAGCAGGTCAATTTATACCATGTGATGAATTATCAGCAGGTATGGTTGGTTATATCGCTGCAAGCATTAAAAATGTTAGAGAAACACAGGTTGGTGATACAGTAACTAACGCTCAAAGACCATGTGAAAAAGCACTTCCAGGTTATAAGAAAGTTAATCCTATGGTTTATTGTGGATTGTATCCAGCAGACAGCTCAAAATATCCAGATTTGAGAGATGCATTAGAAAAGCTTCAGGTAAATGATGCAGCACTTCAGTACGAACCAGAAACATCTCAAGCATTAGGATTTGGTTTTAGATGTGGTTTCTTAGGATTATTACATCTTGAAATTATACAAGAAAGACTAGAAAGAGAATTTAATCTTGATTTAGTTACAACAGCACCAGGTGTTATATATAGAGTGTATAAGACCAGTGGTGAAATGTTAGAAGTTTCAAATCCATCAAACTTGCCTGATCCTTCAGAAATCGAATATATGGAAGAACCATATGTTTCAGCAGAAATCATGGTTACTAGTGATTATGTTGGAGCTATTATGAAGTTGTGTCAGGAAAGACGTGGAATATACATTAGTATGGAATATATTGAAGAGACACGAGCTCTTATTAAATATGATTTGCCACTTAATGAAATAATTTATGACTTCTTTGATGCTCTTAAATCTCGATCAAGAGGGTATGCTTCCTTTGATTATGAATTTAAAGGATACGAGAAATCACAGCTTGTTAAACTTGATATTCTTATCAATAAAGAAGTTGTGGATGCATTATCGTTTATCGTGTTTAAAGAAAGCGCATATGAGCGTGGAAGAAAAATGTGCGAGAAGTTAAAAGGAGAAATTCCAAGACACTTATTTGAAATTCCTATCCAAGCAGCAGTTGGTGGAAAAGTTATCGCTCGTGAGACAGTAAGAGCTCTTAGAAAAGACGTACTTGCAAAATGTTATGGTGGAGATATTTCACGTAAGAAGAAACTTCTTGAAAAACAAAAAGAAGGAAAGAAGAGAATGCGTCAGGTTGGAAATGTAGAAATTCCACAGGAAGCATTTATGAGCGTTTTAAAATTAGACGAGGAATAAAACAAATGAAAGAGTTGGAAATTTACGTGCACATTCCTTTTTGTGTAAAAAAGTGTGATTATTGCGACTTTTTATCATTTCCAGCGAATGAAAAAACACAAAGAGAGTATAAAAATGCACTTATACAAGAGATTAGGCATTATGGCTCTATAATGAAAGAGAGAGAAGTGACATCAATATTTTTCGGCGGTGGTACGCCATCGTGGTTAGATTGCGATTATTTAGTTCAAATACTTGAAGCCATAAAAGAAAGCTTTACAATAAGAAAAGGTGCAGAAATTACTATGGAAGCTAATCCAGGTACAGTCACTGAGAGAGCAATGAAAAAATATTTTCAAGCGGGAATCAATAGGCTGAGTATTGGGTTACAATCTACTAATGACGATGAACTTAAATTACTTGGAAGAATTCATACATATGATCAGTTCTTGAAAATTTATACGATGGCGAGAGAATGCGGCTTTACAAATATTAACGTAGATTTGATGAGTGGATTGCCATATCAGACAATAGACAAGTTTTTAAAAAGCCTTAATGAAGTTATTAGACTTAAACCAGAACATGTTTCGTCGTATTCTCTTATTATAGAGAAGGGAACACCTTTCTATGAAAGATATAGATTTGATGATGTAAAGCAGCATGCAGGTATGGAAACAGAATATTTACCAAGTGAAGATGACACATATAGAATGTATAAATTGACTCAAAGCTATTTAAAAGAAGCAGGTTATATGCAATACGAGACATCAAACTTTGCTAAAAAAGGCTTAGAATGTAAACATAATGTAGGTTATTGGACAAGAAAAGACTATTTAGGAGTTGGCTTAGGAGCTTCTTCATTAATAAATAATATTCGATATTCAAACATTACCTCTATTTATGATTATGTAATGGGAGCTATGAATATCCAATTACTTGAAATGCCAGAAGAAGAAAAGTTAGAGGCCCAAAAGCAAAAACTGCAGTCAATATATAGCAATTTACATGAAAGTGTACATTCTCTTAGTGTAAAAGAGCAAATAGAAGAATTTATGTTTTTAGGACTACGTATGAATGCTGGGGTGTCAAGAGACGAATTTCAAGAAAATTTCGGAGTGCCTATTGAAAGCACATATGGTAGTGTAATGGATAAATTAAAAAAAGAAGGTTTGCTTAAGGTACAAGCAGGCAGAGTTTTTTTAACAGATAAAGGTTCGGATTTAGCTAATTATTGCATGGCACAGTTCATGTAAAGATTTCAAAAGAACAGCGGAATACATAGGTATAAAGCTGTTCTTTTTTTATTTTTGCTTTTTTTCTTCGAATCCCTATTGTTTTCTGGTATCCCTATTATTTCTTGCATAAGATTTTTACTATATTGAGAAGTATTTATAAAAAAACAATAAATAAAGGATAAATAATTAAAATAGGGTTGACAAAAAAATAATGTGGTGATATGTTTATTAAAGAAGATGTTAGCACTCTAAATAAATGAGTGCTAACAAAAGAAAGCAGGAGCAAATGAATGAAGAAGGACGATGCAGAATTAGATGAGAGAAAAATCAAAATTTTAGATGCAATAATCCGTAACTATTTAGCGACTGGTGAGCCTGTAGGATCTAGAACAATTTCTAAGTACACAGATTTGAATTTGAGTTCAGCAACAATTCGTAATGAAATGTCAGACTTAGAGGATCTAGGATACATTTTACAGCCTCATACATCTGCAGGAAGGATTCCATCTGATAAAGGTTACAGATTTTACGTCGATCATCTTATCCAGGAAAAGGATAGAGAAGTTACAGAGATGAAAGAGTTTGTAATCGAAAAAACAGAAAAGATGGAACAAGTTTTAAAGAAAGTAGCAAAGTTACTTGCAAATAATACAAACTACGCTACTATGATTACAGCTTCATCTAACCATAATAATAAAATAAAATTTATTCAATTATCATGTGTTGATGCTAATCAAGTTCTTGCAGTTATTGTTATGAACAGCAATATCGTAAGGAATCGTATGATAAGTGTTGATGAGGCAGTGGATAACGAAATAATTTTAAAATTAAACATTTTACTTAATACAGCATTAAATGGGTTATCTATTGAAGAAATTAATTTGGGAGTTATTTCTCAGATTAAAGAGAAAGCAGGATCACATAGCAAACTTGTAAATGATGTACTTGATACATTAGCACAGTCGTTCAAAGAAGAGGAAGGCTTAGAAGTTTATACAAGTGGAGCAACAAATATATTAAAATATCCTGAACTTTCAGATACAGGAAAGGTTACCAACTTGCTTGAAGCCTTTGAGGATAAAGAGGAACTTGCTAGTATGATGGCAGAACAGCTTGGAGATACAGACGAAACGGGTATTCAAGTTTATATAGGTAATGAGTCCCCAATTCAAACTATGAGAGATTGTAGTGTAGTTACTGCAACCTATGATTTAGGTGAAGGTGTTAAAGGAACTGTAGGAATTATAGGGCCTAAACGTATGGATTACGAGAAAGTAATGGATAGCCTAAAAAGCCTAAAGAATCAGCTAGATGGTGTGTTTAACAATAAGACATTGCCGAATAAAGAAGATGATAAATAGTCATGCTTTTAACGTATAGAAAGTGGAAAGGTGGAGAAACATGGCAGAGCAAGTTAAAGATGAAGAATTAACAAAAAAAGTTGATATCGAAATCGAAGATGGAGATGCAGAAGAAACATTAAAAGAAGAAACTAATGAGACTGTTGAGGAAGAAGCAAAAGCTCAAGAGTCTGATTTAGATAAAGAATCAGAAGAAACAAAAGATTCACAGGAAGAATCAGAAGATACTGCAGAAGATTCACAAGAAGAATCAGAAGATACTGCAGAAGATTCACAGGAACCTAAGAAAAAAGGTATCTTTAAAAAGAAAAAAGACAAAAAAGATGAAAAAATCGCTGAGCTTGATGATAGAATTAAACGTCAGATGGCTGAATTTGATAATTTCAGAAAAAGATCAGAAAAAGAAAAGAGTCAAATGTTTGACATGGGTGCAAAAACAATTCTTGAAAAGATTTTACCAGTAATTGATAATTTTGAACGAGGATTTACTACTTTATCTGAAGATGAGAAAAAAGATAACGCGTTTGCAGATGGTATGGATAAGGTTTATAAACAGCTTTTAACAGAACTTGAAGCAGCAGGCGTTAAAGCTATTGAATGTGTAGGCAAAGAATTTGACCCAGAACTTCACAATGCAGTAATGCAGGTAGAAAGCGAAGATGTTGAGTCAGGTTTTGTAGCACAGGAATTACTTAAAGGTTACACATACAAAGACGAAGTGCTTCGTCATAGCATGGTAGCAGTAGCACAATAAAAAAGATAATACTCACCACAAAGTGGTTTAGTATATAAAAAAGCAAATTAGCAATTTATAATTGATAAGATATTTATTTAGGAGGTCGCAAAAGATGGGAAAAATCATTGGTATTGATTTAGGTACAACAAATAGTTGCGTAGCTGTAATGGAAGGTGGACAACCAACAGTTATCGCAAACCAGGAAGGCGCAAGAACAACTCCTTCAATTGTTGCATTTTCGAAAAATGGTGAAAGATTAGTTGGTGAACCAGCTAAACGTCAGGCAGTTACAAACGCTGAGAAAACAATTTCATCAATTAAAAGACATATGGGTTCAGATTATAAGGTTAAAATTGATGATAAACAGTATTCTCCACAGCAGATTTCAGCTATGGTATTACAGAAATTAAAAGCTGATGCAGAAGGATATTTAGGAGAATCAGTTACAGAAGCTGTTATTACAGTTCCAGCTTACTTCAACGATGCTCAACGTCAAGCTACAAAAGATGCAGGTAAAATCGCAGGTCTTGATGTTAAGAGAATTATCAACGAGCCAACAGCTGCAGCATTAGCTTATGGTCTTGATAATGGTACAGAACAAAAAATCATGGTATATGATTTAGGTGGTGGTACATTTGATGTATCTGTAATCGAAATTGGTGATGGTGTAATCGAAGTATTATCAACAAATGGTGATACACACCTTGGTGGAGATGACTTTGATAACGCAATTACACAGTGGATGATTGACGAATTCAAAAAAGCTGAAGGCGTAGATTTATCAGCAGATAAAATGGCTCTTCAGAGATTAAAAGAAGCTGCAGAGAAAGCTAAAAAAGAATTATCTTCAGCTACAACAACTAATATCAACCTTCCATTCATTACAGCTACAGCAGAAGGTCCAAAACACTTTGATATGAACCTTACACGTGCTAAATTCAATGAATTAACACATGATTTAGTAGAAAGAACAGCAGTTCCAGTACAGAACGCTATGAGAGATGCAGGACTTACAAACGCAGATTTAAGCCAGGTATTATTAGTTGGTGGATCTACACGTATTCCAGCAGTTCAAGATAAAGTAAAACAGTTAACAGGTAAAGAGCCAAGCAAGAGCTTAAACCCAGATGAGTGTGTAGCACTTGGTGCTTCAGTTCAAGGTGGTAAACTTGCAGGTGATGCCGGTGCAGGCGACATTCTTTTACTTGATGTAACTCCATTATCACTTTCAATTGAGACAATGGGTGGTATCGCAACTAAATTAATCGAGAGAAACACAACTATTCCTACAAAGAAGAGCCAGATTTTCTCTACAGCTGCAGATAATCAAACAGCCGTTGATATCAATGTAGTACAAGGTGAAAGACAGTTTGCCCGTGATAACAAATCACTTGGACAGTTCAGACTTGATGGTATCCCACCAGCACGTCGTGGAGTTCCTCAGATTGAAGTTACATTTGATATTGATGCAAACGGTATCGTTAATGTATCTGCTAAAGACCTTGGAACAGGAAAAGAACAGCACATCACAATTACATCAGGATCAAATATGTCTGATGATGAAATCGATAAGGCTGTAAAAGAAGCTGCTGAATATGAAGCTCAGGATAAGAAGAGAAAAGAAGCTATCGATGCAAGAAACGAAGCTGATTCATTCGTATTCCAGACAGAGGATGCTTTAAAACAAGTTGGTGATAAAGTTGATGCAGCAGACAAAGCAGCAGTAGAAGCTGATATTAAAGCAGTAAAAGACATTTTAGATGCACATCCAGAAGCTGATCAGATGTCTGAGTCAGATGTTGCAGATTTAAAAGCAGCTCAAGAGAAATTAACACAGAGCTCACAGAAAGTATTTGCTAAGATGTATGAGCAAGCTCAGGCAGCTCAGCAGGCACAGGGACAGGCAGGACCTAACCCAGGGGCAGGAGCAGGCGCAGCAGATAATGCAAGCAACGATGATGATGTAATCGATGCTGACTTTAAAGAAGTTTAATTTGTAGATAATATTTACGAAAGAGTAACTAGTATAGACTAATATGCAATACCCGGTGAGTTTGAAGCTTATCGGGTTTTGCAGGTTAATATGTAGGTGAAAAGGTAGAAAAATGGCAGATAAAAGAGATTATTATGAAGTATTAGGCGTATCAAAAGATGCTTCAGCAGCAGATATTAAAAAAGCATTCCGTGTACAAGCTAAAAAATATCATCCAGATATGCATCCAGGTGATAAGGAATGCGAAGAAAAATTTAAAGAGATACAAGAAGCATATGCTGTTTTAAGCGATGATGATAAGCGTAGACAATATGATCAATTTGGCCATGCAGCATTTGATGGTAGCGCAGGAGCAGGAGCCGGCGGATTCGATTTCTCAGGAATGGACATGGGAGATATTTTTGGAGATATTTTCGGAGATTTCTTCGGTGGCGGATCAAGAAGGGCAAATAGCAATGGCCCTAGACAAGGCGCTAATGTTAGAATGACAATTAGAATTTCCTTTGAAGAGGCTGTATTTGGCTGCGTAAAAGGAATTGACTTTACATATAAACAAGAATGTGCTACATGTGGAGGCTCAGGTGCTAAAAAAGGCACACAGGCAACAACATGTTCACGTTGTGGTGGTAAAGGTAAAGTTGTATATTCTCAACAATCATTATTTGGAATGGTACAAAATGTTCAGACTTGTCCAGATTGTAACGGAACAGGTAAAGTGGTTAAGGAAAAATGTCCAGATTGCCACGGAACAGGTTATGTTGCAAAACGTGTACATAAAGAAGTGGAGATTCCAGCAGGTATAGATAATGGACAATCAGTAAGAGTTCGTGGTTACGGTGAGCCAGGAACAAATGGTGGTCCAAGAGGAGACTTATTAGTAGAAGTAGTTGTTGGAAGAAGCAATGAGTTTGAAAGACAGGAAATGAATATTTTCTCTAATGTATACATTTCATATGCAATTGCTGCAATTGGTGGAGACATTAGAATAAAAACAGTAGATGGAGATATTATTTATACTGTAAGTTCAGGTACACAAACAGGCACAAGAATTAGATTAAAAGGTAAAGGTGTACCATCTGTTAGAAATAAAAATATTAGAGGAGATCATTACGTTACATTAATCGTAAAAACTCCAACTAAGTTATCAAAGGATGCAGAAGCTGCATTACGTGAATTTGATAGATTGACAGGTGATTCTTTAAATGCAGAATCAGGATCAACAGATGCCCCAAGAGATAAGAAAAAAGGTCCATTTGGTGGAATCTTTGATAAAAAATAATAGTAAAAATAAAACATAACAAATATAAAAAAGTAGATGAATCGTATACGTATATTGATGCGTAGAATTAGCAATATTAACAGAAGCAAGAGACACAACAATGCTAAATTAGCAGGTTGGGTCTCTTGTTTTTTGTTTTATTAAATAAAAAGGGTGCAAAAAAATACTTAATATAAGACAGAACCAAATATTAAAATTATATAAAATAGATAAGTTAAAATTAGATAAGGGTATGCCGATTAAGTAATTGTATCGTATGGAAAAAGGCTATAGGAAAGGGAAGGCTTATGAGTAGAAATAACTTGTTTTCAAACGAATCACTAGATCAAATTTTTGATTGGCAAATAGACGAAGAATATAAAACTGCCTTACGGGAAATAGAAAAAGAAAAAATAAAATTACAACAAGAAATACGTAATTTTGAAAGATATAAACACAATGTTGAAAGACACAGAAAAAAGTTAGAACATGATATAGAAAAGATAAATCAAGAGCGTATAGAGTTTGTTGAAGCAGTTCATGTTTTTGAAGAAGAGAAAAAAGAATTAAAACGGCAAAAGGATGAATTTGAGGAAGAAAAACGTAAATTTGAATTGCAAAAGAGAGAACTAGAAAGAGCTCAAAGAGAACATGAGGATTCTGTAAAAAGTTTTAATCAACATAAAGAGCATCAAGAGGTGTTTTTTAATAATAAATTTAGAATATTAGAAGAAGAGTTAAAAAGCGTAGCTCGACAAAAAGATAAATTAGCAAAACAAAAAGCTTTTTATGAGCAAGTATCTATGTTTGATAGAGAGCAAAGAGAATTAGTGCAAGAAGAGCAAACTGTTATGAGAGGTGAAAAATTCTTTGTTGGAGTTGAAAGCATGAAATCACTCAAAAAAAGGTATAAGGATTTGTTGAAAATCTATCATCCAGATAATTTAAATGGAGATACAGAAACTATAAAAGAAATTAACAGAGAATATAATAATTTATCGCAAGATTTTAGTGAATAATACAAAACGGCAGACTTATGAGTCTGCCGTTTTCTTTGCACTTGTAAAGGGTAGTGCTTTTATGATATAATTTGTAAGATTATGTAAAAAAGCCAATAGAAAGCTATGGGCATAATATTTTTAATACACAATGTTAATGCTAATTAAAGCGAATTATTATAAGCAATAAGTTGATTACAATAATAAGTTAGTAACAATAATAAGTTAATTACAACAATGAGTTAGTAACGATAGTAAATTAATAAAATAATAAATTAATATAAATTAAGGTCAACTCTTTTATTCAGTAGTAGAATAATTAGTTGGCATGAAAGTTAGAAAGGATATAAATCATATGAAATGGAAAAAGTATACGATTGATACAACTACACAGGCTGAAGATTTCATTAGTGCTACACTTGCAGAACTTGGAATTGAAGGTATTGAAATAGAGGATAACATTCCTCTTACTAAGGAAGATCAAGCTGATATGTTTATCGACTTTTTACCAGAACTTCCACCAGATGAAGGCAAAAGCGCAGTAAGCTTTTATATTGAAGATGACGGAAGTGATCAAACAGAAATCCTTAAAAAGGTACGTGTTGCATTAGAAAATCTTAGACAAACAGTAGAAATTGGAAGTGCAGAAATTACTTCAAGCGAGACAGAAGATCTTGATTGGATTAACAATTGGAAAAAATATTTCTCATCATTCTACATTGATGATATTTTAATTAAGCCAACATGGGAAGAATTAAAAGAAGAAGATAAGGATAAATTCTTAATCGAAATTGATCCAGGTATTTCATTTGGTACAGGAAAACATGAAACTACACAGTTATGTATCAGACAGTTACTTAAATACATCAGAGGAAACGACGAATATACACCAGAGAATAAAACTCCTAAAGTATTAGACGTAGGTTGTGGAAGCGGTATTCTTTCAATAGTAGCGTTAAAACTTGGAGCAGGCTCAGTAGTAGGAACAGATTTAGATGCGGATTGTATGATTTCTACAAAAGAAAATATGGAAGTTAATCATTTAGATACAAACCTTGGAAAATTTTATGTAGGTAATTTGATTGATGATAAGAATCTTCAACAAGAAGTTGGAACAGAAGAATATGACATTGTAGTTGCAAATATCTTAGCAGATGTTATTATTCCTATGGCTCCAGCAATTCCAGATAGACTTAAAAAAGGCGGATATTTTATCACATCAGGAATTATCGATTTTAAGGAAAATGAAGTAGTAGAAGCCATTGAAAAAGTAGGATTAAAGGTTGTAGAAGTTAATCACCAGGGCGAGTGGGTTAACGTTACAGCTCAAAAGGTGAAATAATATGCAACAGGTTTTTGTAAAGAGCCAAGCAGTAAGCAAAGATTGCATAAGAATAGAGGGCGATGATGTTAATCATATAGTAAACGTCCTTCGCATGAAAATTGGCGAAAAAATACGAGTAAGTGATGATTCAAATAGAAGTTATTTTTGTCATATTAGCAGTTTAGATAGAGATTGCGTGATAGTTGATATTGATTCTGTAGATGAAGTGGGAACAGAATTAGAAAATGATATCTATTTGTTTCAAGGACTTCCTAAGAGCGATAAGATGGAACTTATTATTCAAAAATCCGTTGAATTAGGTGTTAAAAAAATAACACCAGTTGCAATGAAAAATTGCGTAGTGAAGTTAGATAATAAAAAGGCAATTTCTAAGAATAAAAGATGGCAGGCAATTGCGGAAAGTGCTGCAAAGCAGTCAAAGCGAACAATTATTCCAGAGGTTGCTATGCCTATGTCTTATAAAGAGGCTATGGAAAGTGCAAAGAATTTAGATATAATATTAGTGCCTTATGAGAACGAAAGAGGCATGGAGGCTACTAGAGAGGTTTTAAATGGTATTGAGCGAGGCAAATCTATTGGCATATTTGTAGGTCCAGAAGGTGGATTTGCAGAGGACGAGGTGAACAATTTGCCAGATAATGCTCATAGAATTTCTTTGGGAAGACGAATTTTAAGAACTGAGACAGCAGGACTTGCAACTTTGTCGATGTTAGTTTTCTGCTTAGATCAGTAGCATAATTAAACAGTAAGAAAAGAAAGATGGTTGAAATGGAAGCATATTTAGACAATTCAGCTACAACACGTTGTTCTGAAAAAGTGGCTGAAAAGATGGTAGACTTATTAACTACACACTATGGTAATCCATCAGCAATGCACATGAAAGGTGTAGAAGCAGAGAATGAATTACGTGAAGCTAGAAAGAGAATTGCAAAAACTCTTAAAGCAAAGGAAAAAGAAATTCTTTTTACATCAGGTGGAACAGAATCTAATAATTTAGCCGTTATTGGATCAGCTCTTGCAAATCAAAGACGTGGTAAACACATAATTACAACAGCAATAGAACATCCATCAATTAATAACCCAATGTTGTTTTTAGAAAAACAAGGATTTAAAATAGATTACCTATCAGTTGATAGTGATGGTAGGGTTTCATTAGATGAGTTAAAAGAAAAATTAACAGATGACACAATTTTAGTGTCTATTATGCAAGTAAATAATGAAATTGGTGCTCTTGAGCCAGTTTATGAAATAGCAAGTATAGTAAAAGAGCATGATAAAAATTGTATCATGCATATTGATGCAATTCAGTCATATGGTAAATTTAAAATCTTACCAGGAAAAAACAATATTGATTTGGTATCAGTAAGTGGACATAAAATACATGGCCCTAAGGGTAGTGGATTTTTATATATAAAAGAAAAAACTAAAATCAGTCCATTAGTTTTAGGTGGAGGCCAACAGAACGGAATGAGATCAGGTACAGAAAATGTACCAGCTTATGTAGGCTTAAGTATTGCAGCAGAAGAGATTTATACGGATTTTTCTGAAAAAATAGATAATTTGTATAATTTGAGAACATTTTTTATTGAAGAAGTGACAAAGATAGATGGTGTATCGGTAAACGGAAGAAAAGATAGAGAATGTGCTCCACACATTGTAAGTGTAAGTGTGCAAGGTGTAAGAGCAGAAGTGCTTTTACATACTCTTGAAGAAAAAAATGTATATGTTTCTGCTGGAAGTGCTTGTTCCACTAATCATCCAGGAATCAGTCATACATTAGAGGAAATCGGATTAGATACAAAATTACTAGATTCAACAGTTAGATTTAGTTTTTCAGTAAATACAACAAAAGAAGAATTACAGTATGCTTTAGATGTAATGAAAGAAGTTATTCCACAGTTACAAAAGTATACACGAAGATAAGGAGAAAACATGTATTCATCATTTTTAATTAAATATGCAGAAATTGCAATAAAAGGTAAAAATAGATATCTTTTTGAAGACGCTTTAGTAAGTAACATAAAACACAAATTAAAACACGTAGACGGTAAATTTACTGTAAGAAAAGAAACAGGCCGTGTATATGTTGATGCTAACGGTGAATATGATTATGACGAAGCAGTAGACGCATTACAAAAAGTATTTGGTATTGCAGGAATCTGTCCTGTAATTTTAACAGAAGACGAAGGTTTTGATAAATTATGTGAAACAGTTATCAAACATGTTGACGCAACATATAAAGACAAAAATTTCACATTTAAGGTTAATGCTAGAAGAGCAAGAAAAAATTATCCACTTAATTCAATGGAAATTAATGCAAAAGTTGGAGAAAAATTACTTGAAGCATTTCCAGAAATGAAAGTAGATGTTCATAAGCCAGAAGTTTTAATTAACATTGAAGTTAGAAAGAAAATTAATATTTACTCAGTTGAAATCCCAGGAGCAAAAGGTATGCCACTTGGAACAGCAGGACGTGGAATGTTGTTATTATCTGGTGGAATTGACAGCCCAGTAGCAGGTTATATGGTAAGTAAACGTGGTGTTGAAATTGATGCAACATACTTCCATGCACCACCTTACACAAGTGAGAGAGCGAAAC
This sequence comes from Lachnospiraceae bacterium C7, assembly GCA_900113385.1. Lineage (GTDB taxonomy): Bacteria > Bacillota > Clostridia > Lachnospirales > Lachnospiraceae > Roseburia. Next base: position 85,951 of record FOPE01000005.1, read on the forward strand.
AAAAAGTTGTAGATTTAGCTAAGAAAATGGCTCGTTATACAGGACCAATCAACTTACATGTTGTTAATTTTACAGATATTCAATTATATATTTACGAAAAATGTCCACATGAACAATTAACTATTATTATGAGACGTTATATGATGAAAATTGCAGAACATTTTGCAAGACAAAATGATTGTTTAGGACTTATTACAGGCGAAAGTATCGGTCAAGTAGCAAGCCAGACAATGCAGTCATTATATGCAACAAATGCAGTGTGTACAATGCCAGTGTATAGACCACTTATTGCATTTGACAAACAGGATATCATTAAGGTAGCTGAGAAAATTGATACATATGAGACTTCTATTCTTCCATATGAAGATTGTTGTACAATATTTGTAGCAAAACATCCAGTTACAAAACCAGATCTTAAATTTATTGAAAAATCAGAGATTAATTTACAAGAAAAAATTGATGATTTACTTAAGACAGCAGTTGATACTACAGAAGTTATTCGTGTAGAAGCAGAAGAAATATAAAAAACAGTAATAAAACAGTAATAAAACGTGATACGATTGATTTTAAAATTGGATACAAAAAAAGACTCACATATGTGAGTCTTTAAAATCAATTTGCTTGGACTACTGCTCGATGATATAAGGTTTTAATGCCTCTAAAATCTCATCAAGATTAGAGTCTGTATGAATAGCTAAGTCGATTGGTTTTGATAAATCTAATGAGAAGATACCCATGATTGATTTAGCATCAATTACATATCTTCCTGAAATTAAATCGAAATCAAAGTCAAACTGAGTTATTGTATTAACAAATGATTTTACTTTTCCAATTGAATTTAATGAAATTTGAACTGTTTTCATTGTGAAAACCTCCTTTATTATGTCTTATCTAATTAAGATAGTAAATGTTTTTGTTAAAAAAGTCAATCAGAAATGGAGATAAAATGAAAAAAGCAGCATTACATAATTTAGGTTGTAAGGTAAATGCATACGAAACTGAAGCAATGCAACAAATGCTTGAAATTGCTGGATATGAAATAGTACCATTTACTGAAGCAGCAGATGTTTATATTGTAAATACATGTTCTGTAACAAACATGGCGGATAGAAAATCACGTCAAATGCTACATAAGGCTAAACACAAAAATCCTGATTCAGTAGTAGTTGCAACTGGTTGTTATGCTCAAACAAAAGAAGAAGAAGCACTTCTAGATCCAGCAATTGATGTTGTAATTGGTAATAATAAAAAGCATGAATTAGTAGAAAGAATTGATGCTTTTTTCAAAGATGACACAGATAATGAATATGTTGCCGATATAAATAACGAACCACAACAGTATGAAGAATTATTCCTTTCAAGAACAGCAGAACATACCAGAGCGTTTATAAAAGTTCAGGATGGATGCAATCAATTTTGTAGTTATTGTGTAATTCCATATGCTAGAGGTAGAGTTAGAAGTAGAAAATTAAAAAATATACTTGCAGAAGTTAACCGTTTAGCAGATAATGGATTTAAGGAAATTGTTTTAACAGGAATTCATTTAAGTTCTTATGGAGTGGATTTGAGTGAAGAAGAGAATCTTTTAAGTTTAATAAAGGAAGTTCATAAAATTGAAAAAATCGAGAGAATACGTTTAGGTTCGTTAGAGCCAAAGATTGTTACAGATGAATTTGCAGAAGAACTTTCAAAATTAAGCAAGGTTTGTCCTCACTTCCATTTATCTTTACAAAGTGGATGTAATGAAACATTAAAGAGAATGAACAGAAAATATACAGCAGAAGAATACAAAGCAGGTTGCGATAGACTTAGAAAATATTTCAAGCATCCAGCTATTACAACTGATGTTATTGTGGGATTCCCAGGTGAAACAGAAGACGAGTTTAATATCACAAAGAAATTCTTAGAAGACGTTCATTTTTATGAGATGCATATATTCAAATATTCGCCAAGACGTGGAACAAGAGCAGAAAGAATGCCAAACCAGGTTGATAATCAAATTAAGGCGGCAAGAAGTGCACAGCTCATAGAACTTGGAAATAGAATGTCAGAAGAATATCGTGAATATTATACAGATACCATTCAAACAGTTTTGTTTGAAGAAGAAGTAACAATTAACGGAGAAAAATATTTTACGGGTTATACCATGGAGTATGTTAAGGTTGCTGTAAAATCAGATAAAGATCTTTCTAATCAGTTCATAGATGGTAAAATTGTAGGAAAATTACAAGATGATGTTTATTTGATGGAAAGATAATGATTGTTTTTTTCTCCCCGTTAGTATACAATAGAATTGGTAAGCTATTGTGATAAAAATACAAGAGCAAGGGCGTGAAAAATATGCAAGATATCAATAACACACAATTTTTTAATGTAGGCAAAGAACCAGAAAATCAGGTAAAGGATGTACTAAAAGTAGTATATGAGGCTTTAAGTGAGAAAGGGTATAATCCTGTTAATCAAATCGTAGGATATATTATGTCAGGAGACCCAACATATATCACAAGTCACAGAAATGCGAGAGTATTGATTATGAAGGTAGAACGTGACGAATTGGTTGAAGAGGTGCTTAAAGACTACATCAAAAATAACAAATGGGATTAATCTAAGAAACGGAGAAATATGCGGATTTTAGGATTAGATTTTGGATCAAAAACAGTAGGCGTTGCAGTAAGCGACGGCCTACTTTTGACAGCGCAAGGAGTTGAGATTGTTCGAAGAAAGTCTCAGTCTAAGTTGCGTCAAACTTTAGCAAGAATTAAAGAGCTAGTAGATGAGTATGAAGTAGATACTATCGTTTTAGGTTATCCTAAAAACATGAATGGTACAGAAGGCGAAAGATGCGAAAAAACTAAAGATTTTAAGACAATGTTGGAAAACAGAACAGGTTTGCCTGTAGTTTTATGGGATGAGCGACTTACTACAGTTGCAGCAGACCGTTCAATGATGGAGACCGGAATTAGAAGAGAAAATCGAAAAGAGTTTGTTGATGAAATCGCAGCTGTATTCATTTTACAGGGATATTTAGATTATTTACATAATCAAAAAGAAAATTTATAAAAATCAAACAAGTGGAGAAAAAATGGAAAAAGTAACTTTTAAAACAGCGGACACAGACGAAGTAGTAGAGTTTTTTGTCCAAGAAGAAACAATGCTTAATGGAGTTAAGTATCTTTTAGTTGCGGAAAATGAGGAAGGCGATTCAGATGCCTATATCTTAAAAGAAATTCAAATTCAGGATGACGAGGTCACATATGAGATGGTGGATGATGATGTTGAATTTGCTGCTCTTGGAAAGATATTTTCTGAACTTTTAGAGGATGACGACACAAGTGTAGAATTTTAAATAACGAGTTATAGAAGCGGGATAGGCTTTTCAGTTGAAGACTAATGTAGATTAGCTAGTAGCAAAAAGAGCCGTTTTCTTGTTTTCTATTTGTCGTTTTAGACGGAGGAAATATTTTGAAGAACGTAAAAGATGAACAGAATAAAGGAAAGCTTAAGATTATACCTTTAGGAGGTCTTGGCTTAATTGGAATGAATATTACTGCATTCGAGTATGACGATAGTATTATTGTAATTGATTGTGGTCTATCATTCCCAGATGATGATATGTACGGAGTAGATTTAGTGATTCCTGATATTACATATTTGAAAGAAAACATTGATAGGGTAAAAGGATTTTTTATTACTCACGGACACGAAGATCATATAGGAGCAATTCCTTATGTATTAAGAGAGATAAATGTACCTATTTATGCTACAAAATTGACAATGGGTATCATTAATCACAAATTAGACGAGCATGATATGACAAAACGAGTAAAGAGAAAAGTTTGTCATTATGGCCAACATATTAATTTAGGATGTTTTAGAGTAGAGTTTATTAGAACAAATCATAGTATTCAAGATGCTGCAGCACTTGCTATTTACTCACCAGCAGGAATTGTTGTACATACAGGCGATTTTAAGGTTGACTATACACCAGTATTTGGTGATGCTATAGATTTACAGAGATTTGGTGAAATCGGTAAAAAGGGAGTATTGGCTTTACTTTGTGATAGTACTAATGCAGAGAGACCAGGCTTTACAATGTCTGAGAGAACAGTAGGAAAGACATTAGATAATATTTTTGCTGAGCATAAGAGAAATCGAATTATTGTTGCAACTTTTGCATCTAATGTAGATCGTGTTCAGCAGATTATTAATGCAGCGGATAAATATGGTAGAAAAGTCGCTATAGAAGGCCGAAGCATGGTAACAATTATCTCCATAGCAGTAGAGCTTGGATATTTACAATTGCCAGATAATATTTTAATAGATGCGGATCAACTTAGTAATTATCCAGATGAAAAAACAGTTATTATTACAACTGGTAGTCAGGGTGAGTCAATGGCGGCATTGTCAAGAATGGCAGCTGGTATTCACAGAAAGATTACGATTAAACCTCGTGATACTATTGTATTTTCATCAAGTGCAATTCCAGGAAATGAAAAATCAATTTCTGGAATAATTAATGAGCTTATGGTTAGAGGTGCAGAAGTTATTTTCCAAGATGTTCATGTATCAGGACATGCTTGTCAGGAAGATATTAAACTAATTTATTCATTAGTTAATCCTAAATACTCGATTCCAGTACATGGTGAGTATAGACACTTATTAGCACAAGCTAAGATTGCAGAAGAATTAGGATATGACAGTGATCATATTAAAGTATTGCAAGTAGGCGATGTATTAGAGATAGACGAGGAATCTGCAGACATTACTGGACAAGTTCAGGTCGGTAATGTAATGGTAGATGGATTAGGTGTTGGTGATGTAGGAAACATCGTTTTAAGAGATAGACAACATTTAGCACAAGATGGTATTATTATTGTAGTTATGACACTTCAAAGCGGAACAGGACAGGTTTTAGCAGGTCCAGATATTGTGTCAAGAGGATTCGTATATGTGCGTAATTCAGAAAGCTTGATAGACGAAGCTAAAACTGTTTTAGATAGAACTATGGAGTATTGTATGGATAATCATATTCAAGATTGGGGTAAGATTAAAACTGAGGTTAAAGATGCATTAGGTGAGTTTGTTTGGAAAGAGACAAAACGTAGACCTATGATTATGCCTATTATCATGGAAGTGTAGGGGATTTTTTATGAATGTCAACAAGGTACTGTTTAGCTTTATTAAAATTGCATTTAGTATCATGGTTATTCTTCTTTTTGTATATGCTTTAACTTTTTTTGCAGGTAGAGCATATGATGTAGGATACAGAATATTCAATGAAGAAGCGGTTACAACCGGAGAAGGAAAAGAGGTAGAGATAACCATTACTTCAAATATGTCAAACAAAGATATTGGAGAATTATTAGAGAAAAAGGGTTTAATAAAAAACAGTAATCTTTTTTGGATTCAAGGTGAAATTTCATCCTTATCTGATCATGTCGAGCCAGGGACATATGTTTTAAATACGTCCATGACTTCTGATGAGATAATTAATAAGATGATAGAGCAGAATGACAAGACTTCAAGTGAAGTTGCAAAATAGGACTAGTAGGAGATATGTAAGATGATAGTAGATGAACGTTTGACTACTTACATAAATTCCCTAGGAAGCAGTAACACGGAAATTTTAGATATTATAGAGAAAGAAGCTCTGCAATCCTTTGTACCAATTATTCGTAAGGAAATGCAGAGCTTTTTGAAGTTGTTACTTCAAATGAAGCGTCCTAAGAGAATTTTAGAGGTAGGAACAGCGGTTGGATTTTCTACAATACTTATGGCAGAATATGATCCAGTAAAATGTGACATAACTACTATAGAAAACTATGAAAAAAGAATTCCAATTGCAAAAGAAAATTTTAAAAGAGCAAAAAAGGAAGAGCAAATCACTTTATTAGAAGGAGATGCTACTGAAATATTAAAACAGTTAGATGGCAAATTTGATATGATATTTATGGATGCTGCTAAAGGGCAGTACATTAATTTTTTGCCTGATGTTTTAAGACTTTTAGATAAAGATGGTGTGCTTATTTCTGACAATGTGTTGCAAGATGGTGATATTATAGAATCACATTTTATGATAGATAGAAGAAATAGAACTATCTATAAAAGAATGAGATCATATTTATATGAGCTTACACATAATGAAAAACTTGTAACTTCCGTTATGCCAATAGGAGATGGAATAACAGTTACAACTTTTAAGACATAATATCTCATATGAGATGCCTCGTCTACGTTTCTAAGAAAAATGTAGGCCGGGACAAGAAACTTGTTTTAGGCAAGAATTAAATAATATAAATATTAATATTAAGTTAGACAATAAAATGTTGTAATTATTACATAAATATAAATAATTACAACATTATATTATATATAATACAATTATATAAAAAACGTTAAAGGATAAATGGAACATCTTTTAACAAATAATTTTCAGTAATTGAGAGGAAATTTTAAAATGAGAGAAATTGAATTACTATGTCCAGCTAGCAGTTTAGAAGTTCTTAAAATTGCAGTTACCTATGGTGCTGATGCAGTTTACATCGGTGGAGAAGCTTTTGGATTAAGAGCAAAAGCAAAGAATTTTTCAATGGAGGATATGCAAGAAGGTATTAAATTTGCCCATGCACATGGATCAAAAGTCTATGTTACAGTTAATATTTTAGCTCATAACTATGATTTGCCAGGGGTAAAAACATACCTTAATGAGTTAAATGAACTTAATCCTAGACCAGATGCATTACTTATTGCAGACCCAGGAATTTTCATGATGGCAAAAGAAATTTGTCCAGAAATTGAAAAACACATCAGTACACAGGCTAACAATACAAATGTTGGTACATATAAGTTTTGGCATGATTTAGGAGCTACTCGTGTAGTTGCAGCTCGTGAATTATCTCTTAACGAAATTAAACAGATTAGAGAAGGCATTCCAGAAGATTTAGAAATTGAAGCATTTATTCATGGTGCTATGTGTATTTCTTATTCAGGTAGATGTTTATTATCTAACTACTTTACAGGAAGAGATGCTAATCATGGTGCATGTACACATCCATGCAGATGGAAATATTCTATCGTAGAGGAAAAACGTCCAGGCGAATATATGCCAGTATATGAGAATGAAAGAGGAACATATATCTTTAACTCAAAAGATTTATGTATGATTGAGCATCTTCCAGATTTAATTAATGCAGGAGTAGACAGTCTTAAAATTGAAGGACGTATGAAAACTGCATTATATGTTGCAACAGTTGCAAGAACATATAGAAAAGCTATTGATGATTATCTTGAGTCACCAGAAAAATATCAAGAAAATATGCCATGGTATTTAGACCAGATTTCAAATTGTACATATAGACAATTTACAACAGGTTTCTTCTATGGAAAGCCAAGTGAGGAAGCTCAGATTTATGATAATAATACATATATCAAGGGATACACTTATCTTGGAACTGTTGAAGGAAAGAATGCAGAAGGTCTTTATAAAATTGAACAGAAAAATAAATTCTCAGTAGGTGAGACTATCGAGATTATGAAACCTAATGGGGATAATATTCCAGTTCAAGTAAGAAGAATCGTAAATGAAGAGGGAGTAGATGTAGAATCAGCTCCACATCCAAAAGAAATTTTATACATCGATCTTGGTGTTGAAATGGATGAGTACGACATTATTAGAAGACAGGAAGAAGATTCAAAAATCGATTTAGAGTAGAGATTAAATGTAAATATATTAAATAGCATTAGTATATTAAATAATTTTAGTATATTAAATAATATTAGTATATTTTGCTAAACATAAAACCAGTAGAGAGAATAATTGTTCAATCTACTGGTTTTATTATTTATTAATTCTATCTACTTTTTGTAGAAATCTGTTAAATAATCTAGTCTAGAATGCATGTTTTCCAATAATAAATCTAAAATTGTAATTGCAGCCATTGATTCTACGACAACTACTGCCCTAGGAACAATTACAGGATCATGTCGACCAGTAATAGAAATATCAACATTTTCATTATTAGAAGTGACAGTTTCTTGAGTCGTACTAATGGAAGGAGTAGGTTTTATTGCAGCTCTAAAAATTATATTACTTCCGTCAGATAAACCACCTAAAATTCCACCAGCATGATTTGTTTTTTTGCCTATGTTTTTATCCTTAAAAACAAACGAATCGTTGTTAGAAAGACCAGTAGCATTAGAAACATCAAATCCGTCTCCAATTTCAAATCCTTTTACAGCACCAATTGAAAATATTGCCTTTGCTAGATTCGCATCTAGTTTATCAAAAACAGGTTCACCAATTCCTACTGGCATACCAGATATTACACATTCAATTGTGCCACCAGAAGAGTTTTGGTGTGCAATGCAATCTTCGAGGTATTTGCTAGCGTTTTCATAAGCAATTTTGTCTGGCATATACAGTTTGTTTTGTGATATAAAATCCTTATCAAAATTATCATAATTTATTTTATGAGGACCAATTGATTTAGTATAAGATGTTAGAGTGATTCCTAGTGAATTTAAAATTTTTGAAGCAATTGCACCAGCAGCAACTCTACCAATTGTTTCTCTTCCGGAAGAACGTCCGCCTCCTCGATAATCCCTAAAACCATATTTTTTATCGAAGCCAAAGTCAGCATGACCAGGACGATAAATATCTTTTATGTTTGAGTAATCTTTAGAACGTTGATTTGTATTTTCTACAATTAGCGATATTGGAGTTCCAGTAGTTTTTCCTTCAAATACTCCAGAAAAAATGCTAACTAAATCGCCTTCTTTTCTTTGTGTTGTAAATTTAGATTGACCAGGTTTGCGTCGATTTAAAAACTTTTGTATATCGTTTTCACATAAATCTAGTCCAGCAGGACAGCCATCTATTACGACACCTAACCCTTTTCCGTGGGATTCACCCCAGGTTGTTATAGTAAAATTTTTCCCATAAATAGAACCAGCCATTTTCAATATCTCCTTTTCAATTTAGCTAGTTTTAATTATATCAGAAAAGAATAATTAATAAAATAATTAGGTGAATAAACATAGTAAGCGGAAAATAAAATATGTGTGATGTTAGCAAGAAATATATAGTGCTAGTGAGAAAAAATCAAGTGTCAGCAATGACAAAATATAATGTCAGTAAAAAAATAACTAAGAGATACTTATAGCGGTATTTAATGAAATTAGAATAAGATTATGATAGAATGTATCAAGGCGTAAGCCATAAACAAAGAGATGGACCTTGGAGAAGGTCTAAAAAAAATACTACTAAATATAAAACGAGGAAATTATATGATATACATAGGAAATCACGTGTCAATTTCAAAAGGATATTTGGCAATGGGAAAAAATGAAAATAAATTAGGAGGAAATACATTTGCCTTTTTTACAAGAAATCCAAGAGGTGGAGTAAGTAAAGCAATAGATTTAGATGATGTTAAGGCTTTACAGGGATTTTTAGAAGAAAATAAATATGGAACACTTGTTGCTCACGCATCTTATACAATGAATTTGTGTTCAGCAAAAGAGGAAGTAAGAGAATTTGCTAGAAGTGTTTTCAAAGAAGATCTTGAAAAAATGGAAAAATTACCAGGACAGTTTTTTAATTTTCATCCCGGAAGTCATTTAAAACAAGGCTATGATGTAGCAGTGGAGCAAATTGCCGATGTACTAAATGATACTTTAAAAGAAGAACAAACAACCACAGTTTTACTTGAGACTATGGCAGGAAAAGGAACAGAAGTAGGTAGAAACTTTGAAGAACTTAAAGGTATTATAGATAGAGTAGAATATAAAGATAAAATAGGGGTGTGTTTCGATACATGTCATGTTTGGGAAGCAGGATATGATATTGTTAATAATTTAGATGGAGTATTAAAGGAATTTGATGACGTAATAGGCCTTGATAAATTGTGTGCAGTACATTTAAATGATAGCAAAAATCCTATAGGAGCTCATAAGGATAGACATGAAGTTATAGGTGGTGGTCAGATTGGAGAAGAAGCATTAAAGAGGATTGTTCAGCATAAAGCTTTTGAAGGAAAGCCATTTATTTTGGAAACTCCAAACAATGATGCTGGATATAAAAAAGAAATCGAATTAATAAAAACGTGGATGATTTAAAAAAAGCTTGACTTCAAGTTTACTTAAAGGTGTAAAGTCTTATTATGAAATTGCAACATAGATTAAAAACATAAAATATAAGCACAAGGTTGAAGCACAAAACATAAACGCAAGGTTGAATCGTAAAATGTAACCACAACGGTGAACCGCAGAAGGTAAACATAGAATAGAAAGGATGAACACTTATGTATGAAATTTTAAAGAAAATAACAGGACCAAAAGATATAAAAGCTTTAAATATACAGCAATTGGAGCAACTTGCAAAGGATATAAGAGATGCTTTGATGAATAGACTTACAAAAGTTGGAGGACATTTTGGACCAAATTTTGGAATGGTAGAAGCAGAAATAGCAATGCACTATGTATTTGACTCTCCACGAGATAAATTTGTGTTTGACGTTTCGCATCAAGCTTATCCGCATAAAATGCTTACAGGTAGAGCACAAGCATATATGGACGATGTACATTTTGGAGATGTTTCAGGATATACTAATCCAGAAGAAAACGAACACGATTTTTTTAATGTAGGACACACATCTACTTCTATTTCACTTGCAGCAGGTTTGGCAGAAGGAAGAAATTTAACAGGTGGAAATGAAAATATTGTTGCAGTAATTGGTGATGGTTCATTATCAGGAGGAGAAGCCTTAGAAGCTTTAGACTATGCCGGATCAGAACTAAAAGGGAACTTTATCATAGTTGTCAATGATAATCAGCAATCAATAGCAGAGGTTCACGGTGGATTATATAAAAATCTTGATGAGCTTAGAAAAACAAATGGTCAGGCAACTAATAATATGTTTAAAGCAATTGGATTAGATTATATTTATGAAGCAAATGGCAACAATATTGAAAAAATGATTCAAGTATTTAAAAAAGTAAAAGATATAGACCATCCAATAGTTGTGCATATTAATACTAAAAAAGGTTTAGGCTATAAGTTAGCAGAGGATAATAAGGAATCATGGCATTGGTCTAGTCCATTTGATGAAAAAACAGGTAAACCAAAGGTGGACTTAAGTGACATTGAAACATACACAAGTTTAACAGCGCAATATATTTTAGAAAGAACAAAAAAAGATAAAAAGTTTATAACTATTACACCAGCAATGCCTGGAACAGCTGGACTAACAATTGAGATGCGAAAGAAATTAGGTCAGCAGTATAAAGATGTAGGTATTGCAGAAGAACATGCCATTGCTCTTGCTTCAGGAATAGCTAAAAATGGAGGAAGACCTTTAGTTGTTACTAATTCTACATTTTTACAAAGAACTTATGATCAAGTTTCTCAGGATGTATGTATTAATAACAATCCGATTACTGTAGTAGTTAATTTTTCTTCAGTAAGAGGGCTAACAGATGTTACACATCTTGGAATATTTACTCATTCAATCTTTGGAAATATTCCAAATTTAGTTATGCTTGCTCCAACAAATAAGGCAGAATATATTGCAATGCTAGATTGGTCATTAGAACAACAAGAACATCCTGTATTTATTTTGATTCCAGGAAATGGTGTCCATGATGATGAGAGGGTAGCTGATATAAATTACTCGCAAATCAATAAATATAAAGTTGAACAGCAAGGTTCAGAAGTAGCAATAATTGCAGCAGGTGGATTTTATCAATTAGGAGAAGCTGTAGCAGAAGAAATTAAAAATGAAAAGGGTATAACTCCAACTTTGATTAATCCACGTTTCGTTTCAGGAATTGATACTGATTTACTAACAAAATTAAAAAATAATCATAAAAGCATTATTACTTTAGAGGATGGAATAGTTGAAGGTGGTTTTGGACAAAAAATAGCTTCATTTTATGGAGCAGATTCAAATATAAAAGTAAGAAATTATGGATTAGAAAAAGAATTTTATGATAGATATGATCCAGAAGAATTGCTTGAAAACCTTGGAATTACGCCAGAAAAAATAGTTAAAGATATTTTGAAATAATGAGAAAAATTAACAAAATAATATAAAATTTATAAAAAAATAACATATTGTTGTTGACGTCCATGTTAAAATAGTTATGTTAGAAATATTTTGAGAGGTAAGCAATGGATATCAAAGAAAAGAAACAATATGAAAAATTGATTTTGACACCAGTTAACAAACTTATTCCGCAATTGGCGATTCCAACTATTATAAGCATGTTGATAACTAACATTTATAATTTAGTTGATGCATTTTTCGTAGGAAAATTAGGTACTAGTGCTAGTGCCTCAGTAGGAATTCTGATTAGTGTTCAGGCAATTTTCCAGGCAATTGGATTTATGTATGGACACGGAAGTGGAAGTAATATTAGTGTTTTTCTAGGAATGGGAAAACAAAAAGAAGCACATAAAACTGCTAGTTTGGGATTTTATTCTGCATTAATATTTAGTATAGTTCCAATGATTTTAGGGTTGATTTTTTTAACACCATTTATGAGATTCCTTGGTAGTACAGATACTATTTTACCATTTGCAAAGAGATATGGAATTTACATCTTGATTTCAGGACCGGCATTGTCACTTTCATGTGTATTAAATAATATTATGAGATATGAAGGAAAAGCTTTTTATGCAATGATCGGTCTTGTATCAGGAGGTGTTTTAAACATGATAGGAGATCCTATTTTTATGTTTGGATTCAACATGGGCATTGATGGCGCAGGTTTATCTACAGCGTTGTCACAGTATATTAGCTTAGGAATCCTAGCATATATGTTTTGGTCAGGAAAAACAATTTCAAAAATTAAAATTAAATATTTAGTGTGGGATGCTCATAGATTTATGATCATAATAAAAAATGGTTTACCAAGTCTTATTAGACAGTTGTTAAACAGTTTGTCAGCTATGATGCTAAATGTAAGTGCAATGCCATATGGAGATGCAGCAATTGCAGCTATGACTATTGTTGGAAGAGTTTCCATGTTTGTAGGCTCTACTATGATAGGAATAGGACAAGGCTTCCAGCCAGTGTCTTCATATAATTACGGAGCAAAAAAATATAAAAGAATTCGTAATGCATTTAAGTTTACATTTATATTAGCGGAAATAGTTCTTGGTATATTAGCGATTGTATGTTTTGTATTCCCAGTGGAGATTATTCGCATATTTAGAGATGATCCAAAGGTTATTGAAATTGGAGTTGTAGCATTGAGATTTAACTGCATTGCAATAATAGTTCAACCGATAGGTGTTCTTGCAAATATGTTGTTCCAAAGTATAGGAAAAAGTAAAATTGCATCATTTGCAGCATCACTTAGAAGTGGATTATATTATATTCCTATATTAATTATTATGCCTAAATTAATAGGAATAACAGGACTTCAAAGCGCTCAGATGATAGCAGATCTATTAACAGCAATAACATGTATACCACTTGTGTTTGCTTTCTTTAAGAAGTTGCCTAAAGTAGATGAAAAAGTGCAGATTGATGAGGTATACCTCAGACAAGACGACACTAGAATCTAAGAAAAATATATGTAGCCCTTCAAAGTTAGGCAAAAGTCTAATTTTGAAGGGCTACTTTAATATTTAAATTTATTTATAGTATCTATAATTAATATGTTGCTTAAAGCTATTATATTGCTTAAAACTATTGATTGTGTAAAGAAGTTTGTGTAAATACTTCTTCAAAAGTGACCTTGTTTATAAGTTACATGAACATCGCTTCTAGTTCAGAACGACATTCTTTAAAGCCTCTATGTACACGACGGTCCATTGTCTGGTTATAGTCGCAATAAAAGCTACATACATATCTTTCAAGAGAATCTTCGTTAGGGAACTGTTCCTTGCGCTTTGTTCCGCGTTTGAGGTTCTTATTCAGGTTCTCAATAAGATTTGTTGTATATATACTTCTACGGATTGCCATTGGGAATTCGTAAAATACAAAAAGTGAGGTTAAGTCCTCAAGAACAGCTACCGC
>FOPE01000042.1 GCA_900113385.1 Lachnospiraceae bacterium C7
ATTCATGTTCTCACATGAATGGGACCTACAGGGCTCGAACCTGTGACCCCCTGCTTGTAAGGCAGATGCTCTCCCAGCTGAGCTAAGATCCCAAAGTCTAAATCTTCTTTCAAGATTTTTTTTATTTTTTATCGCCTCTCGCTGACGACTTGTTTATTATATTATAATCCCACCGATATGTCAACACTTTTTATCAACTTTTTTTATTTTTTTTAATATTTTTTATTTTTCCTTTAAAACCCAGTATTTCCAACTGTTTTAAGTACTTGGATTTATTGCATTTTTTATCATTTAATTATTTTTTTCTTATTTTTTATTTTATATTATATATTTTATTTTTCCTATTTTTTATTTTATATTATATATTTTATTTTTTTAGTTAAAAACCATTTCCTATCAACAAATAAAATTTATTAACATCAAAAATAAGAGTCTGAAATATAATAAATATACAAATACATACTATGAAGGTTAAATAACTGGGTATTTTTCTATTTCGTGCTGCAAATGCTTCATGATTCTTAATTCATCCACTGAATCCGTTAAGGCATTGTGAAGTTCATTATAACCATGTTCTCCAAACATAGATAAAATATTTTCTACTCTATAACCGGATTTTAATCGACCTGTTCCACAACAATTAGCTGTTGCTGGTATCATTGGATTATGCTGTTTATAAGCCGCAAGCTTTAAAATATCCTTCCATGTATAGTCTCTTAATTCTGGCAAATGTCGTTTATCAAAGTTTGCATTATATGCAAAAATTTCTTCAATATTGTTGTCTGATAAATATTTTCTTAAAATCTTAATTGCTTCTTCATGACTAGTTACTACAGGACTTTGACCATCAATATAGAGAGTTGAAGAATACATTCCTCCTACCTTAGCAGCCTCATCTATAATGATATAATAATCACTTAGTGCCTCAAAATCGCCGTCAAGAGCTGTTACAACTCCAATTGACATTACTTGATCCTTCCAATTTGTTTCCGTGTCTAATACTGCAAATTTCTTACTCATTATCGTCTCCTTTAAAACCAAAAAACCCCTTAAGTAGATTTAGTTATTTACCTTGCCTACTTAAGGGGAATCATATCAATACTTGTGACTCTTATATAATCTTTCGAAAAATATTCTATATAAAATATTAAACTCTAGATAAATATTCACCTGAACGTGTATCAATTTTGATAGTATCGTCCTGCTCTACGAATAATGGTACATAAACTGTAGCACCTGTCTCAACGATAGCTGGTTTTGTAGCACCTGTAGCTGTATCTCCTTTGAAACCTGGCTCTGTTTCTGTAATCTTTAATTCTACGAAAAGTGGTGGTTCTACTGCAAATACATTACCTGCATGTGAAACAACTTTAACCATTTCATTCTCTTTAACATATTTAAGAGCTTCACCTACTGAATCTCTAGATAAATCAATTTGATCATATGTCTCAACATCCATGAAATGATAGAAGTCTTCATCTGAATATAAATATTGCATTTCTCTACGATCGATATGTGCTGTTGGCACTTTCTCTGTAGGACGGAATGTTTTTTCTACAACACCACCGTTGACAATATTTTTTAATTTAGTTCTAACGAATGCTGCACCTTTACCTGGTTTAACATGCTGGAATTCAATAATCTGATATATATTACCTTCGAATTCGATGGTAACACCGTTTCTGAAATCTCCCGCTGAAATCATTAAATTTTCCTCCTTAAACAAATAACACATAATATGTGCTGTTACATAATAAAAACTAGAACCTTCACATTCTATAAAGGCTCTTTTAAAAAATTCTCTCGTTTGTCCATTTTATCACAATTTACTCTTTTTTTCAAGTGGAATTGCTTATATGTCTTTTCTATTTGAAATTACGATTTTCAATTTCGCTAATCATATCAACTCTTAAAGCGTGTCTTTCACCTAAAAATTCTGCATCTAAATATGATTTAACAATATCTTTAGCCTGTTCAATTCCAACGATTCTAGCACCAAACGCAATAATATTGGCATTATTATGCTCTTTTACTAAATGTGCTGTTGTTGTATCTGAACATACTGCTGCTCTAACGCCTTTAACTTTATTAGCAGCAAGTGAAATACCTACACCTGTTCCGCAAATCAAAATACCGCAATCTACTTCTTTATTTGCTACTGCAATACCAACTTTTTCACCATATTCTGGGTAATGGCAACTATCTGTTGTATCTGTTCCAAAGTTTACAACTTCGTGTCCTAAGCTCTTTACATATTCGCTAATTTGATTTTTCATTTCCACTGCTGAATGGTCATTTCCAATTGCTATCTTCAATTTTCTTTCTCCTTTTATCTACTTAATTTATAATGTACTATACTTCTTTTCTATGCTGTTTCTGATTGCGTCTAAATAAGACACAATGAATCTTATAGAAAAACAGTATAACCTTTTCAGGAATTCTTTTTAAAACTATTTGTATCTCTTCTTTTGGGTGAATTGGTTTAACCAATATTGTCTTCATTTTAGCTAAATTTCCGCCCATAATATCTGTAAAAATTTGATCTCCAACCATAATCGTATTCTTAGGAGTTGTACCAAATTTTTCCATTACTTTTCTATAATTTTTTGGTAAGGGTTTTGCAGCTTTGTATATATAATCTGCTTTTACTACCTCACTAAATTTCTTAACTCGTGGCTCTTTATTATTAGATACTAACATACATTTAAACCCCATGTCTTGAAGCTCTTTAAATAACTTTTTAGCTCTTTCATCTGCTGGAGCGTCATGGGGCACTAGAGTGTTATCTACGTCGAATAAAACTGCTCTATAGCCTTCTTCATAGAATCTTTTAAAATCTATCTTGTATGTTGAATCTAAATATTCACTTGGATAAAATAAACTCATCTTGTTCTCCATTATCTTATTTTATATTCATACCAAATTACGATAACAAAAAACCGTATTTTAGTCAACCCAAAAAAGGAGCCTGGCCACTAGTTATGCCCTGCTCCTCTTATAGCGTACTATAGCTTTATATTAATACTTCTTTAATACTTTTCTATAGTTCAAAATTCTCAATTTTTCTTTCTACTTCACCTTCATTTATACGGGTCAATGATACATTTCCATTGCTTTCGCTAATTTCTACTGATACTTCTAATTCATTAATTCTATTCACATCTTTTAATGTTTTTTCTAATGCTTCAGTCTCAACTTCCCCATCAACATTAGTCGTCGAATTATGTGCCACAACTGACCGACTTATATGAGCATTAATTCTTTCTAAATTATATTCATAAAAGCCTTCATTTGGGCGGAATCCCGATATATTCATACCTTCTACCCCCTACATCAACTAACCAAGTGTCTTAGTAAGTTTATCGGCTAAGAAATCACTTTTTTTAACTCGTTCATAAAAGTATTTAAATCCTTAAACTCTCTATAAACGGACGCGAAGCGTACATATGCTACAGGATCAAGGTCTTTTATCTTGTCCATGACGTATTCACCGATTTCTGCACTTTTTATTTCCTGCGACTCACCGCTAAAAATTTCAACCTCAACTTGATCAACAAGTGATTTTATTTGCTCAGCTGATACAGGTCGTTTATGACATGCTCTTAAAATTCCTGCCTCAAGTTTTGTCCTATCATACTGCTCTCTATTATTATCTTTCTTAATAACTATAAGTGGTATAGTTTCTACCTTTTCGTATGTGGTAAAACGTTTCTTACAGTCATCACATAATCTTCTTCTTCGAATGGCAGTATTATCATCTGCTGGTCTTGAATCAATTACTCTAGTGTTATCGCTACTACAAAATGGACATTTCATAAAATTAACCCACCCTTCTCTCTTTGGCAAACAGACCTTACTCTTGCTTTTTCGTAAGGTCTGCGTTATCTTTGTGTCAATTATTATACGTTAAATCTGAATGTAATAACATCTCCATCTTTAACTACATAGTCTTTACCTTGAAGGCCTACTAAACCTTTTTCTTTAGCTCCGGCCATTCCACCGTTTTCTACTAAGTCTTTATATGCTACAGTTTCTGCACAAATAAATCCTCTTTCAAAATCTGTATGAATTTTACCAGCTGCCTGTGGAGCTTTTGTTCCTTTAACAATAGTCCAAGCTCTTGTCTCATCTTCTCCACTTGTAAGGTAACTAATAAGTCCAAGTAACTCATAACTAGCTTTTACAAGTTTATCAAGTCCTGACTCTTTAAGTCCAAGATCTTCTAAGAACATCTGCTTTTCTTCATCATCTAATTCTGAAATTTCTTGCTCAATTTCAGCTGAAACAACATATACTGCACTTCCATCTTTAGCAGCGTATTCACGAACAGCTTTTACGTAATCGTTATTAGCTCCTTCGTCTGCTAAATCATCTTCTGCAACGTTTGCTGCATAAATAATTGGTTTTGCAGTTAAAAGGCCATACTGATTAAAAATAGCTTCTTCATCTTCATCCTTGCACTCAAATGTACGTGCTTGATTTCCCTCTTCAAGGAATGGACGAAGTGTGTCAAGAAGAGCTAATTCTTTCTGAAGTGATTTATCATTTCTAGCTTGTTTTTGAACTTTTGCATATCTTCTCTCTAAAATTTCCATATCAGAGAATAAAAGCTCTAAATTGATAGTTTCGATATCACGAGTTGGATCAACTGAACCATCAACATGAACGACATTTGTATCATCAAAGCAACGTACAACCTGTACAATTGCATCACACTCACGAATATTAGCAAGGAACTGGTTACCAAGGCCTTCACCTTTACTAGCACCTTTTACAAGTCCAGCAATATCAACGAACTCAATTGTTGCTGGTACTGTTTTTTTAGAATGATACATATCTGTTAAAACTTTTAATCTTTCATCTGGTACAGCAACTACTCCTACGTTAGGATCAATTGTAGCAAATGGATAGTTTGCTGCAAGAGCACCTGCCTTTGTAAGTGAATTGAATAATGTACTTTTACCTACGTTTGGTAAACCGACGATTCCTAATTTCATATTATTTTATTTCTCCTTTGAAATTCTTTATTTTATGGGCTTTTCGCGTTTCTTTCCTTCTGAACGGGCACCTCAAAGGACCCCAATTCATTAGAGGTAGTATTAAATTTATACCACTTTTAACACGCATCAGCCACGAGTCTTTTCCCATATAAGGCTTTTTACACATTAAAAAAGCCCCAAAATTAGCAGATTATATTATACACTAATTAGAGGCTTTTTGCAATGTCGTTTAATTTTTGAAATGGTTTATTTTGCCGGCTTTTCGCCATATTATAGGCTATTATTCTCCACCTTCAATGTCAGTTGAATCTAGTGTAATTTCAGGAACATCTATGTTAGGAAGACTGCCTACATATTCTGAATTGTCAGCTATTTCGTTAGGATCATCAGGTGCTGTCTTCTTTTCTTCATCTTCCCATAATGATTCGTGCTGCTTAATTTTTTTGCGCATCTGTTGTTCAAATGCTTGCATATTTTTTGCCATCATATACATTTTAGAATCATATTCCATGAGCTTTTTTTCATCTCCTGGTGGAACAATATCACCTTTTGCCATTCTACGAAATACCATGATAATTTTTCCCAAATCGTCAAAACTATCCTTTATAGCATCGTCTTGCTGTTTTAGAGCTTCACTATTGACTCTAGACGTTTTCTGTTCCATGATAGATTCTAATACTTTTCTATTCTCATTGTATACTTTTTCTATTTCTTTGTAAGAGAGTTCTAAACTTGCTGCTTCTGAAAACAAAGAGTTCTTAGCTGCCTTTTCTTTTTGTTTTGAAACCTTTTTCATTTCTTCTGACAATTTTTGCTGTTTAGCATAATAAATCTGCCTAGCATCAGCTATCTTCATAATACCACCTCAATAGCTTTTATTAACCTTTATAGACAAATTGTCCACCAACCATTATCTTCTTAACTATATTTCGGTCGCATCACACTTTATTTTTATTCATTTTATTATTTTTATTATTTCTCTATTGTTCTTTATTTTTTATTCATCTTCTATTATTCATTCATTTTCAAATAAAAAACCTCACAGTGTATAACTGCGAGGTTTTTTCCTTCATCTTTATTTTTAAAGCCCTAGTTTTAGGCATCCTGTGACTCTATCACTAGAAGTATTCCTTCTTTTATACTAATCCTACCTTCTTTTTCAACAATTTCATTACTTACCCCTAATGAATTAAATCCACTCATCTCAAAATCTTTTAATAAATATTTGAAACCGCTTAAAGTTACACCTGTAACTTTCGTTGTATATGGTATTAGAGATACGTAGTGTTTTTTGTTTATAAGTTGATTAGAATTTTTGTTTTTCTTTTCTTGTTCTTTTTCTTCATGATCTTTATTAGAAACCACAAAACTTGCTGGTCCCTGCAACATATTAACCTTGTTTGTTTCATCAACCAATTTTATGGGTACATTTTTTTCTAAACCGATTCCAAGTAAAGAAATATTAGCTAACAAATGATCTATTCTTCCACCTGTTGCTCCTAAAAGTACAATTTCTGTTGCTCCATGAGCTAATGCATAACGAATTGCGTGTTCTGTATCTGTATCATCTTTTATAGGATTTAAAATTTCAAATCTAATATCTTTTTGTTTTTTAAAATATTCTAATGATTCACTTTGTACAGAATCAAAATCGCCTATGATAATATCTGGTTTAAGATCTACTCTGTAAAAAAAATCCATTCCAGAATCTGCTGCAAGAGTAATATCATATTTGCCATTTTTAATTTCCGCTAATGCAAATTTATCGTTTATGCATCCCCCTGCAACGATAGCATATTTCACTTAAACCATTCCTTTCTAGTCTATATTATGAGTTTAATTTCTATCAACTATAAAATTCTAAACAAATAGTTAATTTAAAATTTCTAGGAAATTTTCCACATTATTAGCAATGTCTCCACCAAATACAGCACTACCTGCAACTACAATATTAGCTCCAGCCTCTACTGCTTTATTTACATTGCTTAAATTAATGCCTCCGTCTACCTCAATATCGATTTTATAACCTTTTTTCTCAATTAACGACTTGATTTGAGCTACTTTTTCTAAAGTATATGGTATCAATCTCTGTCCTCCAAATCCTGGATTAACTGTCATTATAAGTACCATATCCACTTTAGGTAATACCCACTCAATCATTGACAATGGTGTTGATGGATTTAACGCAACACCAGCTAATACACCTTGCTCTCTGATATATTCAAGTGTTCTGTCTAAGTGTTTGCATGCCTCTGCATGTACAGTAATAATATCAGCTCCAGCTTCTGCGAAGTCTGGAATGAATCTAATTGGTTCATCAACCATTAAATGAACATCAATCATTCGATCTGTATATTTTCTCACTGAGTTAAGTACAGGCACTCCAAACGAAATATTAGGCACAAAATTTCCATCCATGACGTCAAAATGCACATATTGTGCTCCTGCCTCGTCTAAAATTTTGATTTGTTCTTCTAAATTAGCAAAATTTGCAGATAAAATCGATGGTGCTAAGCAATTCATAGGCTTATTCTCCTTAGTATTTACGCACATTTTTCAGTTCCTCGTATAGCATTGTATAGTTTTTGTAGCGAACCTCTGAGATTTTTCCCTCCTCTAATGCTTGTTTAACTCCGCAATCAGGTTCACTAATGTGACTGCATCCGTTAAACTTGCAATATGGTTCATATTTCACGAACTCTTGATATCCCATCCACAAGTCTTCTTTTTCACATACTGTAATATAAATTGACGAAAATCCTGGTGTATCCATGATATATGTATCGTCTTCAATTAGTATGATTTCAGAATGTCTTGTAGTGTTCTTTCCTCTTGCGATTTTTGTGGAAATAGCACCTGTTTGCATGACTGTATGGTCCTGAAGTAAATTTATTATTGATGATTTTCCAACACCTGATGGTCCTGCGACTGTTGAAGTTTTTCCTTTTAAAATTTCCTTTAATTGTGATGTGTTTTTATGAAGTTTAGCACTTGTAAATATAACCTTATACCCTGCTGATTCATAAATATTGGCAAGATTTTTTTGTTCTTCCTCGCTAATCAAATCACATTTATTAAAGCAAATTGTTACTGGAACCTTTTGAAATTCCATCATAACTAAAAATCTATCCAATAAATTTAGATTTGGATCGGGTTTTGCTGCTGCAAAAATCACTAACGCCATATCTATATTAGAAACTGCTGGTCTAATTAATTGATTATTTCTTGGTAATATTTTTTCTACATTACCTTTTTTCTTTTCCTCATCGATAACGGCGATTTCAACATTATCACCCACGAGAGGTTTGATTTTTTGTTTTCTAAAGGCTCCTTTGGCCTTGCATTCATAAATTCCGGATTCTGCTATATGAACATAGTAGAACCCGGCTATACCTTTTACAATTTTTCCTATCATTTTGTACCCATCACTTTGTTTTCTATAACTATCTGTCTATGGCTAAGCTTCTGTTGCTTATACCGCAACAAATTAATTAACCTTTTGTAAATGTAACAGAATCACTAGAGCCTTCTGTTGAGGTACTTCCATCTTTGTGATGCCATGTAACTACAAGTTTTCCTGTTCCTGTAGTTGATGAAATACCTGTTTTAGAAAATCTAAATGATGTTGCTGTTTCACTAATACTAGAGTTTGAAGCTGTTCCTACAAGCTTTCCTGTAGAATCATACAACTTAACATCCACTGATACTGCTCCAGTTGGCACATTTAAAGTTTGTGTATACGAGTAAGTTGATGCTGTCTCTGTTTGCTTTGCACCTAAACTTACTACTAATGTAATTCCAGAACCTTTTTGTACCGTTTTTCCTGCTGAAATACTTTGACTTATTACATTGCCCTGGGCAACTGTATTACTATAATCTTGTTTTACAGAAACATTAAGTCCTGCTCCACTTAAGACATTTTCAGCATTCGCTTGACTTTGTCCAATAACACTTGGTACAGAAACTGACTCTACACCTTGGCTAATAATAATTGTTACAGCACTACCTTCAACAACGCTTTGTCTACCTGCTGGAGTTTGGCTAATTACATTGCCTGCTGCAACTGAATCACTAAATTGATATTTCTTATTAACCTTAAAACCTTTTCCTTCCAATGTGTTAGATGCAGCACTTTCGCTCATACCTACAACGTTTGGAACTCCAACTGATTTTGTTGATTTTCCACATACTACTACGCTTACAGTTGAACCTTTCTTAGCTTTTTCGCCAGCTTTAGGAGTTGTCTCAATAACATCTCCTTCTTCATAACTTGAGTCATCTTTTGTCTCTGTTACTTGCATTTCTAAGCCTGCTTCTTCTAATTTCTTCTGTGCTTCATCTGTTGACATTCCTACTACATCTGGAACTTTTACTTCTTCTGTTTCTGATTGAGTCTCAGTTTGTGTAGTTGCCTTTTGGCTTGGAATCTCTGATGATTTTTTGCCAATTTTTACAAGTCCTAACACACTTAAAACTAAATAAATGATTACGATAACGATTACGATAGCAGCAATAATACCCATGATTGTTACAGCTTTATCCATTTTAGGATTTAATTTTCCTTCTTCAGACTCTTCTTCGTCTTCTTCTATTTCAGGATTTTCTACATTTGCCTTATCATTTTCTTTATCGTCTACTATTTTTTCTTTTCTTGCTTCGTTATTAATTTGCTTAATTTCATTAGGGCTAATAACTCTTGTTTTGGCATTTTCATCTATTGGAACATCCTTAACGAAATCTTCATTTGGTGTAACTAAAGATTTTCTTAAGTCTGTCAACAATTCGTCGATTGTTTGATATCTTCTATCTGGATTTTTTTGTGCACATTTTAGAATGATTTTTTCTAAACTAATTGGTAAATCCCTTGCATATTGGCTTGGCACAACCATCTCATCCTGTAAATGTTGTAATGCAACAGATACTGTGGTATCTCCATCAAATGGAACACGTCCTGTAACCATTTCATACATTACAATACCCAGTGAATAAATATCACTTCTGCTATCTACAAAACCATTTCTTGCCTGTTCTGGAGATGCATAATGTACTGATCCCATTACATCTGCACTAATCGTATTTGATGATGCAGCTCTTGCAATTCCAAAATCAGTAACTTTTACTTTACCCTCTGTTGAGATAATAATATTTTGTGGTTTAATATCTCTATGAGTTATCTCTTTATTGTGAGCGGCTTCAATTCCTTTAGAAATCTGAATTGCAATACTTACCGCTTCTTTAAATGCTAATTGTCCTTTTTTCTCAATGTATGTCTTAAGGGTAATTCCCTCAACATATTCCATTACTATGTAGTGTAGTCCATTTTCACTACCTACATCATATATATTTACAATATTAGGATGCTCTAAACTTGCTGCTGACTGTGCTTCTGTACGAAACTTAGCAACAAAGTTCATGTCCTCCGAAAATTCTGTCTTTAAAACTTTTATGGCAACATAACGGTCTAATACATGGTCTTTTGCTTTATAAACATCAGACATTCCGCCTGCTCCAATTTTTTCATTGATCTCGTATCGATCTGCTAAATATGTGCCTTCAGTTAACATTCTTTCACCTCATCAGAAAATGGTCTTATAATTATTGCTGTAATATTATCTTTGCCGCCATTTTGATTTGCCATCTTAATTAACGTGGTTACTTGTTCTACGCCTTTTTTTCTAGAACAAATGATATTTTTTATGTCTTCATCATCAACCATGTTAGTTAAACCATCTGAACATAATAAAACTGTATCATTTTCGTCTAACTCTACTTCAAAAAAATCGGCTTCTAACTTATCAACAACTCCTACAGCTCTTGTAATAACATTTTTATCAGGATGATGCTTGGCATCTTTTATTCCTACTTTACCATTTCGTACCATTTCTTCTACCAAAGAATGGTCTCTAGTTATCTGTGTTATTTTTTTGTTGATAACATATAACCTACTATCTCCAACATTTGCTACAAACATTTTGTGGCCGACTACTGTAGCAATTACTAGTGTTGTTCCCATACCACGTTTACTATTATCATTACGCGATTCCTCTAATAACAACTTATTTGCTACGTCTATAGCCTCTTTTAAGATAGTAACTGGTTCATCTTTTTTATTTCTTAAAATAGACGCCACAACACATTCCACTGTATACCTTGAAGCATACTCTCCTGCCTTGTGTCCTCCCATTCCATCGGCAACTATATTCAAGTTAGGCAAGTTACCTATAGGTGTGTCTGATGCAAAGAAATAGTCTTCGTTTATTTTTCGTTGTAGTCCTGTATCTGTCTTGGGAAACGTCTTCATAAATCCGTCTTCCTTTCTGCCGAAATACAATAATTAGTGTTTTTTAGCTTTATTACTTTGTTTCTTTGCGGTCTATATATTTTTTACGAAGCTGACCGCATGCTCCGTCTATATCTCGGCCCATTTCTCTTCTTATAGTAACATTTATTCCATTTTTTTCAAGCTTGTTTTTAAAAGCCGAAATCACTTTAGCATTCGATTGTACAAAATCTCTTTCTTTAATTGGATTGACTGGAATTAAATTAATGTGACAATTCATTCCTTTAACCAATTCTGTAAGTTCTTTTGCATCTTCATCTGTATCATTTACGCCACCTACTAAGCTGTACTCAAAAGTCACTCTTCGATTGGTCTTTTCAAAATAATACTTGCACGCATCTATAACTTCATGAATATCAAAACTATTTGCCACTGGCATTAAAGTTTTCCTTTTTTCTTGATTTGAAGCATGCAAAGATAAAGCTAAAGTAATTTGTAACTTCATATCTGCTAATTGTTTCATTTTCGGTACTAATCCGCATGTTGAAACTGTTAAATTTCTTTGACTAATATTTAGTCCATTTTCGTCCGTTAGCAAAGTGATAAATTTTATTAAATTGTCAAAGTTGTCCATTGGTTCGCCTGTTCCCATAACTACGACGTTTGAGATTCTCTCATCAATGTCCTTTCCAATCTTATATATCTGATCCATCATCTCTGCAGGAGTAAGTCCTCTTACTAGTCCGTCTAATGTTGATGCACAAAATTTGCAACCCATTCTACATCCTACTTGAGAAGATATACAAACTGAATTGCCATGTTTATATCTCATCAAAACACTCTCAATTACATTACCATCTGATAATGCAAATAAATATTTACGTGTTCCATCTATTTTTGAAATTTGAACATCTATTTTTTCTAGACTTGTTATAAAAGTTTGCTCTTCTAACTTGTGTTTTAAATCTTTTGAAATATTGCTCATTTCTTCGAATGAGTCAACCCTTTTTTGGTGAAGCCATTGATAAATTTGTTTTGCTCTAAACTTCTTTTCTCCAATGCCTTCCATAAACTCAGTGAGTTCTTCTAGGTTCATAGATTTAATATCTATCTTTTCCATTTACCTATCTTTCTCCTTACAAACTACTATGTGTTTAAAATACATTATATTTATAGTGTACACTTTATCACAATTTTTTTAAAGTGTTCTAGCAAATTTTGCTATAAAAAATCCATCATGCCACTCTTCTCCTGGGAACATTTGATGCATTTCTTCTAATTTTAGATCCTTATAATTATCTAAGATCCACTGTACATTGCCTTCATTTTCATCTTTATTAATTGTACATGTACTGTAAATCAATGTTCCATTGGATTTCAAATATTCCATTACATTTGCTAGAATCTCTCGTTGCAACTGTACTAAATCATCTTGTTGTTCTTGGCTCATTTTAAAACGTATATCAGGCTTTTTGCCCATTACGCCTAATCCTGAACATGGCAAATCACACACTAAAATATCTGCTTTGCCTACAGAATCAATATCTTTAACTGTTGCATCAGAAACTGTTGCCTTCATATTTGTTAAATTATGACGTTTTATATTTTCTTCTATTAAATCAACTTTATATTCTGTCAAGTCTCTTGCGTCAACCATTCCTGTACCATTTAGTTTTTCAGCCATATGAGTACTTTTTCCACCTGGAGCAGCACATACATCTATAATATACTGTCCTTCTTTAGGCTCTGCATATTCAGTAACCATCATTGAGCTTAAATCTTGTACATAGAATTTTCCTTCTTTAAACGCTTTTATTGATTTCAAATAATCAAATTCATCAATTTCAAATGCATATTTTGACAAATCTTTATTATTTTCTGTTTTTTTAATAGGAATAACTTTTATGTTCTGCGATTCTAGTTCTTTTTTCAATTCATCTGGTGATGTTTTTGATAGGTTTGTTCTTATAGTAAGTGGTTTTTTATCTAAAAGATTTTCAAGAATATCTCTAGTTTTTTCATAGCCATATGATTTCATCCATTTTTCTACAATCCATTTTGGCATTGAATATTTAACCGATAAAAATAAAATTTTATCATCTTTTTCCTGTGGGTACTTAATTTTGTCTTTATTTCTAGCGATGTTACGAAGTACTCCATTTACGAAACCAGAAAGCTGTTTGAATTTTCTTTTCTTTGCTAGTTTAACAGCTTCATTACAAACTGCTGAATCTGGCACTCCATCCATATATTTTAATTGATACACACTCATACGAAGAAGATTTCTAATAAGTGGTTTCATTTTTTTTACTTTTACTTTTGAAAACTGATTGATTATGTAATCAATTTCAACCATATGTTCAATGGTTCCATCTGTAATTCTAGTAATAAATGATCTATCTGTTTTTTCTAAATATTGATACTTTTCTAAGACCTGACGAAGGACAATATGTGAATATTGTCCTTTCTCATTGATCTCTATAAGCATATCTAGAAGTAATTCTCTGATATTAATATCCGCCGACACTGAATTTTCCTCCAAATATCTCTACTAAACCATTTTTAAAAATGTTCCGGTTTCTACTTTGTATCCTCTAAGGAATGACGCTGTATCCATTCTTTTTTTGCCTTGTAACTGTACTTCTTCAAGAGATAATACGCCGTCTCCTGTTTGTACTTTTATGTCATTTTTAGTAACCTCAACAATGCAACCTGGCTCATAATCATTCTTTGCTGGCAATACAGTTGCTTTCCATATTTTAAATGTTTTTCCATCTAAAACTGAGAACGCACTTGGCCATGGATTTAATCCTCTAATAAGTCTTTCTATTTCTATTGCTGATTTTTTCCAATCAATATTGCCTAAATCTTTATGAATCATTGTTGTGTGTGTGGCTGCTTCATTATTTTGAGGTGTAAAAACTGCTGTACCATTTTCAAGCATTTCCATTGTTTCTACACATAATTCTGCACCAACTTGTGCTAATTTGTCAAAAAGACTTCCGCCTGTTTCATCATCTGCTAAACGTACTTCTTTTTTTGCAATCATGTCACCAGTATCAAGTCCAACACCCATTTTCATAGTTGTAACACCTGTTACTTCATCTCCATTGATTACTGCCCATTGAATTGGTGCAGCTCCTCTATATTTTGGTAAAAGTGATGCATGAACATTTACGCAACAATATTTAGGCATATCTAAGATACTTTTTGGTAAAATTTGTCCAAATGCTGCTACTACAATAATATCCGGCTGATATTTTGCAATGTATTCTACACATTCTGTCTCTTTTACTCTCTTTGGTTGATAAACTTCAATTCCGTGCTCTAACGCACATTCTTTTACTGGTGGAAATTGTAAATTTTTACCTCTTCCCTTTGGTTTGTCAGGTTGAGTTACTACTAATACAACTTCATGTCCTTTTTCAATAATTTTTTCCAAACTTGGTACTGCAAAGTCTGGAGTTCCCATAAATACTACTCTCATGTAAAATTATTCCTCCGGATCAGCGTATTCTACTTTAATGAGGTCTCCCTCTACTTTTTCAACATATAAATGTCCATCTAAGTGATCTAATTCATGACAAATACATCTTGCTAAAAGTTCTGTTCCTTCTACTTCACAAAGATTCATGTCTTCGTCATAAAATTGTGCTTTTACGTAATTAGGTCTTGTTACGCATCCTGCTTTTCCAGGAACGCTAAGACATCCTTCATCTCCTGTCTGTGAACCGCTTGATTCAACAATAACTGGATTAATCATTGCTAAAGCTCCACTATCACCTGTATCAATAACTACAATTCTTTTTAAAATGCCAACCTGTGGTGCTGCTAAGCCTACACCGTTTGCTTCGTACATTGTTTCAAACATATCTTCTATTAATTCTTTAATACGAGGTGTTACCTCTTTAACTTCTCTACATACTTTATTAAGTACTGGATCTCCTTCGAATCTAATCTGTCTAAGTGCCATAAAATTTCCTCCTTCATAAACCGTTAATTAAAATCCATTAACAGGATTGAAATCAAATTGAATAGTTACTTTTGAAAAATCATAATTATCTCTTATATATTGTTCTATATAATCTTTCAAATCCACCAACGATTGATAATCCTTAGTTCTTAAATAAATGACTTTTCTATATACATCATTAATTTTTGCAATTGATGCATCGGCTGGTCCAACTACTTGAATTGAACTAGCCTTTTTATTATATTCTATATCCTCAGAAAGTCTTTGTGCTATCAACTTTGAACCATTGTCAACAGCTTTTTCCCATTTAGAATAGCACATTATAACTAACATATTCCAAACCGGTGGATAGCGCATTAACTTTCTGTATGCTATCTCTTTTTCATAAAATTCTTCATAGTTTTGCTTTTTGGACGTTTCTACTGCATAGTGTTCCGGGTCATAGGTCTGAATCACAACATTTCCTGGTAAATCACCTCTTCCTGCCCTACCAGCTGCTTGAGTTAACAACTGAAATGTACGCTCAGCGCTATGAAAATCACTTAAATGAAGTGATAAATCTGCTGCTAGGACTCCAACTAATGTTACATTAGAAAAGTCGTGTCCTTTTACTATCATTTGAGTACCTATTAATATATCGGCCTCTCCATTTGCAAAAGCCGACAATATATTCTCATAGCTGCCTTTCGTCCTAGTAGTATCAAAATCCATCCTTAAT
This sequence comes from Lachnospiraceae bacterium C7, assembly GCA_900113385.1. Lineage (GTDB taxonomy): Bacteria > Bacillota > Clostridia > Lachnospirales > Lachnospiraceae > Roseburia. The sequence continues at coordinate 15,972 of FOPE01000042.1, forward strand.
GTCTTAGCTTGTGGAAATCTCTGCTGTACAATCTCTTCTATTTTTTGTGTGCCTGCTTTAAAACCTGCAATATATTTTGAACCACAAGACGGACAAAACTTTGGCATATAAGTCGTATATCCGCAGTAATGACATACTAACCTGCCATTACCATGTTGACTCAAAGACACATCACAATGAGGACACTTCATTACTTTTCCGCAAGCTCTACAAGAAACAAATCCTGCAAGGCCACGTCTATTTATAAAAAGCATAATTTGTTGTTTTTTGTTTAATCTATCCTCTATTAGTTCCTGTAACCTTGTACTTAAAATAGAACGATTGCCTTTTCTTAATTCTGTTCTTAAATCCACAACCTCACATTCTGGTAATGGCTTTTTAGCAACCCTCTTATTGAGCTCTAAAAGTTTATATTCTCCACTTTGTGCTTTATAATAACTGTCTAACGATGGCGTTGCAGATCCTAGCACAACTATAGCATTCTCTAATTTTGACCTCTGTACAGCTACGTCCCTAGCATGATATTTTGGAACTGTTTCACTTTTATATGATGTTTCATGTTCCTCATCAACTATTATTATTCCTAAATTTGGAAATGGTGTAAATAATGCAGACCTTGGTCCTATCATTATCTGTATTTCACCTTTTTTTGCTCTTTCAAACTGATCACATCGTTCACCTTGAGAAAGCTTGGAATTCATCATTGATACCTTATCTCCAAACCTATTATAAAAACGCATTACTGTTTGATAAGTTAATGCAATTTCTGGAATAAGAACAATTGCTTGCTCTCCCCTCTTTATTGCATCATCAATAAGTTCCATGTATATTTCTGTTTTTCCACTTCCTGTAACACCCTTCAAAAGATATGTGTTACACCTGCCTACTTGCAAATCATTTCTAATAGTGTCTACAACCCTCTGTTGCATTTCATTTAACACAAGATTGTATCCTTTTTTTTCCATTGCTTTAAGTGGATTTCTGTATTCTGTTGTTTCTTCAATTTTAACTATACCTAACTCTTTTAATGCCTTTATAACTGAAGTTGACACATTCAACTTTTGTGTTATAACTGTTTGCTCTATACTGCCTTGCTTTATTAATTCTCTCAATAATCTAGCTCTAGCCGTATTGTGCTTTGCCTCAAATAGTGTCAATTTTTCTTTAGCTTCTACCTCAAGTACACTTAAAGAAACAATTTTTTTGACTATATGTTTTTGTTTTTGTTTTACAGGTATTACTGTTTTTAGAGCTTGATTAAAAGTGCCTCCAAAATTTCTCTTAATCCAATATGCCAAAGCAATCAACTTAGATTCTATTGGAATCGCACCTTCAACTAAACCAATAACTGGCTTAATTTTACTAACATCATACTCTGGTGTATCAGTTAGTTCTATTACATATCCTGTAATCTTACGGCTTCCAAATGGCACTTCTAATTGCATACCAATTTCAATCCTATCTTGTAGTTTCTCTGGCAAACTATATTGAAATGTTTTATCTAATTTTCCATGAGAAATATCTACTATGATATTGGCAAACTTTGCCATTTTTATCCTCACCTTTCTAAACACATTATGTGTACTTTGCGACACTACACACAGTCTAAACAATTATAGCGCATAATGTCAATTCATTCAAGTATACTATAATTCATTCATATGTATTCCATTACTTCGTATATACTTCATTACTACGTCTATATTATAATTCTTCAATAAACTTAACATACTCTTCTGAAAATGCGTCTCCCTTTGGCCATATAAACGCAAAATCATGTTCAATCTGAAAATCTTTTATATCAACTTCTCGTAAAACGCCTTTTTTTATTTTTTCGTCGGCAGCTTTTTGAAACATAAATGAAATTCCTGCATCTTCTTCTAACATCTGTAAAATGGTATGCATTCCGCTTATCTCTATGGTCTTTTCAAAATCATTTACTCCAATGTTTACTGCTTCTAGTTGTTTCGTCAAAATTTCCCTGGTACCACTACCCTTTTCTCTCAAAATAAGTGTTTCATTAAGCAAATCTTTTAATCTGTTTGGTGTTTTAGCCTCTAAATTATATTCATTTGCATCATTACGATTTTGTTTATTATTAAAAGTATGGTTTGTATGACAAACTAAAACAAATTTTTCAGATGCATATATTTTTGAATCAAATTCGTTTTTATCAAAAAATCCTTCAACTAGTGCAAATTGCAATTTACCTTCTTTCATTTTTTTTACTAACTGATTTGTATTTGCAATCTCCATTTTAATTTCTTGCTCTGGATGCTTCTTTATGTATGCTGATAATGGCTTAGCAATCACATATTCACCAATAGTTTTAGTAACTCCAAAAGAAATGGTACTTTTATTTTCCATTGACTCTTTTAGCTTTCTTTTTAGATTTTTTTCATCATTAAACATTTTCAATGAAACCTTTTTTAAACATTCTCCCGCATTTGTAAGTTTTAATTTTTTGTCACAATATTCAAAAAGTTTTACCCCATAATTTTTTTCTAGGTATTTTATATGTTGTGATACAGCTGGTTGAGTTACATGCAATTCTTCCGCTGCTTTAGTATAATTCATATATTTACACACTTCTAAAAAAGTATTAATTCTAAAATCTAACATTTCTACTCTCTTTCCTTATTTGATTATCCTTTTAGCTTTTTTTATTTTCTTAACTTTCTTTTTTAATTTCTTAACTTTTTTCTATTTGTTTAATCACCTTTTCATCATAACATATTTTTATCGAATTATTAATATTTATAATTTTATCTTTTCTAAAATAGGTATTATACTATTATCTGTTTGAAAATTTATTTACATATTTTTTCAATTTTCCCAAATTCAAACCTTAAATTGCTTTGTAATAGTAAAAATAAAATTATTTAGGAGAGTACATTATGACAAACAAATTAATTGCATTCAAGAAAAATATTATAGGTATTGTAGTATGCCTTGCAATTGCAGTTCCAGCTTGGTTTATCGGAAACCTTTTTCCTGTAATTGGTGGCCCTGTAATTGCTATCGTAATCGGAATGATTATTTCACTTTTTTGGAATGATAAAAAAGGAGCTGCTAATGGAATTAAATTCACTTCAAAAGTAATACTTCAATCAGCAGTAGTTTTACTTGGTTTTGGTTTAAACCTAAATGTAATATTAAAAACCGGATTGCAATCTTTACCCGTTATTGTAAGCACAATTTCGACTTCATTGATTTTATCATTTGTTTTCCATAAAATTATGAGAATTCCATCTAATATTTCAACTTTAGTTGGTGTTGGTTCATCAATCTGTGGTGGATCTGCTGTTGCTGCAACTGCGCCAGTAATTGAAGCTGATGATGACGAAGTTGCTCAAGCAATTTCAGTTATTTTCTTTTTCAACCTCATTGCTGCAATTTTCTTCCCACTATTAGGAAACCAATTAGGTTTTTCTCATACAAGTGGCGATGCATTTGGACTTTTTGCCGGAACAGCTATTAACGACACTTCATCTGTAACATCAGCTGCCTCAACATGGGATGCAATGTTCAACCTTGGAACAAAAACCCTTGATAAAGCTGTTACTGTAAAGTTAACACGTACACTTGCAATTATTCCTATCACTTTAGTTTTAGCAATAATTACATCTTATAAGAAAAATAAAGAACTTGCTACAACTGACTCAGCAATGAATAATTCTGATGTTACTTCTCGTAAGTCAACAGGAAACTTTTCATTCAAACGTGCCTTCCCTATGTTTTTACTTTATTTTATCCTTGCATCTATATTTACAACAGTTGCAATCAACATGGGCGCACCTACAAATATCTTTAACCCTCTAAAAGATTTGAGTAAATTCTTTATTATTATGGCTATGGCCGCTGTCGGATTAAATAGTAATATTATTAAATTAATCAAAACCGGCGGAAAGCCAATTCTTTTAGGCGGAATTTGTTGGATTGGAATAACAATAGTTAGCTTATTTGTTCAACACGTAATTGGTATTTGGTAAAATATATTTATAAAAGCAAAAAACTCATTGCAAAATTTAAATAATATTTATAAAACAAAAAACTTATTGCAAACTTCAAATAATATTTATAAAACAAAAACTCATTGCAAAATTTAAATAATATTTATAAAACAAAAACTCATTGCAAAATTTAAATAATATTCTCTATATTACAGGAGATTTTTATTTATCTAGCAATGAGTTTTTTAATTTGTTTATATTACCGATTATTCTTTATTTTTATTAGTTATTCAGTGCTTACCAACTAATTCATATTTAATTTTTCTTTTAATTTTTCTAGTCTATAATAAAATTCCACATAAAAACCGTTATCATCATTAGTCTCAAATGGTTTCATGTAAAACTCTTTAATTATTAACATATTTAAAATTTTTGCCCCTTGTTCATCGTTTGTATTCAAAACATATTCTTGTAAATTTTTTATAAAATAGTGCCAAACTGAAATAAATTTTTCATAGTCTTTCAAATTATTTATTCCTAACCACTTATCAATTTTAATTTTATGTTTTTTAAAACCTCCACATGCTTCTTCCACTATAAAATAATCAAATTTTCCATCTTCATAATTACGTCCTAGCGGAAATAATCGACATATTCCAGGTCTAAACTTGTGAATGCTGCATCTATCCTCATCATTTAAAAAAACACATTTATTAGTCTCTGAAGATAACATCATATTTAATGTTACAATACCTTCTTCAACATGCATTCCAATATATTTGCTTGTTAATTCTTCAAAAGTTGCACCTAAATTCAACGACAACTTCCAAAAATCATATGGATCGACCTTTATAGTATCTCCCATATTTTTGCAACAATCTCCGCATCCACTACATTCTGTGCATGCAATTCTAGCCATTTCTGACGCTTTAAATAATCTACTCATATTCTTTACAACTTTCTATATTTTATTCAAGTTCTTGTCCACGCCTACGTTATCTACGTTATGCTTAGAGGCGATGGTATCTCATCTGAAATATATTAATGTTTTCAACAACATAATACTTCATTATTTTATAATATTATAGCATGTTTTCATATGATTTTGCATTTTAATATAATACAAAAACCTTCAAACGCCTAAGTCTACTAACCCCAAGCGCCTGAAGGTTAACATTGCTTTCTCTAGTTAAAATCAAATTATTTTGTACCTTTTAAAACTTTTCCATTTACATAAAGTTTATGTCCATTTGAAATTACATTTGAAGCTTTTCCTTCAAATTTTGTCACGTAAGAATCTTTTGTAAGTTTCCATTTGCTGTTATCACTAAGTTTCACATAAACTTTACCAACTTCCTTAGAGACACTATTTCCTTTTGCATTTTTAATTTTACCATTTATATATCCATTAAATGAAGTTTTATTTGTTAGTTTTAAAGTTAGCTTAGAATTATCCCCTACAAGTATTCCTCCATTTAACTTTTGATTTGAAGCATTAAGTGTTGCAACATTATTTTCTCCGCTCCAACCATCATCGCAAACCGAAAGTAGAATATTATTTTTATCTTCGTTTTTAATAGAAACATCTGACAGTGTTATTTTTGCGCTTGTATTTGTAACGTGAAAAACATGTCCATTTTTGCTTGTTAGTACCCCTTTTTTCATATTGAATGAGGATGTTCCACTATCCGCATCCCCTGACATTGATTGATAAATCATAATGGTGTCATAAAATGTTGCATTTCCATTACACTTTGTATTATTAGCAGTTAACTTACAATTATTTAATTTTATTGAATTAAGACCTTCAATACACACGCCTTCTGATAGGTTTGAAACAAGCTCAGCATTTGTAGCCGTAATATCTGCAGTTGAATATATAGCAGGAGAGCCCAAACCATTTGCTGTATATTTTCCTCCCTCAACTATAACTGTTCCACCACCTCTATCAGTTCGAATAGGAGCTGAAGAACCTCCACTTGTTGTAACTGTAAGATTAGTCGCTTTTGTTATACCTCCACCTGTTGTCATAATTCCGCCTGAACCACTTCCCGTTGTTGTAATTGAAGTGTTTGAAATTTCAACTTTGGTGCCATCTCCTTCAGTTCCATTTTGGCCTCCATTTCCCCCATACGAGAAAACTCCATTAGCACCTGAAGCCTCAGAATTTATTGTTCCTCCATTGATGATAGTAGTACCTCCACCTTTAGCAAGAACAGTTGCATTTTGTCCATAAAAATTACAATTATCGCCTCCGTTCGAATCTCCTTTTTTTGAAACTGTCGGATTAATTATTGTTACTGTATCTGTAGTATCTATTAGCAATGCGCTTTCGTCTGTTGTAGTTGATGAATATTGTTTATCTTTTTCAGTTACTGATGATGTAATTTTTTCTTTTCCCGCATAAACAACCTCAGAGTTACTTCCTCCTGGCCCTCCTTGACCATTTTCGGGACCGCCTTGGCCACTTCCCGAACCTCCTTGGCCATTTTCAGAATTTTCTTGGATGGTTTTTTGTTCTGTCTGATTAGCTTCTTCTGAAGCTTCAGTTTTTGATGATTCATTAGCTTTTGAACTACATGCTGTGATAGACGCTACCATCATAATTGCAACACAAATTGGCAAATATTTTTTCTTCATAATAATCGTGCTCCCCTTAATTGCTTAACTAATTAAATAAATTAGATAGTTCTTCTTGATGTTTTTCCAACACATTAAGTACATGTCTATCCCAATGTCTTGCATCTTTTTCTGAATTTCCAAACACATAATCTTCTTGCCCATAATCAATAACATCGAATCCTTGAATAGCTTTACAAGCGCCAGAAGTTCTATACGCCGCAATATCACCTAATGAAAATGTTGCACCTTTTTTACTATCATAAGTCACCCAATTTGAAATGTCTTTTCCTGTCATTTCAGTAGCAGTTCCATTTTTACTTTGACCTGTAGCCGATGGCTTTGTAATCTTTTTTGCTCCATCTACATATTTACCGTACATCATATCAACATAAAGCACTAAAGAATCACCTAAAATTTCTGAAGGAACGTGACCTCCATCCCACTGCCATTCAATTTTTGCATCAGTTCCTGCATTCAACCATGCAATTTGCATGTTCAAAGAATTAAACATTGAAATATCTCCTTCTGATGCACCCATAAGAATGCGGGTCCACATTGGATTATTTGTCCCTTTTGCTCCAATATATTTTAACGGATCATATAATTCTACAATATTTTTTTCATGTGAATCTCCTGACTCAATCGAAGAAATATCTGTCTTATATGATGAAAGCATTTCACTAAAGGTACTATAATTAGCTGAATCTGTTACACTGTCAGAAGCCTGTGTTGTTCCAGCTTCTGGTGTTCCTACATTTTCAATATTTGTTTGGTTTTTGTCCTTTTTTTCTGTTGAACCTTCTGTGCTATTCATATTATTTCCATCTGTTGAATTTTCACTTCTATCTGGAGGTCCACCTGCACTATCTAAATTATTTTTTTCCAACATGCTTCCATTCATATCTGGTGGTCCACCTGCATTATCTACACTTGGTCCACTTCCCATTTTTCCTTTTGAATTGGTGGTCTTTGTACTTCCTTTAGCGTAACGTCCCTCAATAAACGCCTGGCATTTGTCATTTTTAGTCATTGCCTTAACTTCACTATCTGATAATGCTTTACCTTCTGAATTAAACCATGTCCAATCATCTGCATATTCAAGACGGTCTAAATACTCATTTAAACTTTGCTCGAATTCTGCAAGATAAAGATCTACATATGTTCCATAATAACCATTCGTTTCTGCATGTCCACTAGGATCATATTCTATTTTCAACGCAACTTTAGCATCTTTTTTTCCATCCCCATTAAGGTCATAGCCAACTACTGATTCTAAAACCGAAATATTTTTTTCATTTATATATTTCATGTATTCTTCCGCAAGATATTCAGCCATTTTCTTCTGAAAATCCGTATTGAAACTATAATTAGGATTTAAAAAATATTCAAATGCTTGTGCCATATTCGCTTCTGAAAGTGAAGTTATTGTACTATATGCCATACATCCCCACATTCCATCTGTTAATTCATATTCTTTACCATCAATAGTTACACTTGTAATATATTTTCCCTTTGAATTTTTATATACACCTACCGCTCCTGCATCTATTTCATAATCATAAAAGTCATCGTTATCACTTGTTGCTGCAATCATTGCCGCATGTGCACCACCACCTGATCCTCCTGTTGACACAAAATAATCTATACTACCTGGAAGATTACCTAAAAGAATATTATATTTCACAAAACGTACAGCATTTTTTTGATCTACTAGACATGAAGGTGCATCGCCTGTATAAGTTCCATTCGATAATTTGCTTTGCTTCCCCCTATTGCCACAAGTGACATTAATATACCCATCTTTTGCATAAATTGAATTTGCATTTTGATTCTGCTGTTCTCCATAACCTGCAGCACCTGTATTAACTATTACTGGAGCTGTTTGAGCAGTATAAATCTGTCCATTAGAACTTTTTACTGACGCATCATAATCAATAACTAAATTTCCCTTAACTGTACCACTTTTTTTATTTACTGAACCATCATTATTTGTATCAATCCCTTTAACATAAGCTCCTGGTACACATACAGAAACACCTTGTTCTTCCTTAATTTCTGGATCTGTTACTGCCGTAACACTTGACATAGTCCATGCATCCGAATTTTTATCATAAGACCATTCAGCTTTCATATTCGATAAATTCAATTTCTTTTCTATGGCTATCATTTCTTTTGTTTATATGTTTTACAATTTTTCCAACATTTTTTTTACTTGAATTAGTATCAGCGTCTGAATTTTTTTACTCAAAGAACAAGCCGATAAACTAACAATTAAAATAAAGCACATGAAAACTACTCTATATCTTAGATTATTTTTCATATTGTTCTCCTTAATATTTATTATATTTTAAATAATTATGTGTTTCATGTCATATATCTTACATCATATTTATCGACTTATTTATTTTATATTATATACAACAAAATATAGAGTACACAAAAAAAGACAGAACATAAATGTTCTGTCTCTTGAGATGTGCGTGAGAAGATTCGAACTCCCGACACCTTGGTCCGTAGCCAAGTGCTCTATCCAGCTGAGCTACACACACATATTAAATTTTAATGCCGGCGACCGGAATCGAACCGGTACTGTATCGCTACAACAGGATTTTAAGTCCTGCGCGTCTGCCAGTTCCGCCACGCCGGCATTTGTCTTTCGACTAAATGGGACCTACAGGGCTCGAACCTGTGACCCCCTGCTTGTAAGGCAGATGCTCTCCCAGCTGAGCTAAGATCCCATACGACCTAAGAGGGACTCGAACCCTCGACCTCCGCCGTGACAGGGCGGCGCT
>FOPE01000040.1 GCA_900113385.1 Lachnospiraceae bacterium C7
GCGGTAGCTGTTCTTGAGGACTTAACCTCACTTTTTGTATTTTACGAATTCCCAATGGCAATCCGTAGAAGTATATATACAACAAATCTTATTGAGAACCTGAATAAGAACCTCAAACGCGGAACAAAGCGCAAGGAACAGTTCCCTAACGAAGATTCTCTTGAAAGATATGTATGTAGCTTTTATTGCGACTATAACCAGACAATGGACCGTCGTGTACATAGAGGCTTTAAAGAATGTCGTTCTGAACTAGAAGCGATGTTCATGTAACTTATAAACAAGGTCACTTTTGAAGAAGTATTTACACAAACTTCTTTACACAATCTAATAGGATTAAAAAGTACTAATAAATATGTAAAACATAATGTACATATACTGCTAACCTTTTCCTTAATAGCCCAGACAATTGAAAATGCTGCTGCTATATCTAACACACTAATAACTAGAGGATATGGAAAAGCTGTTTTTTGACAAAAAGCTAACGTTATTGGATATGATATTCCTTTAACAAGCGTCTGCCAATTATATTCACCTAACCACTTCATAGCACTAAGATTACTTGCATAATTAAACAAAAGTCCATCATCGCTACCAAAATCTGGTCTAATAAAATATGCTGTTTTAAAATTAACGCAAAGTCTAACTATAGAAAACATTACACATATAGCAATACATAGTTTTTCTAAATTTTTCCTTAATACTTCCTTGTTTTTCAATTTGTTATTTTCCATCATTTACCTACCCTTATATTTTTTAAATCACATTATATAATTATATCATCTCTTCGCCCCAAAATAAATAGAAGGAGAAAATCCTTTGTAAAGAAATCTCTCCTTCTATCATATTTCTACATATAATAAAACTATTTTTTATTTTCTAGATCCTAATTCTTTATCTAAAAGATATAAGTTCTTCTTGTCATTTCCTAACATTTCAACTTTTTCTACCATTTCTCCTGAATTATGTTCTTCCTCTTCTTGTTCTGTAATAAACCAATTTAAAAACAATTGAGTTCTATAATCTTTATGTTCAACTGCTGCATCCATGATTTTTTCAATTTCTTTTGTGATGTAATGTTCATGTTTGTCTGCTTCTTTAACTGCTGCAAGTGCATCTTTAAAATCCACATTTGCGGCTGCAAGAGAATTAAGAGTAACATCCTGACCATTTTCTAAAAGGTAATCATAGATTTTCATAGCATGTTCTTGCTCTTCTTCTGCTTGAACTTTATACCATGAAGCAAATCCACCTAAACCTTCTTTAGAAAAGAACTTAGAAATTCCAAGATATAAATATGCTGAATAAAGTTCTTTATTTACTTGGGCATCTAATAACTCTGTGATCTTTTTATCCATCTAAATTTCCCCCTTTTTACACATGTTTTTCATGTATACTTTTATACATACTTTTGTGCATACTTTTATGTATGCTTCAATGAAACTTATTGCATTTTCAAGTTCTTAGATTTTTCTTTTATATTAATTTCTTCATTGCTTGTACTATACTATATCGTTATATTTTATAAAAATATTATATTTTTTATCATTTTTTTATTTTTCTATGCTTTATCATCCTCTTAATTTATACCTCTCTTGGTCTATATTTTTCTACTTCATATTTCAATTTTCTATATTTACTTGGACTCATTCCATACATTTGATGGAAACAACGGCTAAAATATAATGAATCTTTAAAGCCCATTGTTTCGCTTACTTCTGAAACTGTTGCTCCTGTGGATTCTAAAATATGAGCTGCCCTTTGCATTCTTGCGATATTGTGAAATTGCTGCATGCTTACTCCTTTTTCTTTTTTTAAAGTGGCAGCTAAATATTTGTAGCTAAGAAAAAATTCTGTTGAAATATCGTCTGCGCAAAAATTGCTTTCTATATGTTTTATCAAATATTGAGCGACCTTATCTGACAATGACACTTCTTTTTGTGAACGGCGATTTAAAACTGCAATATCATCTAATATCTCTGCTGTTTTCTGATTCAAATACCATCTTTTATAAAGATCCGGAGATTGAGCTAAAGCAGTTATCTCCTCTATTTTTGTAGTAATTTCAGAGTTTTTCATGTCAAATAATTGTTTTGGCAATTCCATATAATATTCCATTTTCTCTTTGTTACAAATTGGCTGAACAAATCCTTGATATTCTTTAATGTTTTCCACATCTTGATCCATATAAAAATGAATAAAATGCCATTCTGTTCCACTTTCAATAAAGTGTTTTCCATAGTGATGCACTCCAGCTTTCATAAAAAATATGCTCCCTGCTGGAATTTCATAATCTATCTCGTCTTCTGTTATATAAAATCGTCCCTTTTTTACATAAAGCAAGACATGAAATGGCAAGGTTCTTGAAGGATGTACAAATCCTCTCGTTGTTGTAAAGTAGTTGCATTCACACACAACTGGCATTCTGTTGTTAGTTATTAATATTTCATTCACGATAATTCTCCATGTTTTTCCGTATTTTTTCTATATTATAACACTAGTAATCCGATTATAATATATATTGCTAAAAATAATTCATATTTTTTCAAGGGGGTTACTATGAAAAAAGAAACCAAGCAACAATTATCATTATTTTTTCCTATATGTTTAGAAACGCTTTGCTTCATGCTTGCCGGAATGGTGGATACATTGATGTTATCATCTGTAAGCGATGAAGCCGTTGGTGCCGTTGGTACAGCTAACACATATATAAATATGTTTATCATGATGTTTGCCGTAATAACAACTGGAATGAATGCCGTAATGGCTCAATATATTGGTGCAAACAAACCTGGAATTGCCTACCAAGCAAAGCAAATCGGATTAACCTTTAACTTAGTTTTAGGTTTTGGACTTTCTGCATACATGTTTTTCTTTTCTGGAAGCTTGCTTAGTTCAATAGGTGTTGCAAATAATCTTTTAACCTATTCAAAAGATTATTTACAAGTTGTAGGTAGTTTTACATTTATTAATGCATCACTACAAATTTTTTCCGGCTACTTAAGATCTTTTGGGCATACAAAGCAACCTCTTTTTGGAACTTTATCCGCTAACATTGTAAACATTATACTAAATTCAATTTTTCTATTCTATTTTCATTATGGTGTTGTAGGTGTTGCAATTGCTACAGTTATATCGCGATTTTTCAATTTAATAATTGTAATTATATATTCACGAAAACTTATCCACGCTAATGAAAATCCTGAGCGAATAAAAAATATTGAATTACTTAAAATGATTATAAAAATTGGTCTTCCATCTGCTATGGAAAGTTTTATGTATAGTGTTTCTATGACTTTAATTGTAAAATTCCTTAATACTATGGGAAATAGCGGTTTACACGTAACTGCTAGAGCTTATGCTATTCAAATCTGTAATTTTGCAAATATTATAAGTCTAGGACTTGCCCAAGCAAATGCCATTATGACTGGTTGGAGAGTTGGAGCAAAACAATATGATGAATGTGATAAGGCCACAAAGCATTCTGCTATTTTAGCCGTATGTCTTTCTGCTGGAATAGAAACAATTTTTGCTTTATTTAGTGTGCCAATTATAAGTATTTTCACGAAGAATCCTGTTATGATTAGTCTAGTTACAAAACTTTTATATATAGATATTATTCTTGAAGTTGGACGTGCAACAAATATCGTTTATGTTAATGCTCTTAAAGCTAGCGGTGATGCAATCTTCCCTTCTATTATGGGTGTTATTTTCATGCTTTCAGTTGCCGCTGGTGGCACCTGGATCTTCGGTATTGAGTTAGGGCTTGGAGCAGTTGGAGCCTACATAGGAATGGCTGCTGACGAATGTATTCGTGCTGTTGCTATGTTCTTTAGATGGAAAACTGGAAAGTGGCGTAAGCATAGACTAGTAAAACCTTCTATTGCTTAGTTTTATAAGCTTTAGCATTTTTTAATATTACGCTTTTTAATGATTGATTATACCTCTCTATAGTTATAGTCAAAACAAAACCCCAAGGAACTATTTTTTATTCCTTGGGGTTTTTCATTTTGAACATTTATTAAATATAATACTATATCAAATTTCTTTACATGAAACCGATTATCTATTTTTATATGTATATGCTATTGCTATACATATATGCTATTTCTATACATATATGCTATTTCCATGCACGTACACTATTCCTATACATATATGCTATTTCTACTCTAGTTTAAATGTCTCAACAAAATCGTTAATTGATTCTGCTGCACCAGATACATCATTAGCCATTTCTGAAGCACGTTTACTTTCATTAGCAACTTCTCCAGCTGCAACTGTAAGATTTTGAACTGTTGCCATAACTTCTTGAGTACTTGCTGATTGCTCTTCTGATATTGCAGCAACACTGTTAGAAATATCATCAATATTGTTAATCATTGTAATCATTTCTCTCATTGAAGCACTTGCTGTATCAAGACTATCAAACAATTCTTTAAATGTTGTCTGTGCTGTATCAACTGCTCCTGTACTCTTTTCAATGTCTTCCATATTTTCGGCAGATTTACTTGCAAGGCTAAAGATTTGATCCATTACCTCACCAATAATCTTTCCGATTTCTTGGCTAGAGTTTGAACTTTCATTAGCTAAAGAACCGATTTCAGAAGCTACTACTGCAAAACCTCTTCCTGCTTCTCCTGCACGAGCTGCTTCTATAGAAGCATTTAATGAAAGTAAGTTTGTCTGCTCTGCTATAGAGTTAATCATTTCAACGATTCCAGTAATTCGTTTTGTAGATTCCTCTACGTTTTTAACTACATTATTCATATCATTCATTGAAACAGATATAGATTCCATATTTCTATTTGCTTCAACCATATCTCTTTGACCTTGATCAGCTTTCTCTACTAATGCTTTCATAACATTTCCAATCTCACTACCATGTTCTGTAAGATCAGATACCATATGAGCTAACTGAGTAGCATTTTCAGCTAATTCTGTTACTGCACTTGAGATTCCATCCATTGTCTCTGAAATTTGTTCCATTGACCATGACTGTTCTTGTGCTTGAGTATTCATATTTTCTGAGGATTCACTACTGCTTTCTGCTAAACTCATCAACTTGTTGGTTTCTTCTCTCATTTGTAGCAATGCTTTCTGCATATTTTCTACAAACTTACGCATATTTCTATTCATACGGCCAATTTCATCACTGCCCTTATCTTCAATAGAAACTGTAAAATCATTATCTGTAATACTGATAATATTATTTGTAAGTTTAGATACAGGTGAAGTAATCATCTTCTTAACTACTAATGAAATCATAACTATAGCTATTAATAACATTACAATTACAATTACAATTGTTAAATACATTAAATTATTCAACTCTGAAAGTACATCTGCTTCTGCAACATATGAAACCATTGTCCATTTTGTATTTGGAACATTTGTTATAGCTACATAATATTTTTTTCCGCCTTTTCCATCTAGAATTTTAATTCCTGTTGCTCCTGCTTTTACAGTTTTAGCAATATTTGTTGTTAACGCATCTTCTGAATGTTCTTCAGCCGATGTTCCTATGTAATCAGTATTTGAAGTTGCTACCATTGTAAGTTCTTCGTCCAACAAAATTGCTTTTCCTGTTCCAGAAGGAGTATATTCTGCTATTGTTTTAGAAATATCTTTTAAATATAAATCAGCTGCTATAACACCTTTTTTACCTGAAGCAGTTGTAATCTCTCTAGAAAGAGAAACATTATATCCACCACTTGTTGCATCTACATAAGGATTTCCCCATGTCATTTCTGTTTTTCCTTGCGCTTTGGTGTACCACGCTCTTTCGCTCACATCAAAATCTGCTGGTGGTTCCCATCCAGTTACATCAATGTATTTATCTCCTTCGATACATCCAAAGAATCCTGGATACATGTCATCATAGGTTTTTGCAGTATACGCAAAAGTTGATGAAATATCCGCTGATCCACCAAAATCTACATTTTCTAGCAAATCAGCAATAGCACTATAATATCCTTTTCTATTTTCCAAAATAACTGCTACATCCGTGGCATTTGCTCTTGTTTCCTGTTTTAAATCTGATTGAGCCTTCTCAATAATAATTCCTCTAGCTGTACTAAAAATTACCCCTGCAACTATAACAAAGAAAATTGCAACCATAGGAATTATGCTCATAAGTAATTTTCCAGCTATAGTCGAAGTTGGTGCCACCATTTTCTTTGGTTGGCTCTTTCCGTTCTTTTCTTTCAAATCAATTCCTCCTTCATATCATGAATCTTGAACACGATTTTAAAATATGATTACATAGCCATATTCTCTCATAAAAAAGTCCTCTCATTAACTACCAATTAGAAACATTTATTATTTAAAAAATATTTGCCATGATTACTACTTACGTACTATCTTTATCGGTTAATTAAAATTCATTTTTTAGTTAAGAAATTTTTTCTATATTCATTTTTTAGTTTATTTTATATTTTCGGGAATTATTTTCTTTTTTCTTGATTTTGTAGACATTTAGCCATAATTAAATAATAAACCACTAAAGCTTTTTAGGCTTTCATGGTTTATTTTTAATTTAATTTATTTTTTTTTTATATTTTTAGTCAAATTTTTATATTATTTTAAACTACTTAACTTTGTCTTAATCTCTTTAATATCATACTCTGTTCCATCCATATCAAGTTTTGCTAAAATAGGCACATCATATTTTTCTGCAATTTTTTCAGCAGCAAAATTAAATGTATCTGCATGTCTTTCCATGCTTCCACTTCCAACTACAGCTTTTACTCCTGGATTTGCATCTAGAAAGTCCTCTACGATTTTTGGAATAATGCCCTTTCCATCAGTATATGTAAAAATCACATAATCTCCATCAATTTTCTCTGTTCCATCCTGGATTTTAAGAGCATCTTCAATACCTACTCTTTTTACAATTCCTTCAACATGTCCCATTCTTGACGCATAAACAAACTTCATTGTATTGCCTCCTTCATCTTTTATGATTTGCTTCAACTTTTAAACCATCTAGTTACCTACTATGTATATCGGCATTGAGTTACAAATGATGATGTATACCCTAAGATTCCATTTCTATAAACAAAAAATCACCCTGCTTTGCAAAACACAAAGCAAGGTGACTCTAAAATTATTTAGCTAAAAATATAATTATTCTACTGCTTCTTGAAAAATGAAATTATAACACCATTTGGCTTACCGCATAGCGTTCCATATAAATCAGCAGTTTCAAGCCATTGAAGTTCTTCACTATCTGTATAAATTATAGGTTTAGTATACTCACTACCAGGTACTGAATTATTTTCTATAAAAATATGACACATATTACCTGCGCTATCCTCTCCTTGAATAATATATCTTGCTGACAATAATCTAGGTTGTTCGGCTAGCTCTTTTTGAGTATCAACTGCGCCTGGTAAAATTCTTCCTATAAAATTATCTCCTTTTGCAGTTCCATGAAATAAAAGCATTGAAGCTTGACCTTTTTTCCCATTCACTTCATATATCTCATCTAATTCTACGTCTACTATTAATACTGGTTTTTCTATCATTATTTCAGTCCCCCTTTTTCTAATAACTATTTTATCATATCATTCAAGTCTCACCCATGAGACTTTATGTGGGATTTTCTATGCTTTAGCTTATATATCTTGTTAGAAATATTTTAATTAGAAAAAATATCTTAATATGAAAGAATACCATAAACTATCAAAAATAATAATACCGCTGGAATTACATATTTAAAATATAATTTTAAACCTTTAGTAAATTTAATTCCTTTACCACTATTAACTTCTTCTATATATTTATCAAATCCCCAGCCATACTTAGTTGTACAGAATAAACATATAATTAATGCTCCGATTGGAAGCAATAAATTACTAACAATAAAATCTTCTAAATCCATAATTGTATTTCCTGGGCGAAGTGGTTGGAAAGCACTCCACACATTAAATCCAAGGGCGCATGGAATTGATCCAATTGTAATGACAATACCTGAAATTAAAGCTGCTTTTTTTCTCTTAAATTTCAATAAATCGATTGAAAAACTAACTGCATTTTCAAATACACCTATCATAGTTGATAGTGCTGCAAAATACATAAATAAGAAGAAGAAACTTCCAATAATTCTTCCACCTTTTAATGAGATAAACACATTTGAAAGTGTAAGGAAAATTAAGCTAGGTCCTTTATCTGGTGCTACTCCAAATGAGAAACATGCTGGAATAGTAATAAGTCCTGCTACGATTGCAACAAAAGTATCTAATCCTGCTACTAAAAGTGCCTCTCCTACTAAACTTCTCTCTTTATTAATATAACTTCCAAAAATTTCCATGCTACCAATACCAAGACTTAATGTGAAAAAGCTTTGGTTTAATGCTCCGTATAAAACATTTCCAATTCCTACTTTTTCTACAGTTTTAATATTTGGCTTAAGATAAAAAGAAATACCTTGTGCTGCGTTTGGAAGTGTGGTTGCATATATTCCTAGTCCCATCATAATTACAATAAGGGCGATCATCATAACTTTTGTAACTTTCTCAACTCCTGCTTGAAGTCCCATTGAAGCTACCACAACAGTAATTATCATTGTAACAACCATATATCCAATAAGGGCTTTTGGAGATGCCATCATATTTTGATACATTTTGTCAACTCCATTAGAATCTAACCCTTCAAATTGTCCTGTGGCTGTCATTACAAAATATTTTAGCATCCATCCAGATACAACTGAATAAAACATCAATAAAATATAATTACCTGCAATTGCAAAATAGCCGTGAATATGCCACTTTGTCCCCTTTTTTTCTAATTTTTTAAAAGCTGATAAAATACTTACTCTACTAGAACGTCCCATAGCATATTCCATTGTTAAAATTGGAACCCCTAATGCAACGAGGAAAAAAACATAAGCTAATACAAATAATCCGCCTCCATTTTTTCCTACCATATATGGGAAGCGCCAAACATTACCAATACCTATTGCGCACCCGGCCGACAACAATATAAAACCTAAACGGCTTCCTAATGATTCTCTTTCCATTTTTATAATTCTCCTATTCAATGTAAAATTTTTAGTCTGTTTTCTTTAATACTCTTAAATTAAATTTTCTCTTTAGACAAGCTTCTTATCCCCCTCCTACTTTTTATTTAAAGGCGGATGCATCTTGTCAAATAAATAATTTAAAACGCCCTAGTATTTAATATATCACAAACTAGACTTTTTTACATCAACAATTTAAAGGAGTGAGTTGTTATTCTATTGAATCTTTCATTTTTTTGACAAATTTTCCAACATACTGGGGTGATTTTTCCTTATATTTGGCAATTATTTTAATTATGGCTGAACCAACGATTGCTCCATCTGATAAAGCTGCCATTTTTTTTCCTTGTTCTGGAGTTGAAATTCCAAAGCCTATCGCACATGGAATATCTGTATTTTGTCTAACAACATCTATAATTGAGCCTAAATCTGTTGTAATTTCACTTCTTGTACCTGTAACTCCAAGACTTGAAACAATATATAAAAATCCTTGAGCCTCTTTTGCTATCATTGCAACTCTATCTTCTGAAGTCGGTGCAATTAATGAAATTAAAGCTACATTATATTTTTCACATTCTGGTAAAAACTCATTTTTTTCCTCAAAAGGCAAGTCTGGAATAATGATTCCATCTATTCCTACTTTTTTACAATTAGACATAAACTTTTCTGTTCCATAAGAAAATACTACATTGGCGTAAGTCATAAAAACTAATGGAATTGTAACAGTTCGTCGTATTTCCTTTACCAAATCAAAAATTTTATCTGTTGTTACTCCACCTTTTAAAGCTCTTTCGTTTGCTTCTTGGATAACTGGTCCTTCTGCTGTTGGATCAGAAAAAGGAATTCCAAGTTCTATTAAATCTGCACCATTTTCTACTGCTGCAATAACACATTTTTTTGTAGTATCAAGATCTGGATCTCCGCATGTTATAAATGGTATAAACGCTTTTTTATTTTCAAATGCCTTTGCTATGTTGCTGTTATTCATAAATATTCTCCCCTCTATATCTTGCTATTGCTGCACAATCCTTATCTCCACGTCCTGAAATTGTTATAACAATTATTTTATCTTTGTCCATTTCTTTGGCTAGTTTTTTTGCATAGGCCACAGCATGAGCTGATTCAATTGCTGGAATTATACCTTCTGTCTTCGATAAATACTCAAATGCCTCTACAGCTTCTTCATCTGTTACTGGTACATATTCTGCTCTTCCAATATCATGTAAATGCGCATGCTCTGGTCCAATTCCTGGATAATCTAGCCCTGCGGAAATCGAGTATACTGGTGCAATTTGACCGAACTCATCTTGGCAAAAATATGATTTCATTCCATGGAAAATTCCTAATTTACCTGTAGAAATTGTAGCTGCTGTTTCAAAAGTATCTGCTCCTCGTCCTGCTGCTTCGCAGCCTATTAAACGTACATCCTCATCATCTATAAAATGATAAAAACTTCCGATTGCATTAGAACCTCCTCCTACACAAGCTACAACTGCATCAGGTAATCTACCTTCTTTTTCAAGAATCTGCTCCTTGATTTCCTTTGAGATAACTGCCTGAAAATCACGTACAATAGTTGGAAATGGATGTGGTCCCATAACTGAACCAAGGCAATAATGTGTATCGCTGATACGTCTAGTCCATTCTCTCATAGCTTCTGAAACAGCATCTTTTAATGTACTTGTTCCTGTAGTAACTGGCACTACTTCTGCTCCAAGAAGTTTCATTCTATATACGTTAAGAGCCTGTCTTTTTGTATCTTCCTCTCCCATAAATACAACACATTCCATACCCATAAGTGCTGCTGCTGTTGCTGTTGCAACTCCATGTTGACCTGCTCCCGTTTCCGCAATCAATCTTGTTTTCCCCATCTTTTTTGCTAAAAGAGCTTGTCCTAAAACATTATTAATTTTGTGAGCACCTGTATGGTTTAAATCTTCTCTTTTTAAATATATTTTTGCTCCACCTAGATCTTCTGTCATTTTTTTTGCATAATATAATCTAGATGGTCTTCCTGCATATTCATTAAATAATTCTGTTAATTCTTGATTGAATTCAGGATCATTTTTATATTTTTCATATGCTTCCTCTAATTCTAGGACAGCATTCATTAAAGTTTCTGGAATATATTGGCCTCCATGAATACCAAATCTTCCATCATTATTGTGTTTTTTCATAACTTTTTCTCCTTACTTTTTCTCCTTACTGTATCAATAAATGTTTTCATTTTTTTATAATCTTTAACACCATTAGTTTCTATTCCTGAGCTAACATCTACTGCGTATAAATTTCCATTATGAAATTCTACAGTGTCTATTGCACTAGTAACATTATTGCAATTTAAGCCACCTGCTAAAAAATATGGCCTTTTTACATTTTCTAGCCATTGCCAGTTAAATGTCTTCCCATCCCCTGCTCCAGCATCAAGCAAAAGGTAGTCTGCTTTACAAGCTTCAATACTTTCAAGGTCATCTCGTTTTTTTATCTGAAAAGCTTTAATAATTGGCTTATCTGTATATTTTTTTAGTTTTTCTATATAATTATTATCTTCCTTTCCATGAAGCTGGGGAATATCTATTATATTTTTTTCGAGATATTCTAAAATAGTTTCTATTTTTTCATCTACAAATACACCAACTACTTTTATGTCTTTGTCTAATTTGCTTTTTAATCTTATGGCTTCTTCCTTTGATACATAACGCTTGCTTTTTTTTGCAAATACAAAACCAATGTAATCTGGTTTTAAAGAATTAGCTCCTTTTATATCTGCGTCTCTTGAAAAGCCACATAATTTTACTTTTGTCATTTTACCTGCCTTTCAATTTCATCAAGGTTTCCTTTTTATTTTCCGCTCTCATTAGAGTTTCTCCAATTAAAACTGCATTTATTCCCATGGACTTAACCTTTTTTATGTCCTCTGCACATTTCATTCCACTTTCTGATACCAGCAAAATATTTTCTGGTATCTTATCTCTAAGCTTTCTAGTGTTGTCCATATCCACTGTAAAATCCTTTAAGTTTCGATTATTTACACCAATAATCCTAGCCCCTGCCTTTATTGCAATTTCGGCTTCAGTTTCATCATGAATCTCTACAATTGCTGAAAGTCCTAATTCATTACAAATATTTAGGTATTTTTTCAACTGCTCTTCTGACAAAATTGCTACTATAAGCAAAACGGCTGATGCATGAAGAATTTTTGCTTCATATATCATATATTCATCTACTGTGAAATCTTTTCTAAGAACTGGGACTGAAACTTCCCGAGCAATTTCCTGTAGATATTTGTTTTTTCCTAGGAACCATTTTGGCTCTGTCAAAACTGATATGGCATCGCATCCTGCCTTTTCATAATCTTTTGCAATGTCTAAATATGGAAAGTTCCCTGCAATTACTCCCTTTGAAGGAGATGCCTTTTTACATTCTAAAATAAAAGAAAGTTCTGGCTTTGCAAGAGCTTTTTCAAATTTAAAATCACCTTTAGGCAATTTATATGCTTTCTTTTTTACTTCTTCTAATGATATTTTTTCTTTAGCTTCTGCTACTCTTCTTTTAGTATTTTCAGCAATTTCATCTAATATTGTCATGTAGCCTCCTTCTATATTTTTATAGTGATTTCTAGATTTTAGGGTACTTTTATTTTTTGTATCTACATTTTGGTGGACTTAGTTTTTGTAGTACTTAGTGCGTTTGACAAGTTTTTAATTGTTACTTACTGCAATCATTTTTTCTAGTGTTTTCATTGCTTGCCCTGAATCAATAAGTTCCGCTGCTAATTTCACACCGCCCTCTAAAGTGTCAGCCTTTCCTGCAATGTATAAAGCTGCTCCTGCATTTAATAAAACAGCATTTCTTTTATGTCCTTTTTTACCTCTTAAAATTTCTCTAGTAATTTCTGCATTTTCCTCTGGTGTTCCACCTTTTAAATCTTCTTTTGTACATCTTTCAAAGCCAAACTGTTCTGGCTTAATAACTGTAGTTTTATACCATCCGTCACGAATTTCGCAAATTCGAGTTGGTGCTGATAGTGAGATTTCATCTAATTTATCCATTCCATAAACTACCATTCCTCTTTTGATTCCAAGACTTGTTAAAACTTGTGCTAATGGCTCTACTAGATAATCATCATACACACCTAAAAGTTGCATTGTTGGTCTAGCTGGATTAGTTAGTGGGCCTAAAATATTAAATACTGTTCTAAAACCTAATTCTTTTCTAATGGCTCCTACGTATTTCATGGATGTGTGATATTTCTGTGCGAAAAAGAAGCACATTCCAACTTCCTTTAATAGCTCCTTACATTTTTCAGGTTCTTGCATAATGTTTACCCCTAATGCTTCTAAACAATCTGCTGTTCCTGAAAGAGATGATGCTGCTCTGTTACCGTGTTTTGCTACCTTTGCACCACCGGCTGCTGCAACTATTGCTGAAGTTGTAGAAATATTAAAACTTTGAGCATTATCTCCGCCTGTACCTACAATTTCAAGTACATCCATTCCTGTATCAACTTTTTGAGCATGAGCTCTCATTGCCGCCGCACAACCAGCTATTTCATCTGTAGTTTCTGCTCTAGCGCTTTTTGTGGATAATGCAGCCAAAAATGCTGAGTTCTGTGTAGGAGTTGTTTCCCCACTCATTATCTCATTCATAACGTCATATGCTTCTTGATATGTTAAATCCTCTTTGTTTACGATTTTTACAATTGCTTCTTTTATCATATTTTTCCTCCCTTAATATCAACAACTCTTCCTTCTTGCTGTCATGAAATTTTTTAATATGTTAAATCCATCCGTTGTCATAATCGATTCTGGATGAAATTGAACGCCATATATTTCCTTATTTCTATGTTGAACTGCCATTACTTCTCCATCGTTAGTTTCTGCAATCACTTCTAATTCACTTGGAATAGTATTTTTATCTGCTGCTAATGAATGATATCTTGCCACTGATATTTTATTTTTTAGCCCTTTAAAAAGAAGGCTATTTTCATCTATATCAATAACTGATTCTTTACCATGCATCATTTTTTTTGCGTAGGTAATTGTTGCACCAAAGGCTTGGCATATGGCCTGGTGTCCTAAACAAACGCCTAAAATTGGAATTTTTCCTCCTACTTTTTTAATTAAATCAACTATGTCTCCTGCATTTTCTGGTCGTCCTGGTCCTGGTGAAATAATTATGCGACTAACATCACTTTTTAGGATTTTCTCAATATCTATTTCATTATTTCTAATTACTTTTACATTTGGATCTAATTCTCCAATATATTGATAAAGGTTATATGAAAAGCTATCAAAATTGTCAATAAGAATTGTCATTATAGTTCTACCTCCTCTGCTGCTTTTAAAGCATTTACAACTGCTTTTGCTTTATTTAGGCATTCCTCATATTCTTTTTTTGGTTCTGAATCTCCTACAATTCCTGCCCCGCTTCGTACAAACACCTTCCCGTTTTTCTTATATGCAATCCTAATTGCGATACACATATCCATATTTCCTGAAAAATCAATATAACCTATGGCTCCTCCATAAATTCCTCTCTTATTTTTTTCTAGTTCTCCAATTAGCTGACATGCCCTTATTTTGGGAGCTCCAGAGAGGGTTCCGGCTGGAAGCACTGCTTCAATTGCGTCTAATGCATCTTTATCTTTTCTTATTTTCCCGGAAACTGTAGAACCAATATGCATCACATGAGAAAATCTCTGTATTTCACGTAATTTTTCAACTTTTACTGTTCCAAACTCACTAATTTTTCCGATATCGTTTCTGCCTAAGTCCACTAACATATTGTGCTCTGCTAACTCTTTTTCATCTGCTAATAGCTCGTTTTCAAGGGCCAAATCTTCTTGTGTATCAGCTCCTCTTTTTCTTGTTCCGGCTAATGGAAATGTATGAAGAGTTCCGTTTTCTAGTTTTACTAGTGTCTCTGGAGATGCTCCTGCCACCTCTACATCTGTCCCTGAAAAATAAAACATATATGGTGATGGATTTATTGTTCTTAAACATCTATAGGTATCTAAAAGACTTCCTTCATACTTTGCTTCAAGTCTATTAGACAATACTATTTGAAAAATATCGCCTTCTTGTATGTGTTTTTTTGCTTTGTAAACCATGTTACAAAATTCGTTTTTGTTAAAAAGTGGTGTTATGTCTGAAAGAAGTTTTCCTGGTTTTTCCTTAATCTTTTTACCATTCTTTATTAAACTTGCAGTTTTTTTAATTTCAGATACAGCTAATTTAAAACCTTCGTCTCCATCTTTTGCTTTCATGTTCACTATAATTATTATTTTCTGACAAACATGATCAAAAGCTATTACCTTATCAAAAAGCATAAGATCTAATTCCTTAAAATTTTCTGTATCCTCTACTTCTGTTCTAGCTGTTTTTTCACATAATCCAAAATAATCATATGAAAAGTATCCGACTAATCCTCCGGTAAATGTTGGTAAATTTTGTATTTTAGGACTTTTATATTCTTCCAATAATTCTCTGATTTTTTCCGCCGGTTTGTCTGTTTTTACTGCCTTTTTTCCCATTTTCAAGTATCCATTTTCACTAATTATGTTCATCAACGGATTATATCCTAAAAATGTATATCTTCCCCATTTTTCATTTGCTTGTGCTGATTCTAGCATGTAGACATGAGTTGAGTTGTTTTTTAAAATCTTCAAAACTTCTATTGGGGTTATAAAATCTGACAACATTTCTGCTGCAATTGGTATTGTGTTGTATTCTCCTCTTTCAATTATTTCCCTAATCTTTTTTTCGTTGGTTAAAATTTTCATATATGCTCCTTTCGCCAGGAACATAAAAAAGTCCCTGACAGAAATATAATAATCTGTCAAGGACGAATAATATCTAAACTTTATCCGCGGTGCCACCTTGCTTCATGGAATGACCCATGCTCTTGCGAGATACCTTCATATCTCCGACAACTAACGTATGTCTCACGTCACGTATACTAAGGAAATTGATGATGTTTAAAGTGTTAAAATATCAAAAATATCAAAAGCATTAATGATGTGGATAATGCTAATAATGTTAAGAATATTTTAAAAACATCAATAAATTCCTGTTCCCCATGCCCTCAGCGGGCCATATAAGAGGTTTAGTTTAAGAGTTGCTCATGTATTTTGTTGTCTCACTCGCATGTTCCGACTGTCTAACTAACGTGTTCTAGTTGTCTAACACACTCCATTTACCTCACGCATTCCGCTTACCATTCGGATTCCACCATCCCGAACTCTCTATAGGGCTTTACTTCCCTGGCGATAAAATGCTTTTTCTTCCGCTTCACTGGTTTAACAAATAAATTCATTAAATTTTCTAAATAATATCACATGTGGTTTTGTGTGTCAATGATGTTTTTTAATCTTTTTTATCAGATTTTTTGAGCAGTAGTCTGTTTATATCTATCTGCTTCATAAATTTTATTCTATTTATATTTTTATTTTTTATAAATATTGCAATGTCTAATCAATAACCCTCTGAAAGTTATCTTTTAATTCATTCATAGTCTTTTCGCTCATCAATGAAACACTCTGAGTTCTAGCCATTAAAGATGCCAATATATTTATTTTCCCACTTTTTACTTTTAAAATTCGTTCTATTGGTCCTTGATTTATTTTTAAAAATTGAATTTTATCATAGGGAATCTCAACTTGTTCCCAGCTAAAGCCCCCTTTTCTAATAGCAACTTTATGTTCAAAACTCTTTATTCCAGATGTTTTTTGCTCCACATACTTATCGATTATTTTCCAAATAATCAGCAAAAGTCCAATTGCAAGGATTCCAAAATTTATCATTCCTTTTAGACTACCATCTAAAGAGTTTTCTTTTTGTATTTTTTCCCAGAGGAAATTGTTGAATATTTCATATGCTGCAATAAACTCAATACTTGTTATGATTATAGTTTTAATGATCTTATACACAAATGCTTTTTGGGGACGTGAAGTCATCTCACTTTTAGCTGTAATTTTGTATTCGGGTAAGATCTTTTTTAACATATTTTCTATTTCTTTTTGGGAAACTGCTGGTAGTAAAAATTGTCCATCTACATCATCATCTTCTCCTCCTACATTAATGACAGATACTGATGTTCTATGCAAAATGCGTCCTAAAAACGTCGTATTAAATCGTAATGCTTGAATTTTTTCTACTGGCACTGAATAAGCGCGAATTTTTACCGCTCCACTTATGATGTGGATTTGATTTTTTTCACGACGTATTCTGTAATTATAACAAGCTAAAAATTTATTTACTATATGCTTTAACATTCCTGCCACACCTAACAACATTGTGCTAGCTGATAGCACTGCTGACATATAATTTTTTCCACTATTTATGGCATTGACAAAAATAACAACTGCTATTACAAGAAAAATGACTGCAAAAATAATACTATTTTCACTTATTGATGCAATTGCACACTTTATGTTTTCCACATCTGAAATAACAATGTCATATTTTTCATTTTGTATTTTTCCTTCGACAGTTTCTGATGGATTTATTTTGTTTTCGTTAACAGTTTCCAAAATTAATTTGCTATCATTTACCATTTCTGTTTCATCATTATGCAACCACGTCATTATGATTTCTCGTACTCTATCTGCATTTTCCTTACTTAGTACGATTTTCATATCAGTTTCTTCAGCTGTAGAAATAGAACTTGTATCTATTTTCAATTTATAAATTCCCATAATTCGCTCAAACAAATTCTGCTCTAAATTCACATTAGAAATCGTAGAAATTGCTATTTCTTTTTTTACAGAAAAAAAGGTGGCTCGTTCCCATGTTAATGAGCCATCTACTATACTTAATGTTGTCAGTTTCCATCTTCGAATGCTAATAATAGCAACTACCGATATGTAAACCAAAATCAAAATACTTACTACTATTGGTATTAATATCTCTTCTGTATTTTTTGCTTTATGATTAATTAAATCCATGAGAGAATCTACACCAACATTTATAAAAATCAGTACTATAAAAAAAATTGCTCCCCAAGAATTTTCTAATATGTACAGGGGATGATTTCGCACATTATGGATTTCTTTTTTGTCCATTATTAAACCTCCGCTTTATCTGTTTTATTCTTTTGTCCATATTTATTGATTCGTTTCTTTAGAGTTTCTCCTATTTGTTCGGCTCTTTCTTTTTCCAAAAATCGAATAGTCTCTTCTCCTCCTGAAGTATATACTATTACCTTAGTCATTCCAAAAATTCGATCTAACGGCCCCGTTTCCAAAGAAATTTTTTGAAGTCTTTCTATTGGAATAATTGTCTCTTGTATAATTAAAAATCCTTGGCGGATGTCTATCTCCTCATCTGTAAATCTTGCGCGATACCAGTTATAGCGTACAAATGGTGCTATCAAGGCAATTATCCATGCAAAAATATCTACTCCAATTATTGCTTTATCATACATTTCATCTAATTGTGCAAATATAATTATTGCTCCTAAAATAACCGTAATAACTATCATGTTAAGAATTGAAGAAGTCAAAAGTAATAATCGTGCCTTTGGGTTTCTTTTTTCGTACATATTTTTTCTCCTTTTTGATCACTTATAATTATTTTTAATTTTATTCCGTTTTTTAATTATAAGTTTTTAATTTAATTTTTTTAATCTTTATTTTTCCATTATAAAATAAATGTTTTCTTTTTACAATGTACTATTTAATTTCGATAGTGGCGGGTTGGCTTAGTAGAGAGTTGGCTTAGATGGAAGGTTGGCTAAGGTGAAGGGTTGGACTTGAAATTTTACTAGTTTTTGTTGGTTTCTCTGCTTATTTAGAAATTTGAGCTTACCTATCAAAAAAGAGACAGCATTTGATAGCTGTCTCCATACATAACTTGTTCTAATTGGTTAATTTAATTTTATCATAATTAAGTAACAATGCATTTAATCGATGCATAGGCTATTTAGGACACTATATTATGATAAACATTTCATTAACCTACTGAATTAAAATTTTGATCAATGGAATTACCCACATTGAAATCAAAAGAAAAGATAATATTAGATTATTATTATCTACTTTAATCTCTATGTCTTTTGATTTTTTTATCAATATATTTCTTGCTATAACAGCTACAGTATTTAATACTCCTAATCCAATCAAGATGATGAGTTGTCCAACATTTTCTTGTGGGTTCCTAAATATAATTGCTCCAATCAACATTATACATAATGCTGTAACTGAAGTATATTTTAATAAATTTAAAAGTTTACTTATAGGTTATAAGTAAACTTTTAAATTTTAAATTTCATTTTTGATTTTGTCTTTGTCTACATTTGTGGCTTAACTTATATTTATATTTGAGATTTCGCTTATGCCTGCATTTGAATTTTCAATTCTATTTATACTTTCTTCTCGGGCTTCTAGCACCTCTGTTTTCGTTGATAATACCTTTACGTCTTTTTGCTTGATAGTTGCTGATGATCGACTTTGAGAAATTATTTCTCCACCTTTTGTAACAGTTGTCAAAACGGAGCCATCTGAAAGCATTCTATTAGTAACTGTTATTTCTTCATCTCGTTCAACTTTTTCAACGTAATTTGCAGGTTTATATTCTTTTAAATTTTGAAGCATCTTTGAAAAATTTTCTCTAGTTGAATCACTTTTTACAATATCATCTGTATTCTTTAGATAATGTTTTGGTTGTTCTGATTTTGTGCGGCTTAAGTTGTATTTTGATTTTTCCCACCAAGAGCTATTCCATTTTATATTACTATTTGAAAAATCTACATTCACTTCAATTTCCTCCTTTTACAAAAAACGACTACCGCTTCTAATTATCTATCGGAAGAATTTGTTTTTTTTCTTAATGTAAAAGACACTATAGAAAGTGCTAACATTGTTAGCCATATTGCTGCACTTGTTTCGGCTGTCATATTCATAGCTTCTGTTTCCTTTTACCATATATGCGATAGGAAAAATCAACGCCAAATCTATTAATAATAATAATATATGAGTTAGATAGTATTCTGTTTTGATTTTAGGATTGTCAAATATATCTTCACCAGTTTTTTTCGCTAATAATAATTGTCGACCTGATAAATTCACTATACTTCCTTTTGCCACAAACAATAAAATATAATACACACAAATCGAGCCATGCCATATGGATTGATAAACTATTCCTAGAACTCCGTTAAATATTATAGCAAGACCTTTTCTACACTTGAAATCATTCTATCTAATGCTGTAATACCACCTTCTGCCATGTACCAAACTCCTGGATCATCTAGAACTACTACATGTCCATCTTTTGCGGCTTTTGTGCTATTGACGATTTCATTGTCCATTACCTGTGATGCTAATGCTGCACCTTTTCTTCTAATGGCTTGGTCTCTATCCATTATAAAAATGTAGTCTGGATTAAGTTTTGCCAACAATTCAAAAGAAACTTCTTTGCCGTGAGGTGATGATGATTCTTTTGGATCAATTTCACTTTGTCCTAAATTTTTAAATCCAATATCATTAACTATCAATGAAAGTCGGCTTGTATCTCCAAGTAAATTTACTGAACCTGATGTTACTAATCCAATTACTGCATTTTTTCCTTTTGCTGCTTCTTTAAGTTTTTCAATTCTCTCTTTGTAACCTTTAAATAACTTATCGACTTCTTTTTCTTTTCCAAACATAGATGCTACAATTCTAGCATTGTGCTTTGTTGAATCTACCATTCCAATTTCTGGTTGAGTCTTCAAATATACTACTGGTGCGATTTTTGATAACTTATCATAAATTCCCGCAAGTCTAGTTCCTATAAAAATAACGTCTGGTTTTGATTCCATAACTGCCTCTATATCAGCCTCTTTGACATTTCCAAGGTTTACAATATCTTTATTATTTTCATATTTTGAAAGATAATCAATTCCTGTAGTTGTAGAAC
This sequence comes from Lachnospiraceae bacterium C7, assembly GCA_900113385.1. Classification (GTDB taxonomy): domain Bacteria; phylum Bacillota; class Clostridia; order Lachnospirales; family Lachnospiraceae; genus Roseburia. Next base: position 20,920 of record FOPE01000040.1, read on the forward strand.
CTACAACACGATCTCCAAGTCCTAAGCTATCAATCATATCTAATGATGATAAATCTAAAACAGCAATTCTTTGAGGATCATAAGGAACCTTTAAGTCTGTTAATTTTTCCTCTCCATTATATGACTTAATTGTTATGTTTTTGTTATGTTGCTGGGCGCTTGCCTTTTCTTTTTTTAAATTTCCTAAAAAACCATTATTGAAAACTACTCCTATAATTGTAACCACTACAATAATTGCAGCTACTATTGATAATATTGATTTTGTTGCTTTATTTTTCATGTTTTTACCTCTCTCTCTTAAATTATTTCTTCGAGCTATTTGCGTTAAATATTTGCACTGAGCTATTCATATTAAAGTATTTATCTTGAGCTATTCATACTATATTATTTACTCTAAGCTATTCATATTAAAAATATATACACATTGGTCTATTATTTATTTCCATTATTTCAAAATCTACTTCATATATTTCTTTCAAATTTTCTTTTGTTACTACATCATGAACTTTGCCTTGTTTGGCGATTTTTCCATCTTTCATTGCTATTATGTAATCACTATAAAAAGATGCAAAATTGATTTCGTGTAGAACCAAAATTACTGTTTTTTCAAGCTTCGTAGATAATTTTCTTACTAATCTCATTAAATTAGTGGAATGATGAACATCTAAATTATTGGTTGGTTCGTCTAAAAGTACATATTCTGTATCTTGCGCAATTATCATTGCAATATATGCTCGCTGTCTTTGACCACCTGATAATTCATCTATGAATTTATCTTGAATTTCTGTCAAATTCATATATTCTAAGGCTTCATCCACTTTTTTTTCGTCTTCTTCATTTAAATGATTTGCTGAATAAGGGAATCTTCCAAAACTAACTATTTCTCTCACTGTAAGCTTCATCTCTGAACTATTTGTTTGAGTAAGAATAGCTATTTTTTTTGCTAACTCATTTGATTTCCACTTATCCATGTCTTTATCTTCAAAAATTATTTTTCCTGAATCTCTCTTAATAAGCCTAGATAAAATACTCATAAGCGTTGATTTTCCTGCTCCATTAGGGCCTATTATGGAAACCACTTCTCCTTTTTTTATTTCAAAAGAAAGATTGTCCACTACCTTTTTTTCATCATAGCTTTTATTAAGTTCTTTTATTTCCATATTACAACGCCTTCCTTTCTTTTATTAGTAAATACATAAAATAGAGACCTCCACCAATAGTTATAATTGTGGCTAGTGGCACACCATAATGAAAGACTCTTTCTATAATTGTTTCTCCTATAAACAAGACAATTGCTCCAAAAAATACTGAGCCTATAATCAAATAACTATGTCTGTATGTTTTAAAAACTTGCCTACTTAAATTTGCTATTATTAGTCCTAAAAAAGTAAGTGGCCCTACTAATGCTGTTGAACTTGCTACATAAATTGATACCACCACAAGTAATTTTCTTATGGCCTTATCATAATCTACTCCTAAATTTGTAGCTTTTGATTTTCCTAAGGCTAGCACATCAAGCATTTGGATTTCCTTTATTACCCAAAATCCGCTAACTGCTAAAATTATCACTGTTATAAGCAACACTGAACTTTGAATTCTAGTAAAAGAAGGAATAAGCCTAGCATATAATACGTCATACTCATTTGGATCCATAACCCTTGTTAACGCAGACTGTAAACTAGCAAATAATGACGATAAAATTGTGCCAATTAACAAAATATATAAAATATTGTGCCCTGTTTTTTTGAAAAAATATCCATAAGTTATAAGGGACAAAATCGCCATAAGCCCTATGTCCACTAGATACGCAAATCTAGGATTTGTGGAATATAAACTTGATGCACCTATGAAAAAAAACACGCTTGTGTGAATCAAACTATATAATTTATCCATTCCTAATATTCCAGGAGTAATGATTTGATTATTACTTATTGTTTGAAATACTATTGATGCGCTTCCTATAGCAAATGCCACTACAAAAATCACTAAAACCTTTGGAAATCTTATTGAAAGTTTATAATTTCTCAGCAATTCATTTCCAATATCTAGTTTAATAAGTAAAAAGGAAACTGCTGCTACTAATGATAACAAAGCTAAAACAACTACTTGTTTATTTAATTTTTCTGTTTTCATATTAGTCCATCTCCTTTCTTATTTTTAATTTACTTTTTGTAATCTTAAACTTCTTTAACATTTTTCCGCCGTTTAATCTATAAATTAATAAAAAAATAAATGTAATGCTACCGACTACTCCGATTATTAAATTGATTGGAAGTTCATATGGAAAAATAATAATTCTTCCTAACATGTCACAAACTAATACAAAAATCGCACCAAACAATGAAGTGTCTATTATAGTTCCTTTTATTTTGTCTCCTTTAAACATGGATACAATATTTGGCACTATTAGACCTACATATGACACTGATCCGACTACTACAATTATTGCAGCAGTAATCATTGATGTTAAACTTAGTCCTAAAACTAATATTAAATTATAATTAACACCTAAGTTCTGAGAAAATCCTTTACCCATTCCTACTACATTGAAATAGTTTGCAAATACATAAGCTAATATTACTAATGGAATTACAAGATAAGTTATTTCATACTTTCCTCGAATTATTAGGGAAAAATGTCCCACTGTCCAAGATGATATTGCTTGGTTTAGTTCATATTTGTAAGCTAACCAATCTGTAGTTCCGGATATTATATTTCCCATCATAATTCCCACTAATGGAACCATTATCACGTTTTTAAATTGAATTTTTTGGATAAAAAACACATAAATCCATGTTCCTAACACTGCAAAAGTAAATGCAAATAATGCTCTTCCAACAAGTGTACTTTTTGGCATAAATATTAGTGCTATTAATATTCCAAATTGAGCTGAATTAATGGTTGTTCCTGTGGTTGGTGAAACGAACTTATTTCTCATAAGCTGCTGCATTATAAGTCCAGCAATAGACATTCCAACACCTGTGCATATTACTGCCAAAAGTCTTGGTATTCTTGATGCAAGAAAAATATTCCATTGCTCCTGGTTTCCTTTCAACAACTCCGTAGTATTAATATCTAACACACCTACAAAAACAGATATAATAGATAAAATCACTAACACTAATGCAAGAATTATAGTTTGTTTGTTGCGACGCATAAGTTGGTCACCTTCCTTTCAATTTAATTTGTAGCATAGGCCTCTAAAGCCTTACCACTCTAGCGGATGGTTGTTAGGTTAGTATAGACTAACTTGCACTGTCAAGTGTGTAAATAACACATTTTTACTTCTTGTAACACTTTACAGTCGAAAAGGCGCTAGTTTTTTCACTGTCTGGAGAAGTTTTTTTCTTCAAATTATTTTTTTTTGATTTTTTTGTGTTTTTTAACATTTTTTATCTAAAAAAGTGAAATTTATTGTTTTACCCTGTGATTTTTTTAAAAAGGAAAAATTTATTGTTTTACGTTGTGTTTTTTGCAAAAAAATCCAGGATACATTTCTGTACCCTGGATTTTACTTTATATTCACTTTATATTTGACACATATTTACTATTTATTTGCTATGTTTTTTATATTTTTGCTATTAGTTTTATCACAAACACTATCCCATAGAAATAGCAATATGTTAAACCAACTCCACACAATGTGCCTGTAATTAATCTTCTAATATTATTAGAAGATTGTATTTGCAAATACTGGATAAACCAATCGATTCCCATAATTGCAATTAATGGGATTATTATGTACCATTTTAATCGAATTCCAAAACAAATACTAACTATGCCTAGAATTTCTCCTAAGAGTACACCAGTACATCGTGCACACAATGGAAACTGATAACCAAAAAACGAAAAGCTTCTACTTTCCATTTGATGACAACCTAAAATATGTCCAAATTCCATTGATTTGATCCAAATTTTTTCTTTTTTTGTCATTACATTCTCCATTTATAGCCACACTGCTGACATACCCAATAATGGGTATTTTTAATTTTTCTTCCGCCACCACAAGCCCCACAAAGCAAACCTATTGGACCAAAAAGCAATGCACCTATACATCCTTTACCTGCACTATAGTCTGTGCCATGACTATAACTTTCACTAATTACCATACAATTCATGTTGCCACATCTTGGACATCTCATATTTTCACTCTCCTGACTTTGTTGTTGATGATTACTATTATTTCGGCTAATCATCCTTTTTCTACACTACTTTAATTTAAATTATACTGTGTTTAGTGTATCTTTTTTGAGCCTTTTGTCTTTTTTATTATATTTTTTTAATTTATTATCATATGTAATTTTCATACCGATACTATAATTGAGGATTTCTAATTAATTGTAATAATTTATAATAAACACACTATTAATTAAGCATACTTTTGGAGATACAAGCAATGGGTAAAACAAAACAACTCAAGAAAATGAAAAGCCTAAACGAGTGGCAAAAAAAAGCGTACGAATGACATTGGTCTTAGAACTTATGCCTATTATTGTTATTGGAATTATTATAATCATTGCATTCCTTACTTTTAATGCCAAAAAAACAATAACAGAAGTATCCTGTATGGATTTACAAGCGGAAACTAATTCTAATGCCTATAATATTGAAACTGGTTTTAGAATGCTTACTGCAAAATTCGGACAGTATTGCGACACTATGGAACAACTTTCTTTTGAAACTCACGATGATTTGCTAAAATACATCGAACCTTCTGCAAAATATACTGCAGTTGAAAACACAGGAATTTTTGTTGGTTTTTCAGATGACTCTTATATTTTTGCCAACCACACTAAAGAGGATGATTCTTGGAAACCAACTGAACAACCTTGGTATAAGGCTGGAATAGGTCATGAAACTTTTGTGGAAACAGCTCCTGCTGTTGATCCTGTAAATAACAAATTGTGTATATCTTTTGTACGTCAAAATGATTTTTTCAACGGTGAAGTCGGTGTATGTGGCACAAATGTTTATTTATCAGATATTCAAGCCGCCGTTAATGAATTAACACCTATGAAAATGAGGTGACCCCCAAAAGTTAGACTTTTAAGCGTAGCAGTTTTTGGCTGCTACGCTGTTTTTATGCAGCCAAGAGGCTGAGCCTGTATTGAACAGGACTCATCCATCCTAGTTTCTCTTTAATTCTTTGTTCATTGTAATACTTTATATATCGCTCGATTTCTGATTTTAATTCTTCATAACTGTAATAAACAACACCATAATAGATTTCTTGTTTTAGTAGCCCAAAGAAGTTTTCCATAACTGAGTTATCGTGGCAATTTCCTTTTCTGGACATG
>FOPE01000031.1 GCA_900113385.1 Lachnospiraceae bacterium C7
TTTTTCAAGTTTTCAGAACTTCATAAAAGTTTAATCAAATCATGTTTCATATGTTTGATCTAAGCTTTGAACAAATGACAGTTCGCATCCCTTGCTTTTCATTATCTTATAGATGATGTTGCATTGGTTATTCGCTTTCAAAATAAAATATCAAGATGATGTTGACTGCTTTAGCTCTCTTGTTGAGTGCCTCTCGCTGTCAGCTCATTTATAATATCATCCGCAAGGCCTAAAGTCAACACATTTTTCCAAAAAATGTTAAAAAACATCAATTTCCATGATTTTATTTAACTTTTTGAATTTTCACGCAACTTCTCTTCCATTTCTATAATTTTTTCTGTCCTTTTGTTCCATCTATGCTTTTCAATTACTTTTTTATTTCCATCGTCAACTATTTTCTGTAGTCTACTATCATCATACTTATCTATTATTTCTCCTATATTTTTTTCCTCGTTTAATTTGAAATATATAACGCCCTCTTCATTTTTCAATTCTTTTTCTAAATACTTGCTACTATCTGTCAAACAAACTGCTCCATTTAATATAGAACTAAAGACTCTATCGTGTGCACCATCTTTGAACCATGGCATTACATTCAAGGAAATTTTTGCATCAGCAATTAATTTTAAGCATTCTTCCGTATTAGTCTGTTTTATATGCTTTATATTTTTCCACTTATCACATGGTATATTTTTTTTTAATTTTTCCCATCCTTTTCCAATCACAACAATTTTGTGATCACTCATAACAATTTCTTTAACGGCTTTTCCTCTGTAATAATTTCTTATGTACAAATCAATGAATATCATTTTATTCATCACATTAATAAAATCTTCATCTTTAATATTCCCTAATGTTTTAACGCATTTTTTATGAGCTATCTCTTCAAAAGTTTTATCCGTTTTTTCTTTCAGCGTTTCTATAATATCTCTATAAAATTCAGCATACTCTTCATTGATCCAATTGATATTTTTTTCGAATTCATATTCAGGTGTATAATTTCCAGCAAAAACAATATCTATTTTTCTGTCTTTTATTTTTATATTTTTATTTTCATCACATTTGACTTTGGTATTTTGGTATTCACTACCATGGTCTTCTTCATTAAATATCTTTGTACCCGCCAATGGTAAAAACTCATTATTTTTTATAATTTTATAATATTGCTTCATATAGCATTTATGTTTTTTATCTATAGACACATGTAAATAGTTATCAAAGTAATTATCCGCGGAAAAATCTTCTATCAAATCGTTTAGTCTATCGTAATAATAATATGGGTGGTCCACCACTATATTTATACATATCACCTTCAGCTCTTGCCATACGTATCTTTTGTTTTTTTCATTGTAAATATACTCTTCTCTTTCTAACCCTTCAAAATTAAATGTGATTAATGTTGTTTGCCTTGGTTCTATGAATTTTTGCATTTTTTTAAGACTGTTTTTTAAATTCTTCAAATCCAATCCAAAAACTTTTATTTTTCGTTTTTCAAGTTCTTCTTTTATCTGTTTCGAAAAAAAATCTAGTGTTTCAACTCCATTTATACATATTATTGCTTTTTTCATTTTCCCCTCACTTCATTTTCTATTTATCTCTATTTCTGTTCCTTGATTATGTTATTATTACCTAGCTATGTTATTTATTGTTCTTTGGCTATTCTTTCGTTTTTTGCTATGTTATTTAAATTTTTCGTTTATATTATTTTTATTTATCGGTATTTTTTTAGTTTAAATTAAAAAGATGCCACTTACATACATAAGTAGCATCTTTAAATTCATAATTTATTTTACAAATTATTATTCTCTAGGTTATAAATTTCTAGAGTTTTTATTATTATTCTCTAGATTATAAATCTCTAGCATATTTTTTTAGATTATCATTTTTTAATAATTAAATCATTAAAATTGAAGTGGATATTTATCAGTTAACTCTTTTACAATTGCTTTTGCTTTTGGTACTGCATCTTCACCTTTTTTCACCAATAATGCAATTGCTTCTGCGACTTTATCAAAATCCTCTTCTTTTAGTCCTCTTGTTGTTGCTGCAGGTGTTCCTAAACGAATTCCACTTGTTACAAATGGTTTTTGTGGATCATTTGGAATTGTATTTTTGTTTGCTGTTATATTTGCCTGATCTAATAATTTTTCTACAACTTTTCCTGTTAAATCGTAATTTGTTAAATCTATAAGCATTAAATGATTATCTGTACCACCTGATACAATCTTAACGTCTCTATTCATTAGACCTTGCGCTAAAGCTTGTGCATTCTTAACAATTTGCTCTTGATATGTTTTAAATTCTGGTTTTAGAGCTTCTTCAAAACATACTGCCTTTGCTGCTATTACGTGCATTAATGGACCACCTTGGATTCCTGGAAATACTGCTTTATTAAAATTATATTTTTCTGCAGCTTCTTTAGTTGCCATTATCATTCCGCCTCTTGGTCCACGTAGTGTTTTATGTGTTGTTGTTGTAACGATATCCGCATAAGGTACTGGACTTGGATGCAATCCTGCTGCAACAAGGCCTGCTATATGTGCCATATCTACAAATAATACAGCTCCTACTTTATCTGCTATTTCTCTAAATTTTTTGAAATCAATTGTTCTTGCATATGCCGACGCTCCTGCAATAATCATTTTTGGTTTGCATTCTTTTGCAATTCTTTCTACTTCATCATAATCGATAAAACCTTCGTCATTTACTCCGTATGGCACAATATTGAAATATTTTCCTGAAAAATTAACTGGAGAACCATGTGTTAGATGTCCGCCATGATCTAGATTCATTCCCATCATTGTATCGCCTGGTTCCATAACAGCAAATTGTACTGCCATATTAGCTTGTGCTCCTGAATGTGGTTGAACATTTACATAATCACAGCCAAATAATTTTTTAGCTCTTTCTCTTGCTAATTCTTCTATAACATCTACATTCTCACATCCGCCATAATATCTTCTTCCTGGATAACCTTCTGCATACTTATTTGTCAAAATGCTTCCCATTGCAGACATTACTGCTGGACTTACCCAGTTTTCTGAAGCGATTAATTCAATGTGAGAATTTTGACGTTCAAACTCCTCTTTTATTGCTGCCGCAACTTGTGGATCTGTATTTTTTATATCTTCAAATGTATACATATATTTGCATCCTCCTTAGAAATTCATTACATCTTATTCAAATTCTATTGTAAATTATAAATTACTTAAAATTTATTTTCAATTATAATTCTTTATATTTTAATTAATTTTTCTTATGAATCTTATCAGTATATATTTTTCTTTTTTATTCCAATTTTGTATGTCTATTTTGTAAAATCATTTTATTTCATTAAAAAAAGCACATATTCTTTTATAAAACTGAATGTTCTATCATTAAAAAATATGTGCCTTTATATTGTTTTTTATTTGTATTTTTTGCTATATCAATATGTTTTTAAGTGATATATATTAAATTTATCTCTTAAATTTCTGCCTTTTTAGATTCTTTTTTTGTTGCCTTTTTTGTACTCTTACTTGAAGAATTAGCCGATAATTTCTTCTTTCCAAAGCGTAATTTCATATCATACCACAATTCTGTAGCGACAAATATAGATGAATATGAACCTGAAATTAAACCTACCATTAGTGGTAAGGCAAAATCTTTGATTGATGCAACACCAAAGATATATAAGCAGAATACCATTACGAATGTAGTAATTGATGTATTAATACTTCGTGACAATGTCTGTATTAACGATTCATTTGCAATGTCAGCAATTGCATCTGGTGTTTGTTCTCTATTTCCTTTCAAATTCTCTCGAATTCTATCAAAGATTACAATTGTATCGTTGACTGAGTAACCTACTATAGTAAGCATTACAGCTATAAATGTAGTACCAGCTGATACTCTTACAATAGCATACAATGTAAGCACAACTAATACATCATGAACTAATGCTAAAATAGCACTTGTACCAAATCTAATATCCTTAAATCTGATCCAAATATAAATCAACATGCAGATACATGCTACAATTACAGCCTCGACTGCACTTCTTCTCATTTCTCCACTAATTGTAGAACTAATACTTTGTGTTTCAATTCCATCTTTTTTGATATTGAATTCCTTATTAAGAGACTTGGCTAATTTTTCTCTTTCAGATAATGATAAAGTACGTGTTTTTAATACAATCTTTTTAGTTCCTGCAACTGTTGTTGCTTGAATATCTGTATTTTTTACCGCTTTTCTAACTACTGGTACAACTTCTTTATCAATTTCATCAATTGTATATTTTTTGCCAAAATCTGCTGTTGTTGAAGTACCACCCATAAACTCTAAGCTATAATTTAAAGCTTTTCCTGATGTTGATGAATGATAAATCATTCCTCCAATACCAACTACGATAATAAGTACTGAAATTGCGTAATATTTTCCTCTATTTTGAATAAATCTAATAGGTTTTAATTTTTTAGCTTTTCCATATAATTTTTCGTCTCTAATGCCTAAAGCATGGAATGCCATTATTAGGTTTTTAGAAACAACTAAGGCTGTAAACATTGATACGATAATTGAAATCATAAGTGTGTTTGCGAAGCCTTTTACTGTACCACTACCTAAAATCATAAGAACAAATGCTGCTATAAATGTTGTTACGTTACCATCAAGAATAGCTGATAACGCTTTTTTATAACCAACTTTAATGGCATTTCCTACTGATTTACCTGCTGAAATTTCTTCTCTAATTCTAGCAAAGGTAATTACGTTAGCATCTACCGCCATACCAATACCTAAGATGATACCAGCAATACCTGGTAAAGTTAACGTGATTTCAAATAGCTGTACAATTGCAATTACTAAACTTGTATATAAAATCAACGCCAATGAAGCTGCCAAACCTGGTACATAGTACATAAAAATCATAAATAAAATTACGATTACTAAACCTATCATACCAGCTTTCAAACTGTTAGCAAGAGCATCATTACCAAGTGATGCACCTACAACGTTAGATTCAATTTCTTTTAATTTTAGATTAATTGCACCTGCACGAATAAATGTTGCTAATGTACTAGCTTCTGTGTATCTCTCGTCTTTTGTTTTATTGTCACCTTTAAATCCTTCAATTACACATTTACCATCTGTAATTGGAGTATTAACTGATGGTACACTAATAAAGTGATCATCATAGTAGATTCCAATCGAATCACCTTTTTGAGATGCCTCTGTAGTCGCTGTTGCAAAATCTTTTGCTGCTTTACTTGTAAATTCCATTGAAACTACTGGTTCACTTGTTCCTAATGTCTGATCCTGCTGATAAGTAGCCTTTGCTTCTTTTACACCATTACCATCCATTATAACAGAACCATCTTTTATCAACTCATCTATTGATTTGTTGAGTTTATAATCTTTTTCTGTCTTACCTGTTGTACCCTGCATTGAATAATTTTCATTGCCTTGTGCATCATGTTGTTTAATAAAATATAATGTACCTGGACTTCCTAAGTCCTCAAGTACCGCATTTGCATCTTTAATACCTGGGATTTCAACAGTGATACGATTATCACCATTTTTGTAAACAGCATATTCTGTACTATAAGACTCAGCTCTCTCCTCCAACTTAGCTATAGTATCGTCAATATCTGTTTTAGATGGATCTTTGTCCTGAATCTGGTATGTAATTGAAACACCACCAGCTAAATCCAAACCCAATTTGATAGAATTAGATTTTTTCTTGCCATTTGTGCCAGTATCTTGCACTACTACATATGCGAAATAACTAACAGCAATAATTGCTGCTAAAATAAGTGCAAGAACCGCTACGGCTCTTTTTTTCTTCATGCTTTTTACCTTCCTATCTCCTTTTATTATTCCTTGCTTTTTAATAAAAGCACTTATAAACTCTTAGCTGGTCTTGACCCAACCAACTAAGAGATTATGGTTATAAAATTCTCAATACATCACCCATAGTTTTACAATGGATTAATCTTCCATTTCTGCTTCTGCTGCTTTTATAGCGATAGCACATTCAACTCTCTTACGTTGTAATTCACAACCTAACTCGTATGTATCGTTAATTGTTCCTTTTTCATTGTAAGAGTTTGCTGCACAACCACCACTACAATAGAATCTAGCAAAACATTTCTGACATTCTTTTTTAGAATATACATTACAATGTTTGAATTCATTTACAATGTCATTTCTCTTAACACCTTTCCAAACATCTCCTAATAAGAAGTCCTCATTACCAACGAATTGGTGACATGGATATAAATCTCCCCATGGTGTTACTGCTAAATATTCTGTTCCTGAACCGCAACCAGATAATCTTTTAGCAACACATGGACCTCCTGCAAGATCAATCATAAAGTGGAAGAAATTGAACTCATCTCCCTCTTTCTTTCTTTTGATCATCTCTGCTGCAAGGTCATCATATTCTTGGAATAATTTTGGTAAATCTGATTCTTTTAAGCAGTATGGCTCTTTTGGATCTGTAACAACTGGTTCTACTGACACCTGTTTGAATCCTAAATCAGCTAAATGTAATACATCTTTTGAAAAGTCTGTATTAAAGTGAGTATATGTTCCTCTTACGTAGTAGTTGTTCTGATTACGACTTTCAGCAAGTTTCTGGAACTTAGGTACGATTAAATCATAACTTCCTGCACCTTTTCTGAAAGGTCTCATTTTATCATGAACTTCTTTTCTACCATCAATACTTAATACAACGTTACCCATTTCTTTGTTAGCAAATTCCATAACATCGTCATTTAATAATACACCGTTTGTTGTAAGTGTAAATCTAAATTTCTTATTATTCTTTTCTTCAAGAGAACGACCGTATTTTACAAGCTGTTTAACAACTTCAAAATTCATTAAAGGTTCTCCACCAAAGAAATCTACTTCGAGATTTCTTCTATTTCCAGAATTAGCAACTAAGAAATCAAGTGCTTGTTTTCCTGTCTCATAAGACATGAGAGCTCTACGTCCGTGATATTCTCCTTCTTCTGCGAAACAATATCTACATGCAAGATTACAATCGTGAGCAATGTGTAAGCATAAAGCTTTTACAACTGTTGGTCTATTATCGATAAAATCTGTTATGTAGCCTTCATAACTATCTTCTGTAAAAAGTTCTCCCTGCTCTTTTAATTCTTCTATTTCTTCAATTGCCTCTCGAATATCAGATTCTGGATACTTTCCATCTAATGCTTTTATAATTTCATCTGAAGATTTTTCCTCAAATAAAGCAACAACGTCATATGTAACGTCATCTACAACATGGATAGCTCCACTATTAACATCCAAGACAATATCATAGCCGTTATTCTTAAACTGATGAACCACTATAATATTCCTCTCTTTCTTATAAAACTATTAATTTGTAAAACTTCTAATTTAAATTTCCTGCCACCGCCTACGCTTTGCTTAAAGGCATGGCACCTTGTCTGAGATATAAAATGTAACTTATCTATTCATAGAAAAGACCGCACGGCGCTTAATCGTGCGGTCCTTCTAACCATCTAACAGTAACTAATTATTTGCACTGTTCGCAAGTCTGGTTACCTACTGTACAAGATGTTTTGCAAGCAGACTGGCATGATGTTTGGCATTCACCACATCCACCTTTTTTTAGTGTATTCTGTAATCTTCTTGTTTTAAGAGTTTTTACGTGTTTCATATAATTATCTCCTTTTCTCTTTAATTGACAAACAAAGACAATTCGCCTATCTTCGTTAATTATAACATAGCGATTTAGATATGAAAAGTGTTTTTTGTAAGTACTAGCTATTATAAATCGCAGTTATTAACTGTACGAGGGAATGGAATTACGTCTCTAATATTGCCCATACCTGTTAAATACATTACGCATCTTTCAAATCCAAGTCCAAATCCTGCATGACGTGCTGAGCCATATTTACGTAAATCAAGATAGAATTTGTAATCCTCTTCTTTAAGTCCAAGTTCTTTAATTCTTTCTAATAATTTATCGTAATCATCTTCTCTTTGGCTACCACCGATGATTTCTCCAATTCCTGGTACTAAACAGTCAACTGCTGCAACTGTTTTATTATCTTCGTTAAGTTTCATATAGAATGCTTTAATTTCTTTTGGATAATCTGTTACAAAAACAGGACGTTTATATATCTGTTCTGTTAAGAAACGTTCATGTTCTGTTTGTAAATCACATCCCCATGATACCTTATAATCAAATTTATCATTGTGCTCTTTAAGGATTTCTACTGCCTCAGTATATGTAACTCTTGCGAAATCATTACTTACTACATTGTGAAGTCTATCAAGTAATCCCTTGTCAACAAATTTGTTAAAGAATTCCATTTCTTCTGGGGCATTCTCTAATACATAATTAATAACATATTTAAGCATGCTCTCTGCAAGAATCATATCATCCTCAAGATCTGCAAATGCGATTTCTGGCTCAATCATCCAAAACTCTGCTGCGTGTCTTGTTGTATTTGAATCTTCAGCTCTAAATGTTGGTCCAAATGTATAAATATTTTTAAATGCCATTGCATATGTTTCACCATTTAACTGACCTGATACAGTAAGGTTTGTTGGTTTGTTAAAGAAATCTTTTGAGAAATCAACTTTTCCTTCTTCTGTTTTTGGAACATTATTTAAATCAAGTGTAGTTACCTGGAACATTTCTCCTGCACCTTCAGCATCACTACTTGTAATAAGTGGTGTATGAACATATACAAATCCTCTATCTTGAAAGAATTTGTGAATTGCATATGCGCAAAGTGAACGTACTCTAAATACAGCTTCAAAAGTATTTGTTCTTGGTCTTAAATGAGTTAATGTTCTAAGATATTCCATTGTATGTCTTTTTTTCTGAAGTGGATAATCTGGTGTTGATGCACCTTCAATAACTACTTCTTCTGCTTGTATTTCAAATGGCTGTTTTGCTTCTGGTGTTGGAACTAATGTACCAGTTACAATAATTGCAGCTCCTACGTTAATTTTTTCAATTTCTTCATAGTTCTCTAATCCATTTGCGTATACAACCTGTAATGGTTCAAAAAATGTTCCATCATTTACTACTATAAAGCCAAAATTCTTAGAGTTACGATTACTTCTAACCCATCCTCCAATTGTAATCTTTTGGTTAACATATTCTTCAGTATTTCTAAATATATCTCTGATATTTACTAAATCCATAATGGCTCCCTTCTATAATCCTTATTGAGCTACTTTGCCTTGTGTTGTTTGTTGTGGCTGCTCTGTTACTTTTGCTTGTTTCGAAACTTTGTCTACTGTTTTTTGAGCTTTAACAAGCGCTTTAATATATGTTTTTCCTTCTTTAGCATTACCTGCTCCGAAGTACTTATAAACATCATTTTCTTTTGACCATGTACCATTAGAATTTGAGATAAGTGACTGTATATATGCATTATACTCATCATCTGATACTTTAATCTTTTCTTTTTTTGCAATTGCTGCAAATGCTAATTCAAATTTGATTTGTTCAGTTTGGCTCTTTTTCCATTGAGATCTGATTTCTTTAACTGATGTACCATAATTTTTAGCAAATTTTTTTAATCCTGTACTTTTACAATTCTCATTTATAAAAGCTTTTTCATATTCTTTTAATCTTAAATCTAAATATTTTTTTGGTACAGTAATTTTGCTATTTTTAATAACGTATTCTTTTGTTGCATTTACCGTATCAGCGTATTTAGACTGGTCTTTCTGCTGATCTAGGCTATTTTTAATTTCATTTTTTAATTGGTCTTTTGTAGCAACATTATACTGTGCGCCATATACTTGTGCCACCATGTCATCTGTAACTTCTTCTGGTTTAACTTCTTTGCCTTCTTCAAGTTTATATATACCTTTAATTTTAAACTTAAATGTTACTTCTTTTCCAGCTAAGTCTTTGTTTCCATATTCTTTTGGAAATTTCATTTTACTACTAACTTTTTCGCCTACTTTTTTACCTGGCAAATCTGCTGTAAATCCATCAATAAATCCAGTTCCTTGTGTTGCTTCTGAGTTATTAGCTACGTCAAGATATACGTCTTTTGCTGCTCCACCATCAAAAGCTTTTTTTCCAAGATAGCCTGTATAGTCAACTTTAACAATGTCATCTTTTTGAATCACATCATGATCAGTTACTTCTTTTGGTGTCTTTTGTGTACTAGCACTTGAAGCAAGCTGCTGAAGTGCTGAATTATAACTACTTTCAACTTCTTCATCTGTAGTTGTATAATTTCCACTTATAGTGATTGGTATTTTCTTGTAATCACATAACTTTGTTACTAATTTATCAGTATCTAACTTATACTGTCCACTTCTTGTAATACTTGAATCTTCTTTTGCAGATTGATTTGAGTTTGTAGAACATGCTGTACACGAGAATGTAGTACATGCTACTAATAACAATGCTAATATCTTTTTTTTCATTTTCTTATCCCTTTCTTAATTCCTTAATGGAATTTTGATTCCTTCTAGGAATTCCTTAACTTAATTAACATAACACATTTATATGAAAAAAAAAAGATTTTCGCCTAAAAAACCTTATATTAAATTCATTTACATTGATTTTTAAGCTAATCAATGATAAAATTATAGCATTGAAATTAAAGGAGGATTCCAACGTGAGTACATTCGGAATTATATCGCTTGTTATCATTATTATCCTATTAGCTATATTAATTGCTTTATACTTTATGGGTAAAAAAGCTCAAGCGAAAAAAGAAGAGCAGGATAAATTACTTGCACAATCTGCTCAATCAGTCAACTTACTTATCATTGATAAGGGTCGTATGAAACTTAAAGATTCAGGTCTACCACAAGTAGTTATTAATCAAGCAAATGGCTTTATGAAACGTACAAAAGTTCCAATTGTAAAGGCAAAAGTTGGAAATAGGGTTACTACATTTATTGCTGATGAAAAAATCTTTGATGCAATCCCAACTAAGAAAGAAGTTAAAGCTTCTGTAAGTGGTCTTTACATTACTAATGTTCGTGGTTTACGTGGACCAATTGAACAACCTAAGAAAAAAGGCTTTAGAGCAAAATTATTAGAAAAATATAATAAAGCTTCTGATGAAGTAAGTTCTAACAAAAAGAAGACTAAAAATAAATAATTTTAAGAATATTTAAAATAAAAAAGACTGTGAATTTAATTTCACAGTCTTTTTTATTTTACTTATCCTCTCGATTGAATATCTACAGATAAGTTACAGTCATATAAATACTCGTAATTGCAATCTAATGAATACTCTAATTCTATACGAATTCTATCTGATTCCTTAACTACATTCAACTTTCTTGTATCTACACCTAACTGTATGCTTCCATATGGTGTATCATAATATGTCACATTTTTCTTGTTTTTTTCAAAAACCATATGTGTATTTGTTACACCTTTACGAGTAACCTCCACAATATTATCATTGGCTTTAACCATTGTTTTAGTTGGAATATCATTATTTTCTTCTGTAATCTCATACAGTACATAATGTTTTCCATCCTTTTCATAATATTGCCCATTGGTCTTTATCTCTGATTTGTCTTCGCCTTGTCCTACTTCACGGCGATCCATTTGTTTTCCTAAAACGGATACTAAAACTTCTTTTGTCATATTACTTCCTTAATCTTGTTGCCTGATTACTTCGGTTACAGCTGTAGCCTGATTCTTAATATGATTATGCATAGCAACTGCAAGTTTACTTTCATCTCTAGCTTCTAGTCCATCTACAATTGCATTATGCTCTCTTATAAGAGTTGGATAATTGCAAGAATTCTTGATATACTCAACTCTATATCTATACATTTGTTCTCTCAGGTTACTAACTAATGTAACTAGTTTAGGATTATCTGTTGCTTCATAAATTGCATCATGAAAATCCATATCTTTTTGTGCAATAACTTTTATATTTCCAGTCTCAAGACAATCTACAAAATCTTTTTTGATTTTTTTAAGTCTCTCGAGCTGATCATCTGTAATTTTCTTGCATGCTATTCTAGCCGCTAGTTCGTCTAATGCCTCCCTTATAACCAATACATCTTGCATATCTTTTTCTGTCATCCTGGCTACTTCTGCCCCTTTTCGAGGTGTCGTTACGGCAAGTCCTTCTTGTTCAAGCATCCTTATTGCCTCTCTGATAGGCGTACGACTTACCCCTAATCGGGATGCTAACTGAAGTTCCATAAGTCTTTCCCCAGGTTTTAATTCGCCACGCAGGATGGCCTCACGCAATGTGTTAAAAACGACATCTCTAAGTGGTAAATACGCATTTGTGTTAAGTTTCAACTTATCTGTCATCTTTAATCCTCTCCTATTCCTTTTCCTCCATTGTGTTTGGTAAAAGTAAAGCTGCCTACCTACGATTGTTGTAAATAGTTGTTAAAAATACCTGTTTTGCAAGTCTTTGCTCCCTTAACTTTTTGTAAGCTAATTGAGCTAATTCTTCATCTTCAAAAATACCAAATACAGTTGGTCCACTTCCACTCATAAGAGCATTTAGTGCACCATATTCTATCATTTTCTCTTTAATCTCTGCAATTATTGGATAGTTTGGAATTGTTACTGTTTCTAAAATATTCCCCATGTTATCAGAAATATCCTTTAAATCCTTTCTCTTAATTGCATCGACAAGAGCCTTAATGTTTGGATGATTAGATTCATCATCTAACACTAAGTTTTGATAAACAAATTTAGTTGATACTGAAATTGCTGGTTTTGCAACTAGTACCTGACATTTAACCATTGGTGGAAGAGATGTTAATTCTTCTCCAATGCCTTCTGCTAAAGCAGTCCCCCTCATAAGGCAATATGGAACATCTGCTCCTATATTCACTGCTCTATCCATTAACTCTTTTCTTGATAAACCCAAATCAAAGAGTTGATTCATTCCATATAGCATAGCTGCGGCATCTGTACTTCCCCCTGCCATTCCTGCTGCTACTGGAATTCTTTTGTCTAACTTAACTGACAAACCTGTCTCTATACCAAATTCATCTTTTAACATTTTACCCGCTTTATAAATTAAATTATTTTCATTTACAGGTAGAAAAGATAAATTTGTCTCAATTTTTATGTTGTTTTCTTTGATTTTTTTTATGTTTAAACGATCATATAAATGAATTGTTTGCATTATCATGCTTACATCGTGATAACCGTCTTCTCTTTTTCTAATTACATCTAACCCTAAATTAATCTTAGCTAATGCTTTAAGTGAAATCTCATCCATTTATTTTCTCCTATTTTTGTATACAAAAAAATCTTATCATCAATTCTAAAAAAGGTCAACCTTGCAATATTTTTTTCACAAAGTATTAATTCTTTTATTATTATTCCGATATAGTTATTAGTTAACAAATACGGTAGGATTTTGCTTAGATTCTAAAGGATTAGGTTCTTGCAAATGTTGTTTCTGCCATGCTTTTGACCAAGGAGGGTTAATATATGAATTTAAACACTATTAATAATAATTGTAGTGCCTTGGCAGCAGGCCAAAATGCTGTGAACACTAATACTAAAAAAAACGAGTCAAAAAACACATCGTCAGAAAAATTTTCTGATATTGCAGCTGTTTATGAAGGATCAACTGATAAAACTGATTCTTCAAAAATTTATTCTACCACAAACAGTAAAAAAGATACTTCTGCAATAGTAGCCCAATTGAAGGCTGATGCTGAGAATAGAAAAAATCAACTTTTAAGCATTGTTAAAAACATTATTTCTGGACAAGGCAAAGCTATTGGAACAGCGGACGACATGTGGAAATTTTTAGCTAAGGGTGATTTTACAGTTTCACCTGAAGTTAAAGCACAAGCTCAAGCTGATATTGCTGAGGATGGCTATTGGGGAGTTGAACAAACATCTGATAGAATTCTTGATTTTGCCAAAGCGTTATCAGGAAATGACAGTTCTAAAGCAGAAATGCTTCTAGATGCTTTTAAAAAGGGATTTGAGCAAGCCACTGGCACTTGGGGTAAAGAATTACCTGAAATTTCTCAAAGAACTTATGACGCCGTTTTAGAGAAGTTTGACAAGTGGGCTAATGGAACTGAATAAGATAATAAAAATACTTCTGAAGTATAATTTTAATTTACAAATATTTTAAATATAATTTCTTTTATGACAGTTTCTTTGTTTGGATGTAATTATCCCATGTCCTCTTACATCCAGCAAATTTGTAAGGCGATGGCATTCCCTCCTCTTCTAATGCCATCGCCTATTTTTATATTTTTATTTAAGTTGTAAGTTTTTACTTTTTTTAACTAAAATTACTAGTCCTATCATTAACAATATTGCTTTTATAATATTATTGGCTATCATACAATACCAAACTTCTGTTATTCCTTTATTTAAAATTCTAACCATTACAAAGGATCCCATTATTCTGATTCCCCACATTGCAATAAGTTCTACTATAAGTGGATATTTTGTTTTGGCAAGTCCATTATAAATTCCATCCATTACTGCTGAAGTTCCAAATATAGGTTCTGTAAATGCAACCATTTTAAGAAGTCCTGTTCCTATTTCTATAACTTTTTGGTTATTGGTAAATAAAGCCATCATTGGTTTAGCAAAAACATATAATAATGTTCCTGTAACACACATAACACTAAAAATTACTGCTATAGAAATTTCCATAGTTTTTCTTGTTTTTAATGGATTATTTTCTCCAATGGAATTACCTATCATAGTAGCTGTAGCTGCTTGCATACCATATCCTGGGATATAAAATATTGTTTCTGCTGTTATTGCAATGGAATGAGCTGCATAAGTTAACGTAGACATTGATGACACAAAGCTTGTTGCTACTACATATCCCAAACATGATGCTACATTCGTAAACATTACCGGAATTCCCACGGCTAAACATTTCTTCAATACCACTGGATTAAAGTTATATTCTTTTATTTTAACTTCTTTCAGTTTAAAATATTGATTGTTAAACAATAACAATGTCATTAATATTCCACCTATAACGTAGGAAATTGCAGAAGCAATGCCTGCACCTATAGGACCAAATTCCAACGCATATATGAAAATGTAATTTAAAATAATATTAACTATGTTTACAACCAAATTAATAAGCATTGGATTTTTAGTATCTCCTGTCGCCCTTATTATTGCACCAAACAATATAATTGCTACCCTAAAAACCATTGGCAAATTTATAATTTTAAAATATAACCCTGCATTATGTTGGATGTCTTTAGCCGCTCCCATCCAAACTGGAATAAAATCAGCTATTGCTACCGTAATAATCATCCCTACTAAGCCTAATACTATTACTAGCACTATTGCCCACATAGATGCGTCTTTTGTTTTTATACTATTTTTTTCTCCAACTGCTCTAGCTACAAATGCTAAAAAACCTACAGCTATTGCTGCATATACGCTGTTGATTAGCCAAGAATATGTACTACTTACTGATACTGTTGCTGTTGCATTAGGCCCTAAATGACCTACCATGGCTGTATCTACATATTGTACTATTGTTTCTAGTAATTGTTCTATTACTGTTGGCAACGCAAGTATTAAAAAAGATTTTAACAATACCTGTGTTTTTTTATTCAATTATTCCCTACCTCCTACAAAATACGTTGCAAAATATATCACTGAAGCAATAATAACTATCATTGGCCCCGTTGCTACATTTGTGTAATATGAAACCCACAATCCTAATACTCCTGAAAAGACTGATATTATCACTGCAAACAGATGATATTCTCTAACATTTTCCGCTAAATTTCGACTTGATGCTGCCGGTAAAATTAGTAATGCATTAATTATTAAAATACCTACCCATTTTATTGATACCGTTACTATTAATGCTACAAACACTGCAAATAAGTTTTCTAGAATTTCCACTTTCATATTTTTACTTTTTGCTAATGTTTTATGAATTGCTACTGCATTTAATTGATTAAAAGCAAATATCCAAAATATAATAGTTGCCACAAAAATCATTACTAAATATACAATTTCTTTTCGTGTAATGCTTAACACATCTCCTACTAACAGAGAAGAATATTCACTAAAATTACCGCCTTTACTCAATATTGCTAAACCTATAGCCACTGAACATGATGAAAAAACTGATATTATAGTATCTTTTGATGCTGTACTTTTTTTGCTAATTTTATTAAGAAGTAATGCAAATACTATTGCAAAAATAAGCATTGATATTGTAGTATCCTTTATTCCACAAACAACACCTACTGCAATTCCAGTAAGTGCTGAATGGCCTAAGGCGTCTGAAAAAAAGGCCATTTTTTTATTAACTATCATTGTTCCAATAATTCCAAATAAAGGCGTAATGATTAATATTGCAATTATTGCATTTTTCATAAAGCCATAATCTAACCATGACAAATAGTTCATTGCATTATTCCTCCTTTACACCGAATTTCTTTGCAATATCACTTGTTTTTCTTACTTCTTCTTGTAATTTATCTTCTTCTACATCTATCCAAGCTTCTTCTGAATCTTTTCCGAAAATTTCTTCATACTCTTTGCTTTCATATACTTCTTTTACAGTTCCTTGTTTAACAATTGTCTTATCAACAAGTGCAACATGATCTGCATACTTTGCTACGTAATCTAAATCATGAGAAATAAGAACTATTGCTAAATCATAATGTTTTTTTAGATAATCCATTGTTTCAAAGAATAATTCCATACCATTTTGATCAATTCCCGAAACTGGCTCATCTAAAAGCAATAAATTAGGCTCATCCATTATGGCCATAGACAGTAATACCCTTTGTAATTGTCCTCCTGACAAGTTACAAACCCTTTGATCTATGAGTTTATCAGCTTCAAAAACTTTAAGGGCTCGTTTTATTCTTTCATAAACAGTTCTTTTTTTATGCCAAAATATTGGAAATTTTGTTTGATAACTTGCAATTAAATCATATACTGAAATAGGTGTATTTTTTTCTATGTTAATTGATTGTGGAACATAACCTATTTTTAATTTTTGCATTTTACCATCTTTAGTGTCTCTAAATTCTATTGTGCCTGTATGAGGAATATCTCCTAAAATTGCTCTAATTAAAGTTGATTTTCCTGCACCATTTTTTCCAATTATAGCAGTAAGAGAGCCGCAATGCATATGTAAATTAATATTATCTAGTACTTTTTGTTCGCCAAACTGTACACCTAAATGCTTAACTTTTATACAATGCAAACCGCAAGGCTTAATTATTTTTTGCATAATAGCTTTCCTTTCTTGTTAATTACTGCTTGTATATACTTTTTGTAATTTATCTAGATTTTTATTCATTCCTTTAATGTAACTATCCTTATCATATTCTCCTCTATTAAGTGGATCAATGTATATGACTTTTACATTACTTTCTTTTTCAACAGTATCTCCCATATCTTTTGCATATAATTTTTCTGCTAAAATATAGGAAACATTATCTTTTTTTATAGAACCTAGCACATCAGCTACTTCTCCTGCACTAACCTGTCTTTCTTCGTCTAGGTCTAAAACATATTTTACGTCTAAATCTAAATCATCTGCTACATAAGCAAAAGCTTCATGAAAAATAATTATGTTTCTAGAATTTGTTGCTATTTGCTGTTGTATTTTTGCTTCCCTATTTTGAAGTTTTTCTAACTTTTTATCATATATTTTTAAGTTCTTTTTGTATTTTGAAGCATTATCTGGGTCAAGTTTACATAACTGATTTGCTATCTCTTTTACCTGCTGACGATATTTTTTTACACTCATCCATGCATGTGCATTTTTATCATCGCCTTCTTTTATAAGATTCAATCCTTTTGTAGAATCTATAATTTCTACTTTTGGATATTCTTTTACAACGTTTGATAAAAATCCTTCAATTCCACCGCCATTTACAATAAATATATCCGATTTTGAAATCAACTTCATATCAGCTGTAGTAAGTTGATAATCATGCAAACACCCTGTTTTAGGCTCACTTAAATTTTTTAATTCAACATCTACACCATCTGTTATATTTAACGCTGCAATATAAATTGGATAAAAAGATGCTACTATTGTTTTTTTGTTATTGTGTTTTACTTGTGTTGTGCTGTTTACATATAAAACCGTTAATACTACTGAAAACACAAATGTACATAATAATATTAAAAATAGTGATAGATACTTTTTTTTCATATTTTTTCCTTTCGTAGAAGGGAACACCCTTATTTGTACCTTAAATTGTGCTTTTTAGCGGTGCTTCATCTTGTTTTTTTGCTTTCTAACAACGGCTTTTTTCTTTGCTTTACTTTGTTCTTTCTTTTTTCTATCAGCTTTTGTTTCTTTTCCTACTGATTTCCATCTAGCTTTTTTGGCTGGCTTATTTGCCTCACCATTTTTCCTTCTCTGCTCTTCTTTATAATCTTCAACTTGTCTTGCAGTTAGTACACCTTTTTCAATAAGTTGCTCCTTTGTCATTGGTGTTTGGTCTTCATTTCTTAAAATATAATTATCTATTACATTTAAGATTTCATCTTTTCCTGCTTTTGACATAGATGAAAATACAATGAGTAAATCCTCTGCCCCCATATTAAGAGTTTGTTTGATTCTTGAAACATGAGAATTTATTTGACTATTTTTTAACTTATCAGCTTTTGTTGCAATAATAATTGGTCTATATCCTTGATGTAAAATCCAGTCATACATCATACAATCATTTTCTGATGGCTCATGTCTTATGTCAATTAATAAGAATACGGCCTGCAATTTTTTAGAGTTATGAAGGTAATTTTCGATCATTATACCCCACTGTGCTTTAATTTCTTCACAGGCTGTTGCATATCCATATCCTGGTAAATCTACTAAATAACCGATATTATTTATATTATAAAAGTTGATTGTTTGTGTTTTACCTGGTTGAGATGAAATTCTTGCCATTCCTTTGCGGTTTAAAATAGTATTAATCATAGAAGATTTTCCTACATTTGATTTTCCTGCAAATGCAACCTCAAATAATTCATTTTCAGGTAATACGCTTGTAATTCCACAAACTGTTTCTAATTCTACACTTTTTATAACCATTTTTTCACCCTTCAATCTTTCTAACTAAGGCATGCTCTAACGCATCATTTACTTCTGAAACAAAGACTATTTCTAAACCATCTTTTATTTCTTCTGAAATTTCGTCTACATCCTTTTGATTTTTAATTGGTACACAAATTGTTTTTATTCCAGCAATTTTTGCTGCAATCATTTTTTCTTTTAAGCCACCAATTGGAAGTACTCGACCTCTAATTGTTATTTCTCCTGTCATAGCAACATCAGCTCTAACCGGAATATTTGTTATTGCTGAAATCATCGCTGTGGCCATTGTTACGCCTGCCGAAGGACCATCTTTTGGTACAGCTCCTTCTGGAATATGTATATGTATGTCATTTTCTTTGAAAAACTCAGGTAAAATGTTATATTCTTTTCCTTTAGAACGAATGTAACTAATTGCTGCTTGTGCAGACTCTTTCATTACATCTCCTAATTGACCAGTTAATTTGAATTTTCCATCTCCTGGCATAACATTTACTTCAATTTCTAATGTGTCTCCACCGACACTTGTCCAAGCTAATCCTCTTACGATACCAACTTCATCTTTTTCGTTTTTCATATCAAATGAATAAATTTCTTTTCCAAGATATTCTTTTATATTATCTTTATCTACTTTTACAGACTCTGCTTTGTGTTCGTAAATTTTTCTTGCCACTTTTCTGCAAAGATTACCTAATTTACGCTCTAAATTTCTTACTCCTGATTCTTTTGTATAATTTGAAATAATCTTTTTTAAAGCTTCATCTGTAATAGAAATATTTTCCTCTTTCAACCCATTAGCTTTAATTTGTTTTGGTAAAAGATGCTCTTTTGCTATGTGTAACTTCTCATTTTCTGTATATGTTGAGACCTCTATTAATTCCATTCTATCAAGTAAAGGTCTTGAAATAGTTTGCACCGAATTTGCTGTTGCAATAAATAAAACATCTGATAAATCAACAGGTTGTTCTACGTAATGATCCCTAAACTTGACATTTTGTTCTGGATCTAATACTTCTAAAAGTGCTGAAGCTGTATCTCCTTTATAATCACTACTGATTTTGTCAATTTCATCTAATAGCATTAATGGATTACGAACTTCTGCATTTATGAGACCATTTACAATTCTACCTGGCATTGCTCCGATATAAGTTCTTCTATGTCCTCTAATTTCAGCTTCATCTCTAACTCCGCCTAAACTAATTCGTACATATTTTTTATTTAAAGCTTTTGCTACTGATTTTGCAATACTAGTTTTACCTGTTCCTGGTGGTCCTACAAGACAAATTATAGGTGTATCACCTTTTCCAGTTAAATTTCTTACAGCAAGGTAATCTAATATTCTCTCTTTTACCTTTTCAAGGCCATAATGCTCTACATCTAGAACTTCTTTTGCATGATTTAAATCTTTATTATCTTTTGTTTTTTTCTTCCAAGGAATAGACAATAAAGTCTCTAGATAATTCTGCATTGGTGGCATTTCTGGCGAATTAGGATTTAACAATTTAAATCTATCAATTTCTTTTTGGATTTTGTCATAAACTTCCTTTTTAGGTTTGATTTTATCCAATTTCTTTTGATAGTTTTCTATATTTTCTTCTTTAAGAGATTCTTCTCCTAGTTCACTTTTAATTTCGGCTAATTGTTCTCTTAAAAAGTATTCTTTTTGATGTTTATTTATTCTTTCATTAACTTTTTCTTTATACTCCATTTGAATCTGAGTAATATCGATTTCGTTTAAAAGAATAGCTTCAAGTTCTTCGTATCTATTTGTAAGTTCAATTGTCTCTAATACTTTTTGTTTTTTTTCATGTGAAATTGGCAAATTATATGCTATATAGTCCATAAGTTCTCCAATTTCATCATATGCAGTCACACCTTTTTTTACTGCAGAAGTAATTTTTTTATTACCCTTTGCATATTTAAAAAAGGTATCTAAAACGCCTTCTTTTAACGCATCATTTAAAGTTTTATCTTCTAAAGTTGTTGCTTCAACCTCTTCAACTTCAGCAAAAAGACTATCGCCTTCTGTATCTAAATCTATTAATTTAGCTCTTTTTAATCCTGTAACTAATATTCTTACTAGACCTTCATGTAATTTAACTTCTTGCTTTATAGTTGCAATTGTTCCTACAGAATATACATCTTCTAATGTTGGATCTTCTATATTAATTTTTTCTTGAGTTACGAGAAAAATTTTAGAATCAACTTCTAATGATTTTTCTACCGCACTAATTGATTTTTCTCTACTCAAATCAAAATTGACTGTTATTTCTGGAAAAACCGTTAGTCCTCGCACAGCAATTGCTGGCATAGTTGTTATTGTTTGATTATTTATTTCCATTATTTCTCCTTACTAAAAAATAAAGGGGATTCCTTTTGCACAGAATCCCCTTTAAAATATTGCTTTCCTTATATGCTTTTAAGATGTTTTTTTCAAAGAAGCTCTTTTAACTTCACTAATTTCATCTGTAACTACTTTAGAAGTATCTCCTGATAACTTCTCATCTACAATCTCTTTAGTGATTTCAAATTCTTTGATTGTGTCATCTGATGGAATTTTGTACATTAAATCTAACATTACACTTTCCATAATAGCTCTAAGTCCACGTGCGCCTGTTGAACGCTCTAAGGCTTTTGCTGCAATCTCTTCAATAGCTTCATCTGAGAAAGTAAGTTCAACTCCATCTAACTCAAATAATTTTTTATACTGTTTTACTAAAGAATTTTTAGGCTCTTTTAAAATTTTAATTAATGCATCTTTATCTAAAGCATCTAATGATACTGTAATTGGTACACGTCCAATAAACTCTGGAATCAAACCATATTTTACAAAATCCTGTGGAAGTGCACTCTTAAATGCTTCTCCTACATTCATGTCTAATTTTCCTTTTACAGTTGCATTAAAGCCAATAGCGGATTCATCTTTTCTAGTCTCGATTATTTTCTCAAGACCATCAAATGCTCCACCACAAATAAATAAAATATTTGTAGTATCAATTGGGATAAGTTCCTGTTGTGGGTGTTTACGTCCGCCCTGTGGTGGAACTGAAGCAACAGTACCCTCTAAAATTTTAAGAAGCGCCTGCTGTACACCTTCTCCTGAAACATCTCTAGTAATAGAAACATTTTCAGATTTTTTTGTAATTTTGTCTATCTCATCGATATATACAATACCGTGTTGTGCTCTTTCAATGTCATAATCAGCAGATTGAATTAATTTAAGTAGAATATTCTCAACATCTTCTCCTACATAACCTGCTTCTGTTAATGTTGTTGCATCAGCAATTGCAAATGGTACATTAATTACCTTTGCTAATGTCTGTGCCAACAATGTTTTACCAGAACCTGTTGGTCCAAGCATAAGTACATTACTTTTTTGAAGTTCAACATCCGAAACTGATTTATTCAAAACACGTTTATAGTGATTATAAACAGCCACTGCTAAAACTTTTTTTGCCTGCTCTTGTCCAATTACATAATCATCTAGAAATGATTTTAATTCCTCTGGTTTAAATAAATTGATATCGTCCTCTGCAGAACCTGACATTTCTGCGTCGTTACCAAATCCTTCTTCATCTATTATCTCTGCGCAAATGTCAATACACTCGTCACAAATAAATGCTCCATTAGGTCCTGAAATTAATCTGTGAACCTGATCTTGAGTTTTGCCACAAAAAGAGCATCTAATTTTTCCATCATTCTTTCCTGCCATACTACCTCTCCATCAAATTTAAAATAATATTCTAATATTTAATTGAGGGCATCCTAATATACACTACATTGTATTAGGGTGCCCTCTGTAAAGCATCTTTTTATTTTCTTGTTGTAATTACTTCGTCAACAAGGCCATATTCTAAAGCTTCTTGTGCAGACATATAATGATCTCTCTCTGTGTCTGCTGCGACAACCTCATAAGGTTTGCCTGTATTTTCTGCTAAAATTTCATTTAATTTCTTTTTAGTCTTCAAGATGTTCTCTGCTGCGATTTCAATCTCAGTAGCCTGTCCCTTAGCTCCACCTGAAGGCTGATGAATCATTATTTCTGCATTTGGAAGTGCAAATCTCTTTCCTTTTGCACCACCAGCTAATAAAAACGCTCCCATACTAGCTGCAAGTCCGATACAAATTGTTGATACATCACATTTAATATACTGCATTGTATCATAAATTGCCATACCAGCAGTAACCATTCCACCAGGGGAATTAATATACAAGTGAATATCTTTTCCTGGGTCCTCAGACTCTAAAAATAGTAACTGTGCAACCACAAGACTAGCTGTTGTCTCGTTTACTTCCTCACCAAGGAAGATGATTCTGTCTTTTAGTAATCGAGAATATATGTCGTAATTTCTCTCGCCTCTACTTGTCTGTTCAATGACATAAGGTACTAAACTCATATAAAAATGCCTCCTTTTTTATAGTCCAATAGACCGGCCCGTTTGGACCAGCCTATTGCTCTCAAGTTTTTTATTAAAACTTATTTATCTTCTTTTGCTGCTTTTGCTGCTGCTTCTGCTTCTTTTTCTTTCTTAGTTTTAGCTTTAGCTCTTTCTTTAATGTTATCCATTACTAAGTTGATTGCTTTTTCAATCTTAATCTGGTTCTTCATAGAATCTTTATCAGAATCTGACATATACTCTTTTAATTTGTCAGCTTCCATTCCATAATTCTTAGCCATCTTTTCGATTTCAGCATTTACATCTTCGTCTGTAACTTCGATGTTTTCTTCTTTAGCAATTTCATCTAATACAAGGCTACCCTGGATACGTGAAATAGCTTCTGGACGAACCTGCTCTTTTAATTTATCTAAAGTCATGCCTGAGAACTGTAAGTACTGATCCATTGATAATCCGCTCTGCTGGATTCTCTGAGCAAACTCTTCAACCATAGTCTCGCACTGTGTATCAACCATAGCTTCTGGAAGGTTCATCTTAGACTTATCGATGATTTTTCTAACTGCTTCATCTTCTTTAGTCTTTCTTGCTTCAGCATCTTTCTGCTCTTTTAATTTATTCTTGATATCTTCTTTGTATGCATCAAGTGTATCAAATTCAGAAACATCCTGTGCAAATTCATCATTAAGTTCTGGAAGCTCTTTAGTCTGAACTTTGTTAACTTTAACATTGAATACTGCTGGTTTTCCAGCTAATTCTTTTGCTTGGTAATCTTCTGGGAATGTTACGTTAACTTCAACTTCTTCTCCAGCTTTTTTACCAACTAACTGATCTTCGAATGTATCGATGAATGAATGAGAACCAATCTCTAATTTATAATCTGATCCTTTTCCACCTTCGAATGCAACACCATCAACAAATCCTTCGAAATCGATAATTGCTGTGTCACCGTTTTCGATAGCACGATCTACATCAACGATTCTTGCGTTTGTTTCTTGTTGTTTAGCGATTTCAGCATCAACTTCTTCGTCAGAAACTGATGTATCAATCTTAGTAACTGTAACACCCATGTATTTACCTAATGTAACTTCTGGTCTTACTGCAACTTCTGCTGTGAAGATGAATTCTTTTCCTTCTTCAATTTGAACTACATCTACAACTGGTCTAGAAACGACATCTAATCCGCTTTCTTTAACAGCTGAAGCATAGTTAGACTGCATTAAAATGTTTGATGCATCACTATAAAATACTTCTTTTCCGTACATTTTCTCGATAATTGCTCTTGGAGCTTTACCTTTACGGAATCCTGGAATATTAATACTTTTTTTCTGTCTGTTATAAACTGCATCTAATGCTTTTTTTACTTCTTCTGCTGAAACTTCAATAGTAAGTTTAGCCATGCTTTTTTCTAAATTTTCGACCTGTACACTCATTATTACTATTGTCCTCCTTAAATATATCATAGATCGATGCGGTCTAGCCGCTCAAACTCTCGTAAATCCTCTATACCGAGGTTTTATAAGTGGTCCACTCAGTAAAATGGGCATACTGCGACCACTACAGTCATTTATGCATTATATCATAGGAGTAGACAATTTGCAATTAGCTTTTTTTTCATGCAATTTTATCTCAAAAAGCTTAGATTTATAACCAGCTCCTAGACAATGCGTTTTCTTATATTTTATGAAAGTTCACACTAAAATAATACCACAC
This sequence comes from Lachnospiraceae bacterium C7, assembly GCA_900113385.1. Taxonomy (GTDB): domain Bacteria; phylum Bacillota; class Clostridia; order Lachnospirales; family Lachnospiraceae; genus Roseburia. The sequence goes on from FOPE01000031.1 coordinate 25,115, forward strand.
TTGTCAAGTTTAAGTATAACTCTACTGTCTATATACAATACTTTCTGCTAAATTAACCTTAGTTTGTTCATCTGTAAAATATTTTGTTATTTCTAAGGCAAATTCAATTGCTGTTCCCACTCCACGACTTGTAATGATATTTTCATCTCTTACAACATTTTCTTCTGAATATATTGCTCCTGGCATTTTCACTTCAAAACCTGGATAAGATGTTGCTCTTTTACCTTTTAAAACACACTTAGCTCCTAAAACACTTGGTGCTGCACAAATAGCTGCTACAAGCTTCTTCTTTGCTGCTAAATATGTAACTGCTTTTTCTACAAATAAATCTTCATTTAAATGATTTGTTCCTGGCATTCCACCTGGTAAAACAATTCCATCTAAACTTTCAAGATCTACATCATATTTTGTTACATCTGCCATAAATGTAATGCCATGTGATCCTGTAATTTTTTTATCTTCTTTTATTGAAATCATTTCAACATCAATGGATGCTCTTCTCAACAAATCAACAACTGTAAGTCCCTCAATCTCTTCACAGCCATCTGCCATAAAAATTCCTACTTTACTCATTGTAATACCCTCTTTTCTTTAAATAATTTTCTTTTTTTGTTAAAATAAATATAAATAATAAACTAAAGGAGATTATCATGGAAATCGAAAAAAAATACTTATTAGATACTATACCTTTTGATTTATCTTCTTATGATAAGAAGGAAATTTCACAAGGCTATCTTTGTACTTCACCTGTTGTACGTATCAGAAAATCTAATAACAAATATATTCTAACTTACAAAGGACAAGGATTAATGGCTCGTGAGGAATATAATCTTCCTCTTAATGAAGAAGCTTTTAATCACTTAATTCCTAAAGTTGATGGATTGTTAATTAAAAAAACTAGATATCTGATACCTCTAGAAGATGGCTTAACCGCCGAACTCGATGTCTTTCATGACGAGCTTGAGCCTTTAAAACTTGTAGAAGTCGAGTTTTCTTCTATTGACGAAGCAAACTCATTTACACCTCCTAGTTGGTTTGGCGAAGATGTTACTTTTTCAAATAAATACCACAATAGTAACCTTAGTAAACTAAAACAAAGCTAATTACTACAAATATTTAGAACAGGACTAATGTCCTGTTCTTTTTTTTAAATATCTCTGACTAAACACGATTTTTATTATCGTCTTAATCTATTTGCAAATTCATACTTCTGACGAATTTTCAAAGCATTTTTCAATTCGTCATATCTTTGCCAAAGTGGTCCCTCATCAACAACAACATCCATTGATACTGCTATATCATCCACCAACTTATCTGTTATCTCATCTCTTAAAGAAACTAAAATATTATATCTTTCTTCATATGAGTCTGCATCTAAAAATCTTATAAGTTTCGGATTAACTCCTTCTGGAATATCTTGCATGTCAGGTTCATCTTTTGAAGATGACTCTTTTTTCTGTTCTAAGTCTGCTGTGCTTGGCATTGTTTTTTCACCGCCTAACACATTAGGAGTTTCTTTAACTTTATCAGCTGATGCATTTTGCAATGTTTTTCTAATTTCGATATCTGTGGAAATATTTTCTTTTACAACAATTCCTTCTCTACCCTGAATTGCTGAATTTTCTTCTTCATCCTCATCTTCTTCGTTTTGAGTTTCTATATATGCTTTTGCTTTTTCTGGTGTAGTTGCGATGCTCATATCTTTTACTGAATCAGATATATTTTCTGTTATTTCTTCAAGATATGTTTCCTTTCCATCTTCAGATAACTCTACTCTTGTAAAACGATACTTTTGCTTGATTTCTGGATATTTTTCATGATCAACTTCACTTAAAAACATACTTATTGGTCTAGCATACATTTTAAACCCGCCATATAAGGCTTGATAAACAACTAGCTTTTCCCTTGTTTCTGAGTGAATTGCCACTCCTACCACTTGATACAATTTATTTTTAAAATGTTTAAAGATTTCTCCATTTTGTGGAATTTGTCTTTTCATAATTTATCCTCCATAATCTACTTTACATAAGTAATGCTATCTAATACAAATTTCACTTGCAGTATAAAAATTTGTCTATATATAGCTTCTGCTGGCCTCTATAATCTCTATTTGCTATGATCTTTATTTGCCATAATCTGTAACCATATTTATGAACTCATTCGCACTTTGATATGGATTACTTTCACCTCTTGCAGTATACATTTTCACCAACTGCTCTATCATTGGCTGTTCAAATTCATTTTTATATACATTCATGACTTGTTCATCTTTTTCTTTCACAGACATTCCCTGCAAATTGTTTATAGATTTACATTGAGCATAATAACTCAAAGCAAACATATTAACACTATCCTCTACTAGATTTTGTCTTGTTAAAACTAACAAATTTTCAACTTCACTTTTTAATATAGTGCTTTCATCCTGTCTTCTTTTATCGTGTAGAAAATCATTATACTTAAACGCCAAATCTACTGTTGTACTATAACTCAACTGATAATTACTATCCTCATCACTTATAAGGAATTCATTTTTGTACGAATCCTGAAGCACACGTAACATTGTAATCAAATTAATATATTGACGTTCTTTAACAGGATCCCATTCTCTACGATCAGATAAAACATTGTCTAACTGTCTTAAGTTTTCTTCAATCTTTCTAAGATTAACTTTGGCTTGGCTATAAGACTCTGCAATTTCATCTTTTGCTTTCATAGATTTTTCATATGCTTTTACCCATGTCTTAACAACAGACTTATCGCACCCGCTGCTAAACATAGCCTTTTTAATGTCTTTAATTTCTTTACTGTATTTTGTTCTCATTGCCCTCACCCTTTGTCTTTAGTGCTATTGTCATTTTAGCACATGAGCTATATATGTGTCACGTTTTTTCACAAAATATGCTATACTTTACCTTATATTGATAGCATTTTATATTGGAGGTGTAATGATGTTAACTTACGATGATGCACTTAATATGAATTATTATAAAAAAACAACTTTTTCCGGTTGGATGGAAAATATGCGTTTCAAAATTACAAAAGATACTTCTGACGATGGCGAAGACATTTTTCATGCGTGGATTTGGCAAGGTCCATATATCTTTGATTTAGTTCCTGCTGAAAAAAAGATTGAACACACTGAACCTTTTACTGAAGATGGTAGAAAAGCTACTGTAGATTGGATTAATAAGGAATTTGATTCTCATTTAGATTTATATGGTAAAAAGGTGTGTAGATAATCTACACACCTTTTTTTTCTTGTTGTATATCACATTTTACTCTTTCAATATGCATCGCTAAATAACCGATTTCCACATCATCTAGCTTTTTGCCAAGACTTTTCCCCAGTTGGTCACAAATAACTGTTGATATTGCAAAGGAATCTGGATAAGTATTTGCAATATAGTCATTCATATTTAACTTGACTGGTTCTCCAGTCAATGCTCTTGTAACCATATAACGAATATGATTCATCATACGATTATAAGACAATGACTGGGCCTTTATCTTGGTTTTAGTCTCCTTTTCTATTAAAGAGATACATTCTCTAACTGCTTTTGCAATTTGCATTGATTGAGCCACATTCTCACTTTGTATAGCTGAATGAACATGTAAAGCAATATAGCCTACTTCATCATCGTCTATTTCTATACCTAGACGTTCCTTTAGAAGTTTACGTGCCACTTCTGCTATCTTATATTCAACATAAAAAAGCACTTTTATATCATCTGTAAGAGGATTGCTAATTTGCTCGTTGTTTTTAATTCTCTTAACAGCATACTCTATATGGTCAGCCATTGGAAAAACTATATTCGTATCAACGCATCCGAATTTTGTTTCAGCATTTTTCAACACTTCACCAGCAATTTCTAAATATATGGGTGGAATCTCTTTCACCATTTCACTAGCTTTACCTCTTTCAGAAGCTTCTTCTAGTGAATAAATTCTGTCATCCTCCCTTATCTCAAATTGCTCGGAAACCTTTTTTCCAAAACCTATACCTTTGCCAAGCACTAGGCACTCCTCTAAGCCATCATCCTTTTTTACAATTGCAATGACGGCATTATGATTTAAAACTTTTTTAATCCTGAACATTATAATCTCCATTTCCAATTTAATTAGTAAATACTAATTTCGAACAATGGGTCTCCTGCTTTTATATCTCCTTCTGTAAGAAGTCTTACTTCTGCGTTATCTGCTAAATCTGTACAAATAACTGGTGTTGTAATTGAAGGGGCATTAGCTTTTAAGTAATCTAAATCAAGTTTCATAATTGGATCACCTTTTTTGACCTTTTGTCCATCCTTTACCAATACCTCAAAACCATTACCATTTAATTTTACAGTATCAATTCCTACATGAATCAATAAACTTGTTCCATCTTCTGTGTAAAAACCGATAGCATGTTTTGTCTCAAATACGAATCCAATTTCACCATCCTCTGGAGCTCTAACGATAGAATCTGTAGGAGTTACAACAGCTCCATCTCCCATCATTTTTCCAGCAAAAGCTTCATCTGGTGCAGTTGATAAATCTGCTGCACATCCTGATAAAGGACTTGAAATCACAATTTTTTTGGTAGGGTTAGCCTTACTTTCTGTTTTTTTATCTTCTGTATTTTTTTCTTCTACATCTTCTGAATCAACATTTGTATTGATTTCAATATCTGGAGCTGTATCTAAATAATCTTCTAAGTTTGATTTTACTACAGTTACGTTAGGTCCGTAAATAACCTGAACTCCATTTCCTTTAACTACTACACCTGTTGCACCAGTTGATTTTAAAAGTTTTTTATTTACTAAGTCAATTTTGTTTACTGTACAACGAAGTCTTGTAGCACAGCAATCTACATCACTAATGTTTTTCTTTCCACCAAGTCCAGCTGTGATCTGTTCACTAACTTCATCTACTGAACCTTCAGAACCTTTTTCCCCATTAGCTTTTTTTGATTTATAATCTGCTTTTGTATATAATTTTGTTTCTTCATCATCATCTTCTCTACCTGGAGTTTTTAAATTAAACTTCTTAATAAAGAATGTAAATGATGCGTAATATAAGAAGAAATAAATAATTCCAACTGGAATAATTAATAACCAACTTGTTTTTGCATTACCTTGTAAAATACCGAATAAGAATAAATCGAGGAATCCACCTGAGAATGTAAGTCCTACTGCGATATTTAACATATGTGCTACCATATATGCAGTACCAGCTAATACAACCTGTACTACGAATAAGATTGGAGCTACGAATAAGAATGAGAATTCAAGTGGTTCTGTAATACCTGTAAGCATTGAAGCTAATGCTGCTGAAAGTAATAATCCACCTACTTGTTTCTTTTTCTCTGGTCTTGCACATCTATACATTGCAAGAGCTGCTCCTGGTAAACCAAAAATCATAAAGATAAACTCACCTGAGAAATATCTTGTTGCGTCTGAACTAAAGTGTGCTACATGTGCTGAATCTGCAAGCTGTGCGAAGAAAATATTCTGTCCACCTGCTACAGTTTTTCCAGCTACTTCCATTGTTCCACCAACAGCTGTCTGCCAAAATGGCATATAAAATACGTGATGTAAACCAAATGGAATAAGTGCTCTCTTAATAACACCAAAAATAAGTGTACCTACGTAACCTGTTCCTGTTACTGCTCCACCTAATAATATAATACCATTTTGAACAAATGGCCATACTTTAAACATTACAATTCCAACAAAAATATAAACGATTGTTGAAATAATTGGTACGAATCTTGAACCACCGAAGAATGAAATTGCGCTAGGTAATTGAATCTTGTAGAAACGATTGTGAAGTGCTGCTACACCAAGTCCTACAATAACACCACCGAACACACCCATCTGAAGTGTAGGAATTCCACAAACCTTATCGATTGTTCCTGCTACTACACCTTTTGCTGGATTTCCATCAGCGTCAACCATTTTATTAATTGTAAGCATTGAACTAATTGCTACGTTCATAACAAAATAAGAAATCATAGATGCAAGTGCTGCAACTTCTTTTTCTTTCTTTGCCATACCTATTGCTACACCTACTGCGAAAATCAATGGTAGGTTAGCAAAAATAATATTTGCCACATTACTCATAATAAGAAGTAATGCATGAAGCATAGTTCCTTTGCCTAAAATACCTTGTAAATGATATGTTGCAATAGTTGTCTCATTTGTAAATGAGCTACCTAATCCTAGTAGCAAACCTGCTACTGGTAAAATTGCGATTGGAAGCATAAAACTACGTCCAACCCTCTGTAATACACCAAATGCTTTATCTTTCATGTTAATTCATCCTTTCACTGTATAATTTTTGCCTCAGTGAAATGTTCAGTACAATTTTAGGCAAATAAAAAAGCATCACCTGAACATAAACACTTGTGGCGTGTTATTATGTACAGTTAATGCCTACCTAAAGTTACATACTGTCTGAATTACATCTAGTAACTACATTCTATCACATTCAACCATTCACTGTCAATATCATTCTTTTTGTTTTAAAAACAATAAAAAAAGAACTTAATTGCACACAAAACGTCTTTTAGACAGCATGTAAATAAGTTCCTTTTCTTATTCTAGTCTTTATTATCTTGTCTTCTTATGTCTCATATCTCTGATAGGTATATTAGCATATAATGCTGGTACCTTACCATTTCTAGTCTCTGATTCTGTCTCTGTAATTTGGATATCGAGTCCTTCTGGATCAATTTCCATATACTTTGAAATAACCTTGACGATATCATCTCGTAGTAGTTTCATTGTGTCAGGTGAACAATTGGCACGATCTGAAACTAGTACAAATTTCAATCGATCTTTTGCTACATTACTTGATGTTTTCTTTCTAAAAAGATCTGCTAGAGCCATTTTAGCCACCTCCTAATTATTTGTGGAATAAACCTATTAACTTATCAAACACTCCTTTATTTTCTGTTAAATCAAGGAATGGTATTTCCTCGCCAACAATTCTACGACTAATGTTTGCATATGCTTTTCCTGCCAAACAATCAGAACCAACTAATGGTTCTCCCTGATTTGTTGAAACAACAATATTTTCATCATCTGGAACTGCTCCAATAAGTGGAATTGCAAGGATCTCACAAACATCATCTACTGACATCATATCTCCTCTTGATACCATGTCCATTCTTACCCTGTTTACAACAAGATGAGATTGTTTTAATTCATTTGCTTCTAATAATCCAATAATTCTATCTGCATCTCTAATTGCTGAAACTTCTGGAGTTGTTACTACAATTGCTCTGTCTGCTCCTGCAATAGCATTCATAAATCCTTGCTCTATACCAGCAGGACAATCTAAAATTACATAATCAAACTCTTTTTTTAGTTCATCTGTAAGTCTTCTCATCTGTTCTGGGTCTACAGATGTCTTGTCTCTTGTCTGTGCTGATGGTAATAAATATAAATCTGGATGTTTTTTATCTTTAATTAATGCTTGTTTTACTTTGCAGTTGCCTTCAACAACATCTACTAAGTTATAAACAATTCTATTTTCTAGACCCATTACAACATCAAGATTTCTAAGTCCTATATCTGTATCTATTAAAACAACTTTCTTATTAAGTTGTGCTAATCCTGTACCTACGTTAGCTGTGGTTGTAGTCTTACCTACTCCACCTTTACCTGAAGTAATTACTATAACTTCGCCCATGCGAATTCCCTCCTAAAACTTTTTAATTATTTGCATCAAAATTTTTATTCGTTTTCTAATAAACTTTTGACAACCTCTTTGGAAATTGATTCAATATAAATATTTCCATTTTTTGCAAATGCAATTTGTGGATCATATGGTATTTCTTTTTGTTTCTTTTTAGGTCGTCCTCTTCTACGTGGTTTTTGCTCATCTGGACTTTTTGCCAAAATATTGCTTATTTGTACTTGTAAAGGTTTCATGTCAAGCGCAACGATTACACACTCATCATCTCCACCTGCTCCTGCAAATGCTACTCCCTTCAAAGCACCTAATATCACGATGTTGCCGTATGATATTACTTTTGCTCCAGGATTTACATCTCCAATAATAACTACTCCGCTCTGACTCTCTAACACTTGTCCTGAACGAAGTGTTCCTCGGTAAAAGCCTTCCGCCCTTTCAATTTGATTTTGCTCACCTTCTGATTCACCTTGTGATGCTTTTGATACTACCCCTTTTTTGTCAGCTTGTAATCTTCTAGCCATTGGTCTAGCAAAATTCGTGCCGTTTACTTTAGTTGTTTTTCTGCCTTCGCCAATCGGTTGTCCTTTTGCCTCTTCTAAATGCTGTCTATAAAGAGCTTCTGTTACCTCATCATTGTCAATTACACAAATTATATGTATTGCCGATGTTTCTTCTATAACTGATAAAATCTCTTCTTCTTCTTTATTCGATAACTTGCGTCCTTCAAAAGATATAGCCATATCCGCATTTCTAAAAAACTTCGCTGCTTCTAAAAATTTGGTATGAATTGATTTTAAAAGCTCCTCAAAAGCCACATGTTCATCTAAAACAAGGTTGATACCATATCTGTTACTTTTAATTTTTACTGTCTGCACTTTTAGTATCCTCCATGTTAATTACTTGTTTTTTGTATTTTAAATAGTATTGACGAACCAACTAATTTAATCACAAAAAACTGCTTTGAGACATTTAAAACATATATATTTATATTATCATACATTGACTAAAAATCAAAATTTTTTATTAAAAAAATGTAATTTTTTTATAACTTATGCCGATACATTTCTTTAAGCTTCTATTCGGCCAATTTAATTAATCATTAATAAAAGCAATTTGTTTCATTAATTAGTTTTTATTACTTTTTTGTAATAGGTATTTCATAAATAAAAGCAATAAAAAAAGCAGAAACATAAATGTTTCTGCTTTAAATGCGGGTGACAGGACTTGAACCTGCACGGTCTCCCACTAGAACCTAAATCTAGCGCGTCTGCCAATTCCGCCACACCCGCATGACTTCTATAGTATATACTATATTTCTTTTTATTTCAAGTGTTTTTTTATTTATTTTTAATACTTTCTTTTTTATAACTTTCTTATTATTTTTTGTTATTCTATAACCCAAAAGCACCGTGCATAATGAGGTGACCCCCAAAAGTTAGACTTTTAAGCGTAGCAGTTTTTGGCTGCTACGCTGTTTTTATGCAGCCAAGAGGCTGAGCCTGTATTGAACAGGACTCATCCATCCTAGTTTCTCTTTAATTCTTTGTTCATTGTAATACTTTATATATCGCTCGATTTCTGATTTTAATTCTTCATAACTGTAATAAACAACACCATAATAGATTTCTTGTTTTAGTAGCCCAAAGAAGTTTTCCATAACTGAGTTATCGTGGCAATTTCCTTTTCTGGACATGCTTTGGAAAATCCGTTCTTCTTTAAGTCGATGTGAATAAGCTTTCATTT
>FOPE01000034.1 GCA_900113385.1 Lachnospiraceae bacterium C7
TTTTACTTTCAGTTATGAGGGAGACGTGGTAACATTACGAGAATTCATGAAGAAGTATGTGTTTGGTGGATTGATTAGTGAAGCAGATCAAGAAGACCCAAGCTATTGGGAAGATTAAAGATTCCCACTTGCAGTGAATAACCCCAAGATGATAAAATATATTGTGTAAAAGAATAATGACTCCTAGAAAATAATACTTCTGCCACTAGTGCCTGCTAGTGGTTTTTGATTGTTTTTTCCAAGTTTTAATCCATGATGTTGTCATATTAAATGTTGAATAGTCTCCTCTGTAATTATTAATAGATAAATATTTTTGCTAGGAACATTGTTTTTTTACTCATTTTCCCTCACTTTCTAGTTTTTGTAAGTGACTAGAGTGGTGAGACTTTTCCTATTTCTTCCATGATAAGGCTGATATCAGTAGATATTGGCCTTATTTTTTTTAAATTCTCTTTTAAACAAATGTAAGACTAGTGATATATTGGATATCAATCTGTTAAAGATTATGGTTCGAATCCATGCTAGTCTTTTTTTCGTGTGGTAAACACGTTAAAAATTACCCAAGTAGAATCAACCAAGTGTGGTTGTAAAAAACAAACGAAAGGAAATGAAATAAATGTCTTTAGAAGAAATCTTAAAATCACAAGGCCTTACAGATGAACAGATCCAAAAAGTAGTTGGAGAGATGAAACAGAACAAAATCTTTACAGCTGGCGAAGAAAATCTAGATATCAGATATTCAAAGCTTAAAGAAAAATACAATGCACTAGCTAACAAGCCTACTGGAGATGATGACACAAGCAATACAACTGTTGTTAATAAAGATTTAGCAGAACTTCAGAAAAAGGTGAAAGAGTATGAAGCAACAGTAAATGCTCAAACTCAAGCATTAGCAGAAGCTAAAAAAGAAAGTGCGATTAAGATGGCATTAGTTTCATCAAAAGCAAAAACTACAGATATTGACTACTTATTATTCAAACTTAAGAAGGCTAATAGCGAAGTTAAGCTTGATGATAATGGAAATATCGAGAATGTCAAAGAAATAATGGACAATTTAAAGACACAATACCCAAATCAGTTTGAAACAACAACAGCTGGCAAGAGTGTTGATGAATTCAAACTAGGTGAAGGGAACCATGACCAAACATTAACAAAGAATAGCATTTTAAAGATGCCTTATGCAGAGCGAGCAAAGTTATATGCTGAAAACAAAGAAGCATATGAAACTGCTATGCATGAAAATAAATAACAAAGGATGGTGTAAATATGGCATTTACAAAGTTACAAGATGTAGTTAACCCACAGGTTATGGGTGATATGATTAATGCAAAAGTAGAAGCATTAGCAAAATTAGTACCTTATGCAAAAGTTGATACAACATTAGAAGGAGTTCCTGGAGATACAAAGACAGTACCAGCATGGAACTACATTGGAGATGCAGAAGATTTTGACGTTGAGCAGGCTGCAGCAACTGATAAAGAGATTGAAACTGCAAACCTAACTGCATCAGCTAGACAGTTTAAAATCAAATGTGCTGCAAAGTCAGTATCTATTTTACAAACTGCAATCAACTCAGGCCTTGGCGACCCAGTAGGTCAAGCTGAATCACAGTTAACAAAAGCTATTATGGGTAAACTTGACAATGATTTATTAGCTGCAGCATTAGAATCTAAAAATACATATGATGCAAAATCTAAAATCTCATATGCCGGAATTGTTGATGCATGTGATTTATTCAACGAAGAAGTAGTTACAGATAAAGCAATGTTTGTTGCTCCAACACAATTGACTACTTTAAGAAAAGACCCTGACTTTATTGACAAGAATAAATATGGTAATGATGTGATGGTAACAGGTGAAATTGGTATGATCGGTGGTGTTCGTATCGTTCCATCAAAGAAAGTTAAAGCTGAAAACATTGGTACAGATGCAGCTAAAGTTGATGGTTTTAGATGCCCTATCATCAAATTAGAGCCAGCAGACGCTGAAACAGAGTACACAGAAGATGAACTTCCAGCTTTAACAGTATTCTTAAAGAAAGATATACAAGTTGATGCTGAGTACTTCCCTAAGAAGCAGAGAACAGACATTACAGCTACAAAATATTATGGCGCAGCACTTACAAATGAAGGCAAATGCGTAGTTGCTACTTTTAAAAAATAGTATTGTAAAACAAAGGAAAGGAGAAAATGTAAATGATTATATCAATTGAAACACTAAAAGAAAGATATCCGGATATATCGGATGTTACTCAAGACGATTTAGACGCGCTTGAAGATATGATAAGGCATTATACACACAATCCTTTCCAAAATCGTGCAGTGCGTTCTAAAGCATATATAAAAGGTGGTAAAATTCAATGGGTATCCCCTTATTTAAAAGTAGGAGGTACCCTACAAATTACTAAATCAGATTTTAATGATGGAATCTATACTATAACTGCAATAACTTCTGAAGGGATAGCAGTAGATAAGAGACTGTATGACAGTGAATTGCAATGCTTAGTTACTTTGGTTGAATATCCACCGGCTATTGTACGTGGTTTATTAGATATTATTCTGTGGAAGGATAGAAATTCTAAATGGAATAATGGGGAAAATACACCAGTACAAAGCGAAACAATTTCAAGGCATTCTGTCACTTATCAAAGTGATAGTACAGAATCAGATATAGATGAGAACTTTGGAGTGCCAAAAAAATATCTTGCTTTTATGAAACTATACAAGAAAGCGAGGTTCTAGATTCTTATGAAGAAAATTGGTGGAAATATAGATGCTGTTTTACAGACAAGAGATGGATTCACAAGAAATGAAATCGGTGAAAAAATCATAAATTGGAAGGATACAGCATATTTAAAAGGATATATAGATTATTCTACAGGTGAATCACAATATACTAATTATGATAGAAAATTGCAAGAATCAACACATGTTTTTACTTGTGATTATTGCAAAGATGCTGATATAGAAGCAGAGAATGCAAGGCTTATTGTAAAAGGTAAAAGATATGATGTGATTTTAATAGATAATCCGATGGAATTAAATTATCAGTTAGAAATATTCTTAAAATATTCTGGGGTGCAACGCAATGGCAAATAACATAGAATTTAATCTTATTAATAACAAATTAAAGGTTAAACAGAAAATGAATAGTGCAATATATAAATTCCTTGAAGAAGCAAGCGGTGAACTTGTCTCACAAACTAAGAGAAGAACCCCTGTGGATACAGGTCAATTAAAAGGTTCATGGAAATATGTTATTAACTCAGAACATACAGAATCTGAGATTGGAAGCCCTTTAGAAAATGCTATTTGGAATGAGTTTGGAACAGGTGAATATGCATTGCATGGAGATGGAAGGAAAACACCTTGGAGATATGTTGATAGGCATGGCCAAGGCCACACAACACGAGGCAAGAAGCCTCAGAGAACGTTACAACATGCATGGGATGACAATAAGCAGAAAATTCAAGAACGATTTAAGGCTGTAATGAAAGGAGCACTAGACTAAATGACAAATAAAGCACTTAGTTATATAGCTAATAAGCTAGATTCGTTACAGATAGAATATGAATTTATGCAATGGAATGGCAAAGAGATTCCAGAAGCGTATTGGGTAGGAGAATATTCGGAGCAGACTTCTGTTTTTGAAGATGGTGAGCAAGATTCAACTTTTATCCTTACAGGAACTTCTAGGAATTGGAAAGTATTAGAAGATACTAAAGCGATAATTAAAGAAGTTTTCCCACCAATAGGTGGAGATATAGCAAGTTTTGAAGATGGTTCTAAGCTTGCTATTTTTTATGAAAATGCATATCCCGTGCCTACTGGAAATGCAGAGCTTAAAAGATTACAAATTAATTTATTATTTAAAGAATGGAGTGTGTAATATATGAGCGTTGGTTCAGAATTTAAATCATCAGGAATTACAAAAGATTCGCCTGAGAACATGCTATTAGGAGCTGGAACAATCCACAAAGGTTTAAAATATGACCCAGTAAAAAAAGCATGGAACTTTTCAGAATCACTTTTATTTGCAACAAGCGGTGGTTCTAAGTTAAAAATCAAGCCTACATTCACAGATTATGACGTTGATGGTGCTACAGTTAAGATTAAAGGATTTCAGAGAAAAACAGGTGAAACAGCAACACTTGAAACAAATCCTATTGAAATTACACCTGAAGTATTTAAGATGTCGTTAGTAGGTGATGAAAAAGATAGTGAGATTGCAGAAGGATACAAAGAGATTACTTCTAGAGCATTGATTACAGAAGGAGATTACCTTGAGAATCTTGCATATGTTGGTAAGAAAGCTAATGGTACACCTGTAATTATTATATTCGACTATGCTATCTGTACATCTGGCCTTGAACTTGAAGGCAAGAATAAAGAAGCCTCTACACCTACACTTGAATTTGAATGTGTAGCAGAGACTTCTCCTGAAGCTGATCGCCTTCCATGGCATATTTTTTACCCTAAAGCTGATTCAGAAGCAAATACAAACACAGATGCAGGAAATAAAGGCAAAACAGAGTAGTAGTTATTTATAGTTACTTAAAAGAGAAAGGATGAAACAACAATGGAATATAAATTTCGAAGATTAGAAGCAAAAGATGTTTTTCCAATGTCTAGAATTATTACAAAAATTGGATTTAAAGAATTTAAAGAGGCGTTTGCTGATGAAAATGTGCAAAAGAATATTTCAAGCAAAAAGAGTGCAAATGCAATTGGTATGGCAGTAATGTTGAATATTGCTGGCATTGTAATTGGCAATTTATCAAAATGTGAAACAGACTTGTACGAATTCTTTGCAAGTGTTACAGACTTATCTGCTGGTGAAATAAAAGAAGCGCCATTAGCTGATTTTACTAATATGATTGTAGATTTAGTAAAGCATGATGACTTCAAGGATTTTTTGAAGGTTGTTTCAAAATTACTCAAATAGGTAATATTAAATTTATGGACTTGGTGTTTGCAAGATACTCAAGTCCTTTTTTATTAATGAATCAAATGATTCACTGTGGTTGCTTTGCGGAGTTTATAGATGAATTTATAGCTGACGAAAATGAAAGAAGGCAATATGATTATTGGGTTCATAAAGTTTGGGATATGAGTTTTGATGAGTTCAAGGAAAAAAATAATGCTGTTCAAGATTCTTCATTTATTAGTGAAGAAGAAGTTGGAGCAACTGTTAAAGAATCGATTGATTTATTAAATAATTTTAAACCACAATAGGAGAATAAAAGATGGACTTATTTAAACTATGTGGAACAATTGCCATAGATAATAATAGCGCCAACAGGGCAATTGATGAAACAACCAGCAAGGCAGAAGGCGCAGGAGGTAGAATACCTGGAGCATTTAAGAAAGTAGGCGGTGCAGTCGCTGCATTCTTTGCAGCAGATAAAATAGTACAATTTGGAAAGAATGTTGTTGACACTACAGCAAGTTTTGAAGACTCTATGCTAAAAACTCAATCATTGATGGGCGCTAGTGATTCAGACTATAAGAAATTGAAAGCTAGTGCACTTGAATGGGGTTCAAAGACGGCATGGAGTGCAAAAGATGTTGCAGATGCCATGGGATATATGGCATTGGCTGGATGGAATACAAATGAAACTTTAAATGCAACAGGCGGAATGTTAAATTTAGCTAGCGCATCAGGTGAAGATTTAGCTACAGTAACTGATATTTTAACTGATGCAACAACAGGCTTTGGTGATTCAGCAAAAGATGCAAATAGATATGCAGATGTTTTGGCAACAACACAAGCTAAATCAAATACAACTGTTGGTTTACTTGGAGAATCGTTTAAATATGTTTCATCACTAGCTGGATCATATGGATATAAATTAGAAGATGTATCAACAGCATTAGGAATCATGGCAAATGCTGGCGTTAAAGGTTCAATGTCAGGTACAGCGCTTTCAAGCATTATTACACGTTTGGGTAATAATACAAGTGGTGCAAGAGATGCTGTGGAAAAGTTAGGAGTACAGTTTTATAACCAGGACGGAACGGCTAGGAACTTATCAGATGTATTAAAAGATATGTGTGATGCCACTAAAGGAATGACAGTTGAGCAAAAAGCAAACTTTGCTCAAACAGTAGCAGGACAAGACGCACAAAAAGGTTTATTAGCAATATTAAATCAAGGAAGCGGAGCTTATTCAAAACTAGAAAAAGAAATCAAAAATTGTAGTGGAACATCAGCAAGAATGGCAAAGAATATGGAAAGTGGTGTTGGCGGCGGAATTAGAAATTTACAATCAGCACTAGAAGGATTCAAAATTGCATTAGGGGAGAAGTTTTCTAAACCATTAGGAGACACCTTAAAAAAAGTTGCTAGTTTTATTACAAATTCAGTTGTGCCTAACATGGGTAAAATGGTTTCTGCTGCATCCAAAATTGGGAACGTGCTCAAGTATATAATCCCACTATTTGCCACGTTTAAGGCAGGAATGGCTATAGGTAACGCTGTTGTAACATTTCAAAAAGCTCAAGTTGCTTTAGCATTATTCAGTGCACAAGCAGAAGGCGCCTCAATTGCACAAGCAGCGCTTAATGGGACATTAACATTAGGTGAAACAATTACAGGAATCATGACAGGACAAATTTCATTAGCTTCATTGGCTCAAGAAAAACTAAACATTGCAATGTCTGCAAATCCTATTGGATTAGTGATTACATTAATTGGTGCTTTAGTAATTGCTTTTATTGCGCTATGGAATAATTGTAAGCCGTTTAGAGAATTTTGGCTGAGTTTGTGGAAAGACGTAAAGAAAGCATTAGAGCCTGTAATAAGTAAATTAAAGACAGGCTTTTCTGAAGCATGGAAAGTGATTAAGCAAGTATGGGGTGTGGCTTCTTCATTTTTCAAAGGCGTTTGGGAAGCAATCAAGGTTATTTTTACGCCTGTAGCAAAAGTACTTGGTGAAGGCTTCAAACATGCATGGGAAGTAATAAAGGCTACATGGGGAGTTGCCACAGCATATTTCAAAGCGATATTTGAAACAATCAAAGGTGTGTTCACTGTTGTAAAAGATGTTCTATCTGGTGATTTTAGCGGCGCATGGGAAGCTATAAAAGGAATTGTTGGAGCATGGGGTGATTACTTCAAGGCTATTTGGGAACAAATAAAAGTAGTATTTTCTCCAGTAACTAACTTCTTTAGTAGTGTATTTGGTGGTGCTATTTCAGCAGTTAGCGGTGTATTCTCAGGCTTAGTTTCAACCGTACAATCTGTATTTGAGATAATTAAAAACGTGATTCAAGTTGCTATCATGTTTATTGGTAACATCATTAAGCTTGCATTTAATATAATCACATTACCTTGGCAATTTATATGGCAGAACTGTAAGGGAGTAATAATTCCAATATTTGATTCTATAAAGGCAGTTATTCAAAATGTTTTAAGTAATATTGGCTCATTTATTTCAGCTATACTTAATACTATTCACAACACATTCTCAACAGTATTTAATGCAATAAAAACTGTAGTAACAACAGTATTTAATGCAATATCATCTGTTGTAAGCCCAATATGGAACGGAATTAAAAATACCATATCGAATGTTATACATTCTATAGCAAGCGTTATTAGTTCGGTTTGGAATGGAATTAAAGGCACTATTACATCTATTTTAAATGGAATTAAAAGTGTATTCAGTTCTATATGGAACGGAATTAAAAGTGTTGTTACAGGCGCCATTAATGGTGTTAAAGGTGTTGTATCTAGTGGTATGAATGCAGTGAAAAGTGTAATTGGTGGCCCATTAAATGCCATCAAATCTAAATTCTCTTCAATTTTTAACGCAGTTAAAAGCATTGTTACAGGTGCTATTAACAATGTTAAAAGTGTAATGCATTTTAGTTGGAGTTTGCCACACTTGAAACTTCCACATTTTTCAATCAAAGGTGGCTTTAAACTAGATCCACCATCTGTTCCTTCGTTTGGAATATCTTGGTACAAAAAGGCTTATGAAAATGCTGTAGAATTTGCTCACCCAACAGTCCTTGGAACAGCTGGAGGCTTAAAAGGATTTGGAGATGGCACAGGTTCAGAAATGGTTGTCGGAAAAGCTAATCTGTTTAATATGATTAAGGAAGCTTCTGGAAGTAATCAAGATGCTGTAGCAGATAAATTAGATACGTTAATTAATATGTTATCAACATATTTGCCAGTCTTAATGCAACAGAAACAAATTGTTTTAGACAGCGGAGCGCTTGTAGGCCAAACAGTTCCACTAATAGACAAAGAATTAGGCTTAATTGCCAAGAGGAAAGGTAGGAGCTAAATAATATGCGAGGAATTAAAATTGGCGACAAACATACTTTTATAGATTGGGGCTTAGTGCTTACTAAACGCCCTGAAATAGGAGCACCAAGCGTCAAAACCAATCTTATTGATATCCCAGGACTAGATGGCCAACTTGACTTATCAGAAGCAGTAACAAATCATCCTACATATTCAACACGCCCTGCTAAATTTACATTTATAACATTAGGAGATAGGAATTCATGGTTTAACCTATCTTCTGATATTATGGATTATTTACATGGCAATGTTTTAACATGTGTACTTGATGAAGACCCTGAATATTATTATAAAGGCAGATTTACATTGAGTTCTTTTGATATAAATACTGATAAGAAAAGTGCAAAAGTAGAAATTTCAGGAACGCTTGAGCCATTTAAATATTGTAGAGCATCAACTTGTGATCCATGGCTTTGGGATACATTTAGATTTGATACAGGTGTAATAAAACCTTCTGAATATTTAAAACAAGAGGTTCATTACGAACGAACATTTAAAATAAAAGGGCATAACCGCTTAGCTGTTGTAAGAATAGATACAACAGATGAAATAGATTTGACATGTAACAGCAATAAATATCACTTAAATCAAGGCAATAATATTTTAGAACTTGATTTGAAAGATGGGAATAACCTATTAATATTTAATGGATATTCTACTGTAACAATAGATTATGTAGAGAAGAGGTTATAGATAGCATGTATAAAATATATGTAGATAATAAATTGTTATACGTTCCAAGTTCTGAAATTCATACTGTTATTTCACCGGAACTTCAATTAGAAGTTAATTCGGCAGGTTCACTACAATTAACAATTCCACCAACAAATCCACTTGCAGACAAAATCAAAAGGATGAAATCAGTTATTAAAGTAGAACAGGATAGTAATGAAATATGGGCTGGACGTGTAACGGAAGATAATGTGGATTTTTTTAATCAACACAAGATTTATTGCGAAGGCGAATTAGCATATTTGAATGATTCAATTCAACCACCACATGAATTCCATGATATGTCAGTTGTTGCATTTATGGAATATTTAATTGAAGAACATAATAAGCAAGTTCAACCATTCCAACAATTTAAGCTTGGAATGGTGACTGTTAATGCAACTAATAGTGATAATACTTTATATCGTTATACTAATTTTGAATCAACGCTTAAAGCTATTAAAGACAAGTTGGTTGATAGATTAGGTGGTTATCTTAGAATAAGAAAGAAAGATGGAGTTAGATATATAGATTATCTAGCAGAAGCAACACAAACTTGCAATCAATCAATTGAATTTGGAAAGAATTTATTGGATTTTAGCAAAGATTTTAATGCGAGTGATATCGCAACAGCTATTATTCCTTTAGGAGCACAGCTTGACAGTTCACCTATTGCAGCATTAACTGCATATACAACTATAGAAAGTGTAAATAATGGTGTACCATGGATTCAATCAGAATCAGCTGTTAAAGAATTAGGCTGGATTGTTCAAACAGTTAATTGGAATGATGTGCATGAGCCTGCCATTTTAAAGAAAAAGGCTACTAAATATTTAGAAGAGGCGCAGTTTGAGAAGCTTACATTGGAAGTAAAAGCGGTTGATTTGCATAATTTAGATACAACAATTGAATCAGTTAAATTATTAGATAATATCAATGTAATCTCTAAGCCACATGGCTTGCATAAGAATTTTATGGTAACAAAGCGAACAATCCCGCTGCAGAATCCTGAGAATGAATCATTTACACTTGGATCAGAACTAAAAGTAACACTAACGGATTCTCAAAAACAGACAAATGATAAGTTAATATCTATGATTGAGAACACTCATAGCAGTGAACGTTTATTAGAAGATGCAAGGAAGAATGCTACAGAAATAATTAATGGTGCAACTCATGGCAATATTATTACAGAAAAAGACCAAATTTTAATAATGGATACTGACAATCCTAAAACTGCAAAGAATGTGTGGCGCTGGAACCTTGGAGGATTTGGATATTCCAAGAATGGTGTTGAAGGACCATTCGAAACAGCAATAACTATGGATGGTAGAATTGTTGCTGATTTTATTAAAGCAGGAATTCTAGAGGGGGTTCAGCTTATATCTAGGAATCCATTGTCTAAAGGTTACATTGAAACATATGGTGGAGTTTTAATGACACATGATGAAAATGGAAGCGAAGGCTTAAATTTTTTCGACAGAGAAATCACTTTTAAGTCGTGGAGCGTGCCAGGACTAGCAATTGGGAAAGTATCTACTATAGATTCTGAAGATGCGAGTAAACAAGCACTTGGAATTGGCTGTTATAATGCGTTAAGTCTGGGCAAGATAGTTGGACCAGCTGCAAATCAATATGTCCAAAACTGGATGAGAATATCTAATGATAACAAATTAGAAATTGCAACATATCCAGCAGATAGTAACAAAGAAGGGCATTATGCCCTTAAAGCATCCGAGCAGGAAGGAACTTTGATTAGAAATGGGACTGCAAATATGATGGGCCGTCCTGTTGTTTCGTTCGCAAGTGCTGATGGTGATGGCGAACATAACATATCTTTTACCTGGACGGGCAATAGACTGGAAGCATATGTAGATGGACAATATGTAAGGACATTATAATAAGGTAGGGAAAGGAATAAAACCATGATTGATATTAGTAAATACATAGAACAAATTAAGACTGCAGTTTATGGTGGTGAGGTTCGCGGATCTATTTGCGACGCATTAGAGACTATGGCGACAGAAGCAAGTGAATCTGTCGCGACTGCCGTTAAAAATGCTACAGATTCTAGAGAATCGGCTAAAAATGCAGAACAATTTGCAAAAGCAGCAGAAAAGAGTGCTCAAGATGCTTATTCGGTTACTCCAGATGGGGTGAAACAAGTTGTTGAGCGCGTTAATAACCTTGAGAATACAATTGATTTAAAAATCAATAAAAATATTGGTAGTGAAAATCATGATAAATTTATGCAAGTAGATGCATCTGGTAATGTGATTCCAAAAGAACTTCCAATTGCAAGTGCAACAACTCAAGGTGTTGTGAAGCTTGGCGATGATTTTAAAGTAGATTCAAAAGGACTATTAAAATTAGCAACAGTTGAAGAAAGATTAAAAGCATTAGAACAAAAGCAAGAATCAGGATTCCCAATAGGCTATGTCATGATTACAAAAGGAAACACAAATCCAGGCACATGGACTGCTGGCACATGGGAAGCTTATGCAAAAGGCAAAATGCTAATTGGTGCAGATGATACAGGAACTTATGTTAAAAATGGCTATTCTTATTCTTTTAAAGGTGGAACGACTGGTGGAGAATATAACCATCAGTTGACAATTGATGAAATGCCAAGCCACACGCATGAGCCAATGTCACTCGCTTATGGTAATGCAAGTGCAAGCCCTAAAGGTCTTAATTATGCTGAGACTAGCGTTGGAAAACAAACTCAAGGGTGGCTCTCATATTCTGGTGGGAATCAAGCACACAATAACCTACCACCATATGTTGCAACATATATGTGGGTAAGAGTTAAATAATAAATTTTAGTAACAAATTGATTTGAATTAATAAACTAATCGAAGGAGCAACATAAATGACACAACAAAGGGGATTTGGATATAATAGTAACGTATTTTTTGAAGCAAAGAGAAATCATAGATATAGTATTCAATATTTTTCACAAATGCCACAATATATTGAAATATCACAAGCAAATACAGATAATTTTATAGCAAGAGCGCAGATTATAGTTTCATCAAAAGGTGATGTAATAAATCACAATATATATGGCAAATTAATTACTGTAGAAGTAACTGATGAGAGCATGTCAAATAACGAATTTTATTTTGAATGTGATTGTGATGGATATATCATGATGCATGCTAGCGATGCTATTATAGTTAAAGACTTAGGCGAATTGAAACTATCTGAGAATAATTCAGAGAAAGAAGCTAGTCAAACAAAAACTGATGATAATGTAGAAATAATGCAAAACAAATCCAATATAGATGAGTAAGGAGAAAAATAACCATGGATACACAAATAGCTCAGATTATTACTGCAGTAATTGGCTCTTCTGGAATTTCATCAATTATTTTGTATTTGTTACAACGTAAAGATGGAGTCAGAAAAGATATTAAAGTGCTTGAAGATAAATTAGATAGATTATCTAATAGAATTGACGAGCATGAAGAAAAAAGGCAACGGGATAAAGCAGAACAAGCAAGATTACAAATATTGCGTTTTGATGATGAATTGCTAAATAATGTAAAACACAGTAAAGAATATTATCATCAGATTTTAAAAGCTATAGATTTATATGATAAATTCTGCAAAAGGAATCCTGACTTTCCAAATTCACAAGCAGTATTTGCTGAAAAGCATGTAAAAGAATCATATGAGCAATGCTTAGTGAAAAATGATTTCTTATAACTATAAATAAAGTCAGCACACATTATTAAAATGTGTGCTTTTTTAATACTTAAAAAAAGGAGAGTGTACTACTTATTATGAAAAAATCAGTATTTAATGAAACAATTGATACAAAAATTTGGATGAAAGCAGCAGGCATTAGAGCTGTTAAAACAATGGCTCAATCACTTATTGCAGTAATAGGAGCTTCTACAACGATTGGAACAGTTGATTGGAAAGTTGCAATTAGTACTTCTTGTTTAGCTGCAATATTATCAATTTTAACTTCTATCAGTGGCCTTCCAGAAGTAGAAGAACATGGAGAAGAGAAAGAGGAGGTGTAATTATGGCAGTTATTATTGGCTCAGCTAGATGTGATGAAAGAGGTAAGCTGTCAGGTGGACAGCCCGGAGATCAGACTGGGAAAGAAGTAATGGAACAAGAATTTTATATCCATAAAAAGGGCTGGTACATTTTAAGACCGAAAAGTGAAACAAAAGCTAGAATTATTGCACAAGCAATGCAACAAGCATGCAATAATAGCAATATTGGATATAATCAAAACAATAGGGGCGGTGTGATTGTTCAATTAAACAGATACAAAACATTAGGTGCAATAGCAATTGCGACAGAATGTGATTGCTCTACATTAGTTAGAGCATGCTGTATGCAAGCAGGAATTAATGTTAGTAATTTTACCACCTATAACGAAGTGCCAGCATTAGTTAGCACAGGTGAATTTGATAATCTTGGCAAATTAGTTAGTGCTTCACAAGTTAGATTGGGAGATGTTTTATGTACATGTTCAAAAGGACACACAGTTGTTGTTACACAAGCACCAGCAAGAACTAGAACTTGTGTTAGCAACCCAACAACATATAAGGTTGGAAGTACTTATACAGTTTGTGCATCTGCTTTATCCGTCAGAACTGGTCCTGGAACTAATTACAGAAGAAAATCACATGCAGAATTATCTGCAGATGCAAAGAAACATGATCCTAATCACAATGGAACAATGGTTAATGGAACAAGGATTAGTTGTAAAGAATTAAGAACTGTTGGTAGTGATATTTGGTTCAGAAGTCCTTCTGGTTGGATGGCTGCTCATTATAGAGGAGATGTTTATATAAAATAGAGAGATAACAAGCATGTAGCTTACATTAGGGCTCTAAAATGTGATAAACAGTAGCAGTTGCCGTTTCAGTTGAAGAAGCAGCTAAAGAAGGTAAATTCTAATTAGTTAAAAATATTCTTTAAAATATATTGCACTGAAAGTTAAGTAGGCTTTTAGTGCACGAGACACCATGTATGGTATATGCCGTGCATGGTGTCTTTTTTTGTAATCATTAGATTATAAAAAGTAAGTAGCAGGCAAACAACAAGCAGGTAGCAGGCAAGTAACAAGCAGGTAACTTACAATTACATTAAATTAAGAAAAAATATCAAGTGATAAAAAATATACTTAGTTGTTTCTGCTTAGAATTTGATTTTTTCTATTTCATTTATCAAATCAGAAATGTTGCGGTGTGTATAAGTGCTTTCAGTCACATCTGTTATTGCGTGGCCAACGATTCTTTTTAGAACATATTCATCTATCTTATAATGTTTTGCAAGAGTAATGAAAGTATGCCTTGTGTCGTGTGGTCGGTGTTTCATTTCTAAAGAGTTCATAATTTTATCAAACCTATGTTTATATTTGTCATAATTCATTGTTGGACCTGTTTGGCTTGATGTGTCAAAGAATAGTGTATGTGAATTGATTTCTTTAGATTTATCAAGAGATTCTCTTACGATAGGGAGTATGCAGTGGTGAATTGGTACAATTCTATTTTTCCCCGTAGTTGTTTTATTACCGCCTATAATATATCGCTCATTTATATGTATGTTGTCTGCCTTCAAGGTTGCTAATTCTTGTGGCCTAAACCCAGTATATATTCCAATTAATATCATATCTACAAAAGGCAAAGAGTTTTTGGCATCCCAAAGCTGTTTGATTTCTTCAACACTGAAAGGAATCCTAGTTATAATTCTTTCACCAGTCTTAACTGAATTGCATAACTCAGCATAATTTTTATCTACTATATCATATTTTAATGCATATCTGTACATGAGATTATATAATGATTTCATTCTACCTTTTGTTGCTGATCCAATATCTGCGGATTGTATTGTGTGTTCTAAATCAGCCACTCTTATATCTTTTATTAGCATGTTATGAAGAGGCTTACTATGGTTGTAAGCTGATTTCCATGTTCGGCATGCTGAAGGAACTATGTTTTGAAAATGTTCTGAAGACCACTTCTCATATACATCTGTAAAAGTAAGCGTGTTGTTGTTTTGAATTGATCGTTTTGGAATTAAATTATAATCAGACAAGGCACGCAATGCTTCTGATCTATTAGGATATGAACCTAAATAATACCGTTTTTGAAGAACTTTGTTGTTTTCAATTATCCATTTATCAGTTTTAACTGCGCACCATGGATTGCGCCTTTTCCCTTTTTGTTTATAAACTGAACCATAACCGTTAGGAAGTCTCATTTATATTCACTCCTCATTTTGTGCAAAAAAATAACTTGCTTTATTCACTCACATGTTGTAGCAAGTGAATAATCAAGTATATGTTTTCTAGTGTCTTTGAATACTTCGGATAACAGTTCCGATAACTTTATATGCTTGTTTGAAATCTTCATAGCTTATAAACTGCATTGGCACTAGTTGGTTATATGATTCTAACATATATCCATTGCCTAGTTTAATTATGTTGTAGCATTCAAATAACGAGCTTTTAATGTTATATAAGACATTTAATTTATTGCTTGTAAGCACATTGGCTTTTTTAAAGATCAAGATTGAATTTTGTGAAATTTGTGGTTCCATATTTGAAGAATTATATATTAATCCGGCAAGCAATGACATATCTTTGTCACACGCTGAAATGTATTCATATGTGATTTCTTTACTAGATGTTGAAAATATAGGTAAACGATATAAGTTAGATTTAATACCTACAGTAGATACTGGCTCAGATAGTTTGTTTTTATATAATTCATAAAAATTTTCTTTTGAATTATCATCAGTTGAAAATTCGGAAATATTAATATTTTCGGTTTTCCACATCTGATCAGATTCTCCTGAAAGCCATTCAACGTCAACATTAAAATACTCAGCTATTCTTTTCATTTTGTCATATTTAGGCGTACTTTTGCCATTTTTCCAGTCGCTTAAAGTAGAAGGTGCAATACCTGTTTCTCTTGAAACTTGAGACACTTTAATATGCTTTTCATCTAATAATTGTTTAAAACGTTCGTACATATGGTTCTCCTTTATTGCTATATAATTCGGGTTTTACTAAAAAAATAAGAAAAATTCGTAAAACCCTATTGACATATTAAGAAAACCGTACTATTATATAGTTGCAAACGGAAATCCGAATATGTTTAATAAATTAACCACTATTATTATATCGGTATTCCGTCACGATTACAAGTAAATTATGGAAGGAGGAAAACTGATATGGTTATGCCATCTTATAAAAAGTATGAGTCTCTGATTGTTGCTAATGATATTACTACAGCACAAGTTTCAATGAAAACAGGAGTTCCAGCGTCATCACTTAGTGATTGGAAATGCGGTAAGACATTCCCTAAAATTGACAAGATTTGGACTCTTGCTAAATTCTTTAATGTTAAAGTTGAAGACTTATTAGAAGAAATCTAGGAGGAATTGATGTGAAACGAATGACGGTTAAAGAAGCAGCAGAACTTTTGAATGTGAATCCACAGTATATAAGAGTAGGCTTACAGCAGAAAAAATTCAAGTGGGGATACGCAAAAAAAGGAACTTCAAAATGGCATTATTACATTGATCAGGAGAGCCTGGAGAAAGAAATAAAAGAGACACAGGGAAAAAGGCATGATTGAAATTTTAACTTTTGAAGAATTCGAAGATGCAGTTCAAGACAAGCTTGAATATAGCATGAGCTTCAATACAATTTATGTGAATGATGCAGAAATTGATGCAGAAGTGAGATGCCCATATGGCCAGCCAAGCAACTTTGAAGAGCGAAATGAAGCAATTGAAAAAGCTAGCAAAGATGAATGGTTTTTAGAGCGCTTATGGAAAGATTACGTAAAGAACTTATTATATGTATAACTAAATAATACGACTAGACAAATAACCACGATAATGGACAAAAATTGGTAGTAAAAAGGGTTTTAGAGTTTTAACTGACAAATATTAGGCATCTAGTGCGACAGTAACTAAGTACTTAAAGTATCCAGCTACAATGCATTGTGTTTTTTATTGCTTGAAATTCAAAACAATTCTATTATATCGATTAAAAATCCAAACAAAAAAGTTATGATATCTAGTCTTGGTTAAAACAGCCAAGACTATTTGTGGTGCTAGTTTAAAGAACAGGAGATAAAAAATGAAAATATCAGACAGAGTGGTAATGCAAAAAGATGATGTTCAATATAGGACAAAGCACGAAGCTAAACTTCAGCTAGCAAATATGATAGCTGAAGATATGGTACTGCTAAATCTTATACATTTTAAAGCTATTCGCCATGGCAATACTTTGGCATTGCGAGGAAAAGTTGAAGCTGCAGAAACATGTGAAAACCTCAACGAAACATATCATGAAGTAGACGAATTCATATGTAGTAATTGTGGGCTTCATTTAGAAGATTGGAATCGTATTGTAACTGACAAATATGACGGTGAAATATATTATAAAGAATTCAAGCTAAGGTATTGCCCTAAATGTGGCGCAATAGTTAAGGACAAAGGAGCGAAGATGAATGAATAATAAAGAATTCGATTTAAAACTACGAGAAAAGGTCTTTGAAGTATTCCCATGGGGAAAAATTATTACAACATACGATTATAAATGTGAAGTTATAGAAGTATCATTTATATTTTACTGTATGGATGAGACGAGAAGCCGATATTGGAGCTTTTCAAAACACTTGATTGATAGCGCAGGAAATGAAATTATTGAAAACATTGCTAACGAAATAAGAAGACTGGTCAAGAATGCGAAAGGCGAAAAACAAGCAGATCTTGCATATTATGCAGATCAATTAGCCAGCGACTAGAATACTTTATTTTTTTGATATGTACAATTGAATAAAGTAAAGTGTAAAAGAAAAGATATTTAATCACATAAGGAGAAAAAATAATGTTCAATCAAAAAAGAATATTAAAATTATCGCAAAAAAATGCTAAAAAGATAGAAAAAGAAAGAATTAAAGCAGATATTGATATCATAAAAACACGCATAAAAGATGCCGCAAAGAGTGGGCAAACTTGCACATATTTTTCTAGATTGTCTCTTGCTGAAATTAAATGGCTAGAGAAACGCAACTTTTTAGTAACAAAAGTAACTGTACATGGATATGACGTTGAATGGTAAAGGAAGAAAAGAAAATGGTAAAGAAAAGAAGCAGATATGAAGGTGAAATGTTAGTTGGCTATGAAGGACTAGCTATAGCAATTTTACGACAATCAAGTGCTGATTATAGAGTTGCAAAATTCAATATGTGTCCAAACTCAGAATATATTCTTAAAGAATGCGAAAGATTTTTTAATTCAAGTTGGTATGAAGCACTTACGACAGTTGAACCAGAAGAGTTCAAAAGAAGAAGTATAGGAAAGATATGTACTGCATTTGTTTCGATAAATGGCATCATTTATGTTAAAGATGAAAAACGTTTGCTCGTATCAATAAAAGATATTATCACATTAGCACCATTAAATATCAAAGTAGGTGGAAGCATGTATTCACGAATCGGACCAAAATGGAAGGCAGAAGCAGAAGAATATGCAATTGTTTCTGAAGTAGGCACTTTGAGAGGAATACGATTATGGGATATTGATACTGCAATAAAATTTTTGCAAAGTGCACACAGAAGACCAAATGCTGCAGCTATAGAAAAGGAAATTAAAAAATCAGCAAAACTAGCTAGAAAGATTTTAAAGATTGGAGCTGAAGAGCAGTGTTAGAAATGAAAATATGTAATGGTCATGAGGATTGGTTGCATGCAAGAAGAGGAAGAATAGGTGGAAGTGATGCTGCTGCAGTCTTAGGATGTAACCCATGGATGACAAATGTTCAATTGTGGAGATATAAAACAGGCAAAGCTAAGCAAAAGGATATTTCTGATAAAGAAGTTGTTAAATATGGTAACAACGCAGAGCCACTTTTAAGACGGTTGTTTGCTTTAGACTTCCCGCAATATGAAGTTTTATATGAAGAAAACAACATATTTTTCAATAGTAAAATGCCATGGGCACATGCTTCTTTAGATGGATGGTTAGTTGATAAAGAAACAGGAAGAAAAGGCATTTTAGAAATAAAAACATCAACTATTTCTGGAGCAACATCTTCTTTGAAATGGAGAGATAGAAATGGCAATGATGTTGTTCCACAAAATTATTATATCCAAGTTTTGCATTATTTAATGGTTACAGGCTTTGATTTTGCAATTTTAAAAGCACAAATTAAATCAGAATGGAATGATGATTTAAGGCTACAGACAAAGCATTATTATTTAGATCGGACAGATGTAGAAGAGGATATTAAGTATTTGCAGGAACAAGAAAGCAAATTTTATTACAACTATATAGCAAAAGATGTAAGGCCTAATGCAGTTTTACCTGGTATTTAAAGATTGGAGACAAAAGACATGAACAATACAGAATTAAAAATATTTAGTAACAATGAATTTGGAAATATAAGAACAATGATGATTAACAATGAACCTTACTTTGTAGGAAAAGACGTGGCTGAAATCCTTGGATATAGCAACTCGAGAAAAGCGATTGGGGATCATGTTGATGAAGAAGATAAGGAGGTAACGAAATGTGCCACCCCTGGTGGAACACAAAATTTAACCATAATCAATGAGGTAGGCTTATATAGTTTAATTCTTTCGAGCAAACTTACTACAGCAAAGGAATTCAAACATTGGGTAACAGCAGAGGTTCTTCCAAGCATTCGAAAGCATGGAGCATATATGACAGGGGACACAATTCAAAGAGCATTAGAATCACCTGATTTTCTTATTGAACTTGCTACAAAGTTAAAGACAGAGCAAGAGCAACGAAAGAGGCTAGAGGAAGAAAACAACAAAATGAAACCAAAAGCATTATTTGCTGAAAGCGTGCAAGCAAGTCAAACAACAATTTTAATAGGAGAATTAGCAAAGATTTTAAGAGGAAATGGAGTGAATATAGGTGCAAAGAGATTGTTCGAGTGGATGAGAAAGCAAGGATATCTAATTAATAGAAAAGGCTCAGATTGGAATATGCCAACGCAAAGAGCAATGGATTTAGGACTATTCAAGATAAAAGAAACAGTTGTAACACATGCTAGTGGAAATACAACGATTAACAAAACAACAAAAGTAACTGGCAAAGGCCAAGTGTACTTTGTAAATAAATTAACTAAAGAATATGCATAGGAGGAAGAAATGATGGAATTAAACGTTAAAGAAGTAGCATTACCAAAGAAAATTGAATGGAATTATGAGGAATTAAAAGCAGAAATAGCAGAAAAAGCTAAGACATATGAAACAATGGTTTACACAGATGACCAGATTAAAATAGCAAAAAGCGATAAAGCAAAATTGAACCACTTAAAGAAAGCATTAAATGATGAAAGAATAGCAAGAGAACGAGAATACATGAAACCATTTAATGAGTTTAAATCTCAGATAAATGAAATTATCTCAATCATTGATAAACCTGTTTCAATCATAGATAAGCAGGTAAAAGAATATGACCAAATTAAGAAACGAGAGAAAGCAAAGAAGTGTCTAGAACTGTTTGAAGAACTTAATTGTAATTATGATTGGCTTGATTATAGCAAGGTTAGTAATCCTAAATGGACTAACACAACTTTTACATTGAAAAAAGTGCAAGAAGAAATTGAAGGAAAGCTTGAGCAAATTGAAAATGACTTAAATACGTTATCGAGCCTTGAAGCATTTTCTTTTGAAGCAATTGAAGAATATAAGAGATCTCTTGATGTTGGAAAAGCTATTGCTGAAGGTCAAAGGCTTGTGGCTATCCAGAAGAGAAAAGAAGAGATGGAACGTAGAAAAGCGGAGCAAGAACGAATTCAAAAAGAGAATGAGCGAAAAGCTCAGGAGTTAGCTCAGCAGCTTGCGAAGCAAGAACAGCAAAGGATACTTGAAGAGCAATCACAAAAATCAGAAGAGGGTAACCTTCCAGGACAAATGGAAATAACAGATTATCCAAATGCAATTCCAGAAGGATATCAAGTTGAGACAGTAAAAGGTGAAGAAGCAGAACCAGCTGCTGCATGGATTAGATTTGAAGCAAAATTAACAACTGAGCAAGCATACAAATTAAAAGACTTTTTCGAAGGAAATAAAATTGAATTTAGAGCTATTTAACAAGTGAAGGAAGGAAACGATACAAAATGAATTTAGATGTAATAACAATCCAAGACTGCGAAGAGTTATATAAGTTTAAAGGAATTGCAGTTGTAATTGAGG
Source organism: Lachnospiraceae bacterium C7 (assembly GCA_900113385.1). Taxonomy (GTDB): domain Bacteria; phylum Bacillota; class Clostridia; order Lachnospirales; family Lachnospiraceae; genus Roseburia. The sequence goes on from FOPE01000034.1 coordinate 21,246, forward strand.
ATGGAAAAGTAACTGATTTTAGAGGAAAGGATAGTAAAAATGCTTAATATGATTACAAGACAACAGGCAATAACAACACTAGGAATTTTAGAAACTAGTGGTCTTTTAAGTAAAGAAATACAAAACAGACTTGCAGATATAATCAAATGTATCCAAGGCGAGCAAGAAGGTGTTCATTGGTGGGGTGCAGAACGTAGTGATTATTGCTTGGCAAGATATCGTCAAAAAGATATATCTGAAAAAGAAAAAACTGATTATGAAAATATTTTGTTAAAGCATATGTTTTGGCCATCATGTATGGAACTACAAAATCATACTGTAAATATAAATAACTATTAAGAAAAAGGAGAAAAACAAATGAAGATGACAAACACATTAGCAACACAAAGAACTCAACAAGGAGGTTTAGCAACATATCTAACAAAAGCTGCTGTAAAACAGCAAATTAATAACATTGTAGGTGGAAACGCTCAAAGATTTACAAGTGCAATTATTAGCGCAGTAACCGTTAACCAGGAATTGCAGAGATGTTCAAATCAAAGCATTTTATCAGGAGCATTATTAGGTGAGAGCCTCAAACTTTCACCTTCTCCACAGCTTGGACAGTATTATTTAGTGCCATTTAATGACAAACAAAGAGGCAAGGTCGCTCAATTTCAGCTTGGATATAAAGGATATATTCAGTTGGCAGTGCGTTCTGGCTATTATAGAAAGTTAAATGTTGTAGCTATAAAAGAAGGCGAATTAATAAAATTCAATCCGCTTACTGAAGAAATTGATGTAAGACTAATTGAAGATGAAGATATAAGAGAGAACACACCAACAATTGGTTATTATGCAATGTTTGAATACACAAACGGCTTTAGAAAAGCTATTTATTGGAGCAAAGCTAGAATGGAAAACCACGCAAAGAAATATAGTGCTGGATATTCAAGAGATTTACAGCGTGGAACTCAGTACACTTTTTGGAGCAAAGATTTTGACGCAATGGCGTATAAGACAATGCTAAGACAGTTGATCAGTAAATGGGGAATCATGTCAATTGATATGCAAAACGCAGTAGAAAGTGATATGGCAGTGATTAACGAAGATGGAAGTAAAGACTATGTAGACAATGCAGAGAATATTATAGATGAACCTAGTGAATATGAATCAACAGCAGAAGCAACAGAACAGCCACAGGACACAATCAAAGACGATAGTCGAACAAATACCCAACAAGATGTTGCAAGTGCGTTATTCAGTAAATAAAGCACTTTTAACATATATGGTTGAAACACCTTAAGAAACTTCTCCAGATGGAATTTAATATACCACAAATATTAATAACATCTTAGTTACCTAGTAAGCATTGTGGCTGCATTGGTAATTCTGCAAGCCACAGTGCATTAAATTTAAGTAAAAAGCAGTGTAGCCTAACAATCCTACACTTTAGAATAAAAACCTTAAATAAGGGTATTTAAAGGACATATACAATGAAATACAAAAAAAGCAAATATCATGCAAAAAAAGTCGTGATTGACGGAATAACATTTGATTCAAAAAAAGAAGGAAAAAGGTATAAGCAACTTGTTGAAATGCAGGAAAAAGGCGAGATATCAAACCTTCAAAGACAAGTTAAATATCTTTTAATACCGGCACAGCGAGAACCAAACACAATAGGACCACGAGGTGGAATCAAAAAAGGTAAGTTATTAGAAAGAGAGTGTAGCTATATCGCTGATTTCGTTTATGACATGAACGGATCAAAAGTAGTTGAAGATACAAAAGGAATGCGAACAACAGAATACATAATTAAGCGAAAGCTAATGTTATATGTTCACAAAATAAAAATTAAAGAGGTTTAAAGGAGAAAAGATATGGAATATATTACAAAAGAGGAAAAAAGAAAACTTATAGAAATGGTTATTGCAGAGGCTAAAAGAGTTAATACACTTGCTGCTGGGAGAACAATTATGATTATAAGAAAAGAGGACTAAGACAATATGGCAGAGCGAAAAAGATACTATTGGTTAAAACTTAAGAAGGACTTCTTTACTTCAAAGAGAATGAAAAAGCTGAGAAAAATAGCAGGTGGTGATACATATACAATAATTTATCTAAAGATGATGCTGGCAACAATGCAAGATGATGGAGTAATCTACTATGAAGGTGTTGAAGATACTTTAGCAGATGAAATAGCACTTGACTTAGACGAAGACAGAGACAATGTTGAAGTAGTGTTGCAGTTCTTAAAAGCAAATGATTTATTAGTAGAGCTTGAAGATGATGCTTTTAAATTAACAGAAGTAGATGAACTTGTAGGCAAAGAAGGTTCAGCTGCTGAGAGAATGAGAAGATTAAGAGCTAAGAAAAAAGTGCATAATATTGAACAACAAATCAACAACAAAATTGTTAATATTGACGATAAAACGTCACATTGTGACGCTGATGTGACGCAATGTGACACTGATGTGACGCAACCGTTACGCATGAGTGACGTAGAGATAGATAAAGAGATAGATAAAGAGATAGATAAAGAGATAGATAAAGAGATAGATAAAGAGATAGAGAGAGATACAGAGAGTAACCACAACAGACTCTTGAAAGAGTCTCGTAATCAGACAGAGTCTGATCACCCTCTCATCAATACTCCAAAACAAATTAGAACCAATTACCAGGAGATAGTGGATCTATTTCATAAGACATGTAAATCTTATCCTGTATTAAAAAGCTTGACTGAGAGTAGAAAGAAAGCAATCAAAGCAAGACTTAACAAATATAGCATTGATGATATTCAAACAGTATTTAACAAAGCAGAAGCATCTGACTTTATGAAAGGTAGTAATAACAGAAATTGGATGGCTAACTTTGATTGGATGTTAAAAGAGTCAAACTTTGTCAAAATTTTAGAAGGCAAATATGACAATTGGGAAGCAAAAGAAAAGAATACTGTTTTTAGTAAAAATAAATCAACACAAGATATGTCAAAAGAAGAATATTTAAAACTATGGGAGAACATATAAATGACTAGAGACGACACAAAGAAGCTATTGCTAGCAATTACAACAATGTATCCAAACTACAAAGCAGATAACAAAGCACTTATGGTTGATTTGTGGTCTGAAATGTTAAGAGAGTATGACTATAACACAATAATGCAAGGCTTAAAAGCATATATAACAACAGATACATCAGGATTCGCACCAAGCATTGGCAAGCTGATACAGATGTGTAATGACTTAAATAAGCCAAGAGCAGTAAGTGATTTAGAAGCATGGTCACTAGTTTATAAGGCTATATGTAATTCAAACTACAACGCAATTGATGAATACAATAAATTGCCACCACAAGTGCAAACAGCAGTTGGAGACGTTGGCAACCTTAAGCAATGGGCAATGTTAGATACTAGAAGCGTGAAATCTGTTATCCAGTCGCAGTTTTTACGAAGCTACAGAGATGTAGTGCAAATAGACAAGGAAAAGATGAGATTGCCTGAATCAATGCAAGAAAGATATAAAGTTTTACAAGATGCCACTATAAAGCAATTAAACCCACTTTAAAAGCAAAATAAAAAATCAACCATAACTTGTTCACCTAACTAGGCTTAAAAGCTTAGATGGGCAAAATATAAGCAAAAAAAGGTATATACAAAGAGAAAGAGATAAGGAGAAAACGAAAATGAGATACAGAACATTTAATAAACCAAGCCAGAAGGCGTTAGCAAAACAGAAAAGCCACAAGGTATATAGGACACCAGTACAACAGGTAAATGATGCAAAAATCATGGAAGCAGCGCAGCATGCAACGCTTATTGGAATTATAGGCACATTGTACGATACTACAGATTTATTTTTTGAGGAAGGTGTGATAAGCCCAGCAGAAGAAGCAAGGGATGAAATAAAAAGAAAAATGAAAAAATGGAGATTATCAGATAAGCACCAAGCAGAAATAAATGAGCTATTAGACATCATTTTTGAAAGATTAAGAGTAGATGCAGACACATTGCTACAAAGATATAATGTTTTGATGAACTCAATGGAAAAAGGCAAAGATGATTGGCAGAAAATCGAGAAAGGTATAAATAGGCATTTAAACATTTCAATCATTGATGATGGAAGATAACAAGCAAATTTACAGTAGTATGTAAAGGCTAGCATTGAACAAAATGTATTTGATAAAATTAAATTACAACAATACGAAGGGAACTTGAAGGGAGAGAGCATAATGGTAAGAGATATCAGTAAAAAAATCATAGAAATAAATTACAAGATAGCAGATTTAGAGCTAAAGAAAGCATTAATTTTATCTAATATGTGTTCGGCGAGAAGCATGAGCATTGGTGAAGATAAAGTTCAAACATCACATAACAACTGTGGTTTGGAAGATGGCTTTTCAAAAATATCAGAAATAGAGGAAACTATGAGTAAATATTCAGATAGACTTGTAAGGCTTCAAGATAAATTAACACGAGTTTTGAGAGAAGCACAAATGTGTGAAATAATCTCAGAAAACGCAAAAGAGGTACTTGCAAAAAGATACATTGATTTAAAGCCTTGGAATATAATTTGCAATGAAATGGCAATGAATTATAGAACGATAAGAAGTATTGAAAGACGTGCATTTGATAAGTTAGAAAAAGCTAGCATTACATAGAAAAGGACATGAAGTGAATAAGCAAACATGATATAATTATATAAGTAGAAGTGTTTTTATTTGGCGTAAGGCATAAACCTTGCGCTTTTTTTATTCATACAAGCATCACATGAAGTGGTGCTTTTTTTAGTTAAGAAAGAAGGTGAATAGAGTGACAGAGAAACAAAGAAGATTTTGTTTAGCATTCGCTAAAAGTGGCAACGCAACGCAGTCAGCGAAGGATGCAGGATACTCTGCAAATTCGGCAGGAGTTACAGGCCCAAAACTATTAAAAAACAAAGAAGTAATAGCTGAATTGCAACGAATCACACGAGATTTCAATACAAAAGCAGTTATGGAAGCAGAAGAAATACAACAGATATTAACATCTATTGCAAGAGGGCAAGAGACAGAAGAAGTAATATTGCCAAAAGGATGTGGAGATGGAGTGCAAGAGATAGTTCATGACCGCAAAACAGCAAGTGCAGCTGACAAGATAAAAGCATTGCAGTTATTAGCGAGAATGCAAGGAGTGTTAGATAGCTCAACGACAGTCAATGTTGTGATGCCAAAATTTGGTGGAGAAAGTGATATAGATGATTAGCTATAAGAATATCTATCTTCCGGATCTAGTCGGTAAAGGGTATGGCAAGTTTTGGAGATGTAAATGTAGATATCGAGTTGTTAAAGGTAGCCGAGGCAGTAAGAAATCTAAGACTACAGCGCTTAACTTGATATATAGGCTAATGAAATATCCAGGCTCTAATCTGTTAGTTGTAAGAAAAACTTATAGAACGCTTAAGGATTCATGCTTCACGGAACTTAAATGGGCAATTAGAACATTGTGTGTAGACAAATTATGGAAGATAAAAGAAAGCCCACTTGAAATGGAATATATTCCAACAGGGCAAAAGATATATTTCAGAGGCTTAGATGACCCATTGAAAGTAACATCAATAACAGTTGATACTGGAGTGCTTTGCTGGGCATGGCTAGAAGAAGCCTATGAAGTGCTGTCAGAAGCAGACTTTGATACATTAGATGAATCAATAAGAGGCGCAATTCCTAAAGAATATTCCAATCTATTTAAGCAATGGACAATTACTTTTAATCCGTGGAGCGAGAAGCATTGGCTAAAGCATAGATTTTTTGATAAGCAAAGCAAGGACATCTTGGCGCTGACAACAACATATAAATGCAATGAGTGGTTAGATGAATCAGATCTAAAAGTATTCAAGGAAATGAAACTGCGAAATCCACGAAGATATGCTGTTGCTGGCGAAGGCAAGTGGGGTGTCGCAGATGGCTTGGTATATGAGAATTGGAGAGAGGAAAACTACACATTAGATGAGCTAGATAGAAGTAAGCTTATTACTATATGTGGCCTTGATTTTGGTTATACAAACGACCCAACAGCAATGGTGATAGCTTTGTTAGATTTACATGAAAGTAAGTTGTATGTTTGGGATGAAATTTATAAAAAAGGTATGTCAAATAAGGACATATACAAAACAGTGACAGCCATGGGATATGGCAAAGAACACATAACCGCAGATTCTGCTGAGCCTAAATCAATAGACGAGTTAAAAGGCTATGGTTTAAGAATTAAAGGCGCAAAGAAGGGCAAAGATTCCATAAGCAACGGAATACAGTGGATTCAAGATTTAGAAATAATAATACATCCAAGGTGCGTTAATTTCATTACAGAAATCACAAACTATACATGGGCTAAAGATAAGTTTGGCAATACGTTGAATATACCAATAGATGATTTTAACCATTTGATGGATGCAATGAGATATGGATGCGAGCAGTACATCAGGAAAAAGAAATGGTTGTATTAGCAAAATAATAAGAAAGAGGTAAAACACATGATAATTACAGGAATGAAAGAATTTGAAGAAGTATGCAAAGATAAATTAGTAGAATGGTATAACGCAAGAGCAACATCCAACAAACTTCCAAAGATTAATAAAGAAAACACATTTGTTGTGTGGTGCTGTAAGACATTACAAAACTATAAAGCACTCTTAAGTACAGATGTAAGTGGTGATGGTATTTATGCAGAATACACTTACAATGGTGACAAAACAGAACTATATGAAGATGTATATAGTAAAGTGTCTAACAAAGCATACACAGAGTAGATATAAGGAGAATTAGAACATGTTACAGATTGAAGAGATAAAGCAATTGCTTGAGATGGCCAAACTAGATGCAGGAAGGCGAGAAGCAATTTTAGGACAACAGTATTACGAAGCTCACCATGAGATACTACAACTAAGAATGTTTTATTTTGATGAAGATGGAGTATTACAGGAAGACACAATAAGAAATAATGCTAGAATCTGTCATCCGTTCTTTACTGAGTTAGTAGATCAGCAAGTACAATACATGCTTTCAGGAGCAGATGAAGGATTCATAAAAGCAAAGAAGAGTGTTCCAGAACTTCAAAACGAGTTGGATATTTATTTCAATGATGATTTTAATTCAGAGTTATCAGATGTTTTGTTAGACGTTTGCACAAAAGGATATGGATATATGCATGCCTATAAAGGCAGTGATGATAGATTACATTTTCAGTATGCAGATTCATTAGGAGTTGTGGAAGTAAGGGCAAAGGATTCAGATGACCATTGTGAATATATTATATATTGGTATGTTGAACGAGTAGATAAGGGAAATAAGGTTGTAAAGAAAATACAAGTAAGTGATAGCGAAAAGACGTGGTTTTATGTGCAAGTTGGTTCAGGTAAAATTGAGATAGATACTGAACAGCCAATAAATCCACGTCCTTTGTATATGTTCACAAAAGATGGTGGTGAAGAAAAGTATTGGTCTCCACTTGGCTTTGTTCCATTCTTTAGATTAGATAATAACAAAAAGAGAAAATCTAACTTGGCTCCAATCAAATCTTTGATAGATGATTATGACATCATGGCTTGTGGATTATCTAACAATCTCCAGGACTTCGACCACCCATTATATGTGGTTAAAGGGTTTGATGGGGATTCGTTAGATGAATTAACTTTTAACCTAAAGACCAAGAAAACAATAGGAGTTGAAGAAGAAGGCGGAGTAGAAGTCAAAACAATAGATATTCCGGTAGAAGCACGCAAAACAAAGCTTGAACTGGATGAAAAGAATATCTACAGATTCGGAATGGGATTCAACTCGGCTCAAATGGGCGATGGGAATATAACAAATATTGTTATTCGTTCAAGATATGCACTCTTAGACCTTAAATGCGACAAGCTAGAGAAGAGACTCAAGCAATTCCTAAAGAGAATAATTAGGGTTGTTATAGCTGAAATAAATGCTAAGCATGGCACTATGTACACTGAGAATGATGTCTTTATAAGATTCAAGCGAGAAATAATGACCAATGCGCAAGATAATGCACAAATAGAGCTTACAAACGCACAAAGAAGGCAAGTAGAAGTGAATACAATTCTATCACTTAGCAATATATTTGATAATGAGACTGTAGCAAAACATTTATGTGATGCGTTGGATATAGACTTTGAAGATGTAAAAGGGAAGTTATTAACCCAAGACGAAGATGAGCTTGAAAAAGTCATGCAAACATTAAACGAGGTTGAATCAGATGAACAAAAGGCAGAAGGAAATACTACAGAATCAGCTTAAGCAAGAAAAGGAAGTATTAAAGAAGCTTAAGAAAAGTTATCAAAACGCATTAGAAAGCATTAATGAAGAATTGCTAAAACTAATGGCAAGGGCACAAGAAGAACCAATGGGAGCACAAAATGTTATATATCAGATTCAATATCAGAGGCAACTCAAAGCAAACGTTGAAGGAATATTAGCAGAATTAAGCAAGGAATCAACCAAGACAATCAATGAACACTTGGAAAACAGTTATACAGATTCATTTATTGGGACCATGTATGATTTGCATGGACAAGGAGTGCCATTAGTATTGCCAATAGACAAGAATGAAGTGCATAAAGCATTAACAAACAATGTAGCCTTATCAAAAGGACTATACAACCATTTAAATATAAGCACAGTGAAGACGTGCCACAGCATCCAAAGAAATCTATCATCTGGACTAGCACAAGGGCAAAGCTATATTGACATAGCAAGAGCAATAGAAAGAGACATGATGGGAAATAGAACCAAAGGTGGTGGTGGTCTCCTTGCATATGCAGATAGAATAGCGAGAACAGAAGGACACAGAGTGCAAAACCAAGCCACACTAGATGCTCAGAATAAAGCAAAGCAGAATGGAGCTGATGTTGTTAAACAATGGGATGCAACACTAGATGGCAAAACAAGACAATGGCACGCTGCTGCAGATGGGCAGATAAAAGAAGTTGGTGAAGCTTTTGAAGTTGGCGGAGAATTAATGCAAGCCCCAGGAATAGGTGGAAGCGCTAGAAATGTATGTAATTGTCGTTGTGCTTTGCTCCAAAGGGCAAGATGGGCACTAGATCGGGATGAACTTAACACGCTTAAAGAGCGAGCAGAGTATTTTGGATTAGACAAAACAAAGAGTTTTGAAGAGTTTAGAAAAAAATATAATGTTGCAGCACTGAAACTAGATTTGCAGATGTTTGCTAGGAAGAATGACACGTATATATCCAAAAGTAAAGATAAAAAAATTCTTAAAAAGAACATACAAAAATATGGTTACTCATATGAAGAGGTTGAACAATGGAAAGATTATTTCGATAAAGAATTTGCAAAGGGTGTTAAAGACCCATTAGGGAAAACAATCTACAATAGGCAAGATAGATATGTACATTTGGCAAAGCATTTTGTGGAGACTGGTTTAAGTGAAAAGTATATAGATGAGGTAATAGATGGAATAGAGAACCCTAAGGCGATTTATTCTACAAAGGATATAAATGGCGCTATATCAAGGTGTTACTTCACCGATTATCTAAACCCCCAAAAGGCTAGTGAACGATTGTGTATTTTCGTTAGGAATGATATAATAAGTGCATATCACATGGATAATTCAAAGATAAAGAGACTACAGAAGGGTGGAAGATTTATATGGAAGAAATAACAAGAAAAGAAGTATATTTTGGATATGATGACTTGGAAGCATGTGAAGATTCTATTACAATTGAATTCCCAGGGGTGATTGTAAAAACTTCAAGTGTTTGGTCTTCATATATGGATAACAAGCATGAAAATGAATATGAAGTAAATTTTCAAACTGAGCATAGGGGCGGTAGGAGTAAAGAATTACCAATATGGATGGAAATCGTAAATTATCCAGGATTAGAGCCATACATAGATGAGCCGGACTGCTTACCTGGTTTTACTTTCAGTTATGAGGGAGACGTGGTAACATTACGAGAATTCATGAAGAAGTATGTGTTTGGTGG
>FOPE01000035.1 GCA_900113385.1 Lachnospiraceae bacterium C7
TGGGGAATCAAGCAGAAGAAACTGACTTTGTCAGATTTTATCTGCTAAAAATAACTAATCAACACTGGATACAGAGGTAGAGCCTTGGAGCATTCTAAGGTCCGAATTATTTGCGATCAACCTCTGTTGACATTATATTATATATATTTTGATTCACGCTAGGAGACGGCAAGATTCACGGCGGACCATTGACCTGTTGGTAATCAATCCACGTATAACAGAGTGGCCAAGGCCGGGGACTGTTAGTCTGAGGTTCTACCTCTGTACCCAGTGTTAAAATTTAAAAGAAAGGAAATGCGGTGATTTTTGCAATTTACACTTGACAAAGGTCACTTCATAACAGGTTTGATATGAAAGATATAAAAAAAGATCCATTTGAGGAATATATAAAAAATCTTCCTCCTACAAGAAAAGAACTTGGACAAGCTTGGCAGGCTGCGATTGGGTTGCAGGATGTTGATGGATTAAAACCATCTGAATACTTGTACGAGACTGCAAAAAAGAACATTGACGGTGAAATCTCTGTAGATGAGGCCGGAGACTTAATCAATAGTTATTACTAGAGTAAAGACGGTCGTTCTGAGGTTGAGACGCGTACAGAAGAGGCAGATAAGGTGTCTGCAAGAATTGCAAAAATCTTATCTGAGAAGGCATTTACGTTTTCGCCTACACAATATTTATCTATTCATCGCGAGCTGTTCCTTGGTATTTATTCCCATGCAGGAAAAATCAGAGATTATAATATCACGAAAAAGGAATGGGTTCTTGATGGAGATACAGTATCTTATGGTGGAGCTACTGAACTTCGAGAAACGCTAGATTATGATTTTTCGCAGGAAAGGGATTTTCGCTATAACGGTTTAACAATGGATGAGGTGATTCATCATTTAGCGGTTTTTATTTCCAGACTTTGGCAAATCCATGTGTTCGAGGAAGGCAATACCAGAACAACAGCTGTGTTTTTAATAAAGTATCTTCGCATGCTTGGATTTGATGCCGAAAATGATTTGTTTGCGGAACACTCTTGGTATTTTCGAAATGCTTTGGTTAGGGCAAATTATAATAGCATAAAGAATGGTATCTATGAGACGACAGAGTTCCTTGAAATGTTTTTAAGGAATCTTTTGCTGAATGAGAAATATGAGCTTCACAATAGAGAAATGCATGTTAGTGGTAAATTTTTCTTGGGTCACGATGACCCGATAAATGACCCAATAAATGACCCGATAAAATTAGATGGACGTGAGCTTAAAATTATAGAGTTGTTACGAGAAGAAACTGGCTTAACACGAAAAGAGATGGCAGCTCGTTTAGATTGCTCGGATTCAACAATTAAGCGGTGCCTGCAGTCTATGGTTGAAAAAGGCGTACTGAAACGAATTGGCTCAAATAAAAAAGGTGAATGGATCATATTAGAAAAGAAGTAATATAAACAAATGAATTTAACCGGATTATGGAGGATAAAGCATGGATTATCTAACATCGGCAGAATGTGCAAAGAAATGGAATGTGTCTCAAAGAAGAGTAGCAATATATTGTAAAGAAGGACGAATTGAAGGAGCTTTTCTTATGGGAAGAATGTGGCTGATTCCGAAAGATGCAAAAAAACCGGAAGATCCGAGAAGAGTTCGTAAAATGGGGCAGGATAAGAAATGATTGTGGACTCAGTGAGTCCACAATCCAAGTTGGCGTTAATGAAGAATCTATTCGGTTTCGAACTCGCGGGTATCATTGTAAATGACAGTGTTACTAGAGAAGCAATTAGAAGAGACCAGATGAAAAAATTCTTTAAGTTTGTGCATGATGATGTGGTATATTGCAAGTATTATGAAGTGATTTATATTCTCTTTCACACGGGAATGAGAATATCAGAATTTTATGGTCTTATCATGAAGGATGTTGACTTAACAAACAATATCATCAATATAGACCATCAGCTTCAAAGGACTTCTGATATGAAATATATCATGGGTCATTCTGATATAGCAGTAAAACTTAATGTTTATACTCACATCGGATTGGATGATGCAACGGAAGAACTAAGGAAACTGGAAGAAATGGAAAGTGTCCGTAGGGAATTGGAAAAGGGGCAGGCGAAACCAGTAAGCCAGAAAATGTTTAAAGCAATTTAGAAGGAGGATATATGGCTGCAAGTAATATTTTGATATATAAATTTATTCTTCGTACGGATTTATCATGTGTTCAAATAATAGATAAATTAGAACAACAGATTTTGGATGAAACGCGGTTTGTAATAGATGATTATAGCGACACGGAAATATCTGGAACATATATATACTCGTCTATATATAAGAGCGTTGAGTATGATTTTGATACAAATTCTTTTCAAAATATAACAAGGAAAAAATATGTTACAACAGAGTTTCATATTAATTTAGAAAAGAATTATATGGATGTATGGGGCTCAAGTCAAAATGCAAGCAAGATTATAACTGCTTTATCAATTGCAATAGATAATAAGGCAATTATTGAACCATTAGAGTTGGATTTTTTGAAAATTATTGAGTACCTAAAAGAAACAGATAATGTGATTGTCGGAAAGACTACGGCTACACAAGTGGCATTTAATGATGGTATATTAGCTGATTGTACATTTGATCTTTCGAATTACGATAATCCTTTTGAAATCATTGAAAGGTACAAAAAGAACATTGATAAGATTTCAATAAAGTGGAAATGTGAAGATGTATATATTGGTATGCTTATATTTATTTCAGGTACAATTAGGATATATAGATTGAGACATTCTATTAACAATAAACAGTTAAACATGATTTATCGTATGCTGGAATGTTCGGGAAGGAGATAATAGTTATGGGTGAAAATGCGCAAAAAATTGGGAAAAAATTAGAATCAGTAGGTTTTGAACTGCTAAGCATGTTTAATTGGAAAAAGAAAATGGGAGACAAAGAAATAAAGTGTACAAGAAGTACCCATAAGAACTCGAAAGGGACTTCAAAAAGAACGCATGGTGTGGATTTATATATGGAGTATAAAGATCCATATTTAGGTGGTGTTCAAGGTGTATTTATTGAGTGTAAAAATAGAGAATGGGCAAGTATATCAAAATCAGAGATACAAAATTGGGTGAATGAAGAGATTAATCTAATTGATTGTGCAAGAAATAACTCTGAGTTGCAAGAATTTTATGCTGATGGGGCTGATAAGAATTGTGCTCTTATTATTATTAACTGTAATGATGGAAAATATGATCATAAAAAATTTGAGCAGTATTTGTCAGAGTTGGAAATACCAAATAAAAAAATACCATATAAAATATTTATAGCAGGTAACAAAACATTGGAGAAATGGGATGCAATTGATCGCATGATAAAAACTGATTATTTAAATGGTATTAATGTATTGTATCCAAGTATTAATAACTCACAACCTATTTCAGAAAATTATTGGAGCTTGAATCATTTATTTGCTAAATATATATTCTGCGAAACAACAGAAAAGGAAGAACTTCGAAATGGTGATACACGTACAAATAAAATATTGGTTGTATTTTGTCTTGATTGTATTACGTCAGAAAGTATTCAATATTTATGGAGTATGTGCAGGACATTTCAATATGAAAATAGATATGATGCATATGATTTCTGTTTTTGGGTAGAGAACCAAGATGATTGCAATTACATAAATGAGAATTTTATTAATATAATCAGCAATTATGATAATGGTAGAGTTGATGAGAAAATAATAAAAGCTATAAAAACAAAGTCTCTATTAAACAGAAAAATAGGCGTGGTTGATAATAGATAGGGGGTGTGAAAATGGTAACCAATTATGTTGATAATAAAGAACTTAAAAGAGTTATAGAAGATGGAAAACTTAAACCCTTTCGAATTCGACAAATATTAAAAAAACAAGGGATAATTTTAACTTCTACAAATGCTGAGCAGATTGCAGAGCAGGTTTATCCTGTTTTATGGGGAACTGGTGATATAGAAAAGATGAGCCAATCGATTGAAGATGGTGGAAATTATTTAAAATCATCTGTGTTTGTGTTAACGAATTCAGATGTTAATAATATCATGGATGATACGGAGGATTTCTTTTCAAATATTTCATTCCGAGAATCTAAATATAGTTTGATGGCAATAGTAAGAGATGGTGATAACATTTTAGTGAAATTGCGTTACGCATTATCAAGACCAGGAAGAAATGCGTTTATATCTACTCAGTATAAGGAAACAGAGATAAAGATTAATAAGATGTCAGAATGTGAAGTGTTAGTTGATGTTAGACAAGCATCTAGTAGAGAGATGAAGGATTTTAATAGGGTTTTGGAATCTCAAATTAAAAAAGATTCTTCATTTTCTGCAAAACATATATCTTTACAGGTTTTGACTAATGAAAATCGCGTGACTTTTTTTGATGAGTTTATTAAAAAGAAATTTGCAGGATGGCGATTTGAAACTGTTACAAAAATAGAATTAAAGAAATATGAAGGTACCGATGATGAAGAAACAAGAGAATTGGATGGTGAGGAAGAAGGAACATTAAAAAATCTCCAAGGAATTACAAGTGCTATTCTTAATGGTACAAGCATTAGAAATAATTCTTTTGTTCAGGAATGTTTAGATAATAATTTTTATGTTTCAACAATGGGATATAAGTTTGAATCTATTGCAGATTTGCGTGCAGTTGTTGTTGAAATAAACTTTAAGTATAACGATTTGAAAATTGATATCTGCAAAACATATGAATATGATTCTGATGTGGAAGATTTAAGACTGCATCCGTCAGAATATTCGGTTCAGGAAGCTATTCTTTCAATGTTTCAGAAAGGGGCATATGAAAAGTATAGCGAAATTTTAGAACGTCAAAAAAAGGAAGCGCTTGAAATAAAACTTTCATAATTACGGTAGTATAATCTACGAAGTTTTACTACGATTGATGTCTCTGTGTATTGCATAATTTTGCTACAATTTGCATTTTTACATACATATTCATTGAAAGCTGTAAATGCCCCGGAGATTTTGCGAAACCTAGCAAAACTACGCGGTATTTGTCAAATTATGAAGGAGAAATTTTATGATAAAAGTGCTATTCATCTGCCATGGCATGGTATTAACCAATGGCGAGAAATCCTTTGATTTCAAGCATTTGACGGAATAAAGAAATGAATTTACAACTAGTTTACAACTTTTAAAATTGCTACGATACGAATTATAAAAAATGAATAGTGGATTTAGGACACTTAGACTTAAGAGGCCTTGGCTATAAATAAACGAACCCGTCCGGGAATGTCAATGACAGAGAAAAAATGCTCTGGTGATTGACGTTCTAGGACGGGTTTGTTATTTAAACTCGAATGAGAATAATAAAATTATAATGATAGGGTATTGACAAAAACCCATCATCGGCGTACTATAATGATAGAATAAATTAAAAATATTATCACATAAATTGGAGGATAAAATTTGACAGCAACTTATGATGACATTAAGAAGTATCTAGAAGAAGTAAAAGCTGCAATTAATGCTGGAAAATATAGAGTTGAGATGAATGATAAGAGACAGGATAATCAAGATTTGTTTATGGACTATGTAATTACTGAGGAACATAGAAAACAGATTCTACTGGGGCTTACTCCAATGGATTTTTCAGAGATTCGTCCCAACGATCATAAAGGATTTGAACATGAGATGCTATATGTGTTTGGAAAGGATGTAAATTTATTACGTAGATTTGGTTCTGGAGCGGAACAGGTTTCACTATATATTAAATTTAATAAGTTAGATTCAAGATATGTTATAGTAATTTCATTTCACAAGCAGAAATATCCGCTAAAATATTATTTTAAATAGAAAAGAAAACAAATCGAAACGCAAAATTAGGAGGAAAACAAAATGGCAAAGGAGAGACTGTACGATTTTTGTACGCATTGCAGGGATGACAGAGCATACACACTTCGGAAAAAGATTGTGAAAAAAGAAATAAAAAATAAAACTTATGATTTCGAAATAATGGTTGCTATATGTGAAGAATGTGGAGAGGAAATGGATATTCCTGGTCTATTGGATTTAAACATGAAAGCTATTGACGAACAGTATAGACGTGCTGAGGGATTAGTTAGCATAGAAGATATCAATAGAATAATGGCAATTTATAATATTGGAAAGGCGCCGTTGTCAACTGCGTTAGGATTTGGAGAGATCACAATTACACGATATCTTTCAGGACAAATCCCTTCAAAAGAATATTCTGATGTAATTAAAAAGGCTTTATCTACACCAAATTATATGATTAAGTTATTAAATGATAATGCTGAAAAGATTGGAGAAACAGCTTATAAAAAGGCAATTAAAGCAGCTGAAGAGATTGCGGGAATATTTTGTATGTCAGACGAAATGTTATTAACAGTTTCTTACATTTTTGAACAGATGCAGGAAGTTACACCATTGGCACTACAGAAAATTTTATACTTTATTCAGGGTATATATATGGTAATGTTTGATAAGCCACTGTATAAAGAAGATTGTATGGCTTGGGTGCATGGGCCTGTATATGGAGAAGTATATGATTTATTTAAAGATTTCAAATTTAACCCAATTGAAGATAACAGGTTTGCAATATTAAAGGAACGATTTGCAGAATTAGATAATCAGGAAAAGATGGTAATTGATTTAGTAATCAATACATTTGGGAAATATAGTGGAAAGGTTCTTGAGAATATTACACATAATGAGGACCCTTGGAAGGATGCACGAAGCGATTATGAACCATTACAACCATCTAGAGAAATAATCAGTAAAGAAGAGATAAAGAAATATTTTAGTAATGTAGCTAATTCTTATGGAATTGATTCGGAAGAAAAATTAAATAATTACATTCAAAGTTATTTGTAAGGTATGTAAGAGAGAAATCCCTAAACATAGAAAAAGCCAGAGTTTTTGCTCTAGCTATTCCCTTGTCAAAGTGAACCCTTGACTTTTCATTCGCAAAATAATCATAACAGGGGGTACCATTTTTTGCAAGGAGATTATGCAAAGGAGGTACACGAAATGGCTGTACATCATGGCGGAAAAGTCGGTAAAGCTGGAAAGACACTTGCTAGTAAATCTTCTAGCAAAAGTTCAAAAAGCAAAGCCGGAACCACATTAGCAAACCATAAAGCTAAATGTCATCGATAATGACAAAGACCTGGGCAAGTCTATAAAATGCCTATTTTTAATAGATTATGGTGGAGGTTAATATGTGTACTGGTCAACATTTTTGGTAACAAGTCGGACGGATAAATTAGCTAAACCTTAATTCCATTGGTGTTAAATTGTTATTATGAGTATGTGGTCTGACGTAGTTATACCAGTTAATATGTTGCTTAGTCATCTTGTCTAACATTTCAACGCTATCAAATGTAAACCTATAATAAAAACAATTTTTAAATGTATTATAAAATCTTTCCATTCATATAAATCTATAATTGTACAGTTGTATCTAAACCTACCATTCGCTTGTCTCATATAAGTAAAATCAGTGCACTAAATTTTATTTTTCTCATTAATTGTAAAATCTTGCTTTAATAAGTTATCAAAAATTTTATGTTTATGCCCTGACTTATATCCAGGTTTTTATTTCATTAACGTAATCAATGTTGCTTTTATTATTATTTTTATTATTAGTTGTACTGGCATTCTTCGCTGTATTTTTTAGTCCAATCACGGACTGATGTTTTGGATACATTAAACTCTGCGGCAATCTCTGCATAAGATTTTGCACTTTTAATATATGCATCTACTACTTCCTTTTTGAAATCTTCATTGTACTTTGCTGACATAATTGGTCCTCCTAGATAATATTATTTATAACATATTATCTGTCCAAGGTGTTACCAATTTAGTATACCAGTACAATCATTACTTTTACGCTGGCAAGAGAAGTGTTACAGACAGGCGGCACATTAGTTTTTTCAACGCATTTAAGCAGAAGTTGAACTTATAAAACTCACGTTTCGTGAATGTGTTGTTAAAGCTGCAACTTAGAATGAAAAATTAAACCTGTATTTTGACATCTGAAAATTTGTAAAAATGTATTGTATTTTTCTGCGCTTTTGAATATAATAAATGTAACAGAGTTGCCTGAAGTCCGTTGGACATTAGGGACCAAGCTGAGTCTTGTGCTCAGCTTTTTTATGTTAAGGAGAAATTCTATGGATTTGAAAAAACCATTGACCTTGAATGAAGCAATTGAAATGATGGAGAAATAGTTTAATGAGAACAAAACATGTTGTTGTACTTTCTTATGATGAAAACTGGAAGCAGGACTTTATTGATATAAAAACAGAGCTTAGTCAGGCTCTCGGAGAGCTTGCTATTTCTATTGAGCATGTCGGCAGTACCTCAGTTAAAGGATTGGCAGCCAAGCCAATTATAGATATTGATGTTGTTGTGAAAAAAGAAAGAATTAATGATGCGATTTTAGCTTTGAAAAGTATTGGCTATATTCATGAAGGTAATCTTGGAATACCTGGAAGAGAAGCTTTCGCATATGAAGGAAAGGAACATTTACAGCAACATCATTTATATGTGTGCCCGGAGAATTCTTTGGAATTGAAAAGACATTTGGCATTCAGGGATTATCTTAGATTGCATCCAGAGGCTGTAAATGAATACAGTAAAATTAAGATGGAGGCTGCAAAACTTTATCCGGAGGATATTGACAAATATATTGAACACAAGGCGCCGGTTATAGAAAAAATATATTCCGCTATGTAAGGAAAGATTGTTTAATTTATTATGATTAGATGCCGTGGACCTTTGCCACGGCTTTTTTATTGAAAAAGAGTCATGGTTTTCGTAGATATTTTATGGAAAAATGCTAGTATATAAAAAAGTGTAGCATTATAAAAATAATTCCTCTTTTTATAAAGGAATATCATCAAAATTTATAACGGAGAAAAGTGTAATTAGAGAAGATATAAGTAGGCAAATTAGTGAAAAAATTATGATTACAATTTTACACAGTATTAAAAGATAATTAGGCTTATTCTCTGTAATTCGTAAAGAATATGTTTTGGAACTATTATTTTTTGTATGTTCCATGATGTAAATTTTAAGGACAATAGAAATAATAAAAAAAGCATACCCTGTAAAATTAAATGCAACAGTATAATTACGAGCTAATTGTATTTGCTCTTGAGAATTATATGCATAAGGGTCTATGGATGTGGGGAGAAAACTGATGAAATAATATTCTCCTAGAATTACCATTGCGATAATGATGATCCCAATTAACCAAAGTAGATTAGAAAGTAATTTTAATTTTTTCATAATAATCACATCCTTTTCATCACATTATGTAACAATATAGCATAAAATTTTTAAATAGTATACGCCTTTGTGGGAAAACCTGCAAGTCCTGAGAGTAAGTTTATTCCAGGAGATGTTCAGATGATTGAAGATTATCATAACCTCAGAGAAGAGCATCTATGCATTCGAGAAAGAGGAGCGTAGAGCCAAGAAATACTACAAATACATGTCATATGTAAAGTGAATGTCGCAGAGGGAACTTCGTGAGGCATATGTGGAGCTTATGATTGAGCTTGAAGAAATTAGGTTAAAAGAAAAATACGGATAATAAGGAAGGGATAATATATGAGTTTAAAAGATACAAGCAAATTCATGAGTCTTATCCTTAGGCATAAACCAGAGACAATAGGTATCAGCTTAGATGAACATGGCTGGGCCAAGGTCGATGAATTAATTGAAGGAATAGCAAAAACTCATGAATTTAGCATGGATATCTTGGAAGAGATTGTCAGGACTGATAATAAACAGAGATATTCATTCAATGATGATAAGACACTAATAAGAGCTAACCAGGGACATTCAATCCTGGTTGATGTAGAGCTTGAAGAAACTGAACCGCCGGAAGAATTATGGCATGGTACTGGTGAGAAGTATGTTAATTCTATTGATGCGCAAGGACTGATTCCTAAAAGCAGATTATATGTACACTTGTCAAAAGATGAGGATACTGCTGTAAAAGTAGGTCAACGTCATGGCAAGTCGGTATTGTATATTGTTAAGGCAGGAGAGATGCATAGAGAAGGATATAAGTTTTTCTTATCTAAGAATGGTGTATGGCTTACTAAGGAAGTTCCGGTTAAGTATTTAATAAAGCAATAATGAAAAATGGGCAAAGGAGAATATCCAATGCCCATTTGTTATTTATGTATTTCGGTCGATTTTCATACCACGCTTTTCGAGCTGCGTGAGGATGAACTCATATATATTTTGGTGTAAGCACCATTTACTGTATCCGGGCACATTGTACTTGCGGATCCTTACCACCAATCAATGTAGGATGGGGAGAACGCTTACTACTGTCATTAGGATTTTTACGTTTTCCTATAATTATATTTTCGTTCTTGTCAAGCACATAGGTAATAGGTCCATTAAGTTTGTTTCCATCAAGATAGATAGAATTACCTTGTGCAGTATCTTGAATTTTTGTGGCGGTAGGATTACGGAAATATCCTGTTTTAGGATCATAGATATTAGGATCTTTGTCTTCCAAATATTCTTATTGAGAATGGTGATATAAGCGGAAATGTTGGATGTACATATTATGAGGATACGGATAGGATAGGTATTTTTTATTTTGCCGGAACGGAATATCGACGACATGGAAGACTGTTTTAATGTTTATAAATGCGAATAAAAAAAGACTGACAAGCCCGTACGCAAGAAGCTGCTACGCCTGTCAGTCTTTATGTTATCTATGAAAATACTGTTTACCGGTATCTGAATCTTAAATGTAAGTGGTCAATTATCACCAAGAGATTTTTTTATCTGTTTGTATTCCTCAGAGCTCAGGGATTTTGCCTCTCCACAGCAAGGGCAGAGGATCATTCTCCTCTTTGTCAAGATCAGGAAAGGAATATAAAACAGTGTAAAGGACAGCCTTTCTCTTGCGAGAGCCTGTTCAACCATATGGTGGCAGTTTTCACACTTTCTTACTCCTATTGTTTTATCTATTTTAAGTTTTGTTCTGGTTCCGTATATGAATAGCATTTAACCGATCCTCCTATGCAATCAAATTTCCTTCGTTAAGTAAGCAGCGTTTGATCAATATATTAAGCATTTCATTATAGTCTTTTTTTTTGTAATCTCTGCTTACCCAGGCGGTGTAGAGTTTTTCTCTTTCTCTGGTTTCAACAACTATGCCTTTTTGTTCGTAATCATATCTGCTAAAAAACATGTTGCTGGAGTATACATTTACTATGTCGGCAATGGGTACTATGCAGATGGCCTTTTTAAAACCCCCGTAATAGCAATAATAGTTATTGGTGATCACAGCTTTAAGCCTAGGAAATTTAATTGTGGAAGTGCTTTTTGCTTCACCCATGAATGCTTCAAGATAACTGCTTCCGCTTCCGTTTGCCAAAGCAGTATTTACCAAGTTTCTTTTCTTATCTGTGTCCAGATTAAATACTTTCTCGTATGTTAACATTTCAAACTCCTTCTTGTAAAAATATTTAAAACCTTGTTAATAATATCACTGTCTCAGTCAGGTTTCAACCGTCTATAAGGTTTAAACAATAAAAACATCTAATTCCTAAAAAACTCAGCCGACTCCTTCGTTGTATTTGCAGAAGTGCACCTTTTTCTATTCTCAAATCTTTTAGTTTTTCCTGAATTGATAATTTGCACTTCAATGATTAATTTCCCCCAAGTTATTTACAAAAATATTTTCAATTAAGTCCTTTAAAATGTGCAGCATATGATATAATTGACATAACAATGTTGACTATATCAGACAAGAGAGTGTGTCTGACTAATATAAAAGAGGGTCTTTAATATGTCGAGAGGCACAAATCAAAAGTTTAAGTTCACTTATCTGATGAAAATAAAAAAATCCGATTTAAGTATTACAAGTGGGATATTAATAAAAAGCTGATTGCACGTAAAGGCGGCGATTGGTTTGAACTCAGTCCGTGGGGACTAACCTGGGCAGATGAGAATTAAAAGAATACGGAAAAGCATATTTTGAAGGCATGGAGGGATAAATAATGACAAGTTGGGTAATACCTTGTAATGAAAAATACTATAATCATAGAGATGCATTTGCTAATCTTGAGTATATTGATTGGCGTCAGAGCACTAACGTAGAAATAGGGGATGAGGTGTACATATACGTTGGACAATCGGTAGGCGCCATTTTATACAAGTGTAATGTAATTAACGTTGATATGAATACATGTAGTGATAATGATATGGAATATAACATCAATGGTCAATTGTCTACGGTTGGAAGATACATGAGATTAAAACTCGTGCAGAGCTTTGAGGATGGGAAATTCCCAAGAAAAGCACTATTAGAGAATGGGTTAAAAACTGTCCAGGGTCCGACAAAAGCAACAGAACAACTGATTGCTTATCTGGAACAGTAAATATATTAATTATTGGAGGAAGTCACGATGGCAAAATTAGAAGTACTACCTAAAAGAGTAGACGTATTAGAATCCAGGAACAAAGTGGGGGGACAGATATATCATTTGGATGCTAAAGCTTTATGGAAATACTTCGAAATGGAAAAATGTTGTTAGTGAAGATAATTGGTAATCCGGTGACAAAGATAGAATTGTTGGATGATAATAGATAGTTTGTGAGACTTGGGAGAATGTTCCTAAGTCTTTTTTTGTACTTTTTGAGCTGGTGTTTTTAACGTACAGGTCAGAGTGTAAAGTGATAACATCAAAACAATTGTTATGAACGAATGAACGATGACACGATAAGGAAACGTTTACGTGTATATGTACCAATAGCCAGAGAAAAGTGCTCGTCAGTCCCTGAACACATACATCCACATCTTTTTAGACATTCAAGGGCAATGCATCTTTACTTATAACTATGCAACAGCTCCGGAGGATAAATTCCATCGGAGCTGTAATAAGTTATCTCGAAAACTTTTGAATTGATGTTGTTTGAAATGTAGTGTTTATGGCTTTGTTCGAGATAACAATTCTTTCTAGACAACGACTTTGCTTTTTTACTAATCAAAGTGAGTACAATTTACAATGATTTAAACAAAATTAACACGTTCGTGTGAATATTGTGTTATAATGATAAGGTCTGTTATCGCACATTTTAGAATGAAAAGGAACAATATATGGCAGTATCAGACAAAAGATTATTTAAATTAATGATTGATAGAGAAATCAAAAAGAAAGATTTAAAGGAAATGACGGGATTAAGTTATGGAACCATTTCTAAGCTAGAAAGAGGCGATAATGTTCAGATGGACGTTTTAGAAAAAATTTGTATTAAACTTAATTGTCAGCTTAATGATATTGCAGAAATAATTTCTGAAAATGAATAAAAGTCTGTTAATGTCCATTTTTAGGACAGACAGTTTGTTAATATAAATATGTTGATTTCTATGGAATATAGAAAAATTTAATGGAAGGATTTTAAAGTAATGCAGAATGATTTGAAATTTTTTACAAATGAACCTGATAGGGATTTATATAGTAGATTTAGTAATATTTTAAAAAGTAACACTCAGTTCTTTGATATTTTAGTCGGATATTTTAGAACTAGTGGCTTTTTTAGAATGTATGATGCAATGAAAGATGTTGAAAAAATTCGTATTCTGGTTGGACTTAATGTAGATAAGTATACAGTGAAAATTATCGATAAAGCCCGTTCAGAGATATCATATGAAATGCCAACTATGAAAGAGGCAAAAGAATATTTTGCGGAAGATATAGAAGAAGAATTTAATAATGCATCTTCTACAGCATGTGTAGAACAAGGTGTTTTAACATTTATAGATTGGCTTAAACAAGGAAAATTAGAGTTAAGAATGTATGTTGACGCGCCAATACACGCAAAAGTGTATATAATGCGTAAAAATCCTGAGAAAGTGCCAGATACATTTGGCAGTGTCATTACTGGTTCAAGTAATTTTTCGGAGGCAGGGTTACAAAATAATCTTGAATTTAACGTAGAGTTAAAAGATAGTTCTGATGTACATTTTGCTTTAGATAAATTCGAGGAATTATGGTCTAGAGGAATACCAATAACAGAAGATTATATAGAGGCAGTGGAAAAGAGGACATGGTTAAGAAATGATATTACTCCTTATGAAATATATTTGAAAACATTGTATGAGTTTTTTAAAGAAGAGATAAATGCGGATAAGGATATGTTGGCTGAAGATTTATTACCTGACGGGTATATGAGATTACAGTATCAGATAGATGCTGTTGTTCAGGCAAAAAAAATACTAGAAGCATATAATGGTGTGTTCATTTCTGATGTTGTAGGTTTAGGTAAAACATATATATGTGCAATGTTAGCTAAGAGCTTAAAAAAAGGAAGAAAGCTTATAATTTGTCCTCCGGTGCTGGTGGATTATTGGAAAGATGTTCTTCTTGAATTTGATGTAGCTGCAGAAGTTGAATCATTAGGAAAAT
Source organism: Lachnospiraceae bacterium C7 (assembly GCA_900113385.1). Classification (GTDB taxonomy): domain Bacteria; phylum Bacillota; class Clostridia; order Lachnospirales; family Lachnospiraceae; genus Roseburia. The sequence continues at coordinate 14,456 of FOPE01000035.1, forward strand.
TAGATAGCATCTTGGAAAAAGGCGATGTAGATAAATATCGTTATGTATTTATTGATGAAGCACATAGATTTAGAAATGATAAAACAGAAAGTTTTAGTCAGTTACATAAAATCTGTTTTAGAAAAAAAGTAGTTTTGATATCAGCAACACCTATTAATAATTATTCAAGTGATATAGAAAATCAAATAACTTTGTTCCAACCAAAACATAATAGCACCATAGTTGGCGTAAAAAATCTTGAGCAGTTCTTTAGAGATTTAAGAGCTAAAGAAAATAAATACACTAAAGGAACTCAAATGTATTTAGATCAAGTAAGAAAGAATTCCGAAGAAATTAGGGATAAAATCTTACGTCATATTATGATTCGAAGAACTAGAAGTGAAATTATTGAATATTATAAAGATGATTTGGATAGGCAAGGACTTTCATTTCCTAAGTTAGGTACACCAGAGCCAATAGCATATGTTTTCGATGAAGATACAAATAATGTATTTAACGATACAGTTGAACTGATTAAGAACTTTAAGTATTCACGTTATAAGCCATTGGTGTATTTAAAAGATACAAAAAAATATGCATCGTTACTTGCAGCACAGCATAATATGGGAGGATTCATGAAATCTGTGCTTGTAAAACGATTGGAAAGTAGTTTTTATGCATTTAAGAATACTCTTAGACGATTTGAAGAATCTTATGAAAAGTTTATCGATATGTATGAAACAGGAGAAGTATATATTAGTAAAAAAGTAGATGTTTATGACATGCTTGACAGTGGTGATGATGATAAATTAATGGCGCTTGTTGAGGATGATATTGTTATGCATTTTAAGTCAGACGAATTTGATGATAAATTCATTAAAGATTTAAAGTGGGATATAAGTAAACTTAGATATTTACGAGAAACATGGGACACAATAACTGATGATCCTAAACTGTACCAATTTAAAGAGGAACTTAAAACAAATAAAAAGCTTATAGGAAATAAAAAAATAATATTTACTGAATCCAAGGAGACAGCAGAATATCTTGAATCAAATTTAAGGGATCTTTTTGGAGATAGAGTTGTGTCATATACAGGTGCAAGTAATCATATAATGAAATCTTTGATTGAACAGAGTTTTAATCCTAAGTACAAAGATAAAAAAGATTTGTATGATGTTTTAATAACAACTGATGTTTTAGCTGAAGGTATAAATTTGCATCGATCAAATGCGTTAATTAATTATGATTTACCTTGGAATCCGACAAGAATTATGCAGCGTGTAGGTAGAATAAATCGTGTAGGAACAGAACACACTCAAATATACGTTTTTAATTTTTTCCCTACAGCGGCTACAAGCAAACATCTTCCATTAAAAGATAGAATTATAGAAAAGCTACAGGCATTTCATGATACATTAGGTGAAGATTTTAAATATTTATCTGAAGAGGAAGAGGTCTCTTCACAAAAATTGTTTAATGACTTAAATATGGATTTGAATGCTGAAGAGGATAGCGCAAACCCAGAATTAAAATATTTGGCTGTTATAAGACAGATTAGAGATAATGATAAAACATTATTTGAAAAGATAAAGCGTTTGCCTAAAAAGGCAAAAACAGGACGTAATTCTAGCATGGTCAATAAAGAAGCTACCATTACGTTTATAAGAAAGGGCGCATTAAAGTCATTCTTCAAAGCAGAAAATAATAATACTGAGCAACTTGCATTTATTGATGCAATAGAATATTTAAAATGTGATCCTCAAGAGAAAAAAATAAGTGTTGGAGAAAAATATTTTGAACAGCTTGATGCTAACAATGATGCATTTGATGATTCATTAGTTGAAGAGGAAATTATTACTACTTCCAAAAAAGCGGGAAGAAGTAATGATACAAAAATGATTCGAATACTAAGAGGATTACAAAATATTAAAGATTTTACGGATGACCAAGAAGATAATATAAGACACATGATAGAAGCTTGGGAAAACGGTGATATTCCAGCAGCAGATACTAAAAAGATTCTTAAAGAAATAAGCTCAGTGGATGATGGCGTAGAAGCATATTATAAAATAATGGGCATATTAGATGAAAAATATTTAGGCGGACGACAGCAGATAGCTGCTTACACTGTTGATGGTGAAAAGCAGGTAATACTTTCTTGTTATTTGAAGGGAGAGAAATAAATGGACAGAAAACAAGAAATTTTTGAAAAGGTATTAAAACATGAATATATTCATGATGATTTTGTTGGATTTACTAGAGAGTTTTTAAATGATATTCAATTAGTAGCGCCATATAAATACAACAAAGAGTATAGTAATTTCTCTTTTTACGTTGATGGATATTATCATATAGGTAATTATGTAACGGTGGATGGAGATACAATTGTTATACTTTCTGTAAATCTTAATAAGGGTGAAACTGTAGAACGCGCTAGAAGTATGCAAAGAAATTTTGTGAAGACTTTAATGGAGCGTAATGGTTGCGCAGGAGCTATCGTAGCATTTTTTACAAGCGAAGAACCTGAAAAGTGGCGTTTATCTTTCATTAGAATGGATTATGAATTTTCTAAAGGAAAGGTTGATTTAAAACTTACTCCAGCTAAGAGATATTCGTATCTTGTTGGTGATAAGGAACCATGTACAACTGCGTTACAAAGATTATTTCCTATATTCAGCAATGATAATGAAAAGCCAGGATTAGATGATATTGAAGATGCCTTTAGTGTAGAAAAAGTAACTAAAGAATTTTTCGATAAGTATGTTGAAAAGTACCATGATCTTAAAGAATACTTGGAAACAAATGATGACTTTATGATAGAAGCAAGAACTAGAGGATTTTCAGTAGAGCAATTTGCAAAAAAATTGTTGGGACAAATAGTTTTTTTATACTTTATCCAAAAAAAAGGATGGCTTGGAGTTAATGCTATTCCTACTAGTCTAACACAGAAACAATATAATAGCGCATTTTATGCTAAGGGAGTAAAGTCTAGAGAAATCATACCACGTGTTTATAAAAAAGTTTCAGAGGATAAATATAGAATAGATGTTGATGTGCTAAGAAGTTTATCTGAGGAGGATGAAAATATACTTGCTGGTTGTGTAAAGGGCGATCCATGGGGAACAGGGCCAAAGGATTTTATGCGTCAGATTTTTAAAGGTTGTAAAAGTGCTGGAAAAAATTTCTTTGATGATTATCTTGAACCATTATTTTATACAGGATTAAATCTTAATAGAGGTGAAAATGGTTTTTATGCGCCACTACATAGGAGAATTCCGTTCTTAAATGGTGGTTTATTCGAACAGTTGGATAATTACGATTGGGAAAATAATGATTTTAATATACCTAATGAAATCTTTTCTAATATTGAAGAAAAAGGAAGAGATGCTGATGGAATATTAGATATATTTGATAGATATAATTTTACAATGAATGAAGACGAACCTATGGAGCGTGAAGTTGCCATTGATCCAGAGATGCTAGGAAAGGTATTCGAAAACTTACTTGACGTTACAGATAGAAAGTCGAAAGGGGCTTTCTATACACCAAGAGAAATTGTTCATTATATGTGTCGGGAAACGTTGATTAACTATCTTGTAGAAAAAACAGGAATTAGTGATTCTGCAATACGCGATTATATTTTGTATGGTGAATTTTTTAAGGATGAGGATACGGAAAAAACTAAGAAGGTGTATGACTCTAACGGAAAATATCATTATGTGCTAGATAAAGAGAAAGACATGTATATTTCAGAAGAAATTTTAAGTTTCAAGCATAATGTTAATAGGTTAGAGGAAATAGATAATCTTTTAAAAGATGTTAAAGTGGCTGATTTAGCAGTAGGATCAGGCGCTTTTCCATTAGGTATGCTTAATGAAATAGTAAAAGCAAGAGATATATTGACTTCTTATTTATCAATGGGAATGAACAATTTTCAAAAAAAATCATATATCGCATACGGAAGAAAACTTTATGATTTAAAAGTAAATACTATAAAAAATTGTATTTTCGCGTGTGATATTGACCCAAGTGCTGTAGATATTGCAAAACTAAGATTATGGCTTTCAATTGTTATTGATGATGAAATAACAAAGGAGTCGACAAATGGAGATTTTGACGAACATACAAAGCCAAGACAATTACCTAATTTGGATTGCAATATTATTTGTGGTAATAGTTTGATTGATGAGTTTAGAGGAAATAAGCTAGTTACACAAACAGAGGCATTAAAAAATGATATGGATAACTACCAAGAACATCTATTTAATTGGATGGGGGGAGTTGATAGCTTAATTAATAAATTGATTGAACTACAAGATAGACTCTTTTTTGTTAAAAATCATGATGAAAAAGAAGATATTAAAGCTCAGATAAATGATATATACAATCAAATAGTATTAGAGCAGATAGGTAATAATCCAGATTTGGTAAAGGATTATTATGATGCGATTAAGAAGGATTCACTTCCATTTATTTTATGGCAAATATATTTTCCTAAGATATTTAGGGATAATGGTGGGTTCGATATTGTAATTGGTAATCCGCCATATATTGGTGAAGAAGGGCACAAAGAAATCTTTCAAGCAGTGGCCGCAACTGAATTTGGTGGCAAGTACTATATTGGAAAGATGGATTTTTGGTATTTTTTTGTATCAAAAGGCATAGAGCTATTAGCGCCTAAGGGGGCACTATCATTTATTGCGCCTAATAACTGGATGACTACAGCTGGTGGCAAAAAAATGAGGTCTCATATAGCTAGTACAATGAGACTGAAGAAGTTTGTGACGTTTAATAACGTTATGATATTTGAAAGTGCAAGCCAACAGACTATGGTTTTCCTCATGGAAAAAGAAAAAATGAATGAGAGCTATAGTTTGGAATATAAAGAGATTGGAAACCAGCGGTTAGATAGTCAGAATTTACATAAGTTCTTGACTGGCAATGAGATTGGTAATAATTATCTTTCTACATATGATCCTTCATTATATTCAGAAGGACAAAATGTGCAGTTTTTAAATACAAAAATCAATGATGTTATTAGCAAAATTGCTGGCGGTAATAGAATATATTTAGATAAGAATGAAATTCTTAATGGAATTCATCCGCACCATGCATCTGTAACAAAAAAGATGCTGTCATTATTACCAGAAGAGTCAAATGTTGGAGATGGAATTTTTATTATTAGTTTGGACGAAATTTCAAAACTAGATATTCCTCAAAATGAAAGAGTATTATTAAAACCATTTTATGATACCAACAATGTCGGAAGATATTATTTTGATGCTGATTATAAATATATGATTATTTATACAACATCAGATTTTAAGGACATTACATTGATGGATGATTATCCAGTTATTAAGAAGCACCTAGATTATTATGTAAGCGTTATAACTTCAGATAATCGTCCATACGGATTACACCGTGCAAGGCAACAGGAATTTTTTGATGAACCAGCTATAGCTTCTCTTAGAAAGTGCCGAAAACCGACATTCGCATTTTTGGAGAAGCAGGCATATCTGACAGCTGAATGGTACTTGATAAAATCGAATAGGATTAATATGAAGTACTTAACATGCCTATTTAATTCTGAGTTAGTGAGATTTTGGCTGCTAAAGATGGGGAAAATGCAGGGAAGCATTTTTCAGGTTGATAAGGCACCATTGGTAGGAATACCTATTGCGGTTCCATCTGATGATACAATCTCTGCTATTTCTGAGATATATGATCAGATAATGGAAAGAAGAAGGGATGACCGAAACTCAGATATTACCGAATTAGAGAATAATGTCGATAAGTTAATTTTTTGTGAGTATGGACTTGATGATTACGATGTTTCGATTATTCGCAATGAATTAAATGCTTGGGATAATAGATAAACAGAGAGGTGGAAAAATGGCTGATATAAAATTTGAAATCAAAGAAGAATGCGGAGTTTTATCAGAAAGTGCAAAGGGATGGAAGAAGGAATTAAACCTTATTTCTTGGAATGGTGCTGTACCTAAATATGATTTGAGAGATTGGTCTCCAAATCGTGAAAAAATGGGCAAAGGTATAACAATGACAGCAGATGAAATAAAATGTCTTTATGATACTTTAAAAAAAATCATGGAAGATTAATTTGTAATGGGGCGTTATCAATTATTTGATAATGCCACATAATAGATGATAGTAACTCAGATAGCGGCAGATAATTTAAGAACATTACCATCAGTAATAATTGTAAGTGGTTTGAGTTTAAGAATTAATTTAAAGGATTAAAAACGCTTAAAGAGCTAGAGGTTGAATAGATATATTTAGAAAGGAAAATTAAAGAAAGTGAGTAAACAGGTATATATAAGCGCTGACTATTCATGGAATAGTGGAGATAGAGAGGTTGTAGAAGTCCTTCAACAATGGGGGAAAGATAATGTTCATAGAGTGAATTTTATTGACATGTCTCAGGTTCAATCAGGAAGTGTAGCAGACGAACCTGATTGTAGACCTTGTGATTTGAAAAGCGAATTTAATAGGCAGATTAATGCATCTTCGGCAGTTATTTTTGTTATAGGAGATAAAACAGCGAGTAGAACTGCTGGTAGTAGCTGTTCTAGAAATGGTAAGGAACAATATGAGAGTGTTTGTACTCCATATAAACAGAATACGAAAGGTTCTAAGTTATGCAAGGTTGTTTCTACAGTGAATGCAGAATCAAACAATGTTGGATGTATTAATTCATATTCGTATTTGAGGCATGAGTTTGAACAGGCGAAGAGGGCAAAAAAGAAAATAATAATCGTTTATAATTCTATGAGGAATGAACATGATTGGCTTCCAAACTATATGGAGGGGTATGAAGATTTAGCACGACCCTTTTGGAAAAAAAATCTGTATGGAGAGAAAGTAGGAGATTATGAATTTATAAAAGAGAGGTTTGGCTTTTGAAAGATTATTGCATAAAGAGTATTACATGGACAGTGAGCATTATATCTGTTGCATTTTTATTTTTTACAGATGATTTTTTGAAATTAAAGTTGATGTTTCCTAAGTTATCTGCTACATGGAATATATTTATTATAAAGCTATTATTTTGTCTTGCAATATTTGCTATGGTTTCTCTTGTTTACGTAGTGTTTTTAAAACTAAGGTCTAAAGTAATTATTAGTGGTAATAATTATATTATAGAGGTCTGTTTTGGAGATATTTTTAAAATTTCTGATGCTAAAAGGATAATACCTTTCGATGAGTGTTTTACAACTACAATTGGAGATAGACCTTGCGATATAAATCCTCAATCTATATGTGGGCAGTATCTATCAGCAAATGATACTCTAGATGTGGGAGATCTGATAGAAAAATCTGGAATAAATTCTAAAGGCAGATCAAAATTTAAAGGACAAAATAGATATGAATCAGGAATAATAATACCCAATGGAGATGATTTGCTGCTTGCATTTGCAGAATTAGATAAAGATGGACTTGGTTGTATGTCATTTGATAATTATAAAAAATGTTTGGATGTAATGTGGAGAGAAATTGATAAGTATTATGGTCAGTACGATATATGTATGCCGATTATTGGGTCTGGAGTGACTAGGTTCAAAGATGTAACTTTGAGTAAACAAGAATTATTGGATGTTATTATCGCCTCGTATCGATTAAATATAAGAAAAATACATAAACCTAACAAGTTGATAATTATATGTCCTAAAGGTGACATATCACTGAGTAAAATAGGAAATTACATGTAAAAAAGTCCAGCTAATAAATGTCAATAGATAAATTAAAAATTTTTTCCCCCTAAAAAAGGGCGCACTTATCCCTTGGTGAAAATATCATTTTTCAAAAAGATATTGGTTCGTTGGATTAGTAGTATTTTATGCAGCTATGTCGCATTTAGCAGCATTGTATTGTTGAATATGCTCTTGCGGAGTAATGATTTCAAAAGGCTTGTTATCTCAAAGTATTGCAAATATCATGTTGCACACCTTGTGTGAAACGGCACCCATTGCTACAAGCTTAGGTTTTGATTCGCATTTCTCCAGATAGTAATCACGGAGTACCGGATTTTTGGCTTCTCCTGTACGGGATGTACTGATACTTTGTAAAGTCAGTATCTTCATTGGCATTTACAAGTTCATGCATGGATTCAAGAATGCTTTTGATTTCTTCATCATATTTGCGGATGAAACTGATATAGAGACGAATCCGCCTGATGTTGCTGTCAATGATATAACCGAACTCATTTGCTTCATTTGCAGCCTGAATAATGGCATTATACTTGTTTAGAGCATATGTAAGTCCAAATCGTGCAGTTGATTTAATGGTATCAATAATCTCTTGCCGGTCTGCTTCAATAAAGGCAGATGGAGATGTATAAGTTTCCAATAATGTAAGAGATGTATTTGTTGTAACCTTGGAAAAAATGCCAAGATACTGTGGAACTGCCATACGCAATTCACCCTGAAGTTTGTTCACATAAGCATTGCGGCTGTCCATTAAATCGTAGTATTCACGACAGAGATTATGACAGTTCAAGGCAAGGTCGGACGGCATAAGAGAAACCTTTAAATCAGGCTTCAAACCAACCAAAGCAGCCTTTTTAGAATCAAAACGATCATTATGTACTTTTCTTATATTAATATTTGTGCTATTCTTTGTGATGATAGGATTTATAACCGAGCAGTTAAAACCCTTATCACGAAGATAGCAGAAGAGTGGGTAATGATAAATTCCCGTGGATTCGAGGAAAATGCGACTTTCCAAAGAATACAACTCTTCTGCTTCTTTTATTTTGGAAACAGCGTTTGTAAGGGAATTCATACTATTGTGTAGGATTTTATAAGGTTTTCCTACAAACTGTTGGTTAGGAAGTGCTATAGACATCCAAGAGAAGTCAGCACCGACATCAATACCAACGGAGATGAATAATTCATCGAGATTAAAAATAATTTTGTTTGACATGAGCAATAGCTCCTTTCTGATAGGAATCCATTTCCAATCTGGCAGGTACACAACCTAGCGCGTTATTCGGGTATTGCCTTCCGGCTCCCAACCAGCTAAAACATAAAATCCTGTCGAATGGACTAATTGACTTGCTTGTAGGTATCAGCTGAAGAACAGCTTCCCAAGGAGGCGTACATTATTTGTCCTATCCTAAGAGATAATACCTTATATTCCAGCTGGTGTCTATCAGGAACCGTCAGACATGATAAGTATTTAGGATAACATCTGATGAAGGAAGAACACCTTCTTCGGTTATCTAATGATAGAAACTTATAAATCAAGTAGTCTCGATTGACCACACCATTATTATACTAGGCGGTGGTGCCGAAAAGTACACTTTTAGAAACTGTTATTAAGGTGCTGAAAATCAGTACCGAAATCTATGGATGGTTGATTTTGGAACGTCTCATTTACAAAGTAAACATTTTGGAACTACGAAAGGAGAAATTTTATTATGAAGCGTTATGGTTATCACAGAACAAGCACAAAAGAGCAGCATTTAGACAGAGGCATCACAGAAATACAAAATTACTGTATTTCTAATAATTTGGAATTGGAGAAAATATTTACAGACCAGCAGACAGGTAAGAATTTTAACAGACCTCGTTATCAAGTCCTGAAAGAAGATGTATTACGTTCAGGAGATGAACTTATAATTACAGAAGTTGACCGTCTGGGACGAAACAAGCAGGAGACGCTTAAAGAATTGCAATATTATAGGGATAATAATATTCGTGTAAAAATATTAGAGCTTCCTACAACTCTTATGGATATATCGAAGCTGGATAATGCAATGGCACGGATGCTCATGGAAACAATCAATAATATGCTCATTGAATTATATGCAGCGATGGCTCAGGCAGAGATTGAAAAGAAAGAGAAACGTCAGAGGGAAGGTATTCAGGCGAAAAAGAGCGTGGTGAGTGGGATGATTATGGCAGACCAGCAACCATGACAGAGGATGCATTTGCAAAGGAATATACGAAGGTGCAGAGCGGAGAATTACGTCCATTCCAGCTTATGAAGCAGTTAGGAATGAGTAAGACGACATTTTATAGATTTGTGTCTAAGATATCTAAATAAATTAAAGTATGAGGTCTGATGGAATAAGTACAGATTAAGGGGCAAGAATGATGATAACTTCTATTTGTACAGACCATCAGACACTTAAAAATCTACTTGTGATTGTTCCGATAAAAGAATATAATAATCTATATGGGTAAGGAGGTTTTACTATGGAATATTTAACTACAGTAGAAATGTCTGAAAAATGGAATATTACTTCTAGAAGAATAGGAGTTTTGTGTTCCGAGGGTAGAATTGATGGAGCGGTAAAGAAGGGTAAGACTTGGTTGATTCCTGCGGAAGCAAAAAAACCAATAGATGCTAGGTTGAAGAAAAAAGATAAGATAGAAATTTAGAGTGGGTATCTATACCGCATAACAAAATATTTAAATGTATGGAGAGAAAACAATGATTAAGACACTGCAGGAAGTGGAAGAACGGTTTGATGCGATTAAGGACCATAAACCCAAAGCAAGTAAGAAGCTGAATGAACTAGGAGAAATTTTGGCTTCCGCATATAAAATTGATGCTGATAGAGCAGATGAGATGTGGCAGTATTTAGTAGATTTGAATGTAAGTGAAGATGTAACAAATTCGAAGTTTTATATTGCTCAGGTATTTAACAAAGTTTCTATGAACTTGAAAGCAGATGAAGCGGCACATTTAGTTGCAATGCACCCTGAACGAGTTCAACTTATGCTTCAATATGGATATGATGGGGGAACTTTGTGGAGTTGCCTGAGTACCCTCATTAAAGGTTTCTTATTGATGAATAGTATAGAAAACTGCATGGTTACACTTGATTACTTTTTTGATAAATTCGGAGGAATATATTCTGATTTTAGTGAAGTGAAAAATGGAGCGGTACATGCTGTTAAAGCGAGTCTTGAATTATTAGAAGAAAAGAAAATACAAAAGGATACAGTAGCCAGATTATTAAAAGAGTTGCAGATGTTAGACAATAGTAGAATCCAAGCATATGCAAAATTGATGCTGGTTGTTGCTGGGATAGAGGAGTGCAGTAATTACGAAGATATATTAGATTTGGCTATTGAAAATAACGAAGGAAACTGCTTTATAGAACTTTTGTGGTTAGCAAAGAATGATTTAGATGAAGAGGTATTGATTGATAAATGGTTGGAATATTGTGAAAATAGTGATGATAGTGTAATGCCGCATCCAGAATTGAAAAATGATAGCGATAGTTATGAAAAATCTAAGTTGAAATGGTATGTAGATATTTTGATAAAGAGCGAAGAACTTCTTGATATTTATTTTTTTGGAAACGCATGCTATTCACTGGAAGAGGGAGTAATTCGAGTTTGGATTGAAAATGGAAAGTGGGAGAATTTTGCCCAATGTATAGGGCGAGCTATAATTGGAACGGATAATCGTGCTGCTTGTGGTTATTGGTGGAGAGAGGTTAAGAATTATATAGATTGTTATTTCTATAGTGATTATATGGATAGGACAGATGACTATGGCAGAAGTTATAAAATAATTAATGATAACAATTTAAAATCGTTTGAAGAAGCATTAGCAACAATATCTGCAATGACCGTTGGGTGTGAAGGGCATGAGTCCATTCATGAAGAGATAAAGGAGTTTATGGAAAAAGCTTCTGGTAATGTAGATGCACTTAATAATGTTGGTTTTAATGAGAGTGTAGATGAGAGAGGGGCGGAAGATAAACTAAGAGAATACATTCATGATTTTTTGATGAGTGGAGAAGAATATCATAGTTATAATCAAAAATTATCTAAGCTAGAGCGACAATTACATGATGAAATATGGAAAAGCTCATCTGGAGAATCAACTGGTAATGTAACAATAAAAATTGATATAACTAATGCTATTTTGCGAGCAATGGGTGTAGAAGTAGAAGAAACAGAAGACGAAGAGCAGAATGATGAACAGGAACAAAATCCCCAGTTAGAAGCAAATTACAAATTTGCAAATGACGATGAATTTGTGGAATTTTATTTTTTACATGTTCAAGGAGGATATCAGACAAGGGAGAGTTATATAGAAGCGTGTATTAAGAAAAATGATGTGAATAGAGCAATGGAGTTGATTGATAAGCTTTTCGAAGTAAAAAAATATGATAACTACGAAGAGCAAAATGGCTGGGGCTACCAATGCGAGTTGACATTGAAGTACTTAATAGGAGCATTTGATAGAAACGAGTCATATAGATGTTCTGAAGATGTTACCGATGAAATGGTGGCAGTATGTAGGCAGTTAGTGGAAAGAGCTATTCCTAATTTGCCTGAAAAATCAAGAAATAAAATTAAGAATGAATTGTTAAAAATTGCTCCTGACGAAGGCACTGATGAAGCATACATTGCACAACTTTTAGAAGACCTTGAAGTTTATACCACATTTCCAAGACCAAGAGGTAAGGGTGGAGCACCTAACATAAATAGAATTTCTGATGAGTTTATACATAGTTTTAAAATCTTGTCAAAAATGGGAAGATTAGATATTGTGGTACAAATTATGACAAAGTTTGCTTCTGTTAGAGATGTTTTAAAGCCTGTTCAATTTGATTCATGGATGTCTTTTCTGGCACGTAATCTTCCTAATGAAGACTTAGTTTCTGTGTACAGAATGAATCCTGAGATTTTTGAAGCATGGATACAAAGTGATAGACTAAGAGAGTGGGATATTTTGAATATTGCGGAAGCCTTAGGAGCGGGATGTACACGTGATGAGTTTATTTCGTTTCGTAATATGATTATTAGATTCAAGGGACAGATAGATGGTCTTGATGCAGCTTTTAAATCAAATTCAGAAAATACCGAAACACAATTATTATTTGATGGTGAAAATGCAAAGATTGAATTGGATTTTTTGGAAGTAGAAGGTGCTAATCCTGTAAATTATCTAGAGTTTCATTTGTTGACAACTGTAAAAAATCAGGATGTAGATTCTGTTAGGGTTGTTAGCGGTAAAATTAATGGGATTGAAGTAGAAGAAATGGGGGCTATTTCAGAATATGATGATAATGGTCCGTCCATTGGCTACGATGTATATGGTAGAGATAGCGAAGATACACTTACGGTATATTCAGATTTCTTTGAAACAAACGATATTGTGCAGGTAAATAGAATTGAATTTGAATTTGTATTAATGGATGAAGAGGGAAATTCGATAGAAAATATGTCTGCAACGATAATAGAACGTGAAAATTCAACAGGAGAGTATGTAGTAAAAGCGAAAGCATTATCTAGAGGTTCCTCTATAAATACATATGAAAGTGACTCAGAAGATGATGAATTTATAGCAGAAACGGATGCAATACAGTATGAAAGTGGTGATGTTTTCGAGGATGTGGGCATTTACAATGAGGAGGATGTGATAGTTCAATTTTGTGGAGTTGAATTTTATTCTAGTTATGTGGAGATGAGTTTGTGGTGTGATAGCGGTAGAGATGAAACCACCAATTTCTTTATCAAATCATTACTGGTAAATGGAAACAGCATTATGCATTTAGATTTCGTTGGTGCTATTGACGAATGGGATAGCGGTTACTTAGAAATAGATATCTATGGAGATGAGGATTTCGATTATGATGAAATTCATGAAATCAAGTTGATAGCTGAAGTAGATGATGAGAATAATAAGGAATTAGGTAAAACAAATGAAGTATGTATTACACTTGACGTTGATGAAGAAACGTATAGTGTTCATATAAAAGAGTAGGTGAAAAAAGTGAAAAATATTATTGAACAAATATCAGATAATTTTATTGCTGAAGCACTAGCATCTCCAAGAATGTTAGAAGACCTTGCTGCGATGGAAAAATATATGTCTGAAAGTTATGATGGAAGGACTTTTGTGGAATTATTGCAAAACGCAGATGATGCAGAGTCATGCAGGGTAAAAGTGTTTCTGGTAGGTGATACACTAGTTGTTGCTAATGATGGGAGACCATTTAATGAAAGCGATATCATGGCAATATGCCGTTCAGGAGCTAGTAGCAAACAAAGAGGTAACAATATTGGGTATAGAGGTGTAGGATTTAAAAGTGCGACAACTATTTCAACAGAGATAGTAATACATTCCGCAGAAGTATATTTTACATTTTCAAAATCAATATGTGCTAAGCATCTTGAAAAAAATGTAAATGAAGTTCCCACTGTACGAATACCATTTTTGTATGACAGTAATGTTATGGGAGAAACGGTCAATAAGGCTATTAGGGAATGTAAAGATGAAGGTTTTACAACATTTTTTATATTCAATAAAGCCAATGTGGATAAATTTTTGAACGAACTTGAAGGCTTTAGTTCTGGATGGCTTTTGTTTTTAAGAAATATTTCTACCGTATATATTGAATGTGGCTCGCTAAAGAAAAGATGTGCAATCACACGTAAAACGGTATTAGATAATGACATCGTTCTTAGTGTAAATGGAAACAATGAACAGTGGTATATTGTATCAAATGATAATGTGTCTATTGCATTTAGATATGATTCTGTTGATGGGATTATACCATGTGGACATGATGAAGCAGTATATCATTGCTTCTTACCTACGTTGGATAAAACAGGTTTTCCATTTAAGGTTAATGCAGATTTTTCAACAGACCCTTCAAGAAAACATATAATTCAAGATGAAAGTACAAGTAAAGCAATAGATAACGTTCAACGTTTGTTCGTAGATACCGTACATAAACTTGTACATAGGGGAGATGAAAGATTTTACAATATTTTATCTTTAATAAATATGCATACAACATTAAATGCATTAGTTACTCAATTAGAAATGGGGATTTTTGAGCGACTTCGTATTGTTGACTGGGTATTGCTTAATAATGGTCAATATGTTAAGCCAGAAAGTGCGAAAACATTTCCTAAGTGGTTTGATTCAGTAGATAGGGAGCAATTCAGACAAAAAACTTCTACTTTGGTACAGAATGTAGTACATCGTAATCTTCTTAATAGGGTTGAAAAACTGGAAACCATATTAAGTAAATTAGGAGCAAAGGAAATCACGATTAGAGAATTGTTGGAAATTTTAATGAATATTGATTATGTGCAAATGTTATCTGCTGAATTACTAGGAAAAATATTTGTACACTGCTACAGAACTATATCAGATGAACAAAACATAATGAAAATATTTGTCCCATTAGAGAACGGCTATGCGCAGTTATCGGAAACTTCAAGTGAAACAAAATTAAATGTTAATTTTATAGATACGATTAAGAAACTTTTAAACTCACGAGAAGTTGAAGCACTTTCTATTAATTATGAAGTATTTAGTGTTTTGCAAAAGAGGACCATAAATGTAAACTTATTGAAAAAGGCAAGTGAAGTATCAGAAGATAAAATGGCTAAAACAGCTACACTAGCAATAAATAAGTGGAAGACGCCAATTCAGAATTGTATGGCAGTAGAAACAATTAACGGTAATTCAGTAAAAGATGTCAGCAGAAAATGTGATGAATATAGCATTGTGAGTACTGATAAGGAGGGCAATGTTTCATATATTGCAGTAAAAAACGTAGGTGTATTAGGAGATTCATTTAAGCTGACTGAAAGTGAGTATGCTGCGGCACAACAATTTGGAGATAGTTATAAGGTATATTTATTTACAACAGATACAAGTAATATTAAATATATGGTTGTTGTCAATCCGATTGATACTGTGCAAATGAAAAAAGTTGTAAAAGAGTGGGAATGGATTTGCGATTCTTATGAATCAAATAGAGCTGGATTTGATGAAAGAGAAGAGGCAGATTTATCAATAGCAAGTATCGAAACAGTTGATTTCGATAAAATGGATGGACAAGAATTTGAAAGATTTTGTGCTAAACTGTTGATGAAAAATGGATACGAGGATGTTTCTTTAACAAAAACTTCTGGAGACCAAGGTATTGATATTATCGCTTATAGAGATGGCATCAAATTTGGAATCCAGTGCAAATGTTATTCGTCAAATATTGGCAATAGTGCTGTTCAGGAAGTTTTTGCGGGTAAGTCATATTATAAATGTAATATAGGAATAGTTTTAACCAATCAACATTTTTCGGCTTCTGCAATTCAACTTGCTGAAAATAATGGTGTTGTTTTATGGGGAAGGGAAGAACTGCTGAGATTAATAAAAAATGCGATGTAGCATAATGTTACACCGCCGTATATAGGCAAAAATTTATATATATTTTTGGAGCGGTTCTTAGTTTAAATCTTTATAATGGTTTCTAGTTCGAAACCCCACTAGGCAAATATGTAGCTATGATTAAGACATCAGGAGAATGAGGTGACCCCCAAAAGTTAGACTTTTAAGCGTAGCAGTTTTTGGCTGCTACGCTGTTTTTATGCAGCCAAGAGGCTGAGCCTGTATTGAACAGGACTCATCCATCCTAGTTTCTCTTTAATTCTTTGTTCATTGTAATACTTTATATATCGCTCGATTTCTGATTTTAATTCTTCATAACTGTAATAAACAACACCATAATAGATTTCTTGTTTTAGTAGCCCAAAGAAGTTTTCCATAACTGAGTTATCGTGGCAATTTCCTTTTCTGGACATGCTTTGGAAAATCCGTT
>FOPE01000022.1 GCA_900113385.1 Lachnospiraceae bacterium C7
GGGGGAGTTCGATGGTTTCAAGATTTAGTAGAAAAAAATTGTTAGAAGAAAATTCTATGGTGGAAATAGATAGAATTACGGAAGCTCTAAGGGAACGTAAGATTTCTTTTAAGGTAGAGAAAACGAGAAACCCCTTCGGGAAGAAAAAGGAAACGTTAAGCGCTTATGTAATTTATGTTGAGAATAAAGATTATTCTGATGCAAAAAACTTAATTTAAAAAGCGACTAAAAGTGTCAAGAATAGTAAAAGATTAAAAGGCAATCAATCACGAGATTTAATCGTTGTCTCGTGGTAGATTGCCTTGATTAATTTTTTTTGAGGGGGGGGGGGTGCACAAAAATAATAAAAATGTGCAACTTATTTTACAATTCGTGAAGTAATTAACTTACAAATTTTATTTCCTTTAGAAGAGAATTTTTCTTCGTATTCAGTCATAATATTGCCTTCATTCATTGAGGAATCATGGTGTAAATCAAAGGTGTGGGCGTCAAGATTCCATTTTTCAGATTCGTTTATTTCATCTAAAGAAAAATTAAATAAATCGATATTATCAGTTTTGAACTCGATATTACCGTCAGATTTCAAAAATTTCTCATAAACATCTAAAAATTGATGAGAAGTTAAACGTCTTTTTGCATGTCTATCTTTTGGCCATGGATCAGAAAAGTTTAGATAAATCTTTGAAACTTCATCTTTTTCAAAAACTTCATCTAATGTTTTAGCATCAACACAAAGAAAATGTACATTAGGAAGTTGTAATTCATCCATTTTTTGTACAGCACGTAAGAGAACAGAAGTATATCTTTCGATTCCGATATAATTTATATCAGGATGAAGTGCTGCAAGGTCCATTAAAAAACGACCTTTTCCCATTCCTATTTCTAAATGAATAGGGTTATTATTTCCAAAAAATTCATTCCACTGACCTTTATACTCAGTAGGATTGTCTATACAAAAAGAGCTATTGGCTATTGCTTCAGTTGCTCCAGGTATGTTTCTTAATCTCATAAAAAATCCTTTCCTTTTATTTGAAATAAAATAAAATTTAAAATAAAAAATAAAATAAATTTTTGCAAAATCTAATGTCTGTAATCAGCAAAAAAAATGGCAAAGAAAACTGCCTAAACCATTTTAATATATTTTTGTTAAGAAAAAAAGAGAAAAAAAATAAAAAAATCTTAATTAAAAATGACTTTTCAACAGGGGGTATTATCAGTATAATAAAATAGTAAGTTTTTTAGGAGAGTACAGTAATATATTCAAATTATTTCAAATTAAATTGCATAAAATCTAATAATTGGTCAAGATAGGGTGATGATTGTTAGTTTTAGTAATAAATTATATAGAAAGAAAAGGGCTAACATGAAAATTAATAAAATTAAGAGATTAACTGCAGTAATATTAGCAGTACTATTAGGAACGCTAACTTTAACGAACACTACGATTTTTGCAGAAGAAAAAAATAGTTCTATAGTAGATAGTACAACACAAAAAACGCAAAAATTAGCAGATGATGTGGCTGGCAAAACAAAAGAAAAAAGTTGGCCAGATGAGATTGAAATAACAGCACCAAACGCAATAGTCATGGAAGTTAACAGCGGAACAATATTATATGAGAAAAACTCACATGAAAAGCATTATCCAGCTAGTATTACAAAGATTATGACTACATATTTGGCTGTTGAAAATTCAAGTTTAGATGAGGTTGTAAAATATTCTGCAGATGCAGTATTTAAAAATGAAGGAAATTCTTCTCATATAGCTAGAGATGAAGGTGAAGAAATGTCTTTAGAGCAAAGCCTTTATGCTGTAATGTTAGAGTCAGCAAATGAATGTGCATATGCAGTTGCAGAGCATGTTGGAGAGAAAAAAGGTGGAGATTATAAGACATTCATTCGTATGATGAATTCAAAGGCAAAAGAGCTAGGATGTAAAGATACTCATTTTAATAATAGTAATGGGTTACCAGATGAGCAGCATTATACAACGGCTTACGATATGGCACTTATCTCATGCGCGGCCTATAAAAATGCAGATTTTAGAAAAATTGCGACAACAAAAAAATACACAATTAGTCCAACAAACAAGCATCCAGAAGAAACATTTTTGCAAAATCATCACGCAATGATGTATCCAAGAAAAACTCGAAAGTATTTATATGATGGTTGCGTAGGAGGAAAAACAGGATACACAGTAGCGGCAAATAATACGCTAGTTACATATGCGAATAGAGGAAATATGACGTTATGTTGTGTAATTTTAAACGCACAAAGACCGGATCATTATACGAATACAGCACAGCTATTTGATTATTGCTTTGATAAATTTGAAAATGTTAATATATATCAGAACTTGAAAGATAAGACAATTGCTGGTAAAAAAGCAAATATGTCTACACAAAAATATGTAACAGTACCAAAAGATGTTAAGTTATCTAATTGTCAAAGAGAACTTATAAAAGAGTCGAAAAATGGCAAAAATAAAAGAATGTATCTTCAATTTTCCTATGGAAATCATATAGTAGGTAAAACGGAAATTACTTTTGATAAATCCAACAAAAATGAAGGACTTAAGGCTATTAATTTAAAAGGAAATAGGAAAAAAGTCATTGGAATTAGTGTTTTAGTTGCATTGATGCTAGGTGTAATTGTGGCAGCTAGAATAAGAAAAATAAAGAACAATAAAAGATAATCATAAAAATATGATAAAAAATATTAAAATGAAATAATAATATAAAAGACTGAGAAAATTGATATAACTTTTAAAAGTTTAATTTTTCTCAGTCTTTATTATTATATATTAATTAGTTCATCGAGAGATGAGGTGAGACGTTCTTTGTTATCAGTTATGAAAAGAAGTCCATCAGAAGTCTCAATTATAGTGATGAATTTATCACGAATGCTTTTAGTTTCGTTTAATAAGCTAGCTAAATATTTAGAATATTTAGGCGCTACTTTAAGAAAAACTAGTTCAGCCTTTGCTGTTCCAAGAGGATATGAATTTTCTTTATGCAAAATAGAAGAAATTTCACATTCTTTTGCATATTGGGCCTTGGTTTTGTTGACGATAAAATAGCCGTCTTTATCTTTCGGCATGTCTAATGATTTTACAGCACGCTGTACTTGCTTGGAAAGTGCACCAGATGATGGGTATAAAGATTCAAAATATTTCATAAAATCTGCTGCTGTTTTGAAGTGTGTGTTTTTTCCACTCTGAGAAACTTCTGCGTTTAAAATACGTACAATTGCAGCTTCGCATGTTTCCCTAGAAGGATTTTTGCGTTCAATTGTTTCATCCATTTGTTTTCCTCCCTAAAATACATTTTCAAAATAATTTTCAAAAATACATCTCCTAAAAAAATTATAGTTTATTTTGACTTTAAAAACAATAGAGACAAAAAAAGAACTACATTTTAATTAAAAGGACGAATCCATAAAATGTAGTTCTAAGTAGAAGATAATTATATAATTTAAAATCTATAGCATAACCTGATTTAGAAAATTAGACTAAACTAAATCTGCTAAATCATAGATTAAGCGCTCGGTTTTTTCCCAACCTAAGCATGGATCTGTTATAGATTTACCATAACATCCATCACCAATTTTCTGGGAACCATCTTCAATATAACTTTCGATCATAAGGCCTTTTACAATATCATGTAAATCAGAAGAAATATTTCTACTATGCATAACATCTTTGCTAATTCGAATTTGCTCAAGATATTGCTTTCCAGAGTTTGCATGATTGCAATCGACAATTATTGCAGGATTTGAAAGGTCTTTTTCTTTATAAAGGTCAGAAACATTCATAAGATCTTCGTAGTGATAATTAGGAATACTACGTCCAAATTTATCAACATAACCTCGCATAATAGCGTGGGCAAATGGATTGCCGTCTGTTTCTACTTCCCAACCTCTGTAAAGGAATTTTGAGCCGTTTTGTGCTGCTATAATGGAATTCATCATAACAGTAAGATCTCCGCCAGTTGGATTTTTCATACCAGCAGGGATTCCTACGCCACCAGCAACAAGTCGGTGGGCTTGATCTTCTACAGAACGAGCACCGATAGCAACGTATGATAAAAGATCAGATAAATATCTATGGTTACTAGGATAAAGCATTTCTTCTGCACAAGTAAAACCTGTTTCTTTTACTACGCGAGTATGCATGTCTCGAATAGCAATGATACCTTTAAGCATATCCTCATCTTTTTCAGGATCAGGTTGGTGTAGCATTCCCTTATAGCCCACACCAATAGTACGTGGTTTGTTTGTATAGACACGAGGAACCATAAAAATTTTGTCTTTTACCTTGTCTTGGACAGCTGCAAGACGAGTCATGTAGTCGAGAACAGCATCCTCATTGTCAGCGGAACAAGGTCCAATAATTAAAATAAATTTATCGGATTTGCCAGAAAAAATATCAAAAAGTTCATTGTCTCTGTCTTCTTTGAGTTTCTTAATTTCATCACCTATAGGATATTGTTCCTTGAGCTCCTTTGGTGTAGGAAGCTTACGGATGAAGTTCATTTGCATTTCCATAAAAATAATCTCCTATCTATAAAATTTATAACAAAATGATTGTAATAATATAATATGCTATTTAATAAAAAAATACAAGCTTTTTTGCTTTAATGTAAAAAAGCATATTGCGTTGAAATTTTGAGACCTAAAATATAAAAAATATTTCAAAAATAGGTAATAGCAATTATTGTATAAACCCCCATAATCTCTAAAGCTTTAATACATAAAACTATTAAAACATCACTAAAAACACAAAAAATTAACAAAAAATTAACAAAATATAAGATTGACAATAGAAAA
Source organism: Lachnospiraceae bacterium C7 (assembly GCA_900113385.1). Classification (GTDB taxonomy): domain Bacteria; phylum Bacillota; class Clostridia; order Lachnospirales; family Lachnospiraceae; genus Roseburia. Next base: position 4,825 of record FOPE01000022.1, read on the forward strand.
AATCTCATATAAAATTTAAATGTTGACTATAATTTTTATTTTTGAAAGGAGGATAAACGCATGAGCGAAGTTCCAAGTCGAAGTATCGATGATCCTGTTCCGTTATGTATCCAGGGATTTAGGAAATATGCAAAATGTGGAGATTCTCCTTTTTTCTTATTTCTATTCTGAAACATATACCAATAGAGTTATCGAATACAACTTAATAATGGAGTAGGGTCATAGATACTCCTCAGATTTCGAAGCGTTAGAAGAGAGTCATGATGAGTATTAACAAAGAAAGATTCATGGAGTTGATTAAACAGCATGAATATAATGTGATCAAAAAAGAGTTGCAAAATATAAATGAAATTGATATTGCAACTTATTTAGAAGAATTGCCTACAGAAGAGATGATAATAGTATTTAGAATGTTGTCTAAAGACCAGGCTTGCGACGTTTTTGCTGAGTTAGAGCAGTCGATTCAACACAAAATGATTGAAACTATGTCTGATCAAGAATTATGCGCTGTAGTTAATGATTTAGCTATTGATGATGCAGTTGATATGCTTGAGGAGATGCCTGCGTTTTTAGTGCAAAGAGTTTTAAAAGCAGCTGATTCAGATATGAGGGATACTATTAATCAATTTATGAATTATCCAGAAGATTCTGCTGGTAGTGTAATGACACCAGAATTCGTTGGATTAAAAGAATCAATGACAGTAAAAGAGGCAATTGAACATATTAGAAAAAATGGTGAAGATAGTGAAACTATTTACACTTGCTATGTAATGGATGCCACAAGAATTCTTTATGGAATTGTTTCTGTTAGAACACTATTAGTATCAAAAGATGATACTTTAATTTCTGAAATAATGGAAAAAAATGTTATTTCAGTTAGAACAGACGAAGATCAAGAAGCAGCAGCAAATTTATTAAAAAAATATGATTTTATGTCACTTCCAGTAGTAGATAAAGAAAATCGTCTAGTCGGAATCATTACATATGATGATGCGATGGATGTAATTGAGGAAGAGACAACAGAAGATATAGAGCGAATGGGTGCAGTAGAACCATCCGAAAAACCATATCTAAAAACATCAGTTGTAGAGCTTTCAAAAAACCGTATAGTTTGGCTTTTGGTTTTAATGATTACAGATATGATAAGTGGTGGAATTTTGTCAAAATGGCAAGATGCATTTACAGCCATGCCAGTACTTATAGCATTTATTCCAATGCTAACTGATACAGGCGGAAACGCCGGTGGCCAATCATCAACACTTATTATTAGATCTCTTGCAATGGGTGAAATTACACCTGCAGATTGGTTTAAAGTATGGTGGAAAGAAGCACGAGTTGCTGCAATTTGTGGATTTATATTAGCATTATTTGATGTTATTAGAATATGGATTATGTACCCAGGACAGGGATTAGTGGCCATAACAATAGGAATTGCATTATTCTGTACAGTTATTATGGCAAAATCAGTTGGTGGAATTTTACCATTAATAGCATCAAAATTAAAATTAGATCCAGCTGTAATGGCATCACCTGTTATTACAACAATCGTGGATGCAGGAAGTTTACTTATATATTTAAATACAGCATCAATTCTTTTACATATATAGAAGTAAAAAACGTATCAAATAATGTTGTGTTATAGAAAATTTTAAAAAACTAGTGATAATAAAAGCTTTACAAGGTAAAAATAATTGCCTCTGTAAAGCTTTTTTTGTAATTGACTATATAACTTAAAAAAGTTATTATTAAAGAAAAGACAGTGGGGGAGCGGAAGAAAATGTCAAAAACAGTAAACGTAGAAAAAAGAAGGGAATCCTTAGAAAAAGTTAAAACATTTATTAATAAAAAAGGCGGAATAGTAAAAAAAGAAGATTTAGAAACACTAAATATTGATTACAGAGTTATTTTAGATTTTGTAAATTTAGGTGAAATAGTAAGAATAAAAAATGGTTATTATACAGATAGAATTGATAGATTCTCAGAAGATGAATTAGTAGCAAAACTTTTCCCAGATGCAAAATTGTGCATGGAAAGCGCATTGTATGCATATGGATACATTTCTCAAAAACCATTTGGATGGAGAATAGCCATTGATAAAAATACATCCAAATCAAGATTTAAATTAGATTATCCCAAAGTAATACCATATTATACAGAACCAGAAGTCCTTGAAATAGGGGCTAGTGAAATAGAAATAGATGGAATAAAATTCCAAATATATAATAAAGAAAGAGTAATTTGCGACTGCTTAAAATATGAAAATAAAATGGAAAGACAAGATTTTAAAGAAGCTTTGCAGTCCTATATAGGAGATGAGGACAAAGACATAAGTCTTTTGATGGAATACGCCAAAGAGAGAAAAGTTCTCAAAAAAGTACAAAGTACGTTAGGAGTGTGGATTTAGTGCAAATAGGAATTGAAAAAAATACTAGGTTAAAAAGGATAAGTGAAGAGCTAGAAATACCATATGCAGACGCATTAAAAGGAATGATGATAGAAGAAATTTTAAAGAGGATATATACTTCACCATATAAAAATAATCTGTTTATGGTAAATAGTGAAAATTTATCCTTAAATGGATATACAAAAAGAAATCAATCCAGCTTAGAATTATATTATATAAAAACAATTCCTAAAAAAAACGAAGAAGTAAATCCATTGTGCACTATGGATTTAGACCAAAAATTAGCTAGAAAAATGATATTAGACATAATGAAAAATAACAAGAATAGTAGTATCAAGTGGACAGCAGATATTTTTTATTCTGAAAATGAAGTGCAGTGGAATTTACAAGGGGAATACAAACAAATGGAAGTTCCAATTATGTTGCACATACACCAACTATTTGAAAATGTCGCAGTACAGGAAAAAGAGACATATGATTTTTTGTTTTTACCTAATGAAATGACAATAGATTATGTCGCTTATTCAAGGGAACGATTAGTTGTAGATAAGATGTTTGAAATGTTAGAAAAATTAGAATTAATTGATACATTAAAGTCCTATGCAGATGTAAATAAGATTTTAAAAGAAGATACATTAAGTGGAAAACATATAATGGAATATGTTTATGATTTAGGAGAAAAGAAACCTCGTTTAAAAAAGCTAACACCATTATATCAAATAGAAAATTATAAAGACTATACATATATGAGAAGACGATGGGAAAGTTATGAAAAGAATCATGGATTAAAGCACGAGGAATGGAATGATGTATTAAAAAGAATTTTAAATTTTGTGGGACCTATTTGGAAATCATATTGTAATGATGAAATTTTCGTGGCTGATTGGATGCCAGGTTTAGAGAGATTTTTAGTATAAATAATGTTATAATAATAGGGTGTATCCTGTTAGATACATAAGTTTTTATAGATTTGAGAGGAAAATAATTTTGCTATACAATAAATTAGTTTCATACAAAAATAGTGATTATTACCCTTTTCATATGCCAGGACATAAGCGAAGAAATCTTGAATTTGCTAATCCATATGGCATAGATATTACAGAGATTGATGGTTTTGATAACTTGCACCATGCCACAGAGGTAATTAAAGAATCTCAAGATATGGCAGCAGAATTATATGGGGCAAAGGAATCTTTTTACCTTATAAATGGAAGTACATGTGGACTATTGGCTGCCATTTCCGCAGTTACTAAAAAAGGTGATGATATCTTAGTTGCTAGAAACTGTCATAAAGCAGTGTATCACGGAATTTTTTTGAAGGAATTAAAAGCAACCTACGTATTCCCAGAGATTACTAGAAGTGGGATACAGGGACTTATTTCCCCAGAAAAAATAGATAAAGCCCTAAATAATAATCCAAAAATCAAGACAGTGGTAATTACTTCACCAACGTATGACGGAGTAGTTTCAGATGTGAAAACTATTGCAGAAGTTGTTCATAAACATGGTGGAATTTTGATAGTAGATGAAGCTCATGGAGCGCACTTTGGTTTTTCAAAGGGATTCCCAGAAAATGCAGTAAAACAAGGTGCAGATATAGTTATTGTAAGTGTTCATAAAACATTAGCTGCATTTACACAAACAGCATTGTTGCATGTTTGCTCTGATAGAATTTCAATTCCACAAATAAAAAAATATTTAGGAATCTACGAAACGAGTTCACCATCTTATATATTAATGTCAGGAATTGAGAGAAGTCTTTTAATGATAAAAGAGCAAGGTGAGAAGCTTTTTGATAATTATGAAAAACAACTAGATTTATTTTATAATGAAGCTAGAAAATTAAAAAACATAGAAGTGGCCACAGGAGAAAAATTTACAAAAAAAGAAGCGTTTGATTTTGACTATGGTAAAATCCTTATCTTTACAGGTAAAACTTCACTTTCAGGACAAGAATTACATGACATTTTATTAGATGAGTATCATTTACAAATGGAGATGTGTTCTGGAAACTATGTGACAGCTATAACATCTTTTATGGATACAAAAGAAGGCTTTGAAAGATTGTTGAAAGCACTTCAAGAAATTGATGCAAAATATAAAGGTGACAAGAGGAAAGAAAATCAAAGCAATTTTGTTAAAAAAGTATATATTCCAAACGAGAAACAGTTAGAAATATATGATGCAGAAGAAAAGGAAAAGGATACTGTTGACCTTGAAACTGCTATTGGCAAGGTCTCAGGTGACTATGTCTTTTTATATCCACCAGGAATTCCTATAATTGTTCCAGGTGAAGTTATTTCTAAAGAGTTTGTAGAAAATGTTAAATTATGTATTAAATTATCATTAAATATTGATGGAATATGGGATTTGACAAGGATTAACATTGTCAGAGAAGATTAACTATATTATACTTAAAAGGTAAGAAAAATGAATAAAATATTTTGTTTAATGGGTAAAAGTTCTACAGGAAAGGATACTATTTACCAAGAGTTATTAAAAAAATCGGATTTGTCTATTAAAAATATTGTGCCATATACTACTAGACCCATACGAGCTAATGAAAAAAACGGCCGTGAATATTTTTTTTGCAATGAAGATAAAGTAAAAGAATTAGAAGAAGCGGGTAAAATTATTGAGCTTAGATCTTATAACACAGTTAAAGGTCTATGGAAATATTTTACAGCAGATGATGGTCAGATTGACCTAGAAAAATCCAATTATCTTTTAATAGGAACTTTGGAAACTTTTATCTCTGTACGTAATTATTATGGAGAGGAGACAGTTTTTCCGATATATATAGAAGTAGAAGATGGCGAAAGGTTGACTCGTGCTCTAAACAGAGAAAAAATCCAAAAAATTCCTCAATATGAAGAGATGTGTAGAAGGTTTTTAGCAGATCAGAAGGATTTTTCGGAAGAGAATCTTATTAAAGCTAATATTAAAAAGCGTTTTGTTAATAATGATTTGAAAGAGACAATAGAACAGATTACGTCATACATTAATTTAAATAAGTAAATTTGAATAGGTGAGGTGATGGCTTTGGATATCAATAAAGTTAGTAATATTCAAGAAGTTTCACAAGTCCCAGATACTGTTAAAACAGATACAGGAGATGGAACTTTTAAATTTACATTATCAAGTGCAATTGATGATGCTGAGTTACAAGCTAAAGTAGAAACACTTCTTAATGATATAACAGCGCAGGGCAATCGAATTGCTCAGCACATGGATATTAGAGATATGAAAAAATATAGGGGATTGGTACGCGATTTTTTAAACGAAGTTGTGTATAGATCTCATAAATTTTCAAGAGAAAACTTTCTTGATAGAAAAGGTCGTCATAGGGTTTATGGAATTATTAAATTAATTGATCAAAACCTAGATGAACTTGCAGAAGAATTAGTCAAAGACGAAAGTGATCATATCAAGATACTAGATAAAATAGGCGAGATAGAAGGAATGTTGCTAGATGTCTTGACATAATTTAGACTATAAAAAGAATACTCCTTTGGAGTTTAAATTAAGTAACAAGAAGTAAAGTAAGATAGGTGGTATTATTATGGCTGGTTTTAAAAGTATTATTGGACATGAACAGATTATAGAACATTTACAAAATGCAATAAAAATGGACAAAATTTCTCATGCGTATATATTTAATGGTCCAGATAAATCTGGAAAAATGATGTTGGCAGAATCTTTTGCAACAGCACTTATGTGTGAAAAAAATCAAGTTGAAGGTTGTATGGAATGTCATTCTTGCAAACGAGCATTAAGTCATAATCATCCAGATATTATATATGTTAATCATGAAAAACCTAATACGTTAAGTGTTGATGATATTAGAACTCAGCTTAATAATACAATTGATGTAAAACCTTATGAAGGAGAATACAAAATCTATATTGTTGATGAAGCAGAAAAAATGAATCAACAAGCACAGAATGCTCTTTTAAAAACAATAGAAGAGCCACCAGCTTATGCGATTATTTTGCTTCTTACAACAAATGCAGATTTGTTTTTACCAACAATATTATCAAGATGTATTAAACTTGATTTAAAAGTTGTAAACAAGGATTTGATAATTAATCATTTAATGAAAGATTATCAAATTCCTGATTATAAAGCAGAAGTTTGCGCGGCTTTTTCACAAGGAAATGTGGGAAAAGCTATTCAACTTGCATCTTCTCAAGAATTTAATGAATTAAAGGAATCAGCTATCAAACTTATTAAAAAAATCGATGACATTGATTTATATGAAATGGGTCAAACTGTAAAAAAAGTTACAGAATATAAATTAGAAATCAATGATTATTTAGATTTATTAATGATATGGTTTAGGGATGTATTGTATTTTAAAGCAACAGGAGATGTAAATGACTTGGTATTCAAGGAAGAGGTTTACGACATTAAAAAGCAAGCTATAAGGCATACATATCAAGGTATAGAGACTATATTAGATGCCTTAGATAAAGCTAAACTTAGAATTAAATCGAATGTAAACTTTGACCTAGTTATTGAATTACTGTTGTTTACAATTAAGGAGAATTAAAATGACAGAAATAGTAGGAATTAGGTTTAGAAATGCAGGAAAAATATATTATTTTTCAACAGCAGGATTTCAATTAGAGCCACCAATGCATGTAATTGTTGAGACAGCTCGAGGAATTGAAATGGGTACGGTTTTACTTGGAAACAGAGAGGTTGAAGATGATAAGGTTGTACAGCCACTGAAACCTGTTATCCGCATTGCAACAGAGGAAGACGATATTATCGTTGAAAAAAATAAGGAAAAAGAAAAAGAAGCATTTAAGATTTGCAAAGAAAAAATCGCAAAACACGGGTTAGAAATGAAGCTTGTAGATGCAGAATATACTTTTGATAACAATAAACTTCTTTTCTATTTCACTGCAGATGGAAGAATTGACTTCAGAGAGTTAGTAAAAGATCTTGCAGCTGTATTTAGAACTAGAATCGAACTTCGCCAGATTGGGGTAAGAGATGAAGCCAAAATTATGGGTGGAGTAGGTATCTGTGGAAGAGAACTTTGCTGTAAAACATTCTTGTTTGATTTTGCGCCAGTTTCAATTAAAATGGCAAAAGAACAAAATTTGTCGCTTAATCCAGCAAAAATTTCAGGTGTTTGTGGTAGACTTATGTGTTGTCTAAAAAATGAGCAAGAGACTTATGAACATTTAAATAGTATGCTTCCAAATGTAGGAGATACTGTAAAAACTGTAGATGGCTTAACAGGTGAAGTTACAGGAATGAGTGTTTTAAGACAGCAAATTAAGGTACTTGTAGATACCGGAGATGTAAAAGAGCTAAGAGAGTATCATGTAAAAGAACTTGAATTTAAGCCTCGTAAAAAGAAAGATGTTAAGGTTACGGCTGAAGAACTAAAAGAAGTAGCAGAGCTTGAAGAATTAGAGAAGACAGAGCAGGCTGAACTTTCAGAAAAGCCAAAGAATAATAAGCCAAAACAGAAGAAAAAGCCAAATAACAATAATGGCAACAGTAACAACAATAATAATAACAATAGTAATAACAACAATAGTAACAACAATAATAATAACAATAGTAATAACAACAATAATAATAACAGCAACAACAGTAATAACAGCAATAACAGCAATAATAACGGAAACAAGAATTTTAATAGAAATAATAAGCCAAATAACAATGGCCCAAAAGAAAAAGATGAAAACCGTAAGTCTAACGACTTTAAGGATAATGGTTCACAGCAAAATAAATTTAATGGTGGATCTAATAATGGCGGATATTCTAATTCTTGGAATAAAAACAGAAATAAATCAAAAGGTAATCGTTATAACAAAAATGGCTCACAGCAAAATAGTAGAAGAAATTCAGAAGGTTATAATGAAAATCGCAATGATAACAAGAAAAACAATGGTAATCATGGAAAATATCATGATTTTCATGGAAAAAACAAGAAAAATTACCGTGGAAACAAACGAGAGGATTAATTTATAGTATGTCAGATAATAGTTTAATCCATGATAACGAAAGACTTGATGACTTAGAAAGAAATGGATATAAAATAATCCAAGATAAAAATAGATTTTGCTTTGGAATGGATGCAGTTTTACTTTCTGCATTCGCCAAGGCAAAGCCTACAGATAAAGTTATAGATCTTGGAACAGGAACAGGTATTATTCCAATTTTAATGGAAGCAAGAGGGTTTGGAGGAGAGCTATATGGCCTCGAAATCCAAAAAGAAAGTGCTGACATGGCGGATAGAAGCGTGAGATACAATAAATTAGAAGATAAAATCTCCATAGTAGAAGGAGATATCAAAGATGTTTCAACTAGATTTGGAGCATCTTCTTTTAATGTAGTAACAACAAATCCACCATATATGATAGGACAGCATGGATTGCAAAATTCTAATATGGAAAAAACAATTGCACGTCACGAAGTTTATTGTACTTTGGACGATATTTTAAGAGAAAGTGCACGATTATTAAAGCCCAAGGGCCATTTTTACATGGTTCATAGACCTTTTAGATTAGCAGAAATAATGAGTAAAATGGTCGATTATCGTATTGAACCTAAAAGAATGCGTTTAGTTTATCCATATGCAGATAAAGAACCAAATATGATTTTGATAGAAGGTATCCGTGGAGCAAAAAGTAGGATGACAGTGGAACCACCACTTATTGTCTACGAAAAAAATGGAGAATATACAGAAGAAATCAAACATATTTACTATGATTAAAACAAGATTTAATTTAAATAGAAAAGAGAAAAATTATGACAGGAACATTATATTTATGTGCAACACCAATTGGTAATTTAGAGGATATAACATATAGAGTTCTTAGAACTTTAAAAGAAGTAGATTTAATTGCAGCAGAAGATACTCGTAATTCTATCAAGCTTTTAAATCATTTTGAAATAAAAACACCAATGACAAGTTACCATGAATTTAACAAAATAGATAAAGCATATTATCTTGTGGAAAAATTAAAAGAAGGTAAAAATATTGCCCTTATTACAGATGCAGGAACACCTGGAATTTCTGATCCAGGAGAAGATATCGTAAGGATATGTTATGAACAAGGAGTTCCTGTTACATCTTTACCAGGAGCAGCAGCATGTATTACAGCACTTACAATGTCAGGACAACCAACTAGAAGATTTGTCTTTGAAGCATTTTTGCCAAGGGATAAAAAAGAAAGATTGGCAGTTCTAGAAGAGCTACGCAATGAAACAAGAACAATAATAATTTATGAAGCACCACACCACTTAGTAAAAACATTAGAGCTTCTAAAAGAGTATCTTGGTGGAGATAGAGAACTTACAATAAGTAAAGAACTTACAAAAAAACATGAGACAAAAATGCAATCAACTATAGACGGATTACTTAATTATTACGAAGCAAATGATCCAAGAGGAGAATATGTTATGGTAATAAAAGGACGTGATCGTCAAGAATTGATAAAAGAGTCTCAAGATTCCTGGAAAGAGATGTCTTTAGAAGAACACATGAATTATTATGAATCACAAGGCATTGATCATAAGGAAGCAATGAAAAAAGTTGCAAAAGATAGAGGAATTAAAAAGCGTGATGTATACCAAGCATTACTTGAAAATAAATAAAATAGTTATCGATTTGACATAATGAAAAAAATATAGTATAATCATCTTGTTGAGATTGATGACGCGGGATGGAGCAATTGGAAGCTCGTCGGGCTCATAACCCGAAGGTTATAGGTTCAAGTCCTATTCCCGCAACTAAAGAAGTGGCTGAAACGAGCCACTTTTTTTCTGCGCAAAAATAGGAAAAGTGGGAATTATAAAACATAGAATTGGAGAAACAATATGAAAAATTTACTGATTATAGGTATGGGGCGTTTTGGTCACCATCTCTGTAATAATTTAATAGAACTAGATAATAACGTAACAATAGTGGATAAAGTGGAAGTTAATGTAACAGATATGATGTACAAGGTAGGAAATGTACAAATAGGGGATTGTACAAATCCCAAAGTAGTCAAATCTCTTGGATTAGAAAAGTTTGACATAGTGTTTGTATGCATTGGAACTGATTTCCAAAACAGCTTAGAAGTTACTTCTCTCGTAAAAGAAATGGGAGCAAAGCACGTAATAAGTAAAGCTAATAGAGATGTTCAAGCTAAGTTCTTACTAAAAAATGGTGCTGATGAAGTAATATATCCAGATAGAGATTTAGCATCTAATTTAGCAAAGAGATGCAGTACAAATCATGTGTTTGATTATATGGAACTTACAGATGATTATTCATTGTATGAAATTGAACCACTTCAAGAATGGCTCGGACATACAATCAAAGAGGTAGGAATTCGCCAGAACTATCATATTACAATTATTGGAATTCGTAATGAAAATGGAACAGATATTTTACCATCGGCAGAATATAGATTTGATATAAAAGATCATCTTATTGTTATTGGTAGACAAAACGATGTAGAGCCGATGTTAGAAGGATAATAAACTTATAAAAAAATTAATAAAAAAGAGACAATGAAGAGGTAAGAATTCATTGTCTCTTTTTTTAGTTTCCATATAAAAAATAAAATAAATGGATTTAATAAAGTAAATGTAAATTTAATAAAAAGGTTAAGCCTCTTTATGCCTAAGGCCTCGTGTGTTTTTTGCGACTATTTTACGGTCAATCATAACCTGATGACCACAGCCTAGACATTTTAGTCTAAAATCAGCACCTATACGAAGAATTTCCCATTCATTACTACCGCAAGGATGCTTCTTTTTTAGTTTTACGATATCGCCAATTTCATAATTATATGCCATAAGTCCCTCCATTAATCTAGCTCTATGTTTTTGAAGACATTGCCAAGTCCATCTTGGATAAACAAATCTGCGCGACTATCCATAGGTGTAGTGCTTTTATTGATTAAAACAAGTCTGTTGCCTTGGTAGTAGTCAATAAGTCCAGCAGCAGGATAAACAGATAAACTTGTTCCACCGATTATAAGCATATCGGCCTGAGTTAGCTGATAGATAGCATTTTTTACAGTTGAATTATCAAGACCTTCTTCGTATAAGACAACGTCAGGTTTAATAATTCCGCCACATTTTTCGCAACGTGGAACATCTTTTGAAGATATAATGGTCTCTACTGGATAGAATTGATGACACTTTTCACAGTAGTTACGAAGAGTGCTACCATGAAGCTCATATACAGCTTTGCTACCTGCTTTTTGATGAAGACCATCAATGTTTTGAGTTATTATTCCTGTAAGCTTTCCACAAGCCTCAAGTTCAGCTAATTTAATGTGTGTAATGTTAGGTTTAGCATCAGTGCAAATCATTTTGTCTCTATAAAATTTATAGAACTCCTTAGCGTGAGAGCGGAAAAAAGTGTGAGACAAAATAGTTTCAGGTGGATAATCGTATTTTTGGTTGTAAAGTCCATCTACACTTCTAAAATCAGGAATACCACTTTCGGTCGAAACACCTGCCCCACCGAAAAAAACAATTCTATTTGAAGTCTTAATCCATTCTAAAAAAGTTTCAATTTTTTTATCCATAATATCCTCCTTAAAAATTGCCGCTAAAAGCAATAAATTGTGCCAATTATTTTTGAAATATGCATAGAAGATAAAAAGGCGAAAGCCTTGATTTTCATAGCATTAAAAATATTTTATAAGTATATATTACACCAAAAATAAAAAAAATAAAATTGAAAAAAATCATTGCAAAAAAGACTAAAACATGGTATCATTTATTCTCGTGGTATATTAAAATTTTTCCTTGTTCACGAAAATTCGTGAGCCAGAGACCAAAAGGAGGTAAACAATCGCATGAATAAATATGAATTAGCACTCGTTGTAAGTGCAAAGATCGAAGATGATGCGAGAACAGCTACTGTAGAAAAAGCAAAAGAGTACATCACACGTGCAGGCGGAGCTGTTACAGAAGTAGAAGAATGGGGCAAAAAGAAATTAGCTTATGACGTTCAGAAAATGAGCGAAGGTTTCTACTACTTCATCCAATTTGATGCAGAATCAAATGTTCCAGCTATTTTAGAGCAGGATGTTCGTATCATGGATAATGTCCTTCGTTTCTTATGCGTTAGAAAAGACGAGGCATAAAAAGGAGATTATATGAATAAAGTAATTCTTATGGGACGCTTAACCAGAGATGCAGAGATTCGTTATTCTCAGGGTGAGAGCTCTAGTGCAGTTGCAAGATATACTCTTGCAGTTGATCGTAGATTTAAAAGAAATAATGATGAGCAGACAGCAGATTTCATAAGTTGTGTTTCTTTCGGAAAGACAGCAGAATTTATGGAAAGATTCGGACGCAAAGGCGTTAAGTTTGTTGCAGAAGGCCGAATCCAAACTGGAAGCTATACCAATAAAGATGGCCAGAAGGTTTATACAACTGACGTTGTTGTAGAACAAGTCGAATTTGCAGAAAGCAAAAGCGTAAGTGATAGTAACAACGGTGGTGGATATAGCCAACAGCCAGCAACAAGACCATCACCAAGCCAAGCAGCTCCAAGTGAAGGTTTTATGGAGATTCCAGATGGAATCGATGAAGAATTACCATTTAACTAATTAGATTTAAAATTAAATAGGAGGTAACTAAGATGGCTTACAATAAAGGCGAAGGTTCTTCAAAGAGAAGACCAATGCGTAGAAGAAAAAAAGTTTGTGTTTTCTGTGGTAAAGACAATGTCATTGATTACAAAGATACAAACAAATTAAAGAGATACATCTCTGAGAGAGGAAAAATTCTTCCTCGTCGTATCACAGGTAACTGTGCTAAACACCAGAGAGCTCTTACAGTAGCAATCAAGAGAGCACGTCATTTAGCAATGATGCCATACGTTTGCGACTAATATTTGAGTAAGAACGTTTTAGACGTATAATATAAACACCATAACTTCGGTTATGGTGTTTTTTTATTGAGATAGTATGTATTTTGAATACAATTGGGACGTAAAACTAAAGTAAAAAATATAGAAGGACGAAAAACACAATATATAGTATAAATTGTGCGAAAATTAACAAAAAACATAAAAAAATATCCTCAACTATGTACTGAGGATATAAAAAAACAAAAATATTTTTTAGAAATTGTTTATGATAAAATTGTAAAAATATAGAGCTGATTGTTAAGTGGATCTTTAAGAAAAGCATTCCTAAAAAAGGAAGAGGGGGACTACTCTTAAAGAATAGTCCCCTTATATATTAGGAATTATATTATGAAAAAAGCTTTTTTATTAGCTTCCCAAGGAAGCGTACGTAAGGAGTACTCCAAACGTTGTATCAAAAAGTTTTTCGTGTTGTTTTTCTTACAAGAAATATAATATCATAAATTGGAATTTTACCAATGGTATAAGAAAATAAAATAATTCTATAAAATATGTACTCATAGCACAAAAAGTGGTATAATAAGGACAGATGTATTTCATGGACGGAATATATGCAAAAATTGTCTTTTTACAAGTACAAATGGTATGGTTTAATGGTAGAAAAACAATATTTTTGTTACAATGGAATACGATATTTTAAATTAAATTGAAAGAGGTAGCAAATGGGATTTACAATTGAAGACATGATGCTTGTATCGAAAACAAGATACAGTGTAAAAATGATAGCGGGAAAAAATGGATGGTCCAATTCAATAAGTTGGATACATATGTTAGAGGATACAGTTACTGTACAAAATTTTTGGGGGAAAGAACTTGCAGTAACAACTGGGTTAGGATTTAGAACACCGGAAGCACTTATGGAGCTAGCAAAAGAAATGGTAAGACATCATGGAGCTGGATTGGTATTAAATGTTGGTCATTATATCAAAGAAGTGCCACAGGAATTAATGGATTATTGCAACGAAAATGATTTCCCACTTCTAACAGTTCCATGGGAAGTCCACATGGGAGATATGGCAAAAGATATTAATATTCGAATATTTTTGCAAGATGGAGCAGATGAGCAAATTTCTAATGCGATGATTAAAGCAATTGAAGCTCCTGCAAATCAAGACGAATATAGAAAAGTCTTATTGCCACATTTTGATGTGGATGGAACTTTCCAAGTTGTGTTAATTACTACAAAGGGCCTTGACACAATGGATACCGTAGAACGAAAAAAACTTTCTTATAGAATACAAATGTACCTAGAGCAGATAACTCATAACGGAAATTTCTTTTATTATGATTCATTTTTTGTACTTGTGGTTAATAATGTATCAAAAGAAGATTTAGAAGAAATCGTTAGTGGAATGCTTCAGAGAGCAAAAAAAAGAATGGTACAATTTCCACTTCACGTAGGAGTAGGTAGTGAAGTCACTGATATTTCTCAATTATATATAAGTTATATGAGAGCTAAAGGCGCAGTAAGAATGTCATTGAAACACGAAGAAAATCTTAAGTATTTTGATGACTTAGGCTTATACAGACTCCTATATTCAGTCAATGATCAAAAACTTCTTGATGATATGAAATATACACCACTAAAACCATTAATAGAATATGATGAAAAACACCACGGTAATTATGTAGATACTTTAGAATCATATTTGAGACATAACGGAAGTATACAAGCAGTAGCCGAGGAAATGTTTACACATAGGAATACAGTCATTTATAGGATATCTAACATTAAAAAACTATTAGGTAATGATTTATCAACACCAGATGAGAGATTACCATATCAAATGGCATATTATATTAGAAAAATGTAAACAAGTCAGAATACTATTGTTTTTTAAAGGAAAAAATAGTACAATTCTATTAAAATATTTTCCTAAATAAATTTATTTAAATGATGGATAGGAAAAGTTGGAAACATAGTTCTATCTTATAATATAGAAAAGGGGTGAGATTATGGGACAAATTGTTGATGCATTTGGAACGCAAGTTATTTTTTGGTTAGCATTAATGATAATTTTTATAGTTGTCGAAATATTAACTATTGGCTTAACATCAATTTGGTTTGCGTTAGGAGCGATGGTTGCTGCAATTGCAGCAGGTTGCAACTTGAATATATTTATTCAGATTGCTTTATTTATCGTAGTATCGATTGTTTTATTGATACTTACAAAACCATTCTTTGAAAAGTATGTCATTAAACATCGCGTAAAAACCAACATAGATAGCGCAGTTGGAGAAAAAATTGTGATGGAAGAGGCAATAAATGATTACGAAGGAATAGGAACTGCAAAATGGCAGGGAAAAGAGTGGTCGATTAAAGCAATTAATCCAACAGATACCTTATCAAAAGGAGAAATAGTTGAGATAGTAAAGGTTGAAGGGGTTAAGCTTATCGTTAAAAAATTAGAGGGTCAACAATAAATCTACATTTAAATTTTTGAAGGCAGGATTTACAAAACAATAAATTTAATGTAGAATTAACAAAAACATTAACCACATAAAATGGGGAAAAGGAGAAAGAGACATATGGATTTATTTATTACACTAGCAATTATTTTAATAATTGTAATTATCATAATTGTTTCAAATATCAAGTTCGTTCCACAAGCAAACGCTATGGTAATCGAACGACTTGGTGCTTATAGAGAAACTTGGGGTGTTGGACCACATGTAAAAGTCCCAATTATTGATAGAATTGCTAAAAAAGTACCATTAAAAGAACAGGTTGTAGATTTCCCACCACAGCCAGTTATTACAAAAGATAACGTTACAATGCAGATTGATACAGTAGTATATTTCCAGATTACTGATCCAAAATTATATGCATACGGTGTTGAAAACCCAATCTTAGCTATCGAAAATTTAACAGCAACAACACTTAGAAACGTAATTGGTGATCTTGAATTAGATGAAACACTTACATCAAGAGAAACAATTAATACAAAGCTTCGTGCTACATTAGATGAGGCTACAGATCCTTGGGGAATCAAAGTTAACAGAGTAGAATTAAAGAACATTATTCCACCAAGAGCTATCCAAGAAGCAATGGAGAAACAGATGAAAGCAGAACGTGAAAAACGTGAATCTATTCTTATTGCAGAAGGTCATAAGAAATCTACAATTCTTGATGCAGAAGGTAATAAGGAAAAAGCAATTCTTGATGCGGAAGCAGAAAAACAGGCAGCAATCCTTAGAGCAGAAGCAGAAAAACAAGCAGCAATTCTTAGAGCTGAAGCTACAAAAGAAGCAACAGTTAAAGAAGCAGAAGGTAAAGCAACTGCCATCCTTAAGATTCAAGAAGCAACTGCAGATGGTTTAAAGATGATTAAAGAATCTGAACCAGACGAGCAAGTAATTAAGTTAAAGAGCTTAGAAGCATTTACAAAAGCTGCTGATGGAAAAGCTACTAAAATTATTATTCCATCAGAAATCCAAGGCCTTGCAGGTCTTGCAAAATCTGTTGTTGAAGTTTCAAAAGATGAAAAGAGTGCAAAGTAAAAAATAAATTAAATACTTGTAAAGTAATAACCGAAAAAGAGTTTGAAGGCCCATTTTATATAGGCGTTTAGACTCTTTTTTAATTGCCTGAAAAATGATATAATGTAAAAAAGTTTATGTATAGACTTAGTATAGAAAAGGGAGAGCTAAAATGAAAGGAAAAATTAAGTTCAAGGGCGGAATACAATCGTATTTAATAACCCCTTTTTTAGTTACTTTTGTATTATTTGGGATAGACATCCCATTGTATTTTATTGATAAAAGAGCAGGAGCATTAGTGACAGTATGCGCTATTGTTTACTTCGGAATGACATTGGTAAGATACAAAAATTCCAAATCAAGAGTAATGACGGAACTTGTAGATTTTGCCACGGAGTTTGCAACTGTTCAAAAAAGGCTGTTAGATGAATTTGATGTACCGTACGCATTATTAGATTTTAATGGCAAAATTTTGTGGGTTAATCAAAAATTCGGAGATATTGCAGGCATAGACAAAAAATATCATAAATCTATCACAACTATTTTCCCTACTATAACGAAAGAATTTCTCCAAAAGGCAGAAAAATCAGGAGAAGTAAAAGTAGATAAGGAAGATAGAAAACTAAAAATCACACTAGACAGAATTTATTTTAACCAGATTACTGAAAAAAGCGAATTTGTAGATGCTAGCGACAGCGCAGAATTTTTGACAGCAGTATATGTATATGATGAAACAGAACTACAGCATTACAAAAATGAAAATGTAGAACAAAAATTAGTTTCAGCTCTTGTATATATTGATAATTATGAAGAAGCCTTAGAAAGTATAGAGGATGTTCAAAGATCACTTTTAACTGCATTAATAGATAGAAAAGTTAACAATTACTTTAGAGAATATGATGCATTAGTTAGAAAAATTGAAAAAGATAAGTATTTTCTCGTATTTAAGTATAAATATTTGAAAAAACTTGAAGAAGATAAGTTTAGTGTAATAGAAGATGTAAAAACTATTAAAGTAGGAAATGAAATGGCAGTTACTCTTAGTATAGGTGTAGGTATGAGAGATAATAATTATAATCATAACTATGAATACGCGAGAGCAGCTATAGATTTAGCTTTAGGCCGAGGCGGAGATCAAGTTGTAGTCAAAGAAGGAGAAAATATTTCTTACTACGGAGGAAAACGCCAGCAGGTTGAGAAAAACACAAGAGTAAAAGCAAGAGTTAAAGCCCACGCACTTAGAGAAATAATGGAAGGCGTTAATAATATAGTTATTATGGGACATAGCCTAACAGATATTGATTCACTAGGTGCTGGTATTGGTATTTATTGTGCAGCTAAAGCAATTGGAAAAAAAGCGCAGATTTGTATTAATTCGCCATCTACTTCTGTACGACCTCTTATGGATACTTTCAAACCAGACTATGGTTATCCAGATGATTTGTTTATAGATAGCGAAGCAGCTATAGATGCAACTAATGAAAACACAATGGTAATGGTTGTAGATACAAACAAACCAAGTTATGTAGAATGTCCAGAGATTCTTAAGATGACTAATACTATAGTTGTATTTGATCATCATAGACAGGGAAAAGAAGTAATTACTAATCCACTCCTTTCATATATAGAACCATATGCATCAAGTGCTTGCGAGATGGTAGCGGAAGTTCTTCAGTATTTCGCAGAAGGACTCAAACTTACATCAGTAGAGGCTGAATGTATATATGCAGGAATCATAATTGATACTAACAACTTTATGACAAAAGCCGGCGTAAAAACATTTGAAGCAGCGGCATATTTAAAGAGAAGTGGTGTAGAAGTTGCCCATGTAAGAAAAATGCTTAGAAATGACATGGAAGCATACAAAGCAAGGGCAGAGTCAGTAAGACAAGCAGAGGTTTATAGAGATGTATTTGCCATTTCAATATGCCCATCAGAAAACTTAGAAAGCCCTACAGTAGTTGCAGCCCAGGCAGCAAATGAATTGTTAAATATCATAGGTATAAAAGCAACATTTGTACTTACTGCATACAAAGATAAGATATATATCAGTGCACGCTCAATAGATGAGATAAATGTGCAATTAATAATGGAAAAACTTGGCGGAGGTGGACATCTTAACGTTGCAGGAGCACAACTCGCAGAAGTAAGTATCATTGACGCCAAAAAAATCATACTTAAAACTATAGACGAAATGCTAAAAGAAGGAGAAATTAATTCATGAAAGTAATATTACTACAAGACGTACCAAAAGTTGGAAAAAAAGGTGAAGTTGTCAAAGTTAATGATGGCTATGCCAGAAATGTTTTAATTTCAAAAAAACTTGGAATTGAGGCAACTAGCAAAAATCTTAATGACTTAAAATTAAAAAATAAACATGATGAAAAAGTTGCAGAAGAGAATTTAGAAAAAGCAAAAGAATTAGCAAAAGAGCTTGAAACAAAAAAAGTAGAAGTAAAGTTGAAAGTTGGTAAGGATGGAAGAACTTTTGGCTCTGTATCTACAAAAGAGATTGCTCAAGCGGCAAAATCTCAGTTGGGATATGATTTAGATAAAAAGAAAATGCATTTAGATGTACCTATCAAAAGTTTAGGAACATATAACATTGAAGTTAAAGTTCATCCAAAGGTTACAGCAAAACTTGCTGTACATGTTTCAGAAGGGTAAGGTAAAAAAACAAGGTGGCAGATATAGAAGAAACAGTTGTAAAAAGAATAATGCCTCATAGCACAGAGGCAGAACAATCAGTTATCGGTTCTATGATTATGGATAAAGATGCCATAATTACAGCTATGGAGATTTTGAATAAAGAGGATTTTTATGAAAAGCAATATGGTGAAGTCTTCCAGGCGATGATAGATCTGAATTCTGAGGGAGAACCTGTAGACCTTATTACTTTACAAAACAAGTTGAAAGAGAAGGATGTTCCAGATGAAATATCAAGTCTTGGTTTTGTGGGAGACTTACTTGCGCAGGTTCCAACTTCAGCCAATGTTAAGTATTATGCAGAAATCGTAAAAGATAATGCAATAAAAAGAAGACTTATTCGTGTAAACGAAGGAATTGCAAACGAATGTTATGCAGGAAAAGCTTCAGTAGATGAAATATTTGATAAGACAGAAAAAGATGTTTTTGAAGTATTATCTACAAGAACAGGTGGCGAATTTGTACCAATTAGAACAGTTGTAATGAATGCCCTAGAAAAAATTGAAAAGGCATCAAAACAAACAGGTACAGTAACAGGTATTCCAACAGGATTCATTGACTTAGATTATAGAACAGCTGGACTTCAACCATCAGACTTAGTACTTGTTGCGGCTAGACCATCAATGGGTAAAACAGCCTTTGTACTTAATTTGGCTCAGCACATTGCATTTCACGAGCATATGTGTACAGCGATATTCTCCTTAGAGATGTCAAAAGAGCAATTGGTTAACCGTCTGTTTTCATTGGAATCTCACGTAGATGCTCAAGCCCTTAGAACAGGTAATTTATCAGATTCAGATTGGGAAAGATTGATAGAAGGTGCAGGAATCATTGGTGATTCTAATCTTATTATAGATGATACACCAGGTATTAGTATTTCTGAATTAAGAAGTAAGTGCCGTAAGTACAAATTAGAGCATGATTTAAAAATAGTCATAATCGATTACTTGCAGTTAATGTCAGGATCAGGTAGAAGTAGTGATTCAAGACAACAAGAAATTTCTGATATTTCAAGATCGTTGAAAGCATTAGCAAGAGAGTTAAATGTGCCAGTTATTGCACTTTCACAGTTGTCTCGAGCAGTCGAACAAAGACCGGATCACAGACCTATGTTATCGGATTTACGTGAATCTGGAGCTATCGAGCAGGATGCCGATGTGGTAATGTTTATTTATAGAGACGATTACTACAACAAGGATACTGAACTTAAAGGAATTTCAGAAATCATTATAGCAAAACAACGTAATGGTCCAATTGGAACAGTAAACCTAGCGTGGTTACCAGAACTTACAAAATTTGCAAACTTAGAGCATTAATATTTTTAATTATAAAATATTAAAAAAAAGACCTTTGGAAAAATCCAAAGGTCTTTTTTCGTTCATCACGAACTGTGTTTTTCAATACGTATTGAAGAACAAGCTTATGAAATAACAAAATTTCAAAATGTTCTAAATGTATGCGAAGTAGGTGTTAATTACTCTTCAGAAATAGCTCCTGTTGGGCAAACACCAGCGCATGTTCCACAGCTAATGCATGAATCTGCATCGATATTGTACTGTGTATCTCCAGCAGAGATTGCACCAACTGGGCACTCTCCAGCGCATGTTCCGCAGCTTACGCATGAATCAGAAATTACATATGCCATATTAAGTTCCTCCTTATTAAAATAAAATTTGTAAATTAGTGTATCGTCATATTGACTAATTTCATTGTAACACAAAAAAAATTAAAAACAATACTTGCAAAATTTGTACTAATTTTTGTACAATGTGAAAAAAGTAACAAACTTTAAGTAGTTTTGTCTAACATTATTGTGCTTATGGGATAAAAATTGTTAAAAAAATATAAAATACTCTGTGGCTAATAGCTAATAATGGTGATATACTGATATGGGTAATTTGTAAGAAAAAATATTAAAATGAATAAGTTTCCAAAAGGAGGAACAATGAAAGAGTTTAAAAGCAACAGTTTAACAAAAAGGATATTAAATTGTGCCATAAAGAGTGCAATTTTTTTAATGTGTTTAATAACTTTGATGTGGGCTACACCAAATGATGTAAATGCCGGTTTTAGAAGTCATTCTAGAAGTAGTTTTCATAGTTCATATGGTCATTCTAGTGGTTCAAGTAGCTCTAGCAGAAGCCATAGCTTTTTTGGAGGTTCAAGAAAAAATAACCATAGCTCATACTGGGGTTCAAGTAATTCAGGGAGTTCAAGTAGTTCAAGCTCATCAAAGAAAGGATGGAGTAGTTTCTTTGGTGGATCAAAAAAATCAAATGGTTCAACTAGTTATAATGGCTCAAGTAGCTCAGGAAGTTCAAGCAGTTCAGGAAGTTCAAATGATTCAGGAAGTTCAAGCAGCTCAGAAAGTTCAAATGATTCAGGAAGCTTAAGTGGTTCAGGAAGCTCAAGTAATCCATATGATTCATATAGTTACGGTAGCTCAAGTAATCCATATGATTCAGATAGCTACGGTAGATCACGTGATTCAGATAATTTAGATGAATTAGATGATTTAGATGATTCAGATAGTTACGGCAGTTCAAGTGATTCATATGACACTGGAAAAACAAAAAAAGGTCATAAATATAAATCAAAAGGACATTATCATGGCTATAACAATGATTTACGTTCTAACTATGGTTGGCTTATTTTTTTAATAGTAGCCATAATAGCAGTGATTGTAATAACAAAATATCGCCAATCTAAGAAAAAATAGTTAAGAAATTTACTGGTCTACAGTTCTAAAAAGGCAAGAATCTTGCATTTGATATAATATTTTTATATGTTATAATAGAATGGACTATGGAATAAAAAAGAAGGTAGTACCATGAATACTAAAGTAATAAAAATAGATTCAGATAATATAGATGAAAAATCTATGCAGGAAGCTGGTGATTTGATCGCAGCTGGAGAGTTAGTAGCTTTTCCAACTGAGACAGTTTATGGATTAGGTGGAGATGCCTTAGATCCAAAAGCAGCAGAAAAAATTTACAAAGCAAAGGGTCGTCCATCAGATAATCCTTTGATTGTGCATATTTCTAAGTTTGAAGATTTAGAATATATTGCAAAAGATGTTCCAGCTTCAGCTAGAAAATTAGCAGATAAATTTTGGCCAGGTCCATTAACCATGATTGTACAAAAAAATGAAAAAGTTCCATATGCCACAACAGGTGGAATGGAGACGGTTGCAATCAGAATGCCAAATAGTAAAATTGCACTTGATCTTATTAGAAAAAGTGGAAAGCTTATAGCAGCACCAAGTGCAAATACATCAGGAAGACCAAGTCCAACAGAAGCACATCATGTAGCAGAAGATTTAGATGGTAAAATTGCTATGATAGTAGATGGCGGCTCTGTAGGTATAGGTATAGAGTCAACTATTGTTGATTTAACAGAGAAAAAACCAATGATTTTAAGACCAGGTTATATTACACCAGAGATGTTGTCAGAGGTTTTAGGAGAAGAAGTAGTAATTGATCCTGGAATTATAGCTGCGGATGACACTAAAAAACCAAAAGCGCCAGGAATGAAATACAAACATTATGCACCAAAAGCCAGTATGATTCTTGTAGAAGGAGAGCAAAGCAAAGTAATTAATAAGATTAATGAGCTTGCAGATGAGAAATCAAAAGATGGCAAAAAAGTAGCAGTGATTGCAACAGAAGAGACTAAAAGTATGTATCGCACAGATGTTATTTTAAGTATTGGAAGTCGACAAGATGAAGATTCAATAGCAAGACATCTATACAAGATTTTAAGAGAATGCGACGACATGGATGTAGAAGCAATCTATTCAGAAAGCTTTAAAACTCCAAGAATCGGTAATGCAATTATGAATCGATTATTAAAGGCAGCAGGACATCAAGTGATACACGTGTAGTTACAAAGTAAGGAGAGGGCATATGAAAGCTTATAGAAAGGTGATTTTTGTTGGAAAAAGCGGAACCTGTAGAGCACCAATGGCTGAAGGTATAATGCGAGACATCCTTGTGACAGATCCAATAGAAATTGTGTCTAGAGGGTTAGTAGTACTTTTTCCAGAACCAATCAATCAAAAAGCAGAAGCTGTTTTGATTAGTAACGGAATTAATTTCACAAAAAACTATATGTCAGTACAGTTGACCGACGAAGATATTACAGAATACACGCTTGTACTTACAATGGAAGAAACAATGAAAAATCGTATTTTAGAGCAATTCGATAATGCAAACGAAGAAAACACTTTTGTGTTATCTAGTTACGTTGGAGATGAGCTTGAAATAATAAATCCATATGGAGCACCACTCCAGACTTATGGGTTGTGTTATGAAGCACTTCGTAACACAATGAAAAAATTAGTAAAAATATTAGAGTTAGATAAAGGAGAAACACATTAATGTCTAAAGTAGTAGTAATGGACCACCCATTGATTCAACACAAAATCGGTATTTTAAGAAGAAAGGATACAGGATCTAAAGAATTCAGAACATTAGTAAGTGAAGTAGCAGCACTTGAATGTTTTGAAGCAACAAGAGATCTTGAATTACAAGATGTTGAAATTGAAACACCAATTTGCAAAACAACAGTAAAAGAATTAAAGGGAAAGAAACTTGCTGTAGTTCCAATCTTAAGAGCAGGTCTTGGAATGGTAGAAGGTATGCTTGAACTTATTCCAGCAGCAAAAGTTGGCCACATTGGATTATATAGAGACCCAGAAACAGCAGAACCAGTTGAATACTATTGTAAACTTCCAGAAGATTGTGCAAATCGTGAAGTATTTGTAGTAGATCCAATGCTTGCAACTGGTGGTTCATCAGTAGCAGCACTTCAGATGTTAAAAGATCACGGAGTAAAAAATATTCACTTCATGTGTATTATTGCAGCTCCAGAAGGTGTTAAGAGAATGACAGAAGCACATCCAGATGTTGATTTATATATCGGAGCATTAGATGATCATTTAGATGAAAATAGATATATTGTACCAGGCCTTGGTGATGCAGGAGATAGAATTTTTGGTACAAAATAATCAAAATATTAAAAATATATAGCAAATTTATACATAATCAAAAGTTTGTGTATTGAAATTGTACATAAATCCATGATATGATAAAAACACTTTATATGATACAAGAAACTCTAAAGCATTGAGTCTTAAGTCGTTTTGGAACAAATTAAGACAAGATATAACATTACAGATTGGAGGTATCGAATGAGTCAACCAACTAAGAGAACTAATTATATTAGCTGGGATGAGTATTTTATGGGGGTAGCACTTTTGTCAGCTATGCGATCCAAAGATCCTAACACGCAAGTGGGAGCATGTATTGTAAGCTCAGATAATAAGATATTATCTATGGGATATAATGGATTTCCATTAGGATGTTCAGATGATGAATATCCCTGGACTAGAGAAGGCGAGGATAACAAATACTTCTATAGTACACATAGTGAATTAAATGCTATACTTAATTACAGAGGTGGGAGCCTCGAAGGCGCAAAGATGTATGTAACTTTGTTTCCATGTAATGAATGTGCAAAAGCAATTATACAATCGGGAATACGAGAAGTTATCTATTATGACGACAAATATCAGCATACACCATCTGTCATTGCGTCAAAAAGAATGCTAAAATCAGCTGGAGTTGTGACTCGCAGATACGGACGAACAGGACGAGACGTGGAAGTTCATATGTAAGACTTGATTTATTGACTTTTTTTTGATAGATAGGTGAGCCTTTACGGGGACCTAGAATTAAATATTATGATAGAGGTTATTAAAAAAATTGATGTGAAAGATAAGCACATTGATTTATGGTAATTTTTAAATGTAATTTTAATTTTTAGAACTCCGTAAACGCCACCTTTTTTATTGCTTAATTTTATTAGCCGATTTCAGAAAAATATATAAAACAAAATTATAAATTATTTATAAGATTTGAAGAAAATGTGGCGATAAATACATATGACAAAGTATAAATTTGCAAGCAAAGAATGGACAAGGAGGTAGGTGACATGAGAAGAAAGAGGAGAAGTTCTAATGTTGTAGGAGAAAGTTTCGTTTTATTATTAGAATTTAGTCTAGATATGATAGTTCCCATAGTATTATGTACCTTAGCCGGAGTTTGGCTAGGAAAAAAATTCGATATCATGTGGCTTACAGTAGTCTTTTTCTTTGTAGGAGCTATTGCAGGTGGACAAAACATTTACAAAACATCAAAAAAAATGATGCGTGATATGGATAAAAGCGATAAGAATAATCGTGACATTCAATTAGAGGAGTTTAAAAAAAGAAATTCTAAAATTGATAAAGAGTTACAAAATAAAGAAAAATAAGTCATTATTAATGAGAGATAAATTAATAATAAATTAGTTGATGAAACTAAGAATTTATTGTTAAAAGACGATAAAAAGAATATGAATGGGCGTTTAAAGCAAGGAGATAATTATGTTAAGAAGATTAAATGATTCTTTGCCAGGTCTAATATCTGGAATAATTGTTTATGGAGTTATCATACAGTTAATAGGTGTATGGTTTGTTGAAGATAAAGTTTCATACAGCATAGGGCTATGGTATGGAGCCGTGATAGCATCATGGCTTGCAATTAATATAGCACAAGTTATTAGAGATGCTGTAGATTTACAAAATTCTGATAAAGCCAATCGCAAAATTATAGCAAAAAGTTTAATGCGTTATATAGTTGTTGTAATTTTGTTTAGTATATTGGGCTATTTTAAATTTGGAAATTTGTTTATGGCATTCGTAGGAGTTATGGGCCTTAAAATATCGGCCTATGCTCAACCCATCACGAAAAAGCTTATAAACAAATTGCTTGGCAGAAGTGATGCATCTGTTGAGGAAGAAAATAGCGAAAAATTGGATAAGGAGGTGACTTTGTGAATCAAGCAATACTTTTGTCGTCAGGAGCCGAAAATATTGACTTTATGATACATGGACTATATAAGTTTCAATTATTCGGACAAACCGTTTATATTACGACGACGCATGTTTGTACGTTCATAATAATGGCATTTCTTGTCATTTTTTCATTTGTTGTTCGTGCAAAAATGAAGCATGCTACAGAAGTCCCAAAAGGATTCCAAAATGTTATGGAGATGATGGTCGATGCGCTAGATGGCATGGTAGAAAGCTCCATGGGACGTTGGGCTCCAAAATTCGTTAACTACATCAGTACAATCTTTGTATTTATACTGTTGAGTAACATTTCAGGTTTGTTGGGCCTTAGACCACCAACAGCAGATTATGGTGTAACATTTCCACTAGGTGTAATGACATTTATTCTGATTCACTTTAACCAGTTTAAGCATCAAAGCGGTAAGAAGATATGGACAGATATGTGTTCCCCATTACCACCATGGTTACCAATTTGGTTACCAATTAACTTAATCAGTGAGATTGCGGTTCCAATTTCATTGTCTTTGCGTTTATTTGCAAATATTTTGTCAGGAACAGTAATGATGGCACTGATTTATGGATTGCTAGGAAAAATCGCAGTTATTTGGCCAGCAGCACTCCATGTTTATTTTGACTTGTTCTCAGGAGCAATTCAAACATATGTATTCTGTATGTTAACTATGACATACATTACTCAGGCTTGTGAGTCTGATGATTAAAAATTTGTTCAAACAAGTAAAAATCAAATATTAAGGAGGATTTTATAATGAACATTACAGGAGCAGAACTTATTAAAGCATTCTCAGCAATTGGTGCTGGTTTAGCAGTTATCGCAGGTATTGGACCTGGTGTAGGACAAGGTATCGCAGCAGGACATGGTGCTTCAGCAGTAGGTAGAAACCCAGGTGCAAGTGGTAAAATCATGGGTACTATGTTATTAGGACAAGCCGTTGCCGAGACAACAGGTTTATACGGATTGCTTGTAGCAATGCTTTTACTCTTCGTACAGCCATTAAGCTAATTAAGGAATGATTGGAAGTGAAAATCCAATAGAAAGGAGAGTTTAAGATTGCTCATAGCAGAAGGATTTACAAGATTGTTTGGCTTAGATATACAACTTCTTTTTGATGCTGCTTTAATTTGTATCTCAGTTATTGTATTGTCTTTCGTTATGTCTTACAACTTGTTCAACCCTGTAAGAAAAATCTTAAAGGATAGACAAGAAAGAATTGCGAATGATATTAATGATGCAGAGACAGATAAAGAGCAAGCTGCAAAATTAAAAGCTGAATATGAAGCTAAACTTAAAAATATTGATAAAGAAGCTGAGACAATTTTATCTGAGGCTCGTCAAAAAGCCCTCAAACAAGAAGCTAAAATTGTTGAAGAAGCAAAAGAAGAAGCCTTCCGTATCACAAAAAGAGCTCAGCAAGAAGCTGAACTTGAGAAAAACCGTGCTATGGATGAGATGAAGCAAGAAGTTATTCAGATTGCTTCACTTATGGCTAGTAAAGTTGTAGCTGCAAATATTGATACATCTATCCAAGAACAATTGATAGATGAAACATTAAGAGAGATGGGTGATTCAACATGGCAAAGCTAGTGTCAAAAACATATGGTGATGCATTGTTTGAAGTAGCTGTTGAAGAAAATCGTCTCGACGATATTTACGAAGAAGTAAATACAGTTATTGCAGCTTTACAGGATAATCCAGACCTGAACAAACTTATGAATCATCCAAAAATTGATAAGGAAGAAAAAATTAAAGTAGTAGAAAACGTCTTTAGTTCATTTGCTTCTAAAGAAGTAGTTGGATTAATTCGTATGCTTGTAGAAAAAGGTCGTTATAATGACCTTGACAAGGTACTTGAGTATTTTGTTGAAAGAGTAAAAGAATTCAAGCACATTGGTGTGTGCTATGTAACTTCAGCCATGGAGTTGTCTGATACTCAAAAAGCAAATGTTGAGAAGAAACTTCTTGACACAACAAAATATGTGCATTTTGAAATGCACTATACAGTAGATTCTTCCATTATAGGAGGAATGGTCATTCGTATAGGAGATAGAGTTGTTGACAGCAGTGTTAAAACAAAATTATACGATTTGACAAGAGAATTATCAAAAATACAGTTGAAGGTAGGTGACAACACTCCATGAATTTAAAACCAGAAGAAATCAGCTCAGTAATCAAAGAGCAGATCAAAAGATATGCATCTGACCTTGAGGTGGCTGATGTTGGAACAGTTATACAGGTAGCCGATGGTATTGCTCGTATCCACGGTTTGGAAAACGCAATGCAGGACGAGTTGCTTGAATTCCCAGGCGAAGTTTATGGAATGGTATTGAACCTTGAAGAAGATAACGTAGGTGCCGTATTATTAGGCTCTAGTAAAAATATCAATGAAGGCGATACCGTAAAAACTACAGGTAAAGTAGTTGAGGTCCCAGTTGGTGACGCTTTATTAGGACGTGTAGTAAATGCGTTAGGTCAACCAATCGATGGAAAAGGACCTATTGAATCAAATAAATTCCGTCAGATTGAAAGAGTAGCATCTGGTGTAATTTCAAGAAAATCAGTTGATACTCCATTACAAACAGGTATTAAAGCTATCGATTCCATGGTACCAATCGGACGTGGACAGCGTGAGCTTATTATCGGTGATAGACAGACAGGTAAAACTGCTATCGCAATTGATACAATCATTAACCAAAAAGGAAAAGGCGTAAAATGTATTTATGTAGCAATTGGACAGAAAGCTTCTACAGTTGCTTCATTAGTTAAAACATTTGAAGAAGCTGGTGCAATGGCATATACAACAGTTGTTGCAGCTACAGCTAGTGAGCTTGCTCCATTACAGTACATCGCTCCATATGCAGGATGTGCTATTGGTGAAGAGTGGATGGAAAACGGTGAAGACGTTTTAGTTATCTACGATGATTTATCAAAACATGCAGCAGCTTACCGTACATTATCATTACTTCTTAAGAGAGCTCCAGGACGTGAAGCTTACCCTGGTGATGTATTCTACTTACATTCTAGACTTCTTGAAAGAGCAGCTAGACTTTCTGATGAATTAGGTGGAGGTTCACTTACAGCCTTACCAATCATTGAAACACAAGCAGGTGACGTATCAGCATACATCCCTACAAACGTAATTTCAATTACTGATGGTCAGATTTACCTTGAAACAGAGATGTTTAATGCAGGATTTAGACCAGCTATCAATGCTGGACTTTCAGTATCCCGTGTAGGTGGTTCTGCTCAGATTAAGGCTATGAAAAAAATTGCTGCACCTATCCGTGTTGAGTTAGCACAGTATAGAGAGCTTGCATCATTTGCTCAATTTGGATCTGAACTTGATGCTGATACAGCAGAGCGTTTAGCACAAGGTGAAAGAATCAAAGAGATTCTTAAACAGCCACAGTACAAACCTATGGCAGTTGAAAAACAGATCATCATCATTTATGCAGCTACAAATAAATATCTTTTAGATATCAAAGTTGAAGATATTTTAAGATTCCAGGATGAATTATTCGATTATATCGATACAAAATATCCTGAAGTACCAGAAGCTATTTCTACTAAAAAGGTACTTGATGAAGATATCGAGAAGAAGCTTGTTAAAGCTATTGAAGAGTGCAAAGCACAGTTTAAATAAAACGGTAGGAAAGTAGGTGGTAAGAAATGGCCTCAATGAGAGACATTAAGCGAAGAAAAAGCAGTATAGAGAGTACTCAGCAAATCACTAAAGCCATGAAGCTTGTTTCTACCGTAAAATTGCAAAAAGCTAGAAACCGTGCAGAACAAACAAATCCATACTTTAACTATATGTATAAAACTGTATCAAGTATGTTAGCAAAAAGTAAAAATATTAATCATCCATACTTAACAGCATCTGAATCAAAAAGAAAAGCTGTTGTAGTTATAACTTCTAATAGAGGTTTAGCAGGTGGTTATAATTCAAATATTGTTAAACTTGTTACAGCTAATGAAGAGTTAAAGGCAGAAGATTTAGATATATATGCAATTGGAAATAAAGGTGCAGAAAGCTTAGAAAGAAAAGGCTACAAAATCGTAGAGAGTTCTCCTGAAATAATTGAGTCTCCTTCATACGATGAAGCAGCAGCACTTTGTAAAAGAGTATTAGATTCTTTTGCAAAAGGCGAAGTAGGCGAAATCTATATGGTTTATACACACTTTAAGAATACAGTTAGTCAGGTACCAACACTTATGAAGTTACTTCCAGTAGATGTTAGTGAACTTGAAGCAGAGGAAGATGACAACGACGTTCTTATGAATTATGAGCCAGTAGAAGAAGAAGCACTTGATCTTATTATTCCAAAATATGTAACAAGTCTTTTTTATGGCGCTTTGGTTGAAGCGGTTGCCAGTGAGAATGGCGCAAGAATGACAGCTATGGATTCTGCAACAAGTAACGCAGAAGACATTATTAGCGATTTGTCGTTGAAGTACAATCGTGCACGACAAGGATCAATTACGCAAGAGTTAACAGAGATTATTGCTGGTGCAAATGCAGTTGATCAATAAAAGTGCAATTTCGTAAATAAAATAACAAGGAGAATTAAAATGGCAAATAATGTAGGTAAAATTACTCAGATCATTAGTGCCGTCTTGGATATTAAATTCACAGATGGACAGTTGCCTGAAATCAACGAAGCTATTGATATTCCAACACAAGATGGAAAAAAATTAGTAGTAGAAGTTGCTCAGCATTTGGGTGATGATACAGTAAGATGTATTGCCATGGGTCCTACTAGTGGATTGGTAAGAGGAATGGATGCAATTGCAACAGGAGCACCAATTTCAGTACCAGTTGGAGAAAAGACATTAGGACGTATCTTTAACGTATTAGGAGATGCTATCGATGAGATTGCAGCACCAGATACAGAAGATAAATGGCCAATACATAGACAAGCCCCAAGTTTTGAGGAGCAGGCAACATCACAGGAGATGTTAGAGACAGGTATCAAAGTCGTTGACCTTCTTTGCCCTTATCAGAAAGGTGGAAAGATCGGTTTATTCGGAGGTGCCGGTGTAGGTAAGACAGTACTTATCCAAGAGTTAATTCACAATATTGCTACAGAGCACGGTGGATATTCAGTATTTACAGGTGTAGGAGAGCGTACTCGTGAAGGTAACGATCTTTATTACGAAATGAAGGAGTCAGGAGTTATCGATAAGACAACAATGGTATTCGGTCAGATGAACGAGCCACCAGGATCTCGTATGAGAGTTGCTCTTACAGGACTTACAATGGCTGAGTATTTCCGTGATAAAGGTGGAAAAGACGTACTTTTATTCATCGATAATATTTTCCGTTTCACACAAGCAGGTTCTGAGGTGTCAGCCCTTTTAGGACGTATGCCATCAGCCGTAGGTTATCAGCCAACATTACAGACAGAGATGGGTGCTCTTCAAGAGCGTATCACTTCTACAAAGAATGGTTCAATTACATCTGTTCAAGCTGTATATGTACCAGCCGATGACTTAACTGACCCTGCTCCAGCTACAACATTCGCTCACTTGGATGCTACAACAGTACTTGAGCGTTCAATCGCTGAGCTTGGTATTTACCCAGCTGTAGATCCTCTTGCATCTACATCACGTATTCTTGATCCAAGAATCGTAGGTAAAGAGCATTTTGAAGTAGCTCGTGGTGTACAGGAAATCTTACAGAAATATAAAGAATTACAAGATATTATCGCAATTCTTGGTATGGACGAATTATCAGAAGACGATAAACTTGTCGTAAGTAGAGCAAGAAAGATTCAGAGATTCTTATCTCAGCCTTTCTTCGTTGCTGGACAGTTTACAGGTCTTGAAGGTAAATACGTTCCTATCTCTGAGACAATTCGTGGTTTCCGTGAAATTCTTGAAGGAAAACATGATGACGTTCCAGAAGGCTATTTCTTAAATGCAGGAACAATCGATGACGTACGTGCCCGCATGAATTAAGGGGGAGCTTATGGCAGATAATAACTTCAAAGTAGAAATCATTACACCAGATCGTGTATTTTATACAGGAGAGGCTGAAATGATAGAGTTGACAACTGTTGAAGGAGATATGGGTATTTATAAAAATCATATTCCACTAACAGCAGTTTTAGCACCAGGTAAAGTAACTATTCATCAAGATGAAGATTTAAAAATCGCTGCAGTTCATGCAGGATTTGTAGAGATTCTTCAAGATAAAGTTACATTACTTGCAGAAGTAGCAGAATGGCCAGGCGAGATTGATTTAAATCGAGCACAGGCTGCTAAAGATAGAGCAGAAGAACGTTTGAAAGATCATTTAAATGAGACTGATGTTAAACGTGCTGAATATGCTTTAAGAAAAGCGTTGACACGTATTGATGTATCAGATTATAGAGATGATAGATAAACGACTCTTGAAATATAGTAGTAGATTGCTCTAGAACTGATACGTAATATATCGGATAAGAGCGATTTACATAAATGGGTGTCTACCAGTTTGGGAGACATCCATTTTTTATTAGAAAGAAAAGTATAATTCAATAATAATATTAAGCCGGATGTTTTAAAATAATTAGAAAATAGTATAATTATAATAAAGGATGTAATGCTAAGGAGGGAAAAATATGAAGTATTATGTAAATGGAAATGTAAAAAGAACAGGAATTGGGGATGAATACGCACCTTTTATGACAATTCAGGAAGCTGCAGATGTAGCAAAACCAGGAGATGAAATATATGTCTATCCTGGAGTTTATCGTGAGTCTGTTAATCCAGTTTATTCAGGAGAAGAAAATAAACCAATAAAATATATTAGCGTTGAAAAACATAAGGCTATTATTACGGGTGCAGAAAGAGTTAAAGGCTGGAAGGCGCTTGGGAATGGTGTTTGGGAAAGAAGGATAAACTGCGAAATTTTTGGAGATTATAATCCTTACACAACGAGAGTTTCTGGGGATTGGTTTATTGCGGATTTTGTTGCACATACAGGAGATGTTTATTTGAATCATAAATCTATGTATGAAGTAACATCTGAAGAAGATGTAAAAAATCCTAAATTAAATCCAAATTCATGGGATAAAGAATTTTCAAAATATGTTTGGTATGCCAAAGAGGATAAAAAAAATAATCAGATAGTATTCCTTTGTAATTTTGATAAAGTAGATCCAAATGAGGAAATAGTTGAGATAAGCGTAAGAAAAAATTGCTTTTTCCCAAAACAAATAGGGAAAAATTATATACATCTAAGCGGTTTTGTTATAAGAGAAGCAGCAACTCAATGGGCGCCACCTACAGCTTTTCAAGATGGAATGATTGGCCCACATTGGTCAAAAGGTTGGATGATAGAAGATTGTGATGTATATGAAAGCAAATGTGTTGGAATATCTTTGGGAAAGTACAAACAAGAGGATAATGACAACAAATGGCTGAATTGGAAATACAAAGATGGAGCACAAACTGAACGAGAATGTATCTGTGAAGCAGTTGTAAATGGATGGAACAAAGATAATATAGGTAGTCATATTGTTAGAAATTGTAAGATTCACGATTGCGGACAAGCCGGAATAGTGGGACATTTAGGCGCGGTATTTAGTATAATTGAGGATAATGAAATCTACAATATTAATAATAAGCAGAATCTTGCAGGTGCTGAAATTGGAGGAATTAAATTACATGCTGCAATAGATACAATTATCAGAAGAAATCATATTTATAATTGTACACGAGGATTGTGGTTAGACTGGCAGGCACAAGGAACAAGGGTTTCTCAAAATTTGTTCCATCATAATACGTTGCCAAAACTTGAAAAAGTTGAAAAATTAGATGCAGCAGCTTTTCAGGGGATGGGAGAAGATATTTTTGTAGAAGTGTCACATGGACCAACACTGATAGATAATAATGTTCTTTTATCAGATCGAGCTATTAAACTTGCAAGTCAGGGTGTGGCGGTTGTTCACAATTTAATTGCAGGAGGATTAGTATCAATTGGGATAGGCACAGATAATGGTGGAGTGAAACTTAAAGATAAAACAGTTAGGTATACACCATATCATATGGCACATAGTACAGATATAATGGGATTTATGACTATCTTACATGGAGATGATAAGTTCTATAATAACATTTTTATTCAGCAAGAAAAAAGAGCAGTTATGAAAAATGTTATGGAAGAGATATCAAAGGACGGCAATAGATGGGATGATGGAAATATAAATGTTGGAACAGATGTATTTGATGATGGATTTTTGTCATTTGACGAGTGGAAACATGAGTTTGAAGGATATTGTGGAATGGGTTCGCCAGATACAGATAGATATTATATGCCTCTTCCTGTGTGGACAAATGGAAATGTATTTTTAAATGGAGCTAAACCTTGGAAAAAAGAAAAAAATTATAAGGTGGATTCTGATAAAAAATACAAGCTTAAACTTGTTTCTGACGAAAATGGTTGGTATTTAGATACTGATATATATGACTTTGTAGCAGAAGTAAAGAGTAATTTAGTAACAACAAAAACTCTTGGAATAGCATTCGAACCAGAAGAACAATTTGAAAATCCAAATGGTGAGCCATTAATTTTAGACAGAGATTTTTATGGTAACATGAGAGAAATGTCAACAATTCCAGGACCATTTGCTTTTGAAAAAAGTGGAAAAACAAAAATTAAGATTTATTTAGATAAAAACTCATAAACTAGTAATTTTTAATAAATTATTCTACACAAAAAACAATTTGCTATGTGATAGGCAAATATTTCAACGAGTTCTTCTTAAACGCTAAAAAAGAAACTAATAAGTAGAATTATGCTGAAAGGTTTCCGATTCAAAAAGTGGCGAATTTTAAATAATAAGAAAAATTAATTAATATTATGTGAAAAGCAATGAAAATTCTGTGTATGCAAAAAAAACAATGTTAAACTTGACAAATAAAATTGCAATTGATACCATAAAAATGTAAACAGTTTATAAAATTTGGCATCATGATGGTAAGGAAAACAAAGAGGTAAAAGGAATGAAGAAGAAAATAACTTCTACATATGTCTTAATCAGTTTATTAATTATGCAAGGTGCTATATGCGCCTTGCTTGTTTTAAATTGTTTGAGTAATATGTATAATGATAAATGGAGAAATTATGGCGAGAATGAGCAAAAAACTCATAAACTCTATATTAAAGATATATCAAATGACAAACAAGAACAGATTAGAAGTTTACTATTAGAAGAAGTAGATAGGGAACACGCTTTTATTTTTAAAAAAGTAAGTCTTAACCAGGGAGAATCCATAAGAGGAATGAAGATGGGGGTATACGGATATGTAAATAGTATGCCAGAGTTTGACTTCCTTGGTCGTGATATTGTAAATAAGAAATCAGTCGAAAAATTGTTAAAGTCAGAGAAAGATGAAAATACTTTAGGAGTTCTAAATGGTAGTGCAAATTCAATTGGAAATATTCCCCTTTTTAACTTTGGAGATAACTTTGTTATAGAAAAATTAAAACAGACAACTAAGGAAACTGTAAATGGACAATATTACATATCGGGATTAGATACTGCAAAATTTGACAGTTTAGTAAATGATTTAGCAAAAGCAACAAAACAAAATAGAGATAATTTCTTGATATCAAATCGTCAAGAAAGTGTGACAGCGCCATTAAGGGATATGTTTATAATAGGATTTGTAATAGGAAGCGTTATACTTAATGCAGTAGCCAATATGATACTTTATTTGTTAAGAATGAAGGATGAAGGAAAATATATATTAATGGGATGGTCTAGAAAATCTTTTTTCGCTATGTGCTATCAAGAGATTATTAATGCTGCATTTATTTTGATTCCAATAGTTGCAGTAGCGTTATTTGTTTTTTCGGGATGGAATAATAGTTCTATAAGTTTTATTAGCTATTGTATTTTGGCAGGTTTGATAAATGTGATTTTAATGTTTATCGAACTAATTCCAGTTGCATTAACATGTTTTAGTGTAAAACCTATTAATGCTATTCATGGTAGGGTACCGAAAAAAATGTTGTATATTTCTATGTCAGTTGTATACTTGATTGCTGTAGGAATGTTGCAAGGATCATGTTGGTACGTAGATGGTTTGAAAAAAAGTATAGATGAAAATTCAAAATTGCTAAGTCGTTGGGAAAAGGTGTCAGATTATAATGTATTGTATGACATTTTACCAGGTGATGACCAAGAATCATTTGCGAATAATTCTAATAAATTAAGTATGGATGTGCTTGATTGGTATAAGAGCATGGAAGATAAAAAAGGTGTATATATAATTAATACTTCCGAGTATAGTAGCAGTGTAATACAGGGGTGGAAAGATTACAAGTCTTATAAAAATATACCAGATAAGCCATTTTGGTATTTTTATTATTCACCTAATTATGCTAAAAAAGAGATTCCAGATTTAGATTCGAAACTGTTAGATGAGGCAAGAAATGGAGTGAGAGTATATCTTTTACCAGATACACTATCAAAAAAAGAAAAAATCAAGGTTGAAAAATGGATTAAGGAAGACACAGAAAGCAACATATCTGATGATGATATTAAAACTTCATTTGAAAGAAACAAAGAGTATAAGTTTGTATACTACAAACCAAAGAAAAAATTCTTTACATGGGGAACTAAATCTAAAGAAAAAATCGAAACAGATTCACCTTATATTTTGTTGACAACGTCTGAAAATATAAATTCTGTCGAATGTGATAATTTAAGGGCGGAAACACTTGAAAATACTATGATTAAACTT
The DNA here is from genome assembly GCA_900113385.1 of Lachnospiraceae bacterium C7. Taxonomy (GTDB): domain Bacteria; phylum Bacillota; class Clostridia; order Lachnospirales; family Lachnospiraceae; genus Roseburia. Next base: position 41,969 of record FOPE01000022.1, read on the forward strand.
GAAAATACAAAACTTGCTGACAAGTACACTGATATAAAGTATTTAAAGAAATATCATTTGGATGATAATAAAATTAAATTTATTGCAGTAAGAGAATATATAAATGGAATACAAAAAAGCCTAAGAACATCAATATGTTGGTTTGGAGTTGTTATTGGTATTTTATCCGTTATAGTAACAGGAAATTTATTGGCAATAGCAGTACTTTATAAAAAGACTAATATCAAGAAAAACAGTATAAAGAAATTTTTAGGTTATAGTAATTTACAAATGCATGGAAAAATTTCGGCTGTAGTTATTGTGGCTGTAATAATAGAAATTTTAATTGCAAAATTGTTACAGTGCAGAATTGGTATGCTTATGACAACATTGTTAGGAATAGTGCAATTGGTTGTGCTTAAAGTGTACTTGTCAAAAAATGCAGTAGAAAGTATAATCACAGAATTTAAGGAGAATTAAAAAATGAAACAAAATGCCATAGAAGTAACTGGTTTAAATAAAAAGTTTGGGAATAGACATATTATAGAAAATTTTAATATTGAAATAGAAAAAGGAGAGTTTGTAGCAATTGTAGGGCCTAGTGGATGTGGAAAATCTACACTTCTTAATATTTTGGGAATGTTAGAAAATTACGACGGAGGAAAAATTAAAATAAATGGGAAAAAGTTGCCAGAAATTAATTCCAAAGCAGCAACAATGGTTAGGAGAAAGGTAATTAATTATCTTTTTCAAAATTATGCATTAATAGATAATGAGACTGTAGAGAAAAATTTGCTTATAGCAATGGAATTTGTAAATAAATCTCATAAAGAAAAGATAAATATGATTTCAAAAACGTTAGATTATGTGGGATTAAAACATTTACAAAAGGAAGTTGTAAATACTTTATCAGGTGGAGAGCAACAGAGAGTGGCTTTAGCAAGAACTATATTAAAACCAGGAAACATTGTATTAGCCGATGAACCAACAGGTTCGTTAGATCCAAAATCCTCAGATAATGCATTTGGTTTGATTAAACAATTGTGTAAGGAAAATGGTAAAACAGTGGTAATGGTAACTCATAATATGGAATTAGCAAAAAGAGCAGATAGAATTGTTGAGATGCCACTGATTAGAAAATAAAAATTTAAATGAACGTAAAAAGCGATGCACCTACCCCTAAGTGCATCGCTTTTTTCGACTAGATTTTTTGATTTGTATAAATCAATACCTTATAAATTATTATATACTCCTAAAAAGTTATACCTAAAATGATTAATTATTTAATACTCCTCAAGATTGCAATTAATTATTTGATACACTCCCCAGTCGTACCAATCATCTGAAAAGAAATCCCCATTTCCTAATCAGAATCAATTGCCGTCTCTCTTTATGTTTATATAATAGCATGAATTTGAGACTGTGACTATTTAAGTCGCCAAAGTGTCGTTTTTTGTCTTAAAAATGCATTTTTATACATTGAGTACAATTATAATGATGTTTATGTAACTTATAAACAAGGTCACTTTGAAGAAGTATTTACACAAACTTCTTTACACAATCTTAAGGAAATATATATATAAAAAAATTTAGAAAAAAATATTGACAATATATATATATAATACTCCATGTATAAAATATAAAAAAGGAGATAGTATGATGGAAAGAAAAAAAATAAAATTTTAAGAGAAGGTCATGTGGTGAGTAGTATGATATTATGTATGCTGATAATAACAGGCATAAATTGTTGTACAAATAGTAATTTGATAGCAACTTTGGGTATTTCAGCATACGCATCAAAAAAAATAATTGATATTATATCAACAGCTGGAACTGTTTGGAGTGTTGTAGGAATAGTTGCGACTATTGCAGGATCAGGTGGAATTGGAGTAGGAGTATTGGCAACAGCAAAGCTTTTGGCGAAAAAATACGGAAGAAAATATGCTGCAAGATGGTAAAATAGATAGGAGACGATATCAAAGGAAAAAATTGAAATCTAATCTTAGTGCTGAAATAAAATGGTTTGCTTGGTCGTTAGTTATATACATAATTGCCAATTTATTGTTTTACAGTTTTATAACAATAGTATTTAAAACACCTAAGTGCACCATTAGTAATCAAACAGCAGGAATAAGTTTTGTTGAAAAAATTGCAATAAATAATATGAAGAATTTATTTATGTATATTTTATTAGCACCTATTATGCCGATTTTATATTGTTGTGATATTTTTATTACTGATTACAATTTATTTAGTTTTATAAACAATTATGGATTGATACCATGTTTGTCAAAGATGGACAAACATGGTATATTAGAAAGCATAAATATCGCGTTTTATACAGCAATATCATATAGGCTTATGGTCTATTTTTATAAATGCGAATATAGGATGAAATCATATTTAAAAAAAATGTATCAATTTAGATATCATATTTTGCTAAGTATTATAATGTTATTGATTTCTGCAATTCTGGAGGGTTTACTATATTGAATTTACTTGCAAAAAATATTAATAAAGCTTATGAAAACCTCGAAGTTATAATGGATTTTTCGTATGAATTTGTAGGCGGAAATGTATATAAAATAGAAGGAAGAAATGGAACAGGTAAATCTACGTTATTAAGAATTTTAAGCGGTTTAGAACAATGTGAAAGTGGAACTATATTGGTTCAAAATCAAAAAAAATTGATTAGCATAGAAGAATATTCCAAAGCCAATAAAATTTTATATCTACCAGACATTGATTTATGTCAAGAATGGCTTACGATAGAAGAAAATATCGAATGGTTACATGTTATGAGTGGGGTTAAAATGGACGAGACAGTAGAGTTGTATAGAGAATTAAATATTCTTGAGGAAGATTACAAAAAAGTTGCTGTAGAGTGTTCGTTAGGAACTAGAATGAAAGTTGGATTATCCTTGTTGTATTCACTATATGATTACAAATTAATTTTTATAGATGAAACATTAGCACATTTAGATACAATTTTCAGAGAAAAATATCTAAAAAAATTAAAAAATTACGCAAAAAACAAAAACGCAGTTATTTTTTTGATTGACCACGAAGATATAGATGATAGCAGTATAAAAACAATTAAGTTAGTCAAAGGAGATATATAGGGGTCATGAATATGGAAAGCACTAATAAAAAAGAATGCAAGAAAAAAGATTTTAATATATGGTTTACTACATTAAACTTTATTATATATTTAGGGTTATATTTAGGGTTATATTTGTGGTGTAATTATACAATTATTTTTAATAATAAAAAAATGCATGGGAAAATAGAAGAAGCGTTAAACTTGATTAAAGATGATTTAAAAAATCCAATGTTTTTTGTTATAAGTATAATTATCATTCAAGCCATTTGTGTGGTAATCTTAAATTATTTATTATTAAGAGTTGTGATAGGTTTATGCAGATCAAATCATATTAGTCGAGCTAAATCTTTAAATGTAATTTTCTTAGCTAAATTTGAAAGCTTATTATTTGCTATAATTGTGTCTAATTTATTTAGAAATTCGACAAATTTTAATTTTGATACCTACAATTCTTTAACACCTAATTCGTATTTTAAGGTGTTACTATAAAAACCGCAATGCCTTGATTTTACTACAGTTTTGGTAAGTGAGGTTTCCCTTAGACTTTCCCTTATGTTATATCCTTTTCCCTTGTGTTACGACACCTCATAAGGGCAAAAATAAGGGAAGTAAAATCTGGTAACAGCTAATAACATTATATAAATCACATAATCGGCTGGAACTGGTTGAGATGCTTCTAAGACTAAAACAGATAAAAGAAAGGACTTTGCAAATATGAATATCGTACACGCTGAATATAACAAATATCACAATACCATAGACATTAATTATTATAATGGCTACATTCTTCGAATTGATTGCGGCAGGGCAGAAGCAGGACTGATTACCACACCAAACTCTCAAAGGATGTTGGATGCTCTTGCGATTGATAATCCATTAGAATATGTCTGTTTGTATCTTAATTCAGAAATGCAAGATTGGGTAAATGCAGCTGATATGGAATGGTATAACACCTAATAATAGAACATCAAAAAGAATTAGGAATTAATACCAACGGTAAGAAGGAAATTCTGAGTATCAATGTAGATGATAACGAAAGTGCTAAATACTGTCTTTCATAAAAATGAGCAAAGAAAAGCGACCAACATTTCTGTTGATCGCCAATTGCTTATTTCAAGAGTTTTTTCGAACTAAGAAGATCATAACCTTCATTGTATCAGACAGAAAGCGTAACACATCCTGTTTTCTTAAACTTCAAGTCACTATAGAATATCTCATCCTTTTATCCCCCAATTATTGTTGAGGAAAAAAGCGAGCATGTGACATTATGTTATGGGTTTCATTAATAAAATAACTATTACTATTCATAATTTCAGATAAAATGCTTATTGACGCTCCAGTTTTATAATTAGGAGATGTTCTCAATTTAAATAGTCTTTCCCTTGCTTTTTCAAGGATTTTTTGAGATGTATCAATGTAACGATTTGTATTCTGTTCTTCTTCATCAGAATGAATTCCAGCAAAGAATTCGTCTCCATTACTCGTTTTTAAGCACCATATATAGCCTTTTATCATACTAACTTCTCTGTCATATGCTCTATTTAGCCCATCTAAATCTTGCTCTAATGTAAGCGATGCTTCACCTGCCAAATCATATGAAACTTTCCGATCTCCACTTTCATGAGCTTTCATAATTTCGTTGTATCGATTTTCGTATGCACTTACTATGGATTTCATAACATCTTCCATACTATATTGTCCTTTTTTGTCCTCAAGAAGTGTATGTCTATTCGCCCTCATTGCAAAAAAATGTTCCATTTCAAGCTCATTGGTATCATCAATCGTCACTTCATAAAGTGGTGTATCATCTTTCACTGTATTTTTCTGAACATAAGACTTGTAAGCTGCTATTCCTTCTTTCGAAATATCTACTTTTACTGGCACTTGTGGAGAATCACCATTCGTTAGCCCTAAATTTACCTTTTTAGAGTAACGCTGGTCACTATCAAATAAATTTATCTTATCATATGATGATGGCGTACATATTTTCATACAATCACCTCCGAGACTACCAAGTAGTTGGTTCATTTCCATCATAATATGGATAGTAATATTTGGTAGCCGTACTGTAAGGTCTGGTAAATGTCATAGAATTACTTCCCGTTGCATATTCATAAAAATAATTAATATGTTCGATGTCGACTAATTTTCCAGTATTAGGATCTATGAAAACGGTCACAAAATTTAAATCCTTATAGTAATTATTTGCTGCATATGAACCAGTACATCTACAATGTAACTTATAAAACTTTTCATTAGCCGAATATACAGATAATTCCAATACATTTCCAGATGCTCCAACACCTTTTGAACCTTTCATATAATAAACTGTATCAGGCATTGTCATCCCATAATAAATTGCCGTCTCCGCATCCTCAAACATAAACTGATTTTGAAATATTTTTGCCTTTAAATCAGATGCATTATTCATAGAAATATCATATATCTGTGTACCGGCAGAATTAGAAGCATTAACATTATAGGAATAGCTTATATCTATTGGATTTCCATTAACATACATGCTTCCGCCTGTTGAATCAGTTTGAAATATGATACCAGCTTTATCATTAATCATATAGTAGAATGACTTACTATCATTTGCAATTGATGAAATCTTATTCACGTTCAATGTATATGTATTCGTCAAACTATAAGTACCATCATTACTATACATATCAATATAATATGTACCTGCATCAAATTGGTATAAGTGTTCCGCTTCTGAGATTTTATAAATACTAGTGGCACTATTTTCCTTAGCTACTCCCCAGTTATATGAACCACTGGTAGTTATTTTAAGTATTGCAGGTTTGTCAAGTGTAAACGTATAATAATCATTATCATATGGATTATCGATTATGCCTTTTTGGCTAGTTCCCAATACAATTGGTGTAGCTGTTTCTTTAGTATCATTAGATTCGTTGGTTACATCATTAGTCGCATAATATGCAAACGCAAACTTTCCATTTCCTTCATAGGCACTAATTGCAAAATAGTAAATCCCATTTTGCACTACATCAGTACAAAATTCGCTAACACCTAAGCCAGCCGTTGCACTTCCCGATATCAATTCAAGAGAAGATGTTTCCTCATTTAACTTAAATAGATATATATCCACATCAACCTGTTATGAAGTGACCTTTGTCAAGTGTAAATTGCAAAAATCACCACATTTCCTTTCTTTTAAATTTTAACACTGGGTACAGAGGTAGAACCTCAGACTAACAGTCCCCGGCCTTGGCCACTCTGTTATACGTGGATTGATTACCAACAGGTCAATGGTCCGCCGTGAATCTTGCCGTCTCCTAGCGTGAATCAAAATATATATAATATAATGTCAACAGAGGTTGATCGCAAATAATTCGGACCTTAGAATGCTCCAAGGCTCTACCTCTGTATCCAGTGTTGATTAGTTATTTTTAGCAGATAAAATCTGACAAAGTCAGTTTCTTCTG
>FOPE01000036.1 GCA_900113385.1 Lachnospiraceae bacterium C7
ATCAGGTAAATAGGGCAGAGGTGTAAGTACAGTAATGTATGTAGCTGACTGTTACTAATAGGTCGAGGGCTTGACCAAGAAGGTTGAACGGATAAAGAAGTTTGTATGAGGTTTTGAAGGTACAAAGCCTTTAATGGCCTAATGGCTCAGTTGGTTAGAGCGCCGCCCTGTCACGGCGGAGGTCGAGGGTTCGAGTCCCTCTTAGGTCGTTTTGGGATCTTAGCTCAGCTGGGAGAGCATCTGCCTTACAAGCAGGGGGTCACAGGTTCGAGCCCTGTAGGTCCCATTTAGTCGAAAGACTATGCCGATGTGGCTCAATTGGCAGAGCAGCTGATTTGTAATCAGCAGGTTATCGGTTCGAGTCCGATCATCGGCTTTGCTTACTTATGTAAGCATATTCATCACATTCTATTGTTATATTATAATAAGTGGGCAGTTTCCCGAGTGGCCAAAGGGGACAGACTGTAAATCTGCTGCAAATTGCTTCGGTGGTTCGAATCCACCACTGCCCATTAGCTTTTAATAAAGCTTTGTTTATGATTGTATTGACGCGGGATGGAGCAGTCTGGAAGCTCGCCGGGCTCATAACCCGGAGGTCATAGGTTCAAATCCTATTCCCGCAACTATGTGCCCAGTTAGCTCAGTTGGTAGAGCAGAGGACTGAAAATCCTCGTGTCTCTGGTTCGATTCCGGAACTGGGCACTCAGATGGGATATTAGCTCAGTTGGTAGAGCACTTGACTTTTAATCAAGTTGTCCGGGGTTCGAATCCCCGATGTCTCACGAGAAGCTGTTACTGTTAAGTAACAGCTTTTTTTTTGCTAAAAATATGTTTAGTTTAGCAAATTTTTTATTTAGGTATATGCTGAAAAATTAAAGCAAGAAAGGTTATAAAAAAAGGCAATACAAATGAGTAACAATTATGATGAAAAAAATTATAATAAGATGGGTAAATGTATAGGTAGAAAGAATAAGGTTATAAGGAATAATAGTATAAATAATAAGAGTAAAATAATATTTTTGTTTGTGTTATTAGTGATAATAATATGTGGAGGAATTTTAGGGTGTAAAGTAATGAGCAATAATGGGGTGAATTTTTTAAAATGTGGAATTATGAAAAATAAAGATTTAAGAGAAAATAAGTTTAAATATGAATTTGGCATTTTTACAGGAATGGATAAATCATCGGTTTCAAAATTTAAAGATTATAAAATAATAGTTATTGATACCACGGATTACAGTAAGCAAGATATAGAAAAATTTAAAAAAGAAGGACATGTGGTGTATTCATATTTAAATGTTGGATCACTAGAAACATTTAGAAATTATTATGATGAATTTAAAGATAAAACATTAGGGGATTATGCAGGCTGGGACAATGAAGAGTGGATAGATGTGACTAATAAAGACTGGCAAGATTTTATTATAAATTCATTAGCAAAGGAAATGTCAGAAAAAAAAGTAGATGCGTTTTTTATAGATAATATGGATATATATTACAATTTTAAAGATGACGCTTCGAAAAAAACACAAATATATAGTTCGTTAGTAAAAATTTTGCAAAATTTGAAAGAAAAATATAGACAAAAAATTATTATTAATGGTGGAGATTTTTTTGTTCAGCAACTTATTGATGAAAAAAAATCTGAATTAATAGATGGAATCAATCAGGAAAGTGTCTTTAATACAGCAGTTACTGATGCAGATGGAAAAGTGCAATTTGTAAATCAAAAGCCAGAGGATAGGGAGTATTTTTTTGAATATATAAATAAATGTAAAAAAAATATGCTGGATGTATCAATTACTGAATATGTAAAAGATGTAAAGACTAAGAAAGAGATAAAGAATTATTGTAAAAAAAATAAAGTAAAATATTTTATTTCTTCAACATTAAAATTGAATAAGGTAGTTGCACAATAGTAAATAAAGCTAAAGTTAATTATTTGACTTTAGCTTTATTTTTATCAGAGAACTATTTTTATTCTTGTTTAGTTTTATTATGTCTATTATAAATGTATATTCCGACGATTGATAACAGAAGAATTGCAATACTTATAATAGTAAACAGAAAGTAATTTCTACTGTAAAGGGAATCTCCACTTAAACATGATAAAAATATTGCTGGGAATCTGCCTACAAAGCAAATTATTATCCAAGATTTTAAAGATATATTTGTTAAGCCTGAAAAGTAAGACAATAAGTCTTTGGGAGTCCCAGGAACAAGAAATAAAATAAAAAGAATTTCTGCTATTTTTTTATTATTTTTGCTATTATTTTCAAAAATCTTAACGGATTCGATTTTTTCTTTTGGAAAAAATATTTCTATAATATCAAATCCGAATTTTTTAACAAAAAGAAATGCTAAGGTACTTCCTATAGTCATTGCAATATCACAAATAAAGGTGCCTACAAATACTCCGCAGGTGTAACCAGCTGCTATTTCTAAAGGACCGCCGGGAATGATTGCGGCTATAACTTGTAATATGACTGCACCAATAAAAAGGAGGAACCCTAAAAATCCCTTTGAATTTATGTAAGATCGAAATTCTTTTGGATTTGCGGCTAATGTCAATAATGGTTTAACTATATGCCAAATTAGTAATGAAAATACGAAGATGACTAGAATCATTATTAGCATAATTAGTAATTTACGTTTGAGGGGTGTTAGTTTTACTTTTTTAATTCAATCACCTCATTTAAATAGTGTCTAAATTTATGGTAGATCTATAACAAATTCGTAGTGTGGTTGTTATAAATTTATAATAAATTCGTAGTATGTTTACAATAAATTTCCAAGCAAAGATATAATAAATTTAATTATAGTATTTTAACAATGTTAAGCTGTTTATCTAGTATTAATAAATCTGCTTCAGCGCCTGGTTTTATTGTTCCGATGATCTCGCCAAGTCCAATGCTTCTTGCTGGATTTGTTGTTACAGATTTGATTACTGATTCGATTGGAATGCCATATGAAATAGCATTTTTCATTGCCTGGAATAAGTTTGTTACGGATCCGGCAATTGTGCCATCTTTGTAAGTAGAACGTTTTCCGCGTTTGAAAATAGTTTTACCTTTAAATTTATATTCTCCATCTTTCATTCCAGTAGCACTATTTGAATCACTTACTAAAATGACTCTATCATCACCGAACATGGAAAAAATCATTCTAATGACAGCAGGATGTATGAAAACACCATCGCAGATTACATCAATCATTACTTTTGGATCATCACATGCTGCGCCAAGAATTCCTGGTTCGAGATGATGGAATGAGTGAAGTTCATCAAAAATATGTGTTACATGGTTTGCGCCAGCAATGAAGGCGGTGGTGGCTTGGTTGTATGTTGCACTAGAATGGCCAAGGGAAATGTTGACTTTGTCGTGTAATTCTTCAATGAACTTTGCTGCTCCTTTTACCTCAGGTGCCACATTAACTAATTTGATTCGATTATTTGCAATTGCGTTTAATCGATTAAACATAGAAATATCAGGATTGTGTGCATATTGTTCATCCAAGTTTCCTTGTTCTTCCATAGAAACAAAAGGCCCCTCCATGTTTATTCCAACGATTCTAGAATGTCGTGAATCATCAGGAACACCAGTCAAAGATTTAAATATTTTTTTTAATTTTTGTTCTGGAAGGGTAGGTGCTGATGGACAAAAGGAAGTTATGCCGTTTTTATGCAGATACTCGGCAATTTCAGTAAGTCCATTTGTGTCGGCATCGCTAAAGTCGTGTCCGACTGCACCATGGACGTGTATGTCACATAAGCCTGGTATTACATAGCAATCGGTGGCATCAATAACCTCGGAGCCTGCAAAAAGTGCATTTGAATCTATAGCAAGCGGATGTGTTAATTTAAAAATTTTATTTTGATCGTTTATATAAATATTTCTTTCTACGAATATTCCGTCTTGTATAAAGACGGTTCCATTTTTAATTACTTTACCCATATGTCGTTATCCCCCAAAAAGTCTAAATTCATGTGATGATTTACTGCATAAACCATAACATGATAATTTACTGTATAGCATGACAATTTACTTTATAACATGATTTTAACATAGTATCAAATTAAAAACATCAAATAATTTAAAGAGTTATAAGGTGATGTTGATTTTTCCACCAAGTCCAGTAGCTTGAGCATATAAAATGGAAAAAGTATTGTTGTTAATTTTTTTTGCACTGCTAATAGCAGAACGCATATATCCATTATCTTTATCAAATACTTTCTTTACGTCTTCGACGCTAGCTGATTTTAAAAGGTTTTCTGAAATAGTAATTTTTCCATTTTTTTCAATTGAAAGTCCAATTTTCTCTAAATCGTCAGCATGTTTTGAAGTTAAATCTTTTAAATTTTTGATTTGACGCTCAATTTTTTTGTCATCAACTTCTGAACCTGATGAAAGGGCATTGTTATAAACTTGAACAAATGCTTTAACTGTTCCATATAAATTAGCACCATTTGTTGTATTTGAATCATAAGAAAATGAACTCAAGGCCTTTGCTGCATTTTTTAAAGCAATTGTATCTTCGTAACTTAGTTCTTCAGCCGTAAAGTCAGAGCGTTTAGATGATTTTAAAACATCTCTATTACGTGAGTAAAACTTTCTTAAATAAAAATTCGAATTTAAACTAGTTCCAATTCCTGATGTATTTGAACTCATATAAATCACTTCCTTTTTGAAATTGTATGTTAAATCAGAAATTAAGTCGTATAAAAATGAATCAGCATATTAACCGAATCAGCGTATTAACCGAATCAGTGTATTAACTGAATCAGCGTATTAACCGAATCAGCGTATTAACCGAATCAGTGTATTAAAATGTATCAGTCGTATCAAAATATGTACTATATCTGAAATTAAGTAAAAATAAAACTATATTTAGTAATTTAAGGTGTAGATTATCAATCTACAAATCTACACGTATTCTTAGTATTTTATCGGCAATTTTTTCAGTAATATTACATTCAATATAGAAATAAAGCTGTAGCAAGTATGTGATATGTGCTAGGTTCAGCTTGAATTATAGTAAAAAAAAAGGTAAAATATTTTTGAATATGTGGTTTTATTGGGGAAAATTATAATAAAATCACTGATAGGTTTAGGAGGAAATTTAATAATGGAACAAGTTAAAGAAATGGAACAAGTTAAATTCGGTTTAACTAAGAACGGAAAAGAAGCGACAAAGTATTTTATTTCAAATGACAATGGTATGAGAGTTGGTATTATCAACTATGGTGCTGCGATTGCTTCTGTTGAAGTCAAAGATAAAGATGGAAAAGTTAGAGACGTTGTTTTAGGTTATGATAATGTAACAGGTTACGAGAACGGTGGATGCTTTTTTGGAGCAACAGTAGGAAGAAACTGTAATAGAATTGCAAATTCACAAGTTGAAATTGATGGCGTTTCTTATAAACTTGAAGCTAATGATAATGAAAACAATTTACATAGTGCTTCTAAAGGCTGTGATAAACTCATGTGGGATTTAGTAAAACATGAAGAAAATAAGTTAGTACTTTCATGTGTTAGCCATGATTTAGAGCAGGGATTCCCAGGAGAATTAAAGGTAGAGGTTACATTTGAAGTGACAGAAGATAATGGATTATCATTAAGCTACAGTGCTGTTTCTGATAAAAAAACAGTTATTAATTTTACAAATCATAGCTATTTCAATTTAGGTGGACATGATTGCAAAGATGTTTTAAATCAGAAACTTCAACTTAAATCTTCACATTATACACCAGTTATAGATCAGAAATCTATTCCTACAGGAGAAATTGCCTCAGTAGAGGGAACACCTTTTGATTTTAGAGAAGCAAAAGAGATAGGTAGAGATATCGAAAATGATTTTGAACAATTAAAATTTGGTACTGGTTATGACCATAATATGGTAATTGATAAGGAAAAAGATGGGCTTGAAAAATTTGCAACAGCATATTGTAGTGAAACTGGAATTGCTATGGATGTTTTAACTGATTTACCTGGAGTTCAATTATATACAGGTAACTTTGTTAATGGTGAGCATGGTAAAGATGGTGTAGTTTATGGCAAGAGAAGCGCATTTTGCTTAGAAACACAGTATTTCCCAAATTCAGTTAATGAGAAGAATTTTGAAACACCAGTATTTGATGCAAATGAAGAATATAAAACAACAACAATTTACCGCTTTTATATTAAATAATTTCAAAAATCAGTATAAGCAAACATAAATACTGCAAAACAACATGAAACAGTATAAACAAACATAAATACTATAAAGAGACATGAACTAAGTAATTAGAAAAGATTCGATGTAGGAGGACGAAAAATGAAAATTGTATTTTTAGATGCTAAAACAATAGGTGACGATATTGATTTATCAGGTTTTGATAAAATCGGAGAGGTTATCAAGTACGACTTCTCTACAACGAATCAAGCTTGCGAAAGAACTAAGGACGCAGATGTTGTCATTGTAAATAAAGTTCAGATAAATGAAAAATCTATTGGAGAGGCAAAAAATCTTAAATTAGTATGCGTTACTGCAACTGGAACTAATAATTTAGACAAAGATTATTTGGATAAGAGAAACATTGAGTGGAGAAATGTAGCTGGTTATTCAACAGAGACAGTTGCTCAACATACATTTGCTTTAGCATTTTATTTATTTGAAAAATTAAGTTATTACGATGATTATGTTAAATCTGAAAAATATGTAAATGACATTAGTTTTACGCATTTTGATAGAGCTTTTCATGAGTTAAATGGAAAAACATGGGGAATTATAGGACTTGGAAATATAGGTAGAAGAGTTGCAGGAATTGCGAAAGCTTTTGGTTGTAATGTAATTTACTATTCAACATCAGGTCGTCATGATGATCCAGATTATAAAAGGGTTGATTTTGATACATTATTGAAAGAGTCAGATATTATTTCTGTTCATGCACCATTAAATGCAGATACAGAGAATTTAATGAATTTTGAGGCTTTCAAAAAAATGAAAAAATCAGCATTATTCTTAAATCTAGGACGTGGTCCTATTGTGGTAGAAAAGGATTTAGCGAGAGCGTTAGATGAGCATGAGATTGAAGGAGCCGGTCTTGATGTTCTTTGCCAAGAACCAATGAGTAGTGAAAATCCATTAGTTAAAATTAAAGACAGAACTCGTCTTATAATTACTCCACATATTGCATGGGCTAGCGTAGAAGCAAGAACTAGATTAATGGAAATTATTTTAGGACAAGTAAAGGATTTTTTTGAAAAATAATTTACTAAAAATGTATATGTTAAAAATTTACGTAATATAAATAAAAGGTGAAGTAAGCTAGTTTGTTTACTTCACCTTCTTTTATATGAAATTAGTTTGGATTAGGTAGTCCACTTAAAAATGAAAGATTACCGTAATAATTTTCTGCAAAATATATCATTTTTTCCTTAGAGTAGCCTGAGCGAATTAAATGTGAGTATTTTTCTATGCGATAATAGTATAATTTTAGTGACTGATCATATAAATTTAAAAAACTTTTTCTAGAGTGACGTCCTGGTATCCAAGGATGGCTCCATCTTTTATGTCTTAAATTAAGAGGATCCCTTATAAATAAAAATTTATCACTTGGCAACATTGGAGAAATAAAGGCTTTTCCTAGTAAGCGCTGCTCTATGATTCGAAGAAAGGCTTTTTTTTGTCCTGTTGGGTCATTAAGCAATCGAGATCCAATTACAGCAGAAGTTATAGCAGCATGCATCATAAAAAAATTTACAAATAAATTTTGGTATGTATTTTTAAAAGCATAACATAACATTTTTGCTATTACACGATGCTGAAGAGGTGTTGTCATTATAGTTGAATCCTGGTGAAATTGATTCGGACGCATTCTATATTTTCTTTTCAGCATGGCATTATCTATTTCTGTTTCAAGATATGCATGACTTCCAAAGTAGTGAGTATCTTTTGGAGGTGCTGATGGATTATAGTCTGTAAAAGCGTATACAAAAGGATGACACGTGCAATCTAGTGTGTAGTGTCCAATAAAACCAATGATATATGCATCTGCGATTTTTAATTGTTTTTTATTTCCGGTAAATAAAGTTCTGCTTTCTAATAGATTTAAAAAAAATTCACCAGTTTTTTTATCTTGAGCCAAGGCACCTAGATTTTCTTTATGGAATATATGGGATGGTAAATAAAAAAAGAAAATATCAGGCCCTTGTAGTCCGAGACAAAAAGCACGATGATTTTTTGATAAATTTTTTTTGATAGGACCTTTTGGAAGTCCTTTGTATAAATCTTTTCCTAAAAGATAATGTGTTGTAAAACCTGGCATTAAACTTCACCTCGTACTATTCTGCGTTTTATTCATAGAGAATATCGGATTATTTAATGACTATTATTACTTTTTGATATATTAATAAAAAGTATTTTATTTTTACAGAATTTTAGTAAAACATATATAATAATAATATATAATAAAAGATATAGAGGAAAAGAGAAGGTAAAATGTATCATTATAATCAATTAAATGATATAATGATATAATAATTCAAAAATTAAAGTTTAATTAAGGTTTAACTTTATATATGGTTGACTTTAGATATGGATTAATTTTATATAGAAATTAACTTTAGATATGGATTAACTTTATGTATGGATTAACACTTAAAACAGTGGGGAAAGAAAAATGAAACTAAATGAATTATTTTCCTATGAGGAAATTGTTATACAATGTCATGATAATCCTGATGCTGACGCTATAGCAAGTGGTTATGCTCTTTATGAGTATTTAGCATTTTTTGGAAAAAATGTCAGATTGATTTATAGTGGAAATTATAAGGTTGGAAAAAGAAATTTGCAACTTATGATAGAGGAACTTGATATACCTATAGAAAAAGTTGATGTTCTTGATCCACCAGAAATGCTAGTTACAGTAGATTGTCAGTACGGTGAAGGTAATGTAACACATTTTGATGCGAAAAATGTGGCAATTATCGATCATCATCAGATTAGTGTTAAAATGCCACAGATGTTTGAAATTAAATCGAATTTAGGCTCATGTTCTACACTTATGTGGAAGTTACTTAAAGAAGAGGGATTTCCTTTAGAAGGCAATACTAAATTGGCAACGGCATTATATTATGGATTATATACAGATACTAATGGTTTTACAGAGATGGACCATCCTTATGACAGAGATTTAAGAGATACTGCAAAGGCAGATAAAAATTTAATAGCAAAATTTAAAAATTCTAACTTAACATTAAATGATTTAACAATTGCAGGAGAGGCCCTTAAGGATCATCAATACAATGATGAGTATTTGTTTGCTATTCTTGAAGTTAAACCTTGCGACCCTAATATGTTAGGTTTGATTAGTGACCTAGTTATAGAGGTTGATAAAGTTGAAACTTGTCTTGTATACAGCATATTATCTACAGGTATTAAAATTTCAGTAAGAAGTTGTAACAAAGAGGTTAAAGCGAGTGAACTTGCTTGTAGTATATGCGATGCAATTGGTTCTGGTGGAGGACATGCTGTTAAAGCTGGAGGATTTATACAAATTAATTTGTTGAGAGATGCATATGAGACTTATTGCAAAAAAAACAGAATTCAGCACAGAAAAACGGAAAAAGGAAAGAAAAACCCCTCTAAACGAGAAATTAATGAATTTTTAGGCTATAGAATGATAGAATATTTCCTTCAGTCAGAGGTTATTTATGCTAGAAACTATAAAGCTGATTTTTCAAAAATGAAACTATATAAGAAAAATCCAGTTTCGTTAGGTTATGTAAGGCTTTATAAGGTATATGGCATTGGAACAGAAGTCAACATAAGAACCATGAGAAGAGATCTTAATATTAAAGTAAAATCTGACCAAATTATTATGATTTGTGATAGCGGAGAAATCAAAGAAATTTCTGAAAAAGAATTTAAATCATCATATAAGGCAATAGAAGAAGATTTCCAACCAAGAGATGTAGAGTATAATCCTACAATTAGAGCCAATGGTTCGGAAAAAATGAAATGCTTAATGCACTATGCAAAAAAGTGTATTTTCATTGGAGAGGAAATGGTGTATGCTAGAGCAGTAAGCAAAAATATAAAATTATTTTCTATAGATGATGAAGCAGAGTATAAATGTGGAGTTAAAGGCGATTACTTAGTTATACAAAAGGATAATGTTAAAAACATTTCTATATGTATGAAGGATAAATTTAGCGAGTATTATAGAGAAATTTAAGATTATATTTTGTAAAAAAGAAATTTTAGAAAAGAGGCAACACCATGGTAAGAGGAAACATTACAGTACCAAAAAATTTGAAAGCAGTTATTTTTGATTTAGATGGAACTTTACTTGATACATTAGAGGATTTAAAAAATGCAACAAACGCAGCATTGTCCCATAGTAATATGCCAGAAAGAACTTTAGATGAAGTTAGAAGATTTGTTGGAAATGGTGTGAAAAAACTTATGGAGCGTGCAACTCCAGAAGGATTAAATAATCCAAAGTTTGAAGAAACTTATGCTTTTTTTAGAGAGTATTATGAAGCTCATTGTAAGGAAACTACAAAAGCTTATGATGGAATATACGATTTATTTGAAAAATTAGAGTCGTTAGGATATAAAATTGCAATTGTATCTAATAAGATGGATGAAGCGGTAAAATTGCTCAATAAAGATTACTTTTCTAAATATGTAAAAGTTGCAATTGGAGAAAATGTAAATGTAGCAAAAAAACCTGCGCCAGATACAGTAAATGCAGCACTTAGAGAACTTGAAATTACAAATGAAGAAGCTATTTATGTTGGAGACTCAGAAGTAGATATACAAACTGCAGTTAATGCAAAAATGCCATGTGTTTCAGTGACATGGGGCTTTAGGGATGAGGAATTTTTAAACAAAAACGGTGGAAAATGTTATATTGATACACCACTGGATTTGTTAGAAGTTATAAATTAGGAGGAATTAAATTATGAAAAAAGATATTACAGGAAAGACGAAACTTTTAGCTTTAATTGGTTCACCTGTAGGACATTCAGGTTCACCACAAATGTACAATTACAGCTTTGATAAGCTAGGAATAGATTATGTGTACGTTGCATTTGATGTTAAAGAGGATAAAGTTAAAGATGCCCTTGAGTCTATGCGTACATTTAATATGAGAGGTTGCAATGTGACAATGCCTGATAAGATTGCAGCAGCTGAAAACGTGGATGAATTGTCTCCTGCAGCTGAAATAATAGGTGCGGTTAATACAATCGTAAACGACAACGGTAAACTTAAAGGTTACATTACAGATGGAGAGGGGTTTGTCAACAACTTAAAGGATCACAATGTGGATATTAAAGGCAAAAAAATGACAATCTGTGGAGGAGGCGGTGCTGCAACAGCAATTCAAGTTCAGTGTGCCTTAGACGGAATTAGAGAAATTTCTATTTTTAACAAAAAGGATAGTTTCTTTGAAAGAACAGTTCAAACCGCCGAAAAAATCAAAAAATTTGTTAAAGATTGTGTTGTGAATGTATATGACATTGATGATGAGACAAAAATGAAGGAAGAAATAGCAGATAGTGATATTTTTGTTAATGGAACTATTGTTGGAATGAAACCAATGGAAGACATGAGTGTAATAAAGGATACATCTGTTTTTAGACCAGGCCTTGTAGTTTGTGATGTTGTATATAATCCTGAAGAAACAAAGTTATTGAAGGAAGCTAAGGCAGCAGGATGTAAAACTATTGGTGGAAAAGGAATGTTGTTGTGGCAAGGTGTGTCTGCTTTTAAGTTATACACAGGTGAGGATATGCCCGTGGAAGAAGTTAAAAAGAATTTTTTTAGCTAAAAATTAATTGAAAGATGATTAAAAGTTGCAATTATGTTTGCGAGAAATAAAATTATAAAATGTTAGAAAGAGGAAAAGCATGGAATATTGGGATATTTATGATGAAAACAAACAATTAACAGGCAACAAAATGGTTAGAAATGATTGGAACATGAAACCGGATCAATTTCATCTTACGGTTTTAGGAGTAATTGAAAGATCCGATGGTAAATTTCTAATAACTAAAAGAGTAGAGACTAAAAGTTGGGCACCAGGTCATTGGGAAGTGTCCGGTGGAGGCGTTATGGCTGGAGAAACTTCTTATGAGGCTGTTGTTAGAGAAATTAAAGAAGAAGTTGGTCTTGATGTTACTAAAGCAAAAGGTGGATACGCTTTTTCATATAAAAGAGTTAATTTAGAAGAAAAAAATAACTACTTTGTTGATATATATAAGTTTTATATGGATTTTAAAGAAGAAGATGTGAAAATTCAAGAAAATGAAGCAGCAGGATTTAAACTTGCAACTAGAAATGAAATCAAAGAAATTGCTCAAAAAGGTGAATTTTTACATTATGACAGCATAAAAAATGTTTTTATGGAGAATCCACAAATTTTTTTGATCGGTTTTATGGGAACAGGAAAATCTACTGTTTCAAAGGCTTTGGCTAAAATTTTACCATATGAAATAATAGAAATGGATCAAACAATCGTGGATGAGGCTAAAATGCCAATTGCACAGATCTTTGAAAAATATGGAGAAAATTATTTTAGAGATTTAGAAACAAATCTTGTAACTAGAATAAGTAAAAGTCTAGAAGATGGAAAGAAAAAAATTGTTTCGTGTGGTGGTGGTGTAGTGGTTAGAGAAACCAATAGACAGATCATGAAACAATGTGGAAAAATCGTATTATTAACAGCAAGTCCTAAGACTATACTAGATAGGGTAAAGGATAGCGATGAACGACCAATTTTAAATGGTAATATGACAGAAGACTATATTGAAAAATTAATGGAAAAAAGAGATGAGTTATACAAAAATACAGCAGATTTTGCAATTAAAACTGATGGTAAGTCAGCTGAAAGTATAGCAGAGGAAATTTTTGTAAATTTATTTAAATAATAATTTTTCTTAAAAAGATGTGTGTAAAAGCGCATCTTTTTATTTTTTAGGACATAAAATTTATATATTTTATTAAGGAACTATGTGCTAGAATATTAGTGGTTTGTTAAGTAAAATACAAAAAATTCAAAAATTTAATAAAATTTAATAATTTTTTAGAAATTGAATATTTTCAAAGGTTGGGCGACTTTTTTGACGATAATATTATTAAATATTTTATATAAAATTGTGTTTTTAATTTGCATATTGTTGTCAAAAAGTATAAAATACGAATAATGGACATAAAAGGAGTAATATATGGCTAAAATTAAGAAAAAGAAACAACATCGTTTTTTGTGGTTTATGGTTAAGTTTCAAATATTCGCTATGTTAGTAGTTGTAGCTGCCTTAGGTTTTTACTATTTTGGCGGTTATGCTAATCAAGTTCAAACTTTAAAACAAGAAGCAATTGCACTTGTTAACAATTCGGATAGAGATACTTTTAAACCAGGTCAGTCTAGCACTTTATATGACAAGAATAAAGAAGTGATTTCTGAGCTTCGAGGAGAAAAAAAATCAGAGTACGCTAAATACAATGAGATTCCTAGTAATTTCTCAAAAGCTATGATTAGTATTGAGGATAAAAAGTTCATGAAACACAATGGCGTTGATTACAAGGCTTTCTTTAGAGCAGGTGTAGCAATGGTTAAAAAACAACGCATTTCTCAGGGTGGTAGTACAATTACTATGCAGCTTTCTAGAAATATTTATCTAGATACAAGAAAAAATTGGCAACGTAAAATAAAAGAAATCTTTATTTCAATGCAAATTGAGAGACTCTATAGTAAAGACGATATTATGGAGTTTTATTTAAATAATATTTATTTCGCAAATGGCTATTACGGAGTCAAAGCAGCAAGTAAAGGTTATTTTAACTGCGACATGAAAGATTTATCTCTTTCTCAAGTTACGTTTTTATGTGCAATACCAAATAGTCCAACATATTATGACCCAGTGGCACATATGGATCATACAATTACAAGACGTAATTTGATTTTGAAGAATATGTATGAGGATGGAGTAATAACCAAATCAGAATATGATTCAGCTATT
Source organism: Lachnospiraceae bacterium C7 (assembly GCA_900113385.1). Classification (GTDB taxonomy): domain Bacteria; phylum Bacillota; class Clostridia; order Lachnospirales; family Lachnospiraceae; genus Roseburia. Next base: position 14,010 of record FOPE01000036.1, read on the forward strand.
GCAGAACAGATTGTTTTAAACAGACCAGAGAGTTCAAATGTTAAGAAAAATAACTATGTTGACACTTATGCGTATTATTGTGCAACTAGAGCTATTATGAAGACTCAAGGATTCCAATTTAAGACATCATTTAGTTCAGATGAAGAAAAAAAATCATATGACAAGGCATATCAGGAATCATACGATGAATGTCAAAAGATGCTTTATTCAAAAGGTTATAAAATTTATACTTCTTTTGATATGAAAAAGCAAGATGAATTACAAACTTCGGTAGATGATGTTTTAAAAGGATTTAAAGCAAAAACATCTAGTGGACAGTATGAACTTCAAGGTTCTGCGGTATGTATTGATAATGAAACAGGTCGAGTAATTGCCATGGTTGGAGGTAGAGATCAAGAAACAACAAGTTATACCTTAAATAGAGCTTACCAAAGTTATAGACAACCTGGTAGTTCAATTAAACCATTAGTTGTTTATACACCTGCTTTTGAACATGGATATACACCAGATTCAGTAATTGATGATCATAAGATAGAAGGTGGACCATCAAATGCTGGTGGTGGTTATAGAGGAAAAGTTACAATTAGAGAAGCTGTAGCACGTTCAATTAATACAGTTGCATGGCAAATTTATGAAGATATTGGACCAAAAACAGGTTTACAGTACATTAGAAATATGAAATTCTCTAAGATAACAAAAGAGGATGAAACACTTGCAACAGCACTTGGTGGATTTACTCATGGTGTGTCACCACTTGAAATGGCATCAGGATATGCTACATTAGAAAATGATGGTTCATATAGAGAGCCAACATGTATAGTTAAAATCGAAGATTCTGAAGGTAAAATTGTTTATGAGTCAAAACAGATAGAGACTAACGTTTATAAACAAAATGCAGCAAGAATGATGACAGATGTTATGACAGAAGGCTTTAAAATGTCATATGGTACAGCATATGGTCTTGCATTAGCAAACGGTATGCCATGTGCAGCTAAAACAGGTACTACTAACGATAAGAAAGATGGTTGGTTCTGTGGATATACACGTTACTACACAACTGCTGTTTGGGTAGGTTGTGATCAACCTAAGACAGTAGGAGGTTTGGCAGGTGGATCATATCCAGGTAAGATTTGGAGAGAGTTTATGAATAAAGCTCATGCAGGTCTTTCACCAATGAACTTCTTACCATACTCAGCTGGAGGTTCAGGAAAGAACTTAACAACTGTTGAAGAAGAACCTAAAAAAGAGGAAGAGGTACCTGAAGAAAGCATAACAACACCAGATGATAATGGTGGTACAACCGATGGAAATATCGACTCAGGTGATAATCCTGTAACACCAGATGATACTGATGGAAATACGGGAGGAAATACCGGAGGAAATACCGGAGGAAACACCGGAGGAAATACCGGAGGTAACACTGGAGGAAATACTGGAGGAAACACCGGAGGAAATACCGGAGGAAATACCGGAGGAAATACTGGCGGAAATACCGGTGGAAATACCGGTGGAACAAATAACACAAATAATACTTATCAGGATTCCCAACAGGCAAAACAACCACAACAATAATAAAATGAGAGTCATTTAAATTTATAAAAAAAGGCATGTCACTTTTAAAGTATTTATCCCAACTAAAAAGATGGGATTGTTAAATGGTGACATGTCTTTTTATATGCAGTGAACTACGCTTTTTTTGAATTTAAAACATTGCTATGCAAAAAATTGCATAAAAAATTGCAAAAACTTTTCGCAAAATATAGTATAAATAACAATGCTGTGTTAAAATAAGTAGGTAAAAAAGCTAGTTTTAGCTTTATCCAATTATAGTTAGTTATTAAAATAGAATTTAGTAGGATAATTTCTCATGTTAATATGTTTTTTAAGTTTGAGGAATACGAATTTATAAGATGCATCAGGAGGTAAATTTTTAAAATGGAAAAGAAAAGATTTGGTTTTGGTATTGATATTGGTGGAACAACAATTAAAATGGGGTTCTTTGAATATAATGGTACATTGGTAGAGAAGTGGGAAATCCCTACAGATAAAACTAATGACGGGGCAAATATCCTTACAGATATTGCAAATGCAATTGAAGGAAAAATTAAAGAACATAATGTTGCTAAATCTGACGTTGTAGGTGTTGGAATGGGTATTCCTGGACCAGTTAAAGCAGATGGTACAGTTAATCGTTGCGTAAACTTAGGATGGGGTGTATTTAATGCAGCAGAAGCATTAGAAAACATCATTGGACTTCCAGTTAAAGTTGGTAATGATGCAAACGTAGCAGCCCTTGGAGAAATGTGGCAAGGCGGCGGAAAAGGCTATGAAGATGTTGTAGTAGTTACACTTGGTACAGGTGTAGGTGGTGGAATCATCATCGGTGGACAAATGGTTGCCGGAGCAAATGGTGCAGGCGGTGAAATTGGACATATTACAATGAACAGAGAAGAATTAGAAACATGCGGTTGTGGAAAATGCGGTTGTTTAGAACAGTATGCATCAGCAACAGGTGTTGTTCGTCTTGCAACTAGAAGATTAAAGAAAAATGATGATGCAAGTAAATTAAGAGACTTGGACAACATAACTTCAAAAGATGTATTTGATTTAGCAAAAGCTAATGATAAAGTAGCAAATGAAGTTGTAGATAAAGTTTCTGAATATCTTGGACTTGCTCTTGCAAATATTACATGTGTTGTAAATCCACAAGTTATAGTTATTGGTGGTGGAGTATCAAAGGCAGGAAGCATTTTAACAGATACAGTAAAAAAACATTTTGTAGATAATGCATTCCATGCATGTAAAGACACAGAATTTAAATTAGCAGAGCTTGGAAATGATGCTGGTATTTACGGTGGAATGAAATTAGTAATGGATTAGTGAAAAAATAACAATAATATAAAAGAATAATAATAAAAAAACTGCAATTTACTACTTGATTAATCTAGTAAATTGCAGTTTTTTGTTGTACATATTAATAAAATAATTGATGAAATTATTTTATTAATATGAGTTGTAAATAAATATCAAAATTTAATTAACACGACTTTCTCCAACAGCAAGTTGTGTTACACTAGAAAGCCCATTTCTAAATGATTTATTAAAGTTTGGAACAACGAGAAGAATCAATGTAATTCCAGCTTCTGAAAAAATGTACGCACCATTATAAATGAGTGAATAGCCTAGTGAGTTTTTCATATTTAATAAACTTGAGTAACTTCCAAAGAAGATAACTCCGGAAAGTACTGCAAAGAAGTATCTTCCCAAAATAGCAGTAATATATCCTTTTATCAAGCCATATTTAGAATTTTTAAATAGACCTGATAATCCCAAAGCACCATATGCAAGAATATAATCAGTTAGCATTTGTGGAACACTTATGATATAAGGATCAGCTACAAGCTGTAATAAACCATAAGCTGCAGCGGCTGTAATTCCTGCACCTAGGCCATACCAATATCCAATTAATGTGACAAAGAACATGCTAAATAATGTGACAGAACCTCCCATTGGTAAGTGAAATAGCTTAATCATAGATGCTACGAATGCGATTGCAAGAGCAACTGAAGAAAAAGCGATTTGTCTTGTGTTTGATTTAGAATTTTTGCCAAAAATAGCACATCCTAAAAGTACAAGAGCAATGATTGCAATAACAAGAACAGTGTAACCTGTAGTTGTTAAGTTTAAAGTGACAGTATTGCCATCTTTAACTTTTGTAAATAGTAATGACATTTTAAATTCCTCCATAATTTATCATTCAAATAAAAGAGTAATATTTTTTTTGGGTGAAGTCAAGTGTGCTAGATGATAGAAAAACACTTTATAACATTAAAAAAATGCAGAATAAAAGAACTTTTTTATTTACAAATAAAATATTTTATTCTATGATAAAGATGTTATGTAATAATATTTAGTAAAAGGAGACAGGAAAAAATGAGTTACGTAGATGACGTACTTGCAAGAGTGCAAGAAAAAAATGCTTCAGAACCTGAATTTTTACAGGCTGCTGAAGAGGTACTAGAGTCGTTAAGACCAGTTATTGAAGCTAATGAGGAAAAATATAGAAGAGAAGCTTTACTTGAAAGATTATGTGAACCAGACCGTCAGTTTAAATTTAGAGTACCATGGGTAGATGATAAAGGACAGGTACAGGTTAATACAGGTTATAGAGTTCAGTTTAATAATTCTATTGGACCTTATAAAGGAGGAATTCGTTTACATCCATCTGTAAATATTGGTATTATCAAATTCTTGGGATTTGAACAGATTTTTAAAAACTCACTTACAGGTTTGCCTATAGGCGGAGGTAAAGGTGGTTCTGATTTTGATCCTAAGGGGAAATCAGACAGAGAAGTAATGGCATTTTGTCAGAGTTTTATGACAGAATTATGCAAATATATCGGTGCTGATGTGGATGTTCCAGCAGGAGATATTGGAACAGGTGCAAGAGAGATTGGATACATGTTTGGACAATTCAAGAGAATTAGAGGATCATATGAAGGTGTCTTAACAGGTAAAGGACTTAGTTATGGTGGATCATTAGCACGTACAGAAGCAACTGGATATGGCCTTGTTTATATCACAGAGGAATTATTAAAAGACCATGGAACAGATCTTAAGGGAAAAACAGTTGTTGTTTCTGGTGCAGGAAATGTTGCAATTTATGCTATTCAAAAAGCGCAGCAGTTAGGCGCAAAAGTTGTTACATGTTCTGATTCTACAGGTTGGATTTATGATCCAGAAGGAATTGATGTAGACTTGCTTAAAGAAGTAAAAGAAGTTAAGCGTGCTAGACTTACAGAGTACAAAGCAAAAAGACCAAGTGCAGAATATCATGAAGGTAGAGGCGTATGGCAGATTAAATGTGATGTTGCCCTTCCATGTGCTACTCAAAACGAATTGCTATTAGATGATGCAAAACAACTTGTAGCAAATGGTGTTACTGCGGTATGTGAAGGCGCTAATATGCCTACAACTCTTGATGCTACAAAATACTTACAAGATAATGGAGTATTATTTATTTGCGGTAAAGCATCAAATGCAGGTGGTGTTGCAACATCAGCTCTTGAGATGTCACAGAATAGTGAGAGATTAAGCTGGACATTTGAAGAGGTAGATGCAAAATTACAGGGAATAATGAAAAATATTTACCACAACATCAGTGAGGCTGCTAAACGTTATGGAATGGAAGGTAATTATGTAGCAGGAGCAAATATTGCCGGATTTGAAAAAGTAGCTGATGCAATGTTAGCACAAGGTATTTGCTAAAATGTGATTTTTTAAATCAAAGACTTAAATTATGACACTATAAAACAAAAATGCTATATTTAATGCAAAAAAATTAATAAACAAGTTAAATCCACGTTTTACTAAAGAAAAGTAACTTTTCTTTAGAGGACGTGGATTTTTTATTTTTTATTAAGATTTGTTTAATCTATTTTCTTTTGTTAAAAAAATGCCGAAAAATAAGGTATGAATCTTAAGACAAAGAATTTATTTAAATTTGCAATTTAATAAAAATTAAAAGTATGGAATGGATACAAATTGAATAGAAAAGGAATAAATGATAGAAAAGAGATTGAGTATGAGATTAGATGAGTTAGATGAACTTGAAGATATGAGAATCATGCAAAACGCAAGACAAGGAATGTATAGGACAAGTGGGTTTGATAAAAACTATGATGATTATGACAGTTATGACGATTACAAGGACTATGATGACTATGACAGCTATGACGATTACAAGGACTATGATGACTATGACAGCTATGACGATTACAAGGACTATGATGATTATGACAGTTATGATGATTATAAAGACTACGATTACAAAAAATATGATGACTACAATTACAATGTGCGTTTTGCAGATAAAGGCGAAGAAATAGATTTTGAATTTGAAAACTACATGGAAAAAAGGCAAAAGTTAAAAGCCCAAATGGAGGAAAGCACAAAGGAACATAGAGAAGGAATCGCGCGTAAACTTATTGATGCAACAGAAAATGTAAGATTAGTAAAAAATGAGTTGCTTAATTGGATAATTACAATAATGTTAGCGATTTTTGTTGCAGTTGTTGCTAAAAATTTAATTATAATAAATGCAGTTGTTCCTACAGGTTCTATGGAAAATACAATTATGCCAGGAGATAATATTATAGGAAACAGAATGGCGTATGCATTTTCTGAGCCTAAGAGAGGTGACATAGTAATTTTTAGATATCCTGACGATGAATCACAAAAATTTATAAAAAGAGTTATTGGATTACCAGGAGATAAGATCTATATTAATGAGGGACGAATATATATTAATGACTCTTTAATTCCGTTAGAAGAGCCATACTTAAAAGAGGAGTGGACACAAATGGCTGGGCCATTAGAATATGAAGTTCCAGAAGGTTGTTACTTTATGATGGGAGATAATCGCAATAATTCAAGCGATTCACGATATTGGAAACATACTTATGTTAAAAGAAGTGAAATAATCGGAAAAGGAGAGTGTGTATATTTTCCTTTAAAACATTTTGGAAAAATGAAGTAGATTTTTTTATTAAAGTGTGCAATAATAACTCTTAAACAAAAGAGAAATTTGCACACTTTTTTAGTAGAAAAGTCTACTAAGTGTTAGTAATAGATAATTTAAAGTAAACTATTCGAAGAAAAGTGATATATATATAACGAAAGAATAGGAGAGATATTATGGGGATTTTAGAAAAGATTTTTATTAAAGAAGAAATGAATATGACAGAAAAAAGAAGTGCGTATGGAATATTATGCGGAATTTTAGGAATTATATTTAATGTTTTTTTGTCGGCTACAAAATTCTTCGCAGGAACTATAAGTAATTCAATTGCAATTACAGCAGATGCTGTTAACAACTTGTCAGATGCAGGTTCTTCAATTGTGACATTAGTTGGTTTTAAAATGGCGTCACAGAAAGCAGATCCAGATCATCCTTTTGGACATGGAAGAATAGAATATGCATCTGGGTTTGTAGTTGCTATTTTAATTATTTTAATGGCAATTGAACTTATTCAATCATCTATAGCAAAGATTATTAATCCAGAAAAACAGACAGTTTCAGCAATTGTTATTTGTATTTTAGTGACTTCAATACTTGTTAAATGTTACATGGCATTTTATAATAGAAGAATAGGGAAGAAAATTAATTCACCTGCTTTAGAGGCAAATGCAATTGACAGTCTTAGTGACTGTGTAGCAACTTCAGTTGTATTAATTACATCCCTTGTAGGACGTTTTTACCATATATATTTAGATGGGTATGCAGGCGTTCTTGTAGGTATTTTTATCATGTATGCGGGGATTACAGCGGCTAAAGAAACGATAAATCCGTTGCTTGGACAACCGCCAGAACCAGAGTATGTTGATAAAATCATAGATATTGTTACGCACTTTGATGAAGAAAACATAGTTGGTATTCATGATTTGATAGTCCATGATTATGGTCCAGGAAGACAGATTGTATCTTTACATGCAGAAGTTCCTGAGGACGGAAACATGGTTGAACTTCATGAAATAATAGATGACTTAGAGAACAAACTTAATGAGGAAATGGGATGTCAGGTGACTATTCATATGGATCCTGTTTTTACAAAAAATGAGTATGTTCTTTCGGTGAAAAAAACAGTTAATGAAATTGTTAGTGAAATAGGAACAGATATCGGATTTAAGTTTTCTATTCATGATTTTAGAGTAATGAAAAACAACAATACTACTAAATTATTTTTTGATGTAGTTATCCCGTATAAGTGTGTAGTCTCTGATAGCCAAATTAAGGCGCTTATTACACAAAAGATAAATGAGAAACTTGGAGATGATTACTTAGTAGTTATACATGTTGATATGGATTTTACCAAATAATTTAGACTAGACTAGTTGAATTATTATGCGAACAATTTACTAAAATAAAAAACTATGCGCAATAAAACTCATAAAAGAGGGGCTACATTGTAAAGGTGAAATTAGGAGGAAAAAATGGCACAAGATAACTATGAAGCTTTTTCAAGAACTAAGAAAAATATGGAAAAGCAAGGCAAAACTTGGAATGAAAACGAGTCTGCAGAAAAGACTCAACAAAAAAATCAAAAACAACCACAACAAGCAAATCCAAATGATTTTAAAGAGCCAATGAATGCATTTTCTAATGTAAAACATGTAATTGGTGTTGTAAGTGGTAAAGGTGGAGTTGGTAAATCTTTTGTAACTTCATCATTAGCTGTATCTATGGCGAAAGCAGGATATAAAGTTGGTATTATGGATGCTGATATTACTGGTCCATCAATTCCTAAGATGTTTGGTTTAAAAGAGCAGGTTGTAGGTGACAATAGAGGAATGCTTCCAATTGAAACAAAAGAAGGAATTAAAGTTATTTCTATCAATTTGTTAATGGAAGATGAAGAAGCACCAGTAATTTGGAGAGGACCTGTTATTGCAGGTGTTGTAAAACAATTCTGGAATGAAACATGCTGGGGCGATTTAGATTATTTATTTGTTGATATGCCACCAGGAACAGGAGATGTTCCACTTACAGTATTCCAGTCACTTCCAGTAGATGGTATTGTAATTGTAACTTCTCCACAGGAATTAGTTCAAATGATTGTTAAAAAAGCATATAACATGGCTAACATGATGAATATTAAGGTTTTAGGCGTAGTTGAAAACTTTAGTTATTTAAAATGTCCTGATTGTGGAAAAGAAATTAAGTTATTTGGTGAAAGCCACATTGATGAAGTCGCTAAGGAACTCAACTTAGATGTCCTTGGAAAGCTTCCACTTGACCCAGAATATGCTAGAACTGCTGATAATGGAGATTTATTCAATATTGATAATCAAAGCCATTTAGAGGCTGCTGTGGCCAAATTAGAGGGCGTCCTAGAACAGACAGTTTAGACACACAGCTAAATTATACATGATACAAAACAAATAAAACAAATAAAAAAGGTAAGGATCAAGAGGTATATCCTCAAGTCCTTACCTTTTCAATTCTTATCAAATATACTGGAATTATTTGCCTGTATATTTGAACTCATTCGAATTTCTAAATCTTGATTCACTTGAACCTAATTGACTTACTACAAGTTTATCACCTGGTTTAACATCATCTGCGCTAATTGTTATAGTTGAGTCAGACGAGAATGAAGTAGTTACTTTTGAATCATTTACGTATACCTTACTCCATTTAGTAAAGTTTTTACCTGTGATAATAACTTCACTACCATCAATAGAAGGTTGAGCGTTATCAATTACTACATCATCAATACCCATAACAATGTCAGTTGCTGGATAAGCATCTTTGCCATTATATGAATATCTGTTACCGTAAAGTAAATCATATTGTAAGTTATCTAAACCGTTTTCATAGTTATTGCTACCAAGTTGAGTTTGGTGATAATTGAAAATAGTTCCTTCATGAATACCAATTTGGTTTGTAGCATGAGCTAATAACTGATAAGCATGAAGATCAGCATCTTCTTTTGGAAGTCCAAAGTTGTTCCAAGTTACATATTTTGTTTTATAGATGTCACCTGATTTCATGTCTGAATTCTGTAATCCCATTGTAGGAAGGTGATCACCGAATAATACAACCATAGTTTTTTCATCACGCTGTTGTAATTTGTTAATTAAATCAGCCATGAAGTTATCAACTTGGTGTAATTGGTTAACATAATAAGTATACTGATTAGCAAGTGACTCATCAGATACACCTGAAATTGGATATTCTGGATTTACAATTACAGGATTTGTAGGATAATCTCCGTGGGAGCTTACTGTAATAACATAACTAAAATCAGGTTGATTTGGTGTTGAATCTAATGATTTAATTGTTTCGTTTACAAGAATGTCATCAGTAGCCCAACTTCCGTTAGGAGTGTAACTTTGAACATTCATAAGCTCTTTACTTGTAAATGAGTTAAATCCCATCATTGAGAAAGCGTTAACACGGCTATAGAAGTTACCACCATTGTTATGAACTGCATGAGTACTATAACCAATTTTAGTAAGGTCTGATGCCATACTTTCACAATCTGTTTTTTTCAAAATAGTTTTGTATGGATATTCTCCAGTACCAAAGTATTTAAGACTCATACCTGTTAATACCTCGAACTCAGTGTTAGCTGTACCAGCGCCTACTACAGGAACTGTTAAGTAACCAGTTGTATAGTTCTTTTCGAGATTATGGAAAGTTGGTATAGGGTCTGATTCAGTATGTAAAAACTTGATTTCATCTGGATCACAGAATGATTCAAGTAATACGACAATAATGTTTGGTGCTGAACCATCTTTAGTTGAAACTGAAGTTGTACCTTTTTTCTCGTTAACTGTTTTTTCAATCTCTTTAACGTGTTCTTCGTTATAATTGTCAGGTTTCTTCATACCAGTATCAATAACACTTGATGAGAAGCTGTATACGAAACCATAATTTTCGTAACCTTCTGCAATGTTAGCGAAGTAACTAGCAACGACGTTTGTCTTTTGTGCAGCAGATGTAATAAGTGGAACACCTGCAAAAAGAATTACTGCTATAGAAACAGGAGCAATGATTTTATGAATTGTACCTTGGTACTTTGGTCCCTTTATAAAGAAGCCAATTAAGAATAGTACGAAAAGTCCAAGTCCAACTACAATCATGATAGCTTCCTGAATGGTGAAATAATGAGTATTTGTCATAGCAAGTAAGTCTGAAACCATTTTAAAATCAGTGAAGCCGAATGGAGTAACACGGTTTGCTAAAATTACACCGTTAGTAACTCCAAGTAAAAACCACACAGAACTAATAACCAATCTAAAAAATGCACGTCGTCTGAATAAGTAAACAAGTGAAAGTGACGCAAATACTAAAAATGAATTATATAAGTAAGCTAAAGTGTGTCCACCTACGAAACCGCAAGCAGATACAAGACTACGTCGTGAAATCCACTCAATTACAAAAACGAGTACACATGATAATAAAGTATGAAATAGTAATGAATATTTATTTAAAAATGCAATTGTTTTTAAATATTTCTCAGAATGTTGTTTTGGAGCTTTATTATCTTTTTTTGTGAAGCGTTCTTTAAAGTTTGGAAAATTAATTTTCTCACGTAAATTAAATTTTCTATCGTTTGACATTTTTTTACCTCCATTTTACTAATTAAGATTAAAAAAAAATCGAAGTAAAAACAAGTGGAATTCTGTATAAAAATATCTTGCAAAAAATAAAAAAAATATAAATAATTAACAAAATTAAAAAAATGAAGAAAAAAATAATTAACATAAAGGTATTGAAATATAATAAATTTGAGCAATAGCAACAAAAAAGACCCCCTTTTAAAGGGGGCTTTTTTACATACACGTTTACTTAAATTGTGATAAAATAGTGAATTTATTGCAACCAAAAAGTTAAAGTTTCAATTATTTGTTAGAACGTCTCCAAATATGTAATTTATCTGCTTCTTTAATGAGCTCATCACGGAAGTCAGGATGTGCAATAGAAATAATTTTTTCCGCACGCTCCCATGAAGAAAGTCCTTTAACATTTACCATACCGTATTCAGTAACTATATAATGTAGGTTTGCACGAGTATCTGTAACAATAGAACCATCTGCAAGTGTTGGACGTATTCTTGAATGTTTAACGCCTTTTTTATCTGTAAAAGTAGAAGAACAGCAAATAAAGCTCTTTCCACCATTTGAAAGATATGCGCCTAAAACAAAGTCTAATTGTCCGCCTGCACCACTAATTTGTTTAGTTCCAGCAGATTCTGCATTAATTTGACCATATAAATCTAAATCTACACAGTTATTGATGGAAATGAAATTATCTAGAGCTGAAATTTGTCTAATATCATTAGTGTAACTAACGGGTGCACTCATTAATTCAGGATTATTATTTAGGTAGTCATACATTTTTTTAGTACCGGCACCAAATCCATAAGTTTGACGGAATCTATCTATATTTTTCTTTGAACCGTTAATTTTACCGGCTTTAGCAATATCTACAAATGCATCTACGTACATTTCAGTATGAACACCAAGATCTTTAAGATCAGATTGTGCAATTAATGAACCTACAGCGTTAGGCATTCCACCAATACCAAGTTGTAGACAAGCACCATTTGGAATTTCATTAACTATTTGTTCAGCAACCTTTTGATCAATTTCTGTAGCTGGACCACCAGCACCAAGCTCAGGAATGTCAGAATTATTGCCTTCAACAATTAAATCTACTTTAGAAATGTGAACGCCATTTTCAGTTCCGCCAATACATACAGGCATATTTTTATTTACTTCAACAATAATTTTTTTTGATGTTTCACATACTGCACCAAGATGAGATGCGTTAGGTCCAAAATTAAAGTAGCCGTGTTCATCCATTGGAGCAACTTGGAACATTGCTACATCTGGTTTTTCAATTGATTCTCTGTAGTATCTAGGTAATTCAGAGTATCTAATAGGAGCATAAAAAGAACAACCTCTAGCTATTAAATGGCGCTCATAACCAGCCATATGCCAACTATTCCATGTAAAATGTTCTCCGGCATCTTCACGTTCGAAAATTGCAAGAGGTTTCAAAATAATTCCACCACGAAGTTTAACGTCTTTTAATTCATCAGTACGTTTAGCGAGTGCTTTATCAAGTACGTCTGGTGTGCCATTGCACCATCCGTAATCCACCCAATCACCTGATTTTATAACTTTAACTGCCTCATCCGCCGAGACAAGTTTTTGTTTGTATTCTTCTGTAAAACCCATTTTCGTACATCCTCCTTGAAAAGATTGTTATTTTTTTGTCATACTTAATCTTACTACTTTTCATGTGTTTTTACAACTATATAAGAAGCGTAAAACCTACCAAAAAAAGGGGGCGATTCTTGGGTAAAATTACAAAATATCAGGAAGTGAAAATGAGTTAGCTTTAGAAATGCACTCATTGCTTTTATTTAAATAAGTAGAATCGTTGGTTATATCAAATAGTTCTTTATAGCATTGAGAAGAAAGAATATATGCTTTTTCTCCTGGAATTGAGACATCTATAACAGGAGAGGTTTCATTTGAACAATTATATAACCATAAAATAGCCTCGGAAGGATCATTGTTTTCCTTATATATATAGCCAATTTCATAACACATTTCGCTACATGGATTTTCAACCATATTTGAAAGCGCATATTTGAAAAAGTTTAAGACATCATTCTTAAGTCGATAACAGTGCGCAATAATACATAAAATTTCTGGTATACAGTTTGTGATGTTTGAGCTAGAAGAAGATGCAATGTTATATAATTCTAAAAAAATAGGTAGTGCATTGAAAAAATCATTTTTATCACCACATTTATAGAGTTCTTTTGCATACATTTTAATTAGTTTTTCAGAAAGATTGTGTTCTTCCTTAAATGTTTTTTCAAAGATAGAAAAATCACGTTTGCCGTGAGATGATTCTGGCAAATGTAAAATTTCAATGTCGCTATCAAAAACAATAGGTGATGTTCTGACCGTTTCATGAATTGGATCAATCCAGGTAAAAGTTCGGTTTCGTTTAAATAATTTAGGACGCAATTCTTTTTTTGCGTTTTGCACAGTATTATGTTCTTTAGGAGTGACATAGTACATCTGAACTATTTCGATTTCATCTAATAAAACCTCTTTTAAATCATGAAAACGTTTATGGTTGATTTCATCTAGTACTTCGTCGGCGTCAGGTGCATAAATATATTCCATAGAAGCTTTAGAAAATGAAAAATTCCTAGCATCCGAAAAGCTTCCGGTCCATTTGAAGTCAAAAACTTTATCGGTATAATGTTTGGCTATTTCTTTGGTTTTGTCAGTAGAGCCGGTGTCGATTATTATGATTTCATCCATTAAATCAGCAACTGAATCTAGACATCTTGCTAAAACTTTTTCTTCGTTTTTTACAATCATACATAGACTAATGGTTTTCATATATATCTTCCTCCTAGGTTCAAGATGATTTATTTTAGAATAACTTAAGTTTTTTTAATACATGTTTTGTGATACAATATATAAGCTTAACATGGAGGTCAAAAAATGAATAAAGAAAAATTTTTTACAAAAAACGTAGTAGTGTTATTTGGTGCATTGATATGTTGTGCATTGTGGGGAAGTGCATTTCCATGCATTAAATTAGGTTATAAAACAATGGGCATTGCTGCAAATAATACACCAGCACAGATGTTATATGCAGGGTTTAGATTTTTTCTAGCAGGAGTTTTTACTATATTAATAGGTAGTGTGTTGCAGAAAAAAGTTTTGCTCCCTAAAAAAGAATCAATTAAAAAAATATTGATATTATGCATGTTACAAACGGTTTTACAATACATTTTTTTCTATATAGGCTTAGCTCACACCGCAGGTGTAAAAGCGTCAATTATAGAAGGCGTAAATGTATTCGTTGCAATAATAGTATCGGCGGGTTTGTTTAAAATGGAAAAGGTTACAAGCAAAAAAATTGTAGGCTGTTTAATAGGATTCGCAGGAGTTGTTATTGTAAATTTAGCAGGCAATAGCTTAGACTTTAATATGTCCTTTAATGGAGAAGGATTTATCTTTTTATCAACTGTAGCTTATGCCTTTTCATCAGTTTTTTTAAAACGTTATTCAAGAACTGAAAATCCAGTTACTTTAAGTGGTTATCAATTTGCATTAGGCGGTTTGATAATGGTTGCAGTTGCTCTTGGTATGGGAGCAAATTTATCTGAAATTAAAGTAGATGGTTTAGGAATTTTAATATATTTAGCACTAGTATCAGCTGTAGCATATTCATTATGGGGAATTTTACTCAAATATAATGATGTGTCTAAAGTTACTATATTTGGATTTATGAATCCGGTATTTGGTGTGTTTTTATCAGCAATTTTATTACAAGAAAAAGATTTAATTGGCATAAACTGTATAGTTGCTTTAGTTCTTGTAAGTATTGGAATATATCTTAGTGTAAGTGCATCAAAAGAAAGGAAAGAAAATGAATAATCATACAATTGTAACATTAAAAAAAGGCGAAGGTCGAATTATTAAATCAGGTGGATTGTGGATATTTGATAACGAAATAGACACCATAGTTGGTACATTTAAAAATGGAGATATGGTTGCCGTACACGATTTTGACGGATATCCAATGGGAAGAGGATTTATTAATCAAAATTCAAAAATTAGAGTTAGACTGATGACAAGAAATTCAGATCAAGAAATTAATGACGAATTTTTATATAATAGAGTAAAAGATGCTTGGGAATACAGAAAAAAGGTCGTAGATACAAGTAGCTGTCGTGTGATTTTTGGAGATGCTGATTTTTTGCCAGGATTAGTAATTGATAAGTTTGCAGATGTTCTTGTTGTGCAATGTTTGGCATTAGGAATGGAGCAATTTAAACTTAAAATAGTAGAAATATTAAAAGATATTTTGAAGGAAGACGGAATAGAGATTAAAGGCGTATACGAACGAAGTGATGCAAGGGAAAGAGTAAAAGAAGGTCTAAAAAAGGTAAAAGGCTTCATTGGAGATGAATTTGATACAAATGTAGAAATTATAGAAAATGGAGTTAAATACATTGTAGACGTCAAAGACGGTCAGAAAACAGGATTTTTCTTAGACCAAAAATATAATAGACTTTCAATTCAAAAATTGTGTAAAGGAGCTAAAGTGTTAGATTGCTTTACTCATACAGGATCATTTGCGCTTAACGCTGGAGTAGCAGGAGCTAAAAGCGTTTTAGGAGTAGATGCATCTGAGTTAGCAGTACATCAAGCTACAGAAAATTCTGCATTAAATGGATTGTCTGATGTGGTAAAATTTAAATGTGAAGATGTTTTTGAACTTTTACCAGAATTAGAAAATCAGGGAGAAAAATTTGATGTAGTAATTCTTGATCCTCCAGCATTTACTAAATCAAGAAATTCAATTAAAAATGCAGTAAAAGGATATCGAGAAATCAATCTTAGAGGTATGAAATTGGTAAAAGATGGCGGATATCTTGCTACATGTTCATGTTCTCATTTTATGGATTATGAATTGTTTACAAAAACAATTGGACAAGCTGCAAAAAATGTTCATAAAAGACTTCGCCAGGTAGAGTTTAGAACTCAAGCACCAGATCACCCAATTTTGTGGGCGGCTGATGAAAGTTATTATTTGAAATTTTATATTTTCCAAGTTGTGGATGAAAAATAATATAGAATAGAAAGAAGTAATCACCAGAATAGGCGATAAATACTGAAAATTAAGCAGTGTAAAATTCAGTCTTGTAAAAACAAACAGTGTAAAAATATTAAAAAGGACTAGTGGATGATT
>FOPE01000041.1 GCA_900113385.1 Lachnospiraceae bacterium C7
AAGAAGAACGGATTTTCCAAAGCATGTCCAGAAAAGGAAATTGCCACGATAACTCAGTTATGGAAAACTTCTTTGGGCTACTAAAACAAGAAATCTATTATGGTGTTGTTTATTACAGTTATGAAGAATTAAAATCAGAAATCGAGCGATATATAAAGTATTACAATGAACAAAGAATTAAAGAGAAACTAGGATGGATGAGTCCTGTTCAATACAGGCTCAGCCTCTTGGCTGCATAAAAACAGCGTAGCAGCCAAAAACTGCTACGCTTAAAAGTCTAACTTTTGGGGGTCACCTCACCCATGGGATGTTTTTTCTCTAATAGTATCAAGACATTTTGCCATAAAAGGTTATGTGGCAGGAATGATGGTTTTATTAGTTATTGTAGTTGGTATGGCAATGGAAGAACGTTTCTTTTGCAAATTTTTGTGTCCAATGGGAGGAGTTTTTTCTTTGATACCAACAATTCCGTTTTTTGGAATTCATAAAAGTAAAAACACATGCCTAGGCGGTTGCAGTGCTTGCGAAAGAAGTTGTCCAATGAGCATAGAATTAGAGGATGATTCTAATTTAGAAACGAATGATAGGTGTATTCAGTGCCAAAAATGTTTGAATGTGTGCCCAAAACAAAATAATCACGTAAAAGTAGCAGGATTACGTGGAAACGAAATTTGGTGGACCATTATAAGAGCACTCATATTATTAGATGTTTTTTGGATGGTAGGAATTATCTAAATTACTTAAAGTATATTAATAAGATGATAATAAGGAGATTTAAAATGAATATAAATAAGAAAATAGTATCTAGAGTTCTTGCACTTGCTGTAGGTACAGGGTTGGTTTTGCCACAAAGCTCATTAAATGGTGTGGCTCAAGAGGTTTATGCTAGCGAAACAAGTTTAGATAAACCACTTCATTTTCAATCCTCAATGAATTATGGTGGTGATAAGGATGATTCATATAAGGGAATAGCCATGACAAAAGATGGCGGTTTTGTAACGGTAGGTTATAGTTTAGGAACTAGTGAAAATCCTAAATGGTCACATAATAGCCAGGGAAATAGCATGTCAGATGATGCAATTATTGTAAAATACGACAAAGACCACAAAGTTCAATGGGCTAAAAATTTTGGCGATACTGGAAACGATATGTTTTTTGACGTGGCAGTAACAAATGATGGAACAATAGTAGCAATTGGAAAAAGTCAGGCAAAAGGCTATATTGTAACTATTGATCCAAATAATCCAGATAAATTTACAGAAAACGTAGCCAGTGGTACAGGTGGCGGTTCATTTGAAAGTGTAGTTGCTACTAAAGACGGTGGTTATGCAGTTGCCGGTTGGAGTGCAAGTAAAAATAATGCTGATTGGGGTAAAAAAAGAACAAAAGCAAATCGTGATGCAATAGTTGTGAAATATGATTCAAATAATAAAGTAGTTTTTGCAAATTGCTATAATTATGGTGCTGACGCTAAACTTTCAGCACCAAAAAAGGCGGATTTTTATGGGATAGCTGAAGATAAAAATGGAGATTTAGTAGCAGTTGGTGATGTGCAAATTGCCATGGGAATATACAATTCGCAGATTTATAAAATAAACGGTAAATCCGGAGAAAAAATATGGTATAAAGCAGCAGGAAGTAAAATAAAAACGAAACCAGCCGATAAAGTTGATTACCATACAAGCTCTTATGAAAGAGTTGATGTTTTAAAAGATGGCAGTTATATAGTCGTTGGAAAGGCTAAAAATGATGCGACAACAGAAGAAGATTGGGAAACTAGAGGCACGTTAGATGGCACAGTTGTGCGCTATTCAGCAGATGGAAAATTAATGTCATCTAAGACAATTGGTTCCATTGGAAAAACAATTAGTTTAACTGGAGTTAAAGCAACACCAGATGGCGGTTACATGGTATATGGAACAGAAGATGGCAAAGTAGATGCCATCGTTTTTTCAACAAAATATTATAAAGCCACAGAAACCAAAGAGGAAAAAGCAGATGGAAATGTAACATGGGCAGACGGCGTTTATCAAGATAGCGCAAACGGTTACGGCGGAAAGATTACGGTAAAAGTAACTGTAAAAAATGGTAAAATTGCCAACGTGGAGGAAGTTTCTCAAACTGAAACAAAAAGTTTTTATGACAATGCAAAATGCCTCTATAAGAAAATTGTAGATTATGGAACAGCTGATGTAGACTCTGTTTCGGGAGCAACATTGTCTTCTAACGGTATAAAGGGAGCAACTAAAAATTGTTTGTCTCAGGCAGCGGCAAAAACAGTTTATGACATGATAGAAAAATTAGATCAAGCGTCACCAACTTATGAAAACGATAAAAAAACTGCTCAAGAGGCATATAATCAGTTAGGAGATTATAGTAAGAAATTTGTTACAAATATAAGTAAATTAATTCAAAGTTCAACGAAAGCTTCAGATGATGAAAAATTGCTTGAAAAAAAGTAGAGACACCAGCTGTAAATAACGAAGTACCAGATGAATTGAAAAGCAAAGATAGTAATAAAGAATCTGACGAAGCACCAGCAAAGAACAATGATGCATCAGCAAAAAAAGCTGAAACACCAGACGTAAATGATTTAATGGAAGCACAAGAAAAGACAGTTACCAACAATTATAATGCAGGTAATAACTCAAATAAAACTACAAAGTGTAATGATACATACTATGATTTGCAGGATGAGTACTACAATATAATTGATTGGACAGCCTTTAGAGAAAAAGGCCTAACTGGTAAAGGAGCAACAATTGCTATTATTGATAGTGGAATTGTTTCAGAAAATTTAGATATTGACTATTCTAAAATAATCAAAAAATATAATTTCGCAGATGATAATAGTAAAGTTTCAGATCAGGTAGGTCATGGAACTGCAGTTACAAGTATAATACAGGCAAAATCTGATAATAATAAAGGATTAACCGGTTTACTTAGTGATGCAAAATTAATGGAGTTGCAGATTCAAGGAAGTAAAACAAGAACAGATGACGTATCAAAAGCTATTAAATTTGCTGCAGATAATGGCGCTGACGTAATTAATTTAAGTATGGGTGTAGATAGCGATAGTGATGATTTAAGAGAGGCTATTAAATATGCGTACTCAAAAAATGTAATTATAGTAGCAGCTGCAGGTAATGATGGTACACAACAGTATAAATATCCAGCTGCTTATGATGAAGTTATAGGTGTAGGAGCTGTAGATGCGAAGGGCAATGTTAGAGCATCTTCTCAAAAAAATGATAGTGTTTTTGTAACGGCACCAGGAGACAATATGGTTTTACTTGATTTAACTAAAAAAAGTAAATGTAAAATAGCATCGGGAACATCATATTCTTCACCAGTTGTAGCAGCAATGGCAGCAGTTGCAAAATCTCAAAATAAAGATGTCACACCTGAAGAATTAAAAAAAATGCTCCAAGAAACAAGTGTGGATGCAGGAACACCAGGTTATAATACGTCATATGGATATGGTATAGTTGATTTTAGAAAATTTGCAAATCAATATGTCCCAGATGAAAAAACACAAGACAACAAACAAGACAATAAACAAGATAAAACCAAAGACAATAAACAAGACACTAGAACAACCGGTGAATCAAATAACAAGAAAAATGATGCTAAGCCAAAGACAAATTCATATAAAACAACTATAGCATCAGCCTCAACAAATGCAACAGCATCTTCGCCATCAAAAGAGTCATTAAATACATCAAATGACTTAGGCAGTACTGCAGACAGTAATTCAAATAAAGGTGATATTGAAGAAAAAGCTTCGAATCAAGAGTTAGATAAAGATAAGGAGCAAAAAGAAAAAAACAAATCTTCAAAAGGTAAAAAAAATAAAAAAGAAACAAAATCCATAGTAAAGATTTTAAACTCTTATGTTCCAAAGTCAGATGGAAAAGGAAAAATGAGTATGGATAAAAAGAAACTAGAGATAGGAGGCTCTCTCCTTGGAATAGCTTTAGTTGGACTAGGTGGAGTATTTGTTTTCCTTAGAAAAGGTAAAATGTAAAGGAAACTTCAATTGATAAAATTTAAACAGTTATTTGTGTAAATATTACACCACAAACCTCCTGATGTGTGCTATATTAAAAGTATAGAATACAATAAGGAGGTTTTGTTTATGATGAAATTAGTTTTAGTTCGACATGGCGAAAGCGAGTGGAATAAACTTAATCTTTTCACCGGTTGGACAGATGTTGACTTAAGTGAAAAAGGACACGAAGAAGCAAAAGAAGCAGGTAGACTTCTTAAAGCAGAAGGTTTTGATTTTGACATATGTTACACGTCGTATTTAAAAAGAGCTATTCATACTTTGAATCACATCTTAGATGAAATGGATAGAGTATGGCTTCCTATCAACAAGACCTGGAAACTTAATGAACGCCATTATGGTGCGCTTCAAGGTTTGAATAAATCTGAAACAGCAGAAAAATATGGCGAAGAACAAGTGAAAATTTGGAGACGTTCTTTTGATGTAAAACCACCAGCACTTGAAGAAAGTGATGAAAGGAATCCAGCAAATCAGGATATTTACAGAGGAATAGATCCGAAACTTCTACCACTTAACGAAAGTTTAGAGACAACTATCGAGAGAGTTGTACCTTTCTTTGAAGACGTAATTAAAAAAGATATGCAGGCAGGAAAAAGAGTAATTATAGCTGCTCATGGCAATTCACTTCGTGCGCTAGTTAAATATTTTGACAATATAGATAAAGATGAAATTATTGGAGTAAACATTCCTACAGGGGTGCCTCTTGTATATGAGTTTGATGATAATTTTAAAGTTATCAAAAAATATTATTTAGGAGATCAAGAAGCATTGCAGAAAAAGATGAATGCAGTGGCTAATCAAGGCAAAAAGGGGAATTAGTGGTTGCAATGGGCGTTTCTCCATTGTCTAGGAGATATGCCATAAACATTTTTAAATGTTCTTGAAAAATGTAATTGATTAGGGTAACCAACTGCATCTCCAATATCAGCAATTGAAAGGTTGGTCATTCGCAGTAATTCTGTTGCCTTTGACATTCTGTAATTCATAAGAAAAAGCTGAGGAGGTTGACCGAAACTTTTTTTAAAAATTTTACTAAAATAACTTCTGTTGAGGCCAACATTCTCAGCTAAATCTTCTATAGTTATGTTATTTTGAAAATTTTGTTCAACAAATGAGATAGATTCTTTCATGTAAAATTCTCTTAAGGTATTGCTTTTTAAAGATTCAGAGTTTCCTTTCATTGATTTTATAAGAAAATCAAAAAATAAGTATAAATGCCCCATAAGATGAAAAACCGAAGCTGTATTGTTGTTTACGATATAAAGCATTTCATTTTTAGTTTTTTCTTGTAAATCTTTAGAAACACTATGATATATGGGATTATCTAATGAAAATCCTGTTAAGTCTAAAGATTCTTTTACTTTTAGCCCATCAAATTCTAGCCAGGTATATTCCCAAGGATGTTCTTTGTCAGCCATATATGTAGCTTCTTGTCCAGGGTAAAGTAAAAAGCCTTGGCCACTTTTGATTCTGTATGTTACATTTTCACCTTTTTTATTTCTAGCAGTAAGGGTTCCTGCACCAGAGATCACATAGTGAAAAAGAAAATGATTTCGTTTCGCTGGACCGTATAGATGCAAAGGTTCGCAAAGCTCCCAGCCATACTGGTAAAGACTTAAATCTATAAAGTTTTCTTGCGGAAAAATTGAATAAATAATATCGTGCATTTTTAATATAAACTCCTAATACAATAATTTTTTAAATCTAAATTATAGAATATTTAAACAATATAATTTTTAAAATTAAATTACAAAATATTTAAAGAAAATACTACATAAATATACCATAATGTGTCTAGGTTTTCAATATAATCAAAAAAACAACATAATGATATAAAAATGATAAAATAGCGATATTTTAAAACACATTAAGATAAATTATAATAAGCGTAGCATATATGAAAACGATTTACTAAAAAATCTTTTTTATGATTTTTGTATTTGTGTAATGTATAAAATTCTATATAGAATTTTACTATGAAAAAAGGTATGGAGGGAAAACTATGAAAGAAAAGACAAGAAAAATTGGGAGTATTATTTTAGTAGCAATAATGCTTGTATCTACTTGCTTGACGGGGTGCAATTTAAAAAAAGATTATTCAAGCGCAATGGGAACAAAACAAAATCCGATTGAAATAGAGTTAGTTCAATACAAGCCAGAGGCAGTAAAAATATTTGAAAAGATAGAGAAAAAATTTAATAGTACACATGATGGTATAAAACTAAAAATCGAATCACCTAATGATGCTATGACAATTTTAAAAACTAGATTTACAAGAGAGGATTATCCAGACATTATTGGAATTGGTGGAGATGTAAATTATTCAAATTTTGTTGATGCAAATATTTTGAAAGATATTTCTGATTATAAAGGCATAAATAAAATTCAAAAGTCATATGTGGATACAATAGAAAATTTGGAATTTATACCAACAAAAGGAACCTATGGAGTTCCCTACGTTGCCAATGCAGCTGGAATATTATATAACAGAGAGATTTTTGAAAAATATGGATGGAGCATTCCAAATACTTGGGATGAATTAATGGAATTATGCAAAAAAATGGAGAAAAAGGGAATTTTGCCATTTTATTTTGGATTTAAAGATACATGGACAACAATGGCGCCATGGAATGCTTTAGCAGTGAATCTAACAGATGTTGATGTATGCAATCAAGTTAATCAAGGAAAAACAACTTTTAAAAAAGAATATAAGCAAGTGGCCCAAAAGATGCTTCAATTTGTTAAATATGGTGAAAAAGGGGCACTTGCATATGGCTATAATGATGCTTGTACTGCATTTGCAAAAGGACAATCAGCAATGTTTCCTATTGGAAGTTATGCAGTTCCACAAATATTATCCGTAAATCCCAAAATGAAAATTGATTCATTTGTTATGCCTGCAAACAATAATCAAGAAAAAAATAAGTTAAATTCAGGTGTAGATTTGCAGTTCTGTATTACAAAAAAATGTAAAAATAAAAAAGCAGCCTATGAAGTGTTGGATTTTTTGCTCAAGGAAGAAAATGTGCAGATGTATATTGATGATCAAAATGCTGTACCATGTGAAAAAGGAAACTTCGACTTGCCAACCATATTAGATGGTGTAAAAACTTACATAAAAAAAGGTGAAGTTGTAGATTTTCAAGATCATCATTATCCAGCAGACATGGGAACAGATTCATTAGTTCAGACATTTTTAGTTAAGAAGGATGTAAATAAATTCCTAGATAAATTTGATAGGGATTGGACAAGGTACAATCGGGATATTATCAAAATGCAAGATGAATATAATAAGCGACAATATAGGAAGTAAATAGAAAATATAAGGAGTAAATAGAAAATATAAGGAGTAAATAGAACATATAAGAAGTAAATAGATAACAGTAGAGCAAGCAAATAGTGTGAGCAAAATTAACAAAGTTATCATTAATATTTAGAAAGAAGGTATATTATGGGAACGAATAAAAAATTGAAATCAAGGGAAAAGACTTTTTTAGCAATTGTTATTCCAATTGTCTTATTATTCTTTTGTTTTAATACATTACCTCTAATAAAAGGAATAATTTACAGTTTTACAAATTATAAAGGTTATGGAGATTATGATTGGGTAAATTTCAGAAATTATATTGATCTGTTTTCAGATGAAAGAGTAGGAAAATCATATTTATTTACGTTTAAATTGGCAATATGTACAACAATTGTAGTAAATGTTATTAGTTTAATTATGGCACTAGCACTAAATAGCAAAATTAAATTTAAAACAACTTTACGTGGCATGTATTTTGTGCCAAATGTGCTAGGAGCTTTAGTCGTAGCATATATTTTTAACTACTTTTTCACATATATTGTTCCAGCTATAATCAAACAACCAAGCATTCTTGCAAATGAGAATTACGCTTGGATTGGCGTAATGATAGTTTGCGCTTGGCAAGCAATAGCAATGAATACAAT
This sequence comes from Lachnospiraceae bacterium C7, assembly GCA_900113385.1. Lineage (GTDB taxonomy): Bacteria > Bacillota > Clostridia > Lachnospirales > Lachnospiraceae > Roseburia. The sequence goes on from FOPE01000041.1 coordinate 8,021, forward strand.
TATATACATTTCAGGATTGCAAACTGTTCCACTTGATGTCTATGAGGCCTGTGCAATTGATGGAGCATCAGGTTGGAAAAAATTTAAAAATATAACTTTTCCTCTTATAATTCCATTTTTTACTATCAATATGGTGCTATGTATGAAAAACTTTTTGATGGTATTTGATCAAATAATGGCTCTAACAAAAGGTGGACCAGGGCAAAGCACAGAATCAATTTCATTTTTAATTTATAATAATGGAATGTCAGGCGGACAGTTTGGCTTTCAAAGTGCAAATGCAGTTGTTTTTTTCGCGGTAGTTGTATTAATTTCTCTTTTGCAAATGGGAATATTGAATAAGAAAGAAGAGCAACTTTAGTTAGTTTTAGTTAGTAGAAATGGAGGAAAAAATATGAAAAAGGAAAAATATAATTGGCCAGTTACGATACTATTAATTTTGGGCTTAATAACAGTTGCATTTCCATTGTATTTGACAGTGGTTATAGCGTTTAAACAATCAAGTGAAATGACAAACGATCTAGTAGGAATATTATCGCTTCCAAAGAGATGGAGTTTAGAAAATTTTAAGGAAGCCATGGAGGTTACAGATTTTTGGAACTCGTTAAAAAATAGTTTAGTAATTACCATTGCAACTCTAGTAGGTTCAATTTTTATACATTCCATATTAGGTTATATTTTAGCTAGAAATATGAAACAACATAAAATTTATAAAGGAATTTACTATTACATAGTAAGTGGTATGTTTGTTCCTTTTGCAATTTTGATGATGCCACTAGTAAAGGAAACTGCAAACTTGCATATAGCAAATATATTTGGAGTAATCATATTGTACATTGTATTTTATATGCCAATGAATACTTTGTTATATGCAGGTTATATGAAAAATATCCCTACAGCATTAGAAGAAGCCGCTGAGATTGATGGAGCATCAACATGGAAAACTTTTTGGAAAATTATTTTTCCAATAATGGGGCCTATGCATGCTACAGTTGCTGTTTTAACAGCGCTTTCAACATGGAATGATGTAATGACACCACTTGTTATAACATCAGGAACACAATTTAATACTTTACCTTTAGCCCAACTTACATTTCAAACACAGTTTGGAACTAATTACAATTTAGCATTTGCATCTTATTTATTAGCACTGATTCCAATTATAATTTTTTATATTTTATGTCAAAAGAAAATTATAAATGGTGTAGCAAATGGTGCTGTAAAATAAAATAGAAAAAAGTAGAGGAAAATTATATGATTACTTTTATTGAAAAAGACAAACTTTTTACATTAGAAACTAAGAACACAACATATCAAATTAAAATAGATAAATACGGTAAATTGCTTCATTTGTATTATGGAGCAAAGGTTAAAGGGAATATGTCATATTTGCTTGATTATGCAGACAGGGGATTTTCAGGAAACATATATGAAGCAAAAGAAAAAAGAAACTATTCCTATGATTATTTGCCACAGGAAATGTCATCAATTGGCGTAGGTGATTTTAGAACACCAGGAATTGTAATAAAAAATCAGGATGGCTCAATATCATCTGATTTTAGATTTGAAAAATTTAAAATAAAAAAAGGAAAATATAGTTTAGATGGCTTGCCAGCATCCTATGCTCAAAGTAATGAAGCGGACACTTTAGAGATAACAACAATAGACAAAGAATTAGGACTTGAACTTAAGTTGTTTTATGGAATTTTTTATGAAAAAGATATAATTACAAGAGCAACGCAAATAATAAATTTTGGAAATAATAAAGTTGAAGTTTTAAAGGCAGATAGCGCTAATCTAGATTTCTTAAATGGAAATTTTGAAATGTTAACATTTCATGGAAGACATGCTTTTGAAAGACAGTTGCAGAGACAAGCTGTAAAACATGGAATTTACCAAATTGGAAGTAGTCGTGGAACATCGTCCCATCAATATAATCCATTAATTTTTTTAATAGAGAGCGATACCAATGAAAAAAGAGGAAATTGTTATGGGTTTGAACTTGAATGGAGTGGAAGTTTTCACGGTATAGTTGAAAAAAGTCAGTATAATCAGACAAGGGTATCGATCGGTGCAATGTCAGAAACATTTGATTATAAATTAGGTAAAAGCGAAATATTAACTATGCCAGAAGTTATGCTTTCATTTAGTAGCAACGGAATTGGACAAGTATCGAGAAATTTTCACGATATTATTAGAGAAAATATATGTAGACTTCCAAAAGAAAAAATGAAAGTGACTCGTCCAATTTTAGTAAATAGCTGGGAAGCAGCATATTTTGATATAAGTGGTGAAAAACTTTTAGAGTTGGCTGATAGTGCAAAAGAATTAGGAATTGAAATGTTAGTCATGGATGATGGATGGTTTGGCCAAAGAAACGATGATAATCAGGGACTAGGAGACTGGTATGTAAATGAAAAAAAATTAGGTATGACATTGGCAGATTTATCGAAAAAAATAAAAGAAAGAGATATGAAATTTGGAATTTGGATTGAACCAGAAATGGTGAATGAAAATAGTATTTTTTACAGGAAGCATCCCGATTATGTTTTGAAAATTCCTAGTAAAGCCCCAATTTGTGGAAGAAACCAATTAGTACTTGATTTTTCTAGAAAAGAAGTTGTTGATGAAATTTTTACAGATATATGTAAAGTATTAGATCAAGGAAATGTAGATTACATTAAGTGGGATTGCAATAGAAGTCTAACCGACATTTTTTCTAATGATACATATATTCAAGAAAATGGTCAAACAGAATACAAATATGTCCTTGGAGTTTATGATTTCTTGGAAAGACTGAGAAAAAGATACCCAAATATTCTTATAGAAGGATGTAGTGGAGGAGGCGGACGATTTGATGCAGGAATGTTGTATTACACTCCACAAATATGGTGTAGTGATAATACAGATGCAATAGATAGATTACAAATACAGTATGGTACATCATTTGGCTATCCGTTATCTGCTATAGGAAGTCATGTCTCAGTTTCCCCTAATGAACAGTGCAAACGAGAAACGACAATAGAAACTCGAGGAACAGTAGCTATGGCTGGAACCTTTGGCTACGAAATGAATGTAGGAAAATTGAATACTGAGGAAAAACTAAAGGTAAGGCAACAAATTAAAGAATATAAGGATGTTGAACCACTTATTTTGCAAGGTGATTATTATAGATTAAGTAATATATATGATGATACCCTAAAAAACAATAGTCAAAGAGATGGATTTAGTGCGTGGGAAGTAGTTTCTAAAGATAAGAAAAATGTACTTTTAAGTGTTGTTGTTACCGAAATTCATGGTAATATGATACCTAATTATATTTTCTTAGATGGGCTAGATCCAAACGCAACATATGCTGATGAGAAAACAGGGGAAAAATATAATGGTGCAACTTTAATGCATGCCGGCTTTCTACTCCCTACAGAATATGGCCAATACAACAGTTATATGTACAAATTTACAGTAATTGAATAATTCGCAAAAAAAATATAATTTAATCAAATACCTTCCGATAAAAACTATGTACAGTTTAAATCGGGAGGTATTATAGCTGTTATATTTGTTTTTGCGGCAATTATTGTAAATACAATATTAAGTCATGTAAGAGTAACAAAAGTTATTTCTAATATTGCAAATCAAGTACACGAAATAATTGATAAAATTAACGGAAATAAGGGAGATTTAAACGATCGTGTAGAAGTAAATACATCTACGGAGTTGTTAGAAATTACCAATGCGTTTAATCAGTTTATGTTTACATTACAAGGAGTTATTAGAAAACTTTAAAAATAAAGGTGATAATTTAACATCAATTATGGAGATTATGGCAACATCAGTATCTTCAATCACAGAATCTGTAAGAGAAAGCTCTGATGCTATAGGCGCATCAGCAGCAAACTCAACAGAACTTGTAGGAGAGATACAAGATATTGAAGAAGGAATGTCAGACACAAATGGAGTAGCAGACGAATTGACAGATAAAATAAAAATGTTTATTTAGATTGGCAACTGCTACGCTCTATAAGCTGGTGGGGCACAATTATTTTAGAAGGTGTAATCATAGGATTTTCAATGTAGTTAATTAGTTGAGAAGCAGCTTCTCTACCTAGTTGTCTAGAATTAATATCAATAGAAGTAAGTGGCGGATTAGAAAAAGCAGCTAAAGCTGAGTTGTTAAAAGAAACAATAGATAAATCTTTTGGAATCTTTAAACCGCAGGCCTGAGCAGCTTTTTCTATAGTCATGGCAAATATGTCATCACAAGCAAGTACAGCAGTTGGACGGTTTTTAGAACTAAGCAACTGCTGTATTTTATTATTTAACCCATCACTATTTACATCCCCTTCAATAGTATAGCTTGCTCGAATGTCAATTCTATTTTCTGCAAGAGAAAGAAGGTAGCCAGCTTTACGATCTTTTGAAAAAATTAGGTTTTCTTTTGCACCAATGTAAGCAATTTTTGTATGGCCTAAATTGATTAAATAGTTGGTACCTTGGCGAGCAGCCATAATATTGTCATTGTCTATATAAAAAATAGAATCGTCTCCATTCTCAGGTTTTCCAATAATGATAAATGGAATATCTACATTTTTTAAAAAAGTAATTAGTTTATCTTGTGAAATAGAGTATGGCAAAATAATTCCATCTAATGAACCACAAGAATACATGTTTTTTACAGTGGCGATAATTTCGTCTACAGTTGGTTGAGCAATTAAAATTGAACCATAATTTTTTGCACTACAATAACAACTTATACCTGTAATTGCTTCTAAAATAAATGAATTAGTATCGTATTTGTAGGAAGCAGTAGGTATAGGAATACCAATTGTATGTAGAGTTTTTCGGACTTTAAATTTAAAAGATCCCTTGCCATAGCCAAGTTGGTCTACGGCTCTTTTTACTTTTATTTTGGTTTGTTCACTTATGGCAGGATGATCTGCAAGTGCTCTTGATACTGTTGAAGCAGAGACTCCAGCTAATTTAGCTACATCTTTAATAGTTACGTTCATTTTCTTATTCCTTTCAAAAATTATTCGCTTTATAAATTATATTTTAAATCTGATAGTTTAAATTGTTTAATCCTAAATTAAATTTATAATTTCATTTAATATGTTTATATTTTCATCATAGGGTATTTTATTTATTAGGTCAATGATTTTATGAAAATCTATGCAATAAATTGCATAACTGTGCAATATAGTGCAAAAAACGTATGCAAATTTAACAAAAACTATTTTACCTTATTGTGAAAAAGGTAGAAAAACGAAATAAAACGAAAAACTACTTGAAACCTTGAAAAGAGTAGATTATAGTAAAGTCGTTGAAGAAATTCAACGGAGAAAGTTAAATGCCTATATGTATATTCGCAGTTAGAGTTTTTGTGCAATTAACTCCCCTGATTATTGCAAAATATTTATTAACACATTGCGAAATACAATAATTAAATGAAGGAGGAAGGCAAAATGGGAAAAATTGATATAGTTTCTCCTATTAAAGGAAATGTATTATCTCTTGAAAAGGTTGAAGATGAAGTCTTTTCAAAAAAAATATTGGGAGATGGAATTGCAATTGAGCCAAGAGATGGAAAAATTTACAGTCCAGTGGATGGAATTGTAGTAACTATTCCAGATAGCTTGCATGCTTATGGATTTAAATCAGATGAAGGGGTGGAGGTAATAGTTCATTTTGGACTAGACACAGTTGGTCTAGAAGGAACAGGTTTTACACCACATGTGAAAGTTGGAGATAGGGTAAAAAAAGGAGATTTAGTTTGTGAAGTTGATATAGAACTGATTAAAGAAAAAGGATTAAAATTAACAACTCCTGTAATAATTTGTGGCGGAGCAAGTGATATAAAGATAAGCGCTTCGGATAATAAAGAAGTTAATCCAGGAGAAAAGCTTTTTAGCGCAAAAATAAAAAAAGAAAGCGCAAAGAAAAAACAACATAAGAAAAAAATAAATTTTGATTTCTTACAAAAATTAGGAAAAGCCCTAATGACAGTAATTGCTGTTATGCCAGCAGCAGGTCTAATGATTAGTTTAGGAAATGTTATTATGATGATTGATCCATCAGCCTCAGGTGTTGCCCATGCAGTTGGAAACATCATGGCTGAAATCGGTTGGGCAGTAATTAACAATTTGCATATTTTATTTGCAGCTGCTATCGGTGGCTCTTGGGCAAAAGAAAAAGCAGGTGGTGCATTCGCAGCAATTCTATCATTTTGCTTGATAAATGTAGTTACAGGAACAGTATTTGGAGTTACCGCAGATATGCTTACTAAAGATGGAGCAGTAGTTCATTCATTGCTAGGACAAAAAATGTTAGTATCAGATTATTTCATTAGTGTCCTTGGAAAACCAGCTCTTAACATGGGTGTTTTTGTAGGTATTATATCTGGTTTTGTAGGAGCTAATGCTTATAACAAATACTATAATTTTAGAAAATTGCCAGATGCTCTATCATTTTTCAATGGAAAAAGATTTGTACCTCTCGTAGTAATTGTATATTCAACAATTGCAGCACTTGTAATGAGCTTTTTGTGGCCAATTTTCCAGACAGGAATAAATAACTTTGGTATTTGGATTGCAAACTCACAAGATTCAGCCCCAATTTTAGCTCCATTTATTTATGGAACATTAGAGCGTTTACTTTTACCATTTGGTTTACATCATATGCTTACAATTCCAATGAATTATACACAATTTGGTGGAACTTACACAATTTTGACAGGTGCAAATGCAGGACACCAAGTATTAGGTCAAGATCCATTATGGTTAGCATGGTGTACAGATTTAATTAACTTAAAAGGTGCAGGAAAAATAGATCAATACAATCACTTACTTAACACAGTAACACCAGCAAGATTTAAAGTCGGTCAAATGATTGGCGCAACTGGTTTACTTATAGGTATTGCTTATGCAATGTATAAACGAGTAGATTCAGATAAGAAAAAACAGTATAAATCAATGTTTGTCTCAATTGTTGCAGCAGTTTTACTAACAGGCGTAACAGAGCCAATTGAATTTATGTTTATGTTCTGCGCATTGCCATTATATATTGTATATGCACTTTTACAAGGAGTTGCATTTGCAATGGCAGGAGTAATTCACTTGAGACTTCATTCTTTTGGAAACATTGAGTTTTTAACTAGAGTACCAATGGCTATAAATGCAGGCCTTTTAGGTGACATTATTAACTTTGTGATTTGTTGCGTCGCATTTTTTGCAATCGGTTACGCAGTAGCATATTTCATGATAGGAAAATTTGAATTTGCAACACCAGGTAGACTTGGTAACTATGAAAATGCTGGAAACGATTCTGATAAAAAAGATACAGATTCAGTGACTGAAAAAGGAACTGAGCAAGAAGGCGCAAGTGTCGTTGCCGCATCTGAAGCAGAAAAAATTATAAAACTTCTAGGTGGAAGAAATAATATCGATTTTGTAGATGCTTGTATGACACGACTTCGTGTAACAGTTTATGATGTAGATAAAGTCGCCGATGTATCAGAATGGAAGGCAGAAGGTGCAATGGGACTTGTAAAAAAGGATAATGGAATCCAAGCAATTTATGGACCAAAAGCTGACGTATTGAAATCGGATATAAACGATTTACTATGTTGTGGCTAACACACCTAAGTTATTTAGGGTATAAATTAAGATAATAATTTCGCAAGATGGATGCATAAATATAAAAAAAGTAATCAGAATAATATTAAAATAAAATTAAACTAAATTTAATTGACAAAAGTGTTTCCATGCAATTAAAAAAACAATCCATCTTGCGATTTTATTTTATATAAAACAAACATAATATAACAAATAAATACTATACACCCAATATAAAAAGAATTCTAAATATTTAAAGATGAAGAGGCAAATTATGAAACTTTTAACTATAAACATACACAGTCATGATAATAAAACAGATATTAAGAAAAACCAACAGACGGTGAAACAATTTGCCGAATATATAATTAAAGCAGATGCAGATGTAATTGCTATCCAAGAATGTGGCCAGACAAGAGGGCAAAAGCCTTGCGATGTCACAGAACTTAGTAATTTTGTAGAACCCAAATCAAAAGATAGTAACCTGCGTAATGCATTAGCTTCTCAGACTGGTATAGGAAACCTAAAACCGGTTGCGCAAACTATAAAAAAAGATAATTGTGCAATGCTAATTTCAAAAGAGTTAGAAAAAGAAGGCCATAGCTATTATTGGACATGGACTAGCGCAAAAATAGGATATGGAATTAATGATGAAGGTTTAGCTATCTTTTCAAAGAAACCAATTAAGATGGCGGAAGAATTTTATTTTTCAAATACAACAGATTACAATAATTGGAAAGCTCGAAAAGCTATTGGTATTTGTATTGAAGATAGCACAACAAATCCAAAAGATATGTGGATATATAGTTTACATATGGGCTGGTGGAATGACAAAGAGGAACCATTTAAACGTCAGTTTAGTTTCTTGCATAATTACCTAAAGAATAGCAATAAATTAGAAAATAACGTATTTTTATTAGGTGACTTTAATAGTAAAAGTGACGAAAAAGGTACAGGATACGATTTCGTAAAGAATCTAGGCTGGAATGATACTTATGTTTTAGCAAAAAGCAAAGACGAAGGCTATACAGTGGAAGGTGAGATTGATGGATGGCGTAAAAAAACGAATCAGCCAAGCCAATTAGACAGTCACCAAAACAATCAATTGTTTGGAATGAGAATTGACTATATTTGGAGCTGGAAAAAAGTAGACATTTCGTCTAGTAATATAATTTTTAATGGGAAAAAACAGCCAGTGATTTCAGATCATTTTGGCATAGAAGTAGAAAGGGAGATAATATGAGAGCAAGCGGGATTTTGCTTCCAATTAGCAGTTTACCATCTAAGTATGGAATTGGTTGTTTTTCGAAGGAAGCTTATATATTTGTAGATGAATTAAAAGAGGCCAAGCAACATTATTGGCAAATTTTGCCACTAGGACCAGTTAGTTATGGGGATTCACCTTATCAATCATTTTCTACTTTCGCAGGAAACCCTTACTACATTGATTTAGACAAACTAGTCGAAAATGGCTGGCTAAAAAATAGTGAAATCCAAGAGGTGAATTTAGGAAGTAATCCAAGATATGTGGATTATGAAAAAGAATATTTTGGCAGATATAAACTTTTAAAAATTGCCTATAATAACAGTAAAATAGAGGAAAATGCTGACTACAAAAAATTTGAAAAGGATCAACAAGAGTGGTTAGAAGACTATGCACTTTTTATGGCATTAAAAGATGCACATGGTGGAGATTCTTGGAACTTATGGGAAGAAGAATTGAAAACTCGTAAAGAATCAGCAATAAAAAAAGCAACAGAAAAATATAAAGAAGATATTGGTTTTTATAAATTTTTGCAATATGAATTCTATGTCCAGTGGAGTAAATTAAAAAAATATGCCAACATAAACGGAATAGAAATAGTAGGCGATATCCCAATTTATGTTTCTTACGATAGTGCTGATGCATGGGCTAATGGTGAACTATTTGATTTTGATAAGAAAGGTCAACCAATTGCAGTGGCAGGTTGTCCACCAGATGGGTTTTCTGCAAAAGGCCAGCTTTGGGGAAACCCAATTTACAATTGGCAATATCATAAAAAAACAGGTTATAAATGGTGGCTTAAGCGTTTAGGAGCCTGCTTCAAATTGTATGATGTGGTGCGAATTGATCATTTTAGAGGTTTTGATGAATATTATACAATTCCATATGGCAATAAAGATGCTATAGATGGCAAATGGGTTAAAGGCCCAGGAATGTCGCTTTTTAAAGCGGTTCAAGAAGAATTCCCAGATGCTAAAATAATTGCAGAGGATTTAGGATACGTAACAGATTCTGTCAGAAAATTAGTACTAGATAGTGGTTATCCGGGAATGAAAGTTTTAGAATTTGCCTTTGATTCAAGGGATTCTGGAGCTACATCCGATTATTTACCATTTAACTATACAAAAAATAGTGTGGTTTATACAGGAACTCATGACAATGAAACTATAGTAGGTTGGTTTAACGAGAGTCTACCAGAAGAAGAGAAAAAAATGGTTCGAGATTTCTTGTGCGATTATTCTACAGAAAATGAAAAAATCCATATTCCTCTTATTTGCACTGCAATGGCAAGTGTTAGTGATATGTGTATCATTCCAATGCAAGATGTCTTAGGATATGGAAACGTTGCAAGAATGAATACTCCATCAACCACTGGAGATAATTGGAAGTGGAGACTTTTAAATGGAGAATTTGATAAAGACATAATTAATTGGTTAGCTAAAATAACAAAAATTTACGGAAGAGTTACCAAGTGATATGTAATTTTGCCTTGTTTTATTATAACTCAAGATATTGAAAAAAATTTTCTATGGTGTCATAATAAAAGGTATGGAGAATACTAAAAATTTAATGACCGAAGGGTCCATTCAGAAAAAAATCATTATGTTTGCAGTGCCAATGTTTTTAGGTAACTTGTTCCAACAGATGTACAATGCAGTAGATTCGCTAATTGTAGGTAATTTCGTTGGAAGTAATGCATTAGCAGCTGTAAGCTCTGCAGGAAATCTAATTTTCATGGTAATAGGATTCTTTAATGGAATTTCAATAGGTGCAGGAGTTGTAATAGCAAGGTATGTAGGTGCTCGTGATGATAAAAAGACAGAAACAGCAGTGCATACAACAGTTGCATTAGGACTGATTTTTTCAGTAATAATGACAATTATAGGAGTTGCGTCTGCACCAACAGTTCTAAAACTTATGAGTACTCCAAAAGCTGTACTTCAAGAATCAATAGTGTATTTTCAAGTATATTTTGCAGGTTCAGTAGGATTTATAATGTATAACACTTTTGTAGGAATATTGCAGGCAGCAGGAGATTCTAAGCATCCATTGTATTACTTAATGATTTCTTCAGTTATTAACGTTGTTTTAGATTTAGTTTTGATTGCAGGTATGGGAAGAGGAGTTGAAGCTGCAGCCTTTGCTACAGCAATTTCACAGCTATTTAGTGCATTATTATGCATGATTCGCTTAATGAAAGTAAAAGCTTCTTATCGTTTTGTACCCAATAAAATAAAACTAAATCGAGACATGGTAAAAAAAATAATAAAATATGGTTTGCCTTCAGGTTTGCAAAATTCAATAATGTCTCTTTCAAACGTAGTCATTCAGTCATATATCAATTCTTATGGCGAACAGGCCATGGCCGGTATTGGAGCATACACTAAGGTAGAAGGCTTTGCATTTATACCAGTTACAAGTTTTACAATGGCCATAACTACATTTGTTAGTCAAAATATTGGAGCAAGGGAATATGAAAGAACGAAGAAAGGCGTTAAATTTGGAATGATTTGCACCCTTGTGTCAGCGCAAGCCTTGGGAATTTTATTATTTATTTTTGCAGGTCCATCAGTTAAATTGTTTGATAGCACTCCATCAGTAATTGAATTTGGAGTTCAAAGAGCGCATATTGTCTGTCTATTTTTCTTTTTATGCGCTTATACACATTTTATGTCTTCAGTATTGCGAGGAATGGGACGTCCAATTGCGCCAATGATGGTATTTTTACTATGCTGGTGTGTTACTAGAATTCTATTCCTAACAATTTGTGATTTATTTGTGCATACAATTTATACAACTTATTGGGTTTACCCAATTACATGGATTTTAAGTTCAACAGTCTTATTCCTTTATTACAAAAAAGTGGCTGTTAAATCTTTAGACATAATGTAAACTTTTCGTTGCATATTGCCTTCCATAGGTTGAAAATATCAAGAAAATTTGATACTAATTCAGACCATCGTCCGTTTTATTAAAAAAATATAAAATAGGTCTAGCAAAAACAAAATTTATATGCTAGAATGTTGAATGTTTAAGTAATTTTTTTGAAGCACCCCTTGATATGGGGAGCTTCGAGAGGACGGAGGAAGAAAATGGGCGAGAAGAAACAAGCGATTTATGACGCCACTAAATTAGGAAAGCCGAAGATGCTTTTACTAGGATTACAGCACATGTTTGCTATGTTTGGAGCGACAATGTTAGTGCCGATTTTAGTAAATGGATACTTTAAAGGTGAAGGTCTTTCTGTACAAGTAACTTTATTTTTTGCGGGAATAGGAACAATTTTATTTCATATTTGTTCTAAATTTAAGGTTCCAGCGTTTTTAGGTTCATCATTTGCATTTTTAGGTGGTTTTGCCACTGTAGCAGAACTTAAGACAGGTAGATTTGCTCATATGTCTTATGGCGAGAAGCTTCCATACGCATGTGGAGGTCTCGTAGTAGCTGGTCTATTGTATGTAATACTTGCTTTAATTGTCAAATGTATTGGCGTTAAAAAAGTAATGCATTTTCTACCACCTGTAGTAACAGGTCCTATCATTATATGTATTGGTTTGTCGTTAGCACCATCGGCTATTAACAATGCATCATCTAATTGGATTCTAGCAATCGTAGCTTTATCAGTTGTAATTATTTTCAATATTTGGGGAAAAGGTATGTGGAAGATCATCCCAATTCTCTTAGGAATCACAATTTCATATGCAGTAGCAGTAGTAATGACACTTGCTGGTTTTACAAATGCAGATGGAAGTGCAATTATTGATTTTGCACCAATTGCAAAGGCAAGTTGGGTAGGAATGCCACCATTTATTTTAGCCAAATTCGATATAAGTGCAGTACTAGTTATGGCCCCAATTGCAGTAGCTACAATGATGGAACATGTCGGTGATATTTCAGCAATTTCAGCTACAACAGGTCAAAACTTTATTGAAGACCCAGGTCTTCACCGAACAATTTTAGGTGATGGTCTTGCAACTGCAGTAGCAGGTCTTTTTGGAGGCCCAGCTAATACAACATACGGCGAAAACATAGGTGTATTAGAGTTATCAAAAGTATATGATCCAAAAGTAGTTCGTATTGCAGCAGTTTATGCAATTATCTTAAGTTTTATTCCAAAAACAGCAGATGTTATCGGAACAATGCCAACAGCTATAATTGGTGGCATTAGCTTTATTCTTTACGGTATGATCTCAGCGATAGGTGTAAGAAATGTTGTAGAAAATAAAGTAGATTTTACAAAGTCTAGAAACCTTATTGTAGCGGCAGTTATCTTAGTTACAGGACTTGGTTTTAAAGATGGGTTAACATTTACATTATTTAACACTCCAATTACACTTACATCACTAGCCTTAGCAGCAATTTTTGGTATAGCATTAAATGCAATTTTACCAGGAAATGATTACGCATTTGGCAATAATCTTGAAGGTGATATTAACAACGGAGTAAGCTTTAATCATATGCCAGAAGATTCAGACGAATTTGATGGAGCAGAAAATTCAGAAGCGTAATATCTTCTATATTATAAAAGACCTAAAGTGAAAAATAAGGTAAAAGATTAAAGTAACAAGATTTAAAGTTCAAAAGACTTAAAGTGAAAAAAGATTATAAAAGCCGTCAGCATAGATTTATATAAGTCTATTCTGGCGGCTTTTTAATAACGAGTTATTGAATATAATAAAGTATGTATAGCCTTTCGGCTGTATGTAATTTAATTGTTTGAAGTTGATTATTAAATTTAAAGTTAATTATTGTTGTATAACATAATGTTGTCTAGTTTAATATGATGTTGTGTAACATAATCTGGTCTAGTTTAATATAATGTTGTATAACATAATTCTATTTAGATTAATGCTGCATAATCTAGTTTGATTTTATTTGTGTCTATTTTCAACCATGTGTCTGTAAAATTGTAATTATAAAAAACATCTGCAATTTTTTCGCCGTCAATAAAAATACCTTCAGGAGATTGGGTGAATGTAAATGTTTGTCCTGCCTTTAGATAATGATTAGTTTCTGCACTCCATCCATTTCCCTGAACAAATACACGGCCTGTTCCAGCTTGAGTTTCAAGACGAATATGGTTGCTATGTACTAAAAGTTGATATGTGTCAATATTTTTTAAAGTACCTTTTACAGAAAAAGTATTCTTTTCTGTAATTTTAAGTTGGTCATTTAATAAAATGCCATTACCAGCATCCTTAAATTGAATTAAGTTCTTTTCATCAGGAATAACATCATGTTGTTCATCTTGTTCTTTAGAGTCATCAGATTTTTTCTCATCAGTTTTTTGCTCATCTGATTTATCTTTAGAATCATCTTTTTTCTTGTCGTCATCTTTAGCGTCGCTATCATCTTTTTTACTGTCGTCAAAATAACCTAATTCATCTAGCTTATTGTAAATTGCATTTCCTACAACTCGATAACCTGTGCTAGTTAAATGAGCATCATCAAATCTAAGAGATTTTGGAACCATTCCCCAACTTATGAATTTTAAATCTTCATCAGTAGGAGAGAGGCCCGCATCTTTTAAACCGTTTTTTGATAAATACTCACGCAAATTAAAATATTTGTCCCCATAGTTTTTTTTCATAAGCTCGTCGTAAGCTTTAAAATAATCGCTTCCTCCACAATACATTCCAACGATTAGGTATTTGTCAGTATTTTTAGTTCTAGAATTAATAATAGCTTTTTGCTGTTTAACTAAGTCTTCGTAATTGTCATAACCACCATTGGTTCCAATAAAGACCACATTGATATAATCTTTATAATGATTTGCTGCATAAGGAGTCAAAACAGAGCCTTTTGCAACAGAAACAGCTTTACCACTTTTGCTTCGTGTAAAAGTATAGCCATATTCTGGGCGTTGTGAAACTTTAAGACGTAGTGTGCCTTTAACTCCGCATAGCTCACACTCATTTACGCCAACATTATCATTATAAATCATTACATTTAGTTTCTTGCCATCTTCAGCTAAAAGATCTACATCTACAGGTGTAGTAGAAGCAGGAATAGTTAAATTTTTTGTAGTAACCATCTTGATTCCACCGCTTCTTGCAGCAATGGAAATAGATGTTTCACCACATGAACCAAGATTAATTACGGGAATGTCTATTCCTTTTTTGTAAAGGTTATCTTTTAAAACGTTAGGATATGTTACTCCATCACCAAGATAACCAAATGTAATTGAGTCACCCCAACAAGCAATTCCAGGAATGGATTCTGTCGATTTAGAATCAGATTCTTTAGTAGATTCCGTTTCTTCAGAATCTTTGTTATCCTTAGAATCCTTGTTAGTTTCATCTGTTGCTGGACTGTCCTTACTAGAATCAGAAGTATCTTCTGATTTGTAAGGAGTTACCAACTCTTTTACGATTTCTGGATGAGTTACCTCTGCACTGTGCCTATCAAAAAGGCCATAGTCAGAACCATTATCCCACCAGAATAGTCCAATGTTATATTTTAGAGCTTTATCAACATATTTTTTTGCAATAGAAGCTCTTTGAGAATCTGGTAAATCACTTTTTGTACCAAATTCATCCATAATAACAGGGACGTTGTACTCTTTGCTGTATTTTCCCAAACGATCCATAATTGTGTTAATAGAAGCTTCATCTTTACGATAGCAGTGAACAGACATAATAAGGTGATCTTTGCAAGTATCGTCGTATTTGTAATTCAAAATCTGCCTTATTTCCTCTTCATCTGGACATGCTGCATAAGTTGGCAAAACAAGAAAACGATCAGCATTTTTTCCACCCGTTTTTCTTACAGTTTTAATAAAGTCGTTGTGTAGTTTTGCTGTAACTTTAAAGTTCTCCTTGTAATCCCATCCCCAATGTTCATCTTTATCCATGATTTCGTTGGTAGATTCAAAAAGAAGTTTTTCATCAGCATCTTTAAAATAAGTTGCAATTTGCGACCAGAGATTAGTTAAGTTCTTTTTGTCTGTTTCATAAGTCGCCTCGTCTGAATAAATCCAGCGGTAATCCCTATCAAGACCGGCATCATGATGTACATTGATGATTGCATACATATCCTCATCTGTGGCGTAGTCAACGACTTCCTTTACTCTAGCAAGCCATCTTTGGTCGATTACACCGTTAGAATCAATATGGTTATAGTATGTAACAGGTATTCTTATAGAAGAAAATCCATTTTTTTTCACTGATTGAATAAGTTCTTTAGTGACCTTTGGATTGTTCCATAAGGTTTCGGAATCTAAAGTGTAGCCGTGACTTTTAACAACTGCATCTAGACTGTTACCAAGATTCCAACCGGCCTTTAATTCCCTTACGATCTCTGTGGCAGTAGTAGGTGTAGCTTTTTTTGTTGACTCTTTTGCTGAAACACTAGTTGTTTGTACTCCTGCAATAGTTGTGCATGTCAATGATGTCAGCATAAAAAAACTAACAAGTTTCTTCCGTAAAACAGTTAACATATTCATAGCGTCCCGTCCTTTCTGTTAACAAAGTTAGTAAGTTACTGGGGTTGTAAATATTACACCTTTGCATATTTTATATCGTATTTAATAAATAAATGTTAAGAGAAAAAATAAAAAAAACATAAAAATTATAAATAAAATATAAACTTAACATAATATATATCAGACGGAGCTAATTCTATTTTTGAGATATACCCTCCGTAAGACTTTAATATAAAAAGTAATAATGGTAAGAAAAATGTATTGGTAGTACTTGTATATGTTTGAAAATTATATGTTAAGTAAATGTTAAATTATAAAATTAATGTTAAGAAGTTATAAAAAAATCAAAACAAATATTAAGAAAATATAACAAAAATGTTACAAAAATATAATATAGTATAGAGTATATATGATTTTGTAAAATTAATATATATGAAAAACAACCAAAATAAATTCAAATACACGGAATTGAATTGTGATAATCTACAAAAAGTGGGTAAAACTTAAAATGTAGGAGTCGAGTTGTTGACATATGTCAGAAATAATATATAATAAATATTGTTGACATATGTCAGAAATGATTATGTATACGATATTTCATATAGCATCTTATATAGTATGTTGTATATAAAGTATTTTATAGATGAAACATATGTCAGAAATAAACACCATGAAAAGGAGTAGGTATTATGCCAAGACCAACCCGTCTTAGAAAAATTGATAAATTCCCAGAGTTTTGGAGTTTTCAAGCTGCAGACTATAGCGGTGAAGAAGTAATCAATTTGACATTAGATGAATATGAGACTATTAGATTGATAGATTTTGAAAAGTTGACCCAGAATGAATGCGCTAAGTTGATGAATGTTTCTAGACCAACAGTAAGTAGCATTTATGAATCAGCTAGAGAAAAGCTTGCAAGACATGTAGTCTTAGGCACAAGGTTGGTTATTTCAGGTGGACAGTACGAACTTTGTCAGAACTATAGATTATGTGATGATGAAGTAGCAAAAGCAACTATAAAAAGTTTACAAAAGAAAGGCGAAAAAACTATGAGATTAGCAGCAACTTACGAAGATGGAAAAATTTTCCAACATTTTGGACACACAGAAGCATTTAAAGTATATGATATTTGTGATGGAGAAGTAAAAGAGTCACAAGTTATTGCAACAGACGGATTTGGTCATGGTGCATTAGCTGGATTTTTAAAAGTAAATAAAGTAGATACATTAATTTGCGGAGGTATCGGTGGAGGTGCTCAGATGGCACTTAAAGAAGCTGGAATTAACCTTTATGCAGGTATTCAAGGTGATGCTGATGAAGCAGTTAAAAAATTACTTGCTGGAGAATTAGTTCAGAATGAATCAGCAAATTGCAATCACCACGATCACGGTGAAGGCCATGAATGCGGTGGACATGGACATCACGGCGAAGGCCATGAATGTGGCGGACATGGACATCATGGTGAAGGCCATGGATGTTGTGGAAATCACTAATTGATTTTTATAAAAATAATTAAAAATTATTGAAAATCAAGCCAATAGTAGGATAGTGTAAAATATCTTGTGTAAATAAAATTAATCATAGAAAAAGGAACGAACTTCGTTTAAGATTTTAAGTGACCAAACAAAAAAACTTAAAGGAGTGAAATTCGTCCCTATGACTAATATTAGCACAAATTTAATGTCTGCTCTACTTAATAATGAATCTATTGATGAAGTTTTTCGTTCTGAACTTGAAAACGCTGTAAACGAAGTGCTATCAACGGAGCTTACAGCTTTCCTCAATTACGAGAAATATGATTATTCCGGCAGGAATTCCGGAGACTCTCGCAATGGTTT
>FOPE01000078.1 GCA_900113385.1 Lachnospiraceae bacterium C7
CTGTTCAATACAGGCTCAGCCTCTTGGCTGCATAAAAACAGCGTAGCAGCCAAAAACTGCTACGCTTAAAAGTCTAACTTTTGGGGGTCACCTCAAAACAAGTGTCTTATCTATAAATTAGGAGTTTTAATTTATATAAAAGATAAAACGTTTTGGCAGTGGCTAAAATTATGCAATTTCAATAGATTAATTACTTTAAGTAAATTTAAATTTTAAGTAAATTTAAATATTTTGAGCCGAATTGAATTTACTTAAAATAGGGTAAATACTTTAAAAGACTGGTAATTATACAATTCTATTTTATAGAAGCAAAAGACAAACATAGATAAGTAAGTCTAGATAAAAATAGAAATAAATATACCTATCAAATAGAAATAAATAGAAAGTATCTGCTAAAGTAGATTAAACAGATAAATCTAGAAAATAGAATCAATATATAGATTTTTTAGATGGAATCTACATATAAATCTTCAAGATAGAATAAAAAGATAAATCTTCAATATAGAGTAAAAGATAAATCTCTAAGATAGAAAAGAATAGATATATCTATATAAAAAGATAGAAAATCAAAAAAGAAATGATAAAAAGATATAATCTATAAAATAAAAATAATTACCAAGTTAAATAATATAGAAAATTATTTGAAAACTAAAAATTGATAGAATAAAAAGAATATTGCATAATTTAATAAGATTTATAGAAAAATCTAAATAGATTCAATTTTTCGTCTAGAATGGCTGTACAAATAAGCGTGATCAGATAGAACATCTTCATCCTTAAGATGTGTAACATTA
This sequence comes from Lachnospiraceae bacterium C7, assembly GCA_900113385.1. GTDB lineage: Bacteria > Bacillota > Clostridia > Lachnospirales > Lachnospiraceae > Roseburia. The sequence continues at coordinate 795 of FOPE01000078.1, forward strand.
ACGTCTTGAATCATCTTATTAATAAAATCTCTCTTAAGTTCACCGATTTTTGGGATAATGATAACTTCATGAATGCTACTTGGAATAATAATAAGATCTGTTTTATGCATATTAGAAATTTCATTTAGAAGTCCTTTATAAAAAATACAAGCGGCACCATTAATTCTAGCAGTATTTGTTAAAACAAACATGCATTGTCCACAATCAGCAGATGGATCAGGAATTATACATTCATCTTCTTCAAATTCGGGAAGTTCGTCAAAGGTATCCATTTTTTTTATGGTGCTTAGAAGACTAGAATAAGTATGAGGTAAAATGTTAGGAGAATTAATTAAAGCCTGTTTGTATAGGTCTTCTTTTGAAACATTCCAATTAGAAAGTAGAGAATCATTAATTAAGATGCTAGAAAATTCTCTTTCGGGATTTTCAAAAACGTAAGAAAAAACAATTGCCAAATCAAGATATTGCATATGTGGAACTGTTTCTAAGAGTTTCTTGTTTTGTTCGTAGTTAATCAGTTTTAAAACGAGACGTTCCTTAGCTAAATCATAATTTGTTATAAAACCAGTTTCATAACGGGCACCATCGGAGTTTTCGTTGTATATATTGAAAATAGATTCTACGATAGATTCTAAAGAGAAACCTTCTAGATAATTGTGATATAAATGATTAAGATAAATAGTTGGTGCAATGCAAACATCATTTTTTGCAATAACAATGGCATCTAAAATTTTACCATTATTCTTAGTTACTTTTTCTAAAGTAACTTTACAATCTTCAGTTAATTTGTTTTCTACATTTTTAAAAATATAGTCAACAAAACTTTCGTAATTCATAGGGTAAATTTTCCTTTCTTTAATTTATAAAGCATATTTGCGGGGGGTAATTAGAATAAAAAGATATCTTTTGAAATATTATCTGAAATGTCATTTGAAATATTGTTGAATTGATTTAACATGTTAATAGAAAAATAATGACAAGCAAAAGAATAGCATAGTTTTTTTACGAAAGCAATAGAAAAAATTGTAAAAGTGATTTTTTTGTTAAAATTATATGATAGGAAAGAGATAAGAAACTGATTAATTTATAAAAAATAGCCAATAAAAAATAAAATCTAAATTGCAATAACAAGTTGGACACCTACTAAGAAACATCCACTTGATAGATTTTATCTAGTTCATCCTCAAATAGTTCGTCAGGTGTTTTAT
>FOPE01000070.1 GCA_900113385.1 Lachnospiraceae bacterium C7
ATTTTAGTCGCAATAGATAACTTTGATGCTCTAAAAGAATTAGGTGATGACATGGAAAGCTTTATTCAAAAATTAGCTCGAGATGGAGCAAGTTTAGGGATATATATAGTTACCACAATGACTCGTGGAGCAGTTATGAGATCTGCAGTAATGAATAATTTTAAAGAAAAGATAGCAGGCTATAACTTCGATGAAAGCGAAATAAGAAGCCTAATAGGACGAACATCTATGACAGTTCCAGAGGATAAGAAGGGACGAGCATTAGTTAAATTAAATGAGATAGATATCATGCAGATTTATACACCAGTGCCTTGTCCAGATGAGTTGACATACATGGAAAAACTTAAAGAATTCGTATCAACCATGGCTGAAAAATCAACAGAGAAAAAAGCCAAAGGAATACCAGTCCTTCCAGAAGAGCTTCACTTTAGCCAGCTTTCAGAATATCCAGGATATGAAGAGATGGTTGGAGAAGATACGATTAATGAAGGTCTAGAAGGAACAGCTAGCGAAGGAGAGGCAAGTGCTAATAATGGAGAATTACAAGAATCTTTAGCAGTTCCAGTCACCCAAATCCCAATCGGTATCGAGACAGAACAGTTAAATGTGGTAGGTTTGGATGTTTCGAAAGAACCAGCTCTTATAATAGGCGAAAGTGGAATGGGAAGAACTAATGTAGTTAAATCCACTTTGGAATTTATAACAAAGCATGTAAAAGAAACTCAAATATTTATTTTTGACACAACAAGTATGAATTTACGAAACTATTCAAACTTGGATAATATCAAATATGCGACAGGAAAAGAACAAAGTGTGTTACTAATGGAAAAACTTAAAGAAATAATAGAAAATCGTAAAGTTACTTTTGAAGCTCAAAGAGAATCAAATCTGCTAATGAGTATAAAAGAGTATGGTTTAAAACAGACGCCAGTTTTTGTTGTTATAGATATAGTTCAGGAACTATATGAAAATTTAGATGGTGACAAAGAAAAACTTGACATCTTAAAAGAAGCATTAGATGTTGGAATATTTGTTATAGCATCAGCAGATAACAAGTTAAGAACAAGAATGAGTGAATTTCTTGAAACGTTGACTAGTGTTAAAAATGCTGTTGTGGTTGGAAACTATAGAGAACAAAACTTGTTTAGCACAGTGGGATTTAGAGAGAATAATACAGATCCTCGATTTGGATATATGTATTCAAAAGGAAAAATAAAGAAAGTAATGATTCCATTGGTTTAATAAAACAGGTAAGAAAATAAAGATATTTAGTAAAAGTATTCAATAAAAGAATAAATAGAATACAAATAAGAAGCTAAAAAAAGAAAGGCAAGGTGGAAAATGACAAGTAAAGAATACAGGTTAGCGCTATGGAAAGAATACCTTAAAAAGGTTGATTTTATTAGTGAAAGAGAAAAGGAAAATCTAGATGCAATAGCAAAAAAGTATTTTGATGATCAAAGTTTTTTGCTAGAGATTTATAAAGCATTTGCAAAAAATTTAGATTATTTGGAAGACCAAGAAACTCACGTCCATTATGAAAAAGATGGAAGTGATTATATTTTGGCGCTAGAAAACATAGAAACTGTTTTTGATAGAGAGCATTTTGCAAAAGTAATTGCAGCAATGCTTGATTTACTAGAGGAAATGCTACCACTGGGAACGGTTGTTGATTTAGATCCAGAAACAATGAAACTAGCAGGAGAAAAAGTAAACGAAGAGAAAGCAAAGACAGGGGGAGAACTTATTGATGTAGATGCTGTTGAAAACTTCAGAATGGTTATAACCCATAGATTTTTAGGCTCAGATGGAAAATATTATTATCCGTATGCAGGAGTAGTTTATCCAACCGGAATGCCAGGCTCAAGAGAAGTCTTTTATTTTACAAGGGCATTTGTAGAAAATATAGTCAAAAAAGGATATGAAGATGAATTAGAACTTCAGTTTCAATACATGATGAAAAAAGAATTGATAGTGAATAAAGGCATGTGTACAGTTGGATACACATCACCTGAAACAGCAATAGAACTCAATAAAAAAATCACATCAGGGAAACTGCATGAAGCATGCTAAAAAACAAATAAAAATTAAAAAATAATTAAAAAAGGAGAATAAAGCATGTCAGGTAAGAAAGAAAATTTAGATGTAAATCTATCAGAACTTAAAGCAAGTACTGATTACCTTCAACAGTCGATAGATACATATGAGAAGCTTTCTAAGGATCCGTTTAAAGAGGAGTTAGAAGTGCTAAATACAATGAGTTCAGATTTTATAGATTCGTTTTATATATTATTAAAAGACATTAGTGATTCGGCAGTTAAACTAAGTGATGATTATAAATCTATTGCAAAAAATGCGGCAAAGATAATTAAAAATTTAGAAGAAGTTGATCATAAACAGGCAGAAAAAATTTTAAAGAATTCCCAAGGAGGAAAGTATAAAAATGACAGAAGTTGATGCAAAAAATTACGTAAATGAAATTGTTAATGCGGCAAATTCATTAGAGAAAAGTTTCAAAAATAATTTTGAAGACATGGATTTAGAAAATACTATAATAAGGACAAAAATGGAAACTATTGTACAAAATGCAGTTTCAGATTTAGAAAAATTAAAATCAGATATTCAAGATTTAAAATTTGACAAAATATAGAAAATTTTATAAACGATTAAGAAAGGAGAAGTTTTGAAAACAGATTTAAAAATCAATTATACAGGTCTTGAGGTAATTGCAAGCAAAATTGAAGAATATAGAGAGGCAATAGAAAATATCAATGAAGCGATAGAAAGGCTAGATAGAGTACTAACAAAACAAGAGTCAAAATCTACTAAAAAATTATCGAAAAAAATAAGTAAAATGTACAATGATAGATCAGAATTAATCAATACACTTGAAAAATTAGAAAAATTAGTGCATGATTATACTGATGATATGTCAAAATTGGCACCGTGCAAAGCAGAAGGAGTGAATACTAGAGTTGACAGTTTGGATATTAAATTTAATTTGTTCCAAATAAGGTGCTCAAAATACGATTTTAAAACAAAGACGGCTAGTACTCCTTTAGATAAAAGTACATATATATATTCAGCGGATCCTAAAAATGCAGAAACAAATAAAAAGATGAAGGCAAATTATGAGAAAATAGTAAAGTTTCATGAATCAAGAATTTTGCCCACATTGAATAAGATGCACAATTATTATGACGAACTAAATGATATATACGAAAATGTTATATCAGAGTATGAAAATACAGATGATGTATATCAAACAAGAATGAATCAGTTGTATAATGAGTCTATAGATAGTGGACAACGATGGAAGGACTTTGGAAACAAAGTTGGTAGTATTTTAGATGCGTTTTCCACATCATTTGTGAAGGCATTTGCATTAGCGTTTATAGTAGGGCTTTTATGTGTAGCATTTCCAGAGTATGCAGTCGCAATAATAATTATAGCTATGGTTGCAGTACCATTAGGGCAGAGTGCAATATCATATGCACCGGATGGTGCCTTTGATTGGCCATTATTACGCGAATTTAAAAACGAATGCAATGCAACAAAAGATGATATTGGAAAAATGTGTAATGCTGCAATAGAAAGAGGACCAATTGGAATACTAGAAGTAATAGGGCAAGATTTAGAAGATAATTGTCAGACAGAAGAAGGCTATGCATCGTTATTTGGCAGTGTAGCAGGATCTGTTATGGGAGGAAAGTTTGCTCAGGACTCTTATGAACTATATGGTCCTAAAAAATTAAAAAAAGCTAACTTTGAAGCTGTTCGAAAAATGCTTAACGAATCAGAATTAGAAGAAATAAAAGACCCTAAAATGGAAATGGCGGATTCTGTAGAAGGCAGCAACAAAGGAGAAACTACTGTTAAAACTCCTAATAAACTCCAAGAATTAAGTAGTGCAGTACTTAGAAAATTTGATGACGCTATTGACAAGGAGTTCATGGAGAGAGCTAATAGTACAATAAGAGAAAAAATGTCAGGAGGTATAAGAAGACATTATAATACTGGTTATGCCGAAGCTCATGTCACAGGTTTAGATAAGACGACGTATTTTGCACATAGTAGTGTAGATTCTCTAGAGGATTTAGCAAAAAAATATCCTAGAGAGACGGTTGAACGTGCAGAAGGAATCTCTACTTTACCACCGGAGGATGAAAGAGTATTTGAAGCACTGAAGGTAAATAAACAAAATGTTGTAAATGGAAGAGATGCTTATTATAGATATAATGATACAGAATATAAAATATTAAATGAAATAGCAACAAGGATCGGAGACAATCCAGAGGCATCGGGACACATAAAGATGTATTCAGATTTGAAGAGTTGTCCAAGCTGTCAGCATGTTATAAAACAATTCCAAGCACGGTACCCGAAAATAAAAGTTGAAGTAATATATAAAAAGGCAGGAGGAGGAAAATAGATGGAAGAAAAGCCTTTTGAATTTAAATATTTTGTTATAGATGATATATATAGAGACGTTCTAAATTCAGATGATACATTTGGAATATCATTCCAAAAATGTTGGGTCTCACTTTGTGGTTACATAGATAGTGATACAATTTTATCAATAATGATATTATCTGAAATGTTTGCGCTTACAATAGCAAATGATGTTAAAGTGTATGCAGATGATGTAAAAGATATAGAGAAACTTCTAAAATTGTATAATACTTTAAATGTGAAAAATCTTTTAATATCATCAGAGTATGAATATTTAAAGGAAGATATGAAAATAATAGAGTATTTTTATGAAAAAAGTAAGGACGTGATAAAAGAAGGATTTCCACGTAGAGCAAGTGATTTTTTTGAAGAAATCCCTAAATTCTATGTAGAAAAAGTTTTACTAGGAGAAGATCCAAACCATAGATTAGAAAATATTACAGAAGATAATTCCTTTGAACTAGATTATTTAATTTATGCATACTATTATAGAGGAATTTTTAAAGATAAGCTAACGGAACAACAAGCATTCGATAGATGTTTGATAAAATTTAAAAAATATCTAGAGGAAGATTC
>FOPE01000061.1 GCA_900113385.1 Lachnospiraceae bacterium C7
GGTAATATCGAGTTCAAAACTGATAATATCGATTTATTTAATTTTTCTTTAGATGAAATAAACGAATCTGAAAAATGGAATCTTGACGCCCACACCTTTGATTTACACCATGATTCCTCAATGAATGAAGGCAATATTATGACTGAATACGAAGAAAAATTCTCTTCTAAAGGAAATAAAATTTGTAAGTTAATTACTTCACGAATTGTAAAATAAGTTGCACATTTTTATTATTTTTGTGCACCCCCCCCCCCTCAAAAAAAATTAATCAAGGCAATCTACCACGAGACAACGATTAAATCTCGTGATTGATTGCCTTTTAATCTTTTACTATTCTTGACACTTTTAGTCGCTTTTTAAATTAAGTTTTTTGCATCAGAATAATCTTTATTCTCAACATAAATTACATAAGCGCTTAACGTTTCCTTTTTCTTCCCGAAGGGGTTTCTCGTTTTCTCTACCTTAAAAGAAATCTTACGTTCCCTTAGAGCTTCCGTAATTCTATCTATTTCCACCATAGAATTTTCTTCTAACAATTTTTTTCTACTAAATCTTGAAACCATCGAACTCCCCCTCTTTAAAATCAGGAATTATGGTATTGTGCCAAATCTATAACGCTCTACATAAACCAAAGCTTTTTGTTAAAAATCTACTTCCGTATCATAGTAACAGCATTTCAAAAGTTTTTCCATCTCAGCCTGTGTTGGCTTGCGTGGATTTGAAAGTGTACAAGCGTCAGCTATTGCATTCTTAGCAATTTCAGGTAATCTTTCAAGGAATACTTCTTCAGGAACAAATCCTTCTTCAGCTGGCAAACCATCTTTTCCATATCTATTTATACTATGTGGTATATTTAAATCATCGTTCATTTTTCTCAAATACTTTATAAGTAATTGAACTTTTTCTGTTAAAGAATCTCCACCTAAATGCATATAATCTGCGATAATTCCGTATCTTTCCTTAGCATCAGGATCTTTTGCGTTAAAAGCAATTACTTTTGGCAAATACATTGCATTTGCAGCTCCATGAATGATATGTGCTCCATAATCATCGAAGGCTGCTCCAGTTTTATGAGCCATTGAATGAACAATTCCAAGTAATGCATTTGAAAATGCCATTCCAGCTAAGCACTGTGCATTATGCATTTTATCACGTTTTACCATGTCGCCTTTGTATGAACCAACTAAATCTTTTTGAATCATCTCAATTGCATGAATTGCAAGCGCATCTGTATAATCGCAATTTGCTGTAGATACATAAGCCTCAATGGCATGTGTCATAGCATCCATTCCTGTATGTGCAACAAGTTTCTTTGGCATTGTCTCTGCTAATTCAGGATCCACAATTGCAACATCTGGTGTAATTTCAAAATCCGCAATAGGATATTTAATTCCTTTTTCATAATCTGTAATAATTGAAAATGCAGTTACTTCAGTTGCTGTTCCTGAAGTTGAAGAAACCGCACAAAAATGAGCTTTTGTTCTAAGTTTTGGTAGTCCAAAAACTTTACACATATCTTCAAATGTTGTGTCTGGATACTCATATTTTATCCACATTGCTTTTGCTGCATCAATTGGAGAGCCTCCACCTATAGCAACAATCCAATCTGGGCCAAATTCTTGCATGATTTTGGCGCCTTTCATAACAGTTTCAACCGATGGATCAGGTTCTATCCCTTCTATCAATTTAACTTCCATACCTGCTTTTTTAAGGTATGTTTCTGCTCTCTCTAAAAATCCAAAGCGCTTCATTGAACCTCCGCCTACGCAAATAACTGCTTTTTTTCCTTTGAAGTTTTTGAGTTCTTCTAAAGCACCTTTTCCATGATAAATATCTCTTGGTAATGTAAACCTAGCCATTTTAGTACCTCCCAAAGTCGTTTTTTATGTTAATACCTTCTCTTTGCAAGTGGAAAATCCACCCTTCTATTGTTACATTTGTGAATAAAATCACAATAAAATTACAAGATTATTGTACTACATCTCTTTTTATTTTTAAATATTTTAGACAAACTTTGTCATTTTTCTGACACTTTTACCAACATTTTGTACTAAATTTTATTAAATTTTACATATAAACTTTTCAATAAAAATGTCGTAGAGTTTATTTTTTGGGACAATATTTTTTTACAGATAATCATGATTATTTTTCATTTTATTTTTTTATATTTTCCATTTCTTATATCTGATTTTATATTTGCTTTTCTTTATTTTCCCAAATCAGTGTCCATTTTCTTATTTTTTTTATCCAATTTATACTCTGTCTCTAAATAATATTTTTTCACATTTATATGTATTTTTTATCAATTTACAAAATGTGATTTTTCAATTATTTTGTAAAAAAATTAGTAAAAACTGCCAAAAAACATGGAGAGAGCTAATCTAAATTTTTTTAGTTATTATATATTAAACTTTATAAACTTATGCTATAATATTTAGTACTCATTATGAAAGGAGTAGCTTAAAATGTTATACCAAAAACCTAAATTTCAAATTAGCTACAGAATTTTTTATTTAATTTTACTCGTTGCGGGAATCACTTCCGATTGTATGAGCTATGCTGGAAAGCCTCATAATGAAGCTTTTGTCTACTATACTGTACAATCAAATGTTATTTGCGGTGTTCTCGCTCTAATTTTTCTGATAAGAGCTTGCAAAGGTCTTCACCATAAAATGACAATTCTTGATTTATCAGATAATTTTTCAATAGAAATTGATAAAAAGACCAAAATTTTAACTTCTTTGCAGTGCCTTGCATCTGTATGGATTTTAATTACCTGTCTTATTTACAATACACTTTTAGGAAATCCTTTTTCTATAGATTATTGGACCAAAAATTTGCACAATCCTATACTACATCTTTTCTGCCCTATTTTATTTATTTTGGATTTTCTACTATTTTCTAAGAAAAATATAATTAAACCTTTTATTCCTGCTTTATGTGTAACTTATCCTTATATTTATATTTTATACATCTATATAAGAAGTCTACACTTAAAGAATTTGTTTACTAATGCAATTCCAGATAGTCTAGTTGTTTATCCTTATTTCTTTTTGGACTTCGATAATTTAGGCATTTCTGGTGTAATTCGTTGGGTATTTATACTAACAATTATTTTTGTATCTTTAGGATATTTATTATTAGCTATTTATACAAAATTAGGCAAAAAAAGAGCTAGCCACTAACGGCCAGCTCTTTTTTTATTGTTCTTATTTCTTATTTTACTTGAGTTTTTCTTTCTATTATCATTTTTTCTATGATTAAATTCGTGACTTTTCTCACTAATCTTGTTTTGCTTATTTATATCATGTTTTTTATTTGTGTTATGTTTTTTACTACTTTTTTTGCCTCTATTATTTCTAGACTCCTTGTTACTTTCCACATTTTTACTATGCTTTCCATAAAAATGCTTCATTTTTCTTGGTGGAATCAAACACTCTGGGCCTAGACCTATTAAGTCTTCTCGTCCAACTTTAATCAAAGCTTCTTTAACCAAATCATAATTATCAGGATTTCTATATTGTATCAACGCTCTTTGCATAGCCTTCTCATGAGGATCTGTTGCAACATATACCGGTTGCATTGTCAACGGATCCAACTTTGTATAATACATACAAGTCGAAATAGTGCCTGGTGTAGGATAGAAATCTTGTACCTGTTCAGGCATGTAACCTAAATCTCTTACATATTCAGCTAATGCAACAGCATCTTTTAAAGTACTACCTGGATGAGATGACATCAAATAAGGAACCAAATATTGATCTTTTTTAAGTTTTTTATTCATATTTTCAAATTCTTTTACGAATTGATTATATACATTTACACTTGGTTTACCCATTTTCTTTAAAACATTGTCGGAAATATGTTCTGGAGCCACTCTAAGCTGTCCACTTACATGGTACTCACATAATTCTTTTAAAAAGTCTTTGTTTTTATCAGCTAATAAATAATCAAATCTAAATCCAGATCTAACGAATACCTTCTTTACCCCTGGCATATTTCTTAATTTTTTTAGAAGTTTTAGGTAATCCGTATGATCCACATCTAAATTAGGACATGGTTCTGGGAAAAGGCATTGTCTATTTTTACAGGCTCCTACTTTAAGCTGTTTTTTACAGGCTGGCTGTCTAAATTCTGCTGTCGGACCACCTACATCATGTATATACCCTTTAAAATCAGGATCTTCTATGCACTTTTGGGCTTCCTCAACGATAGATTTGTGACTTCTAGCTTGAATAATTCTACCTTCATGAAATGTTAAGGCACAGAAATTACAGCTACCATAACAGCCTCTATTTGATGTCAAACTAAATTTAATCTCACCTAGTGCTGGTATACCACCTTTTTTCTCATAACTTGGGTGATATTTTCTTGTATATGGTAAATCATAGACATCATCCATCTCCATTTGAGTTAGTGGCTTTGAAGGTGGATTTTGTACCACAAAAAGTTTTCCATCATAGGCTTCATATAATCTTTTTGCTTGAAATGGATCCGTATTTTTATATTGGATAGCAAAACTTTCTGCATACTTACGTTTATCTTCTTTTATTTCTTCAAAATCCGGTAAACGAATAGCATCGTATATATCTTCTTCTCTTCTTGTCTTGTAGACAGTTCCATCAATAAAAGATATGTCTCTAACATCTAATCCACTATCTAAAGCTTCAGCAATTTCAATTATACTGTGCTCTCCCATACCATACGAAATAATATCTGCACCAGAATCAAGTAAAATTGATCTACGTACCTTATCTGACCAATAATCATAATGACCAAGTCTTCTTAAACTTGCCTCAATTCCACCAATAATAATCGGATTATGTTTATAAACTTGTCTAATTAAATTGCAATATACAATGACAGCATAGTCAGGTCGTTTTCCCATTTCTCCGCCCGGACTATACGCGTCTTTATGTCTATGTTTCTTGTTAACAGTGTAATGGTTTACCATTGAATCCATATTTCCTGAAGAAACCATAAATCCCAAACGTGGTTCACCATATTCCATTATACTGCTGCTATCTCTCCAATCTGGTTGGCAAATAAGACCAACCTTAAAACCATGAGACTGTAACAAACGGCAGATTATAGCACTACCGAAACTTGAATGATCTACATACGCATCACCAGAAACGTATACAAAATCAAGCTGGTCTATTCCTGCATCAATCATATCTTGTTTGCAAAGTGGTAAAAAACTGTTTTCCATATATCTCTCTTTCTGCACAATAAAAATTGTCATTAGTTACATAAACTTTAAATCTTATATCAGATGTTTATGCGACAATTCTAAATTGTGTCTATCCCAAAAACAATTCCCTAAATAAAGAATTTCTAGTAGAATTGCTAAATTTATATTTTTATTAAAAGACATCTCATATTGTCTTTTAATTAATACGTAACACCTTATTTATAATAAAAAAATATCCATTTGTCAAAAAAACGCCAGCGCTTTCATCTCTAATGTGTAAACAAAAGCCTGACGTATATTACTGCATTTTAAATATTCTATATACAAAAAAAGTACCAACCCCGCAGCAACTAGTGCTGAAAATTAGTACTTTAAATGCGCCATCAGGGGTTCGAACCCTGGACACCCTGATTAAGAGTCAGGTGCTCTGCCAGCTGAGCTAATGGCGCGTATTCTCTTATCATCAATCCTGACGACAAATATTATTATATACCTAGATTGTATAAAATGCAACCCTTTTTTTATATTTTTTTAAGTTTTTATATCTTTTATAATTATTTGGTGTACTTACTATAAATGTGTATTATAATAGAAAAGGTAGGTATTTTTTAATAATAGGGTTTTAAAAAGTTAACCACAATTTTCTGTGGATAACTACCCACTTATCCACATTTTATTAACACGAAAGGAGACTTATCCACTCGGATATTCACATTATGAAAGCAGTAAACGAAAGATTATTAAATTATGTATCTTATTGGACTACTTCTGACGAAAATAGTTCAACAACACCAAGTAGTTCTCGCGAATTTGAACTTGCAAAAGTCCTTGAGCAGGAATTAAAAGATCTTGGATTATCTAAAGTACTTTTAGATGATAATTGCTATGTATATGGTTTATTACCAGCTACAAAGGGCATGGAAAACACAAAATCTATGGGATTTATTTCTCATATTGATACAGCACCTGATTACTCAGGAAAAGATGTTAAACCTCAAATTATTGAAAATTATGATGGTAATGACGTTTTATTAAAAGGTTCTGGAGATTATTTAAGAGTTAAAGACTTTCCTACTTTAAAAACATTAAAAGGTAGAACTCTAATCACTACAGATGGAACTACTTTACTTGGAGCTGATGACAAAGCAGGCGTAGCTGAAATCATTACAGCCATTGAATATATTATTGAAAACAATATTCCACACGGAGATATTTGGGTTGGTTTCACACCTGATGAAGAAATCGGTGCCGGCTCTGATCACTTCGATTTAGACTATTTTAAAGCTGATTTTGCTTATACTGTAGATGGAGATTATGAAGGCGAAGTTGCTTATGAAAACTTTAATGCCGCTAGTGCAGTTTTCACTTTTACAGGTAAAAATGTTCACCCTGGTGAAGCAAAAGATATCATGAAAAACTCAGCTCTTATCGCATGTCAATTAGCTAATGAACTTCCTAATACTGAAACTCCAGCAACTACTGAAGGTCGTGAGGGATTTTATCATTTAATCGATATGAAAGGTGATGTTGCTTCAACTACTTTAACTTATATTGTTCGTGATCATGACATGGATTCATTCAATCACCGTCTTGACGTATTAAAGTCATTAGAGGAAAAATATAACTCTATTTACGGTGAAAATACAGTTAAATTAGAAACTTCTATTTCTTACAACAACATGCTTTCCATTATTGAAAAACACATGTATATTGTTGATTTAGCTAAAAAAGCTATTTCTTCTGTTGGTCTTGAACCAATTTCTAGACCTGTACGTGGTGGTACTGATGGAGCTATGCTTTCATTCAAAGGCCTTCCTTGTCCAAACCTTGGTACAGGCGGATATGGATTCCACGGTCCTTATGAACATATTTCTGTTGAAGCAATGGAAACAGTTGTAAAAATCATTGTTGATATAGCTTCTAATCCTATTGAAAAATAATATTTTTATTATGTGTATGCATTAATAAAACAAAAAGAGATGTGAAATTTTCAGAGTCTATCCTCCATTTCACATCTCTTTTATATTTTTACTTTATTTTATCCTAATAAATCTTCTTCTCCTAGCAAAGATGCTATATCGTCTGCTGATATTTCATCATTGTTTTCTGCTGCCTCTGCGTTTGCTTTTTCAACAGCTTCATCTAATGATCCATCTAAAGCACTCCCCAAAATTGTTTCCGCATCTTCTAGAGATAGTTCATCTAATATAGGAGTTTCGTCGCCATCTTCTGTAGGTTCTACTTCTTCAACTGGATCTATGGCTATATCATCTAATGGAAGTTCTTCTAAATCATCCATTGTAATATTATCAATATTGATTTCTGCATCATCAAATGTCTCTTCTAAACTACTTACATCCTCTGATGCTTCCTCTACAGATTCATTTTTCAACCTTGCAAGTTCCTCTTGAAGAGCTTTTATCTGTGCTTCCATGTCAGCTATATTTTTTGTTGCTGGAGCTTCTTCCATTACTGGTATTTCTTCGGCTACTGGCGATTCCTCAGTTACTGGAATCTCTTCAGCTACTGGCGCTTCTTCAGTTGCTGGGACTTCTTCCATCACTGGCGCTTCTTCAGCTACTGGCGCTTCCTCCATTACTGGCATTTCCTCAGTTGCTGGCATTTCTTCAGTTACTGGAGATTCTTCCATCACTGGCATCTCTTCGGCTACTGGCGCTTCTTCGGCTACTGGCGATTCTTCAGTTACTGGCATCTCTTCGGCTGCTGGCGATTCTTCAGTTGCTGGCGCTTCTTCAGTTGCTGAGACTTCTTCCATCACTGGCATTTCTTCAGCTACTGGCGATTCTTCAGTTGCTGGCATTTCTTCAGTTGCTGG
>FOPE01000043.1 GCA_900113385.1 Lachnospiraceae bacterium C7
TCTTCTATTAGATTTTTGATTTCTTCAATTGGAATATCCTTGTACTCAATCACCGTAGCCGATAAAATGCGAGCCAAGATATCCTTATTTGCAAGAATCTGCTTCGCGTACTTATCGTAACGCGCCTTGTACTCAGCTATGTCAATGTCCTTGGCGAGTTGCGTCGGCATGCTAACACCATTTTCATCAAAGACTTCGACATCAACTTTATTTCGAATCATAAATTCTCCCTGTGTTCGGTATATCGAATCTAGATTCGATATAATAGCTATTATACACGATGCTAAACGCGAACACAATAATATTTATGCAAAAAGTTGTTCGATTTTCGGTATTCTTTGTACCTTCACCTTGCTGAGATCGTTATGACTTCTACCATACCATGCTACACTTGCTCTACTTCTTAATTTCACTGGGAGTGTTCTGACTTATTGTGCCCATTCTAATCCATTTTTTATGTAATTTCCCCCTTCGAAACGTTTTGCCCATTCTGCAACTACCTTTTTTATACCGGGACATGGATTTTTACGTGTAAAATTTCATTTTTGGAAATTTTACACGTAACGTTTTGATGTGTAGAGGCTTTTTAGAAACTAAATGACTGTCAAATCATTATATTTAGCCACTTTCCTGCTGCAATAATCAATTAAAAACATGAAAAGCACGGTATTCTTAACACTTTTTCAATTTTTAGTTTCCAAACCCCAATTCGCTTACGTGGAAATTTTCGTTTTTTTAAATTTTACACGTAAATTTTTGAGTTCTGGTTCTTGGGGAAGGTGGGAAATTTATGGATTGGGAAGTATTTAGTGTTTTAAGGGATAATATTCAATAAAAATCATACCAGCTAAGGATGAATGTTATGCAACTGTGGTTCAGACATCGATAATATTCAATAAAAACCATACCAGCTGGGCAGGTGAAGTGTATTTGTAGAATTTTGACCTTGCAAAATAGCATTTTGGGCTTTGCAACGTTAGGGTTTTCACTTGCAAAGTGGGATTTTGACCTCGCCATATAGAATTTATCATTGAATCTCCTTTCTCGCTTAGTCTTCACTTTGCTTAGTAGCTATCTATACTTTGAATACATTCTTTATAAAATTCTAATAATTAAATGTATCCGACATTTTCCATATTTCATATCCTTGTCGTTTAGCTGAGTCATATACTGGTCTCATATTTTTTTCTAAAATCCCTTGAAATTCTTCTTTTGAATTACCTTTTATGTACAACTCACGATTTGCCCAAATTGAATGTAAATTATCTCTATAACAGCCTTCGTAAAGTGTATGAATTCCTGGTTTTTCATATATTTGTTGATATAAAATATATTGATTATCTGCAAATTTCTTAAAGAATTTGTCCCATTTTGGCAATTTATTGCTTTTTTGAGAATTTAAAGAAGAATCCATTGGCATTAGATTCCAAAGTTCATCATTCATTACAAAGGACCATGGTATAAAATGATCCACATCATATGCATTTTTATCTATTGGCTGATTTTTAAATACATCAAATATAGGGTGCACATCTATGATTGCTTCCCATAACTTACGAACCTTATCAAGCTTACGACTTTTTTCATCTACCGGTGCTAATTTGTACACTATTCCTGGGACTTCTGGGTTATTATTCTGCAACCATTTTACTTTTTCTAACTGAATCCAACCTAAAATAACAACTGCATTTTTCTTTATCATTTCCATCCATTCTTCTGAAAAATCTACAATTCTATCTAAACCTTTCTGGTCTTCAAAAGTATATGGCAACAAAATCTGACTTTCGCTTAACCTGTTATAATACTCTCTCATTCTTCCTGCACTACTGCCTAAATCGATCTTTTCATTTCCTAAATTAGCAAAGCCTGATAATGCTTTGTGAGGAACGTTTTTAGTAAGCTCCATCTTATAGTTTCTTAACACTTTATCCTTTTCAAATTCTACAAGTTTATTATTTATTTCAACGCTACTTGCATTATTTGGAAGATCACATAATTCTTGAAGTCGCATAACTGATTTTTCCAAATTGTCTTTAACTTCATCATTTGCAAAAATCCCACTTAAGTGGATATGATACTCTACAATAGGAAACCATGCATTAACTATCATTCTGTTGATTATGTCATTGTAGGTTGCACAATTTTTATTTTCAGTCACAAGTTGAACTATAGCTTCTAGCCAGTAAAATTTATAACAAAACGAAGGGTGATCCATCATTTTGGAAAACCCTTCTATGTATAAATTATTATATAATTCTTCGTCAATAACCAATCCGCCCACTTTAATTACTCTGCCTTTCTGCTATTTATACTATAACAATAATACCATATATTGGGGGATTTTTCTCACCAAATTATCTATCTCATAATCATTAATTTAATTAATTGATGTTTTAGTTAATCATTCATTTGGATAATTATTGTTTCAATTAATTACTAATTTGATTATTTCAGTTATTATACTTCAAATTTTGGAAATAAGACTCCATCTTCCTTACCTTCATGCTCCGATATATCCACAAAAAGTGCTTTCATTTTTTCATAAATACCCATTAACTTTTTATCTTTTTCTTTATATGAAAAAAATTCTGAATCCTTTGTAATATCTGCAATATAGCCTTCTGTTTTTCCGTGTTCGTCTTCTAATTCACTAATTTTCATAAATAAATCCTGGGAGTTTTCACCAGCCTTCATAATGGGAAATACCTCATATTCCTCTTTTTCAAAATGTCTAGCCAATTCCACAGACATTCTGCGAAATGTTCCAAATATACCCATTAACTTTTCATCATCAACAACTTTTTTCTTACTTTCATATTCTTTTATTTTTTCTAAAATCGCATCCATTGCTCTTCTCTCTTTTTCGTGATGAGATTTTATGATGTCATCGATAATCTCCTCAACTGTCATCTTTTGGGCTTCTTCTTGTTTTTCTATTTTTGCCTTTAACTTGTTGATCATCTCTGTTGTAATCATTTTTGCCTCCAATTTATTTTTGCGTGAATATTTTTATACCTTCAATATAGCCCATTTCAAAAAAAATAAATGTTGCCATTACAACAACATTTATTTTCATAAAATCTACGCTTTTTAATTGTATAAATCACAAACAATATCGAACTATTATCATCAACATCGAAATGACCATTACTATAATAGTGGCCGGAATTGAGGTTTTGCAATATTTTCCCCATGTAATAATATATCCGTTTTTTATGGCAACCGACGTACCTACAACATTAGCTGACGCACCAATTGGTGTTGCTGATCCACCTACATCTGTGCCTAAGGCTAAGGCCCAGGCTAAAATCGACAAGTCAACTCCTGATGTTGCTGAAAGAGAACTAATAACTGGAATCATAGTGGCGGCAAATGGAATATTGTCTACCACTGCACTAGCTATTCCTGAAACCCAGATAATTATTGCAACCATAATTATAACGTTTCCACCACTTAGTTTTTCTATGTGTTGTGCTAGAAGTTTAAGTACACCAGTTTCTTCTAGTCCGCTAACAACAACGAATAATCCCATGAAAAAAACTAATGTTTTATAATCTACTTCTTTTACCAATTCTACAGCATTTTTACCTGAGGTCACAAGAGTTAATAGAGCTATGATAATCCCTATAAAGCCTACTGTTAGACCTGTTCTTTCATGTGTTACTAATAACACTACTGCAAGGAAAAATATAGCCGAACTTATTACGAACTCCTTCGTTGAATGAATAACCTCATATGGCTCTGGCATGGCCTTTATATCCTCATCCGTAACCTTTTCTTGAATAAGCTCTTTGCGATATACCATCAAAAAATAGATTACTATTACAGCCAGACTAATAATAGCTATAATACCTGTGTTTTGGATAAAATCCTTAAACGAATAATGCAACGATGTGCCTATTATGATATTAGGTGGATCGCCACACATAGTAGCTGAGCCTCCTAAATTTGCACAAAATATTTCTGACAAAATCATTGGTATCGGATCCAATTTCAACAATTGGGCTAATTCTACTGTTACTGCAGCTAAAAACAAAATAACAGTAATACTATCAATAAACATTGCTAAGCAAAATGACATTATCATAAATGAAACCAAAAGTGGAATTGGCTTATAATTAACTAGTTTTGCTATTTTCATGCATAGCCACTTAAAAAATCCTGCCTTTCCCATACCTTCGACCATTATCATCATTCCGGCAATAAAAATGATAGTTTCCCAATTTATACCTGTTGTGGTTGCTTCTGCCCCTTCTTTTGAAATCCAAAAACTAACCTCATTAAAATGCTGAATATTAAGGGCTCTAAAAATTGCTTTTGGACTTTTCATACAGATTCCAAAAGTAAAAACAATCGTCAGCACTGCTGCTCCTAAAGTCACATATTGCCTTTCTATTTTATCTGAAATAATCAAAACAAACATAACTACAAAAATCAACAACGCCATAATCTGTTCAATCGTCAACATAATTTTTCCCTCTTTAATTATAGAGCTAACTTCACTCCATAATTTCTTTTCTCATATTCACATAATCTTCTAACAAATCTGCTGTTTTTTCAATGCCAAGGCAACTAGAGTTTACGCATATATCATAACCTTTTGCATCTCCCCATTTCTCGACAGAATACTTGTTATGATAGCGTGCTCTGCTTTGATCATGTCTTTTTATCTTATTGTTTGCTTCTTTTTCGTCTAAACCATAGATTTTCATAACACGGTACACTTTGCTTTTTTGATTTCCACGTATATATATTTTTACAGCATTTTTATAATGCGCTAAAACAGATTCGGCACATCGACCTATGATAACAAATGACTCGCCTGATTTTGCCTTCTTTTTAATAAAGTTAAATTGCATAAGTGCCAAATTTTCTTCTAAAGAATTCGTATGTCCTCTAACTCGTCTACTAAGGAATGGATTAAATGGTTTTTCTTCATATTGTTTCATTATTTCTTGGGTTTTATCTTCTCCTTCAAACATATGATCTAATATGTTTCTATCATAAAATGCTATTCCAAATTTCTCTGCCAAAATTTTTCCTATTTCATGACCGCCACTTCCATATTCTCTAGCAATTGCAATAATCAATTGTTTTTTCATAGGCCTTTAAACCTCCTGATTTTATGCGTTTTTTAAAATAAATTCAATAGATAAATCACGAGCTTTTATTGTGTCATCACCAACAAAGCCATGACCTGCTCCTGCTAAAACATCAAACTCTGTATAATTATTTTTGTATGCTTCAAGAGCTTTTTTAGAATAATTAATTGAAACAACTTCATCTTTATCTCCATGGATAATTTTGACTGGTCCATGGTATTTTTTCATTACACTAAAGATATCGATATCTTTGGCAACTTCATTAAATTCTGGACTTAATTCTGTTCCAAAACATGTGTCATCTTTTTCTTCAAATCTACGTCTTGAGTCATCTGGAATGCAAAGTGCTGGATACCATAAAATAAGTCCGTCTACATCTTTTTCTATCTGTGCAGCCTCATAAGCTGATACAAAACCTCCTTGGCTTTCTCCTTGTAAAAAGATTTTGTTTTCATCTACATATGATAGATGTTTTACTTCGTCTACTACGGAATCAAGGTTATCTACTTCTGTTAAAATTGTCATTTCTTTCATAGTTCCATCGCTATGAGATTTTAATCCGCCACCACAAAAATCAAAAATTATACATACAATTCCTTTTTCGGCATAACCATCTCCATAATGCTCAAGGCATGTATAATCTCCTCCGAAGCCATGAGCAAAAATCACTGTTGGATATTTTTTGTCTGTTTTTTGTGTTGAAACTTCATCTGGTAAAAATACCAATGCTGCAATTTTCTTATTGTCTTTTTTGTTTGTAAAATTAATTTGTTTCTTCATTTCTTAAATCTCCTATAAACCTTATATTCTTTGTTATTAATTATGTCTCACTTATATTATAGTATTATTTCACAAAAAATTACAGTATTTTAAGGTTGTATACATTATTTTTTACGAAATTTTCACGAAAAAAATAGCATCTAAACAAAATCAGAATAATTACAAGTGTTATGCCTATCGAGAATTTTCCACAAAAAAATAGCATCTAAGCAAAATACCAAAAAGCATATGTAACTTGCTCTTTTTTGCAAGGAAAAGGCAATTATTACAATTCAAATTAATTAGGGTTCTTACTTTCTAAAAAATTTATGTTATGTATCTTGCTAGATGCTATTTATTATTTTATTTTTCGACTTGACTATTAAGCTTTATTATTTCATCTTAATTATCTTGTCTTATTTTTGTTCTTAATTATCTTGTCTTATTTTTCGACTCGATTATTTTCTGTCTTGAACTTTCTCGTTAATCTGTGCATAAAGTGTATCTACAAGTTTCTTTGTTTCTGCTACAATATCATCTTTTGCAACTTTTAATGAAACGCTCTTATCTCTTGTAGAAAGCTCTACTTCACCATTAGCTAATGCTTTTGGTCCTACAGTAACTCTTACTGGACATCCTAAAAGATCTGCATCTGCAAACATTGCACCTGCACGAACTTTTCTGTCATCAAATAATACTTCAATACCCATTTTCTGTAATTCGTCATAGATGTGCTCTGACATTTCTCTACAAGCATCATCATCGATTCTCATACAACAAATGTGTACTTTCCATGGAGCTACAGTAATTGGCCAGATAGGTCCTTTATCATCATGATGTGCTTCACAAATACATGCTGCTAAACGGCCTACACCGATTCCATAACATCCCATAATTGGTGTTTTAGCTGTTCCGTCTTCGGCTGTATATGTCATGCCCATGCTCTTAGTATATTTTGTACCAAGCTGGAAGATATTTCCTGCTTCAATACCTCTACTAATACGAATAGCTTTTTTACCACAACAAGGACAAATTCCACCTGTCTGGATTTTGCTAACGTCTACGTATTCTACATCCCCGATATCACGTTTGATGTTTAATCCTACATAATGGTAATCTACTTCATTTGCTCCACAGCAAAGGTTTTCGATACCTTCAAGTGATTTATCAAAAATAACCTTGCATTTTGCGTCCTGTTTGTAAGGTCCACAGAATCCAGCTACTAATCCGCTTTCTTCTGTAACAACTGCAGCGTGTACTTTTGCATCTAAGTAGTTTGTAAGTTTTGTTTCATTTACTTCATAATCTCCACGAAGGAATACAACTACATACTCATCTGTCTCGTTAAGTTGATACATAACTGCTTTACAAGATTCTTCTACTTTTGTATTTAAGAATTTGCAGACATCTTCTATTGATTTACAATTTGGTGTGTTAACTTTTTTAAGTTCACCCATTGGTGTGCATCCGCTGTTATCTACAGTTGTATCTGCTGCTTCCATATTGGCACTATATCCACACTCGTCGCAAAGAACGATAGAATCTTCACCTGCATCTGCTAAAAGCATATATTCGTGAGATACGCTTCCACCAATCATACCTGAATCTGATTTTACGGCGATAACTTCTGGAACACCAGCTCTTTGGAAAATTCTTGAATATGAATTAGCCATTCTATCATAGTACTGGTCTAAATCTTCTTGTGAAGTATGGAAAGAATATGCATCTTTCATAGTAAATTCTCTTACTCGAATAAGTCCAGCACGTGGTCTAGCCTCATCACGATATTTTGTTTGAATCTGATAAATTGAAAATGGATAGTTAGCATATGTACGTCCATAATCTCTTGCAAGATGTACAGCTGCTTCTTCATGTGTCATTCCAAGTACCATTGGTGTGTCGTTACGATCTTTGAATCTAAGAAGTTCGTCACCAACGCTTGTATATCTGCCTGACTCTTCCCATAATGATCCTGGTAAAACTACTGGGAACATTACTTCTTGAGAATCTACTGCATCCATTTCCTCTCTAATAATTTTTTCAATGTTTTGTGTAATTTTCTTCATTGGTGGGTAAAGAGAAAAAATACCATTAGATACTTGTTTGATATATCCACCTCTCACACTAAATGCATGACTGTCGATTACGCAATCAGCTGGTCTTTCTTTGAATCTTACACCTACAAGTTTGCTAAGCTTCATTTTAGCCGCCTCCTAAATCTAAATATTTTTCAGTATGCTGGACTTTTTTAATATGCTTTATTATTTAATATGCTTATTTTTTTATATGCTTATTTTTTAGCATTCTTATTTTTTAATATGCTTGCATCATCAATAAGCCTAATTTTTTATGCAATAAAAAAGTCCTAAGCATACTTATTCGTATACTTAGGACGAAATAATTCCGCGTTACCACCTAAATTCAGACTATTGTCTGCTCTCATTGTGAGCAAATACTCACCTGTCTATGATTACGGTGACCTTCCGTCAGAAGTTTCTGATCAAATAATAATACCATTACTACAATCAGCTTTCCCTTCTGCTGCTCCTAGACTGGTTCAGCTTGCAAAATCTAAAGTCTCGCACCACCCGACTTCTCTCTGTATGACTTACACGGCTTACTATTTCTATTCAACGCATTTATATAAATTTATCATTTTTTTATAAAAAAGTCAAACACCTATTATAATAAATGTGCTCTGATTTCTTCTGCACTTTTCTCTGAGAAGTAAATTGGTGGGATATCTAAAATTGTCTTACATCCTGTCATTCCTTCTTGGTGCATACGATATGCAGCTCTTGCTACACAAATTAATACGCTTGTTGTAAATTCTGGGTTAGAATCTAATTTTAAGCTATATTCGATAATGTGATTGTGCTCTTTATTAAGACCTGTTTTTCCTGAACGGAATACGAATCCACCATGAGCCATTCCACTATGGTTTGCTTTAAATTCTTCTTCGCTAATGAAGTTTACTGTTGTATCATAATCTGCGAAGTAGTTTGGCATTTCTTTGATTTCTTTTTCTACTTTTGCTGCGTCTGCACCTTCTTCAAGTACTACGAAACACTCACGAGTGTGCATCTGGCGAGTTGTAAGTTCTGGGTTTTCTCCGTTACGTACTGCTTCAAGTGCGCTATCAACTGGTACTGTGTACTGTTTTGCATTCTTAACACCTTCGATACGACGGATTGCATCTGAATGTCCCTGTGAAACACCTTTTCCCCAGAATGTATAATCTTTTCCATCTGGAAGAATTGCATTAGCATATACTCTCATAAGTGAGAACATTCCTGGATCCCATCCACATGAAATAACACCGATTTTGCCTGCTTCTTTTGCTGCTGAATCTACGTTTGCAAAATGCTCTGGGATTCTAGCGTGTGTATCAAAACTATCTACTACATTAAACATTTTTGCATATTTTGGTGTCATAACTGGAAGATCTGTTGCACTTCCTCCACATAAAATCATTACGTCAATTTTATCTGCCCATTTTTCTACTTCATCAACATGAGCTACTGTAACTCCGTCTGTAAGGATTTTAACTGTTGCTGGATCTCTTCTTGTAAATACTGCTACAAGTTCCATATCTGAAGCTGTTCTAAGAGCTACTTCAACTCCACGGCCTAAGTTACCGTATCCCATGATTCCAATTCTTATACTCATTGTGTAATCTCCTTTGTTGTATTTATTTGTTATGTGCATGCAAGCACAAGCATGCGCTATTCACATGTAAGTGTTGGTTGCATGCAGGTGCCGGTTAGGCATAACTCACTATAGCACACACTCGTTATTTTGTGAAGTCTAGTATTATAAATAATACTATTCCTGTTTGATTTATTAATAATTAATTATTAATAATTGTTAATCATATACAATTACTATTTAATAATTAACACTTAATACTTAAAACATTTTACCTGCATATGGTTCTCTTGGCATCATATCAAAATCATAGTCTTGTAATTCTTCTACACTACTAAGGTTTGTATGACTTCCTTCATGAATCATTAAATTTGATGATTCTCCTAATTGAACTACTACTACTGGTTTCTGTGTAGCATAAGCATAACCACATTCCCAAGCTGTACCTGAATCACTGTAGTTACCCCAATATAACATTACTACTACTTCTGCCCAATCTAATGCTGCTTTATCATTAAGAAAAGTCTCTTTACTCCAAGACTGTTTTCCTACATTTTGATCTCTTGTCTCATGTTCTCTTGGTGAGAATACTGAAAATCCACGTCCTTTTAAAATTTCTTCTGCTCTTGATAAAATTTCACACTCTTTATCATTAAAGAATGGTGATGCGATATAAAGTCTCATTTTTTCCTCCAACCTTCTCTAGCATGAATTTTATATTAATGTGCTAGATTTCTTTCGTTGTTTATTATACTTTGCTATTGGGAATTTTACAAGATGGTTATTGTTGGGTGGTAGGTGGGTGGTTGTGTTGGTGGGTGGTTGTGGCTAAAAGGTAGGATTGAGATGGTATGGTGGTAGGATGTTGTGGTGATGGGAGGTTGTGATGGGAGATGGGGTGATGGGAGATGGGGTGGTATGGTGATAGGAAATCTCTGGGCAATTTTCAGAATTTTTCATTTATTTACTTTTTTCATTTATTCTTGTCTGTATACTATTCTTTTGATTGTCTACTGTCGCACTCAAACACTTTTTCATGATTTTTCAATCTTGTTTTTTTGACCGGGGCCGGAATTTTTACGTGGTAATTTTGATTTTTTTGATTTTTACACGTAAGGTTTGACAATTTTGCACTATTTCATATCAAAAACCTATTAATTTCTTAAATATTTTTAATCTTTTTCCATGAATTATAGTGTATTTATGGGTATTTTGCTCCTTTTTTCACGTTTTAACTTCTAAATATGAAAATGATTTTGTTTTTAGTTTCTAATTTACAATTTTCTTACGTGGATTTTTTTATTTTTTTTAATTTTCCACGTAAATTTTCGAGTTCCACTTTTTTTCACCAGTTTTTTAATATGATTTTAGTATTTTTTCCATTATATTTTTGCTTTCGCTAGCTTTTTAAATTGATTTTAGTGTTTTTCCATTATATTTTGCTTTCGCTAGCTTTTATGATTGGGATTTTCCCATAACTTTTATTATTGGTGGCTTTATCACCTCGAACACTAGCACTTTTCTTTCCTTTAATAACTATTTCATTTCCGTTAATAACTATTTCATTTCCGTTACAGCAAGACAGTGATGGATAAGGTAATATGTAAAATGATTAATTGTATAATTGATAGAATGATTGATCACGTGTTTAGTTGTATGTTGGATTGTATGTTTAGTTGTATGTTGGGTTGTATGTATAGTATAGTGTTTGATTATGTGTTTGATAGGGTTCTGCCATTCCGTTTTGGCTGCTTGCATACAAAAAAGATGCGATCAAACTTAATCGTTCAATCGCATCTTTTTATTTGCTTATCATATACCATTTCAAATTTTGGACGTTTTCTGCTTTGGTATAATCAAAATTGCGCTATATAAAAGTTCTTGCCCTAGAACTTTAAAATTCGCATGATTCATTGAATTCATTTAATCTTGAATTCATTTTATTTTGTTGAATTCGTTTGCTTCTGAATTCATTTTATTTTGTTAAATTCGTTTGCATTTGAATTCATTTTATTTTATTGAATTCGTTTGCTTCTGCTTTTATTTGCAATCGAATTCATTATGAAGCCTTACTTGTTGAAGTTACATCTGTTCCTTCTTCAGCTTCTTCTAATTCTTCAAGTTCTGAAGCTTTCATCTTGCTATGTGCTAAAACATGAAGAACACTTACATCTGCTGGTGTTATGACATCAATGTCTTTATTCTTAGAAATATCTAAGTCACCAACTGTTAATGACTCACCAATTTTGTATTTTGAAACATCTACAACAATCTTGCCAACCAAATCTCTTGGGAATGCCTTGTACTCAACTTGTCGGATATCAGATGTTAAAAATCCTCTTGCCATATCTTCGTTTTCGAATACGATTTCAGCAACAGCTTTAACTTTTTCGTTAGCTACTAGCTGCATGAAGTTGATATCTAACAACTTCGCACTACCTGGCTCGCGATCGATTGATTTGATCAATGTTGAATGTTTCTTGCCATCGATGATTAATGTTACTGTGCTACCAACTGAATGATCCTGTAAAAATTTCTTTGCTTCATTCATGTCTACTTGAATTGAAAGAGAATGCTCAAGTTCATGACCACATACAGAACCTGTCACCCATCCTTCTCTACGGAGTCTTTTTGCTTTGACCCCCATGTCTCTTGTTTTTGCCTCTAATGTTTCCATTTTAATACTCCTTTCTGTATGGGAAAAATCCCATTCAAATTGTCGTTTACGCCTTATTTCGTTAGAAAAATGACGTTTGAAAAAGAAACATCGCTGTTATCCTCGGCAAACACCCCGCTAAAAGTGAGTTGCTATTTGATATAAAACCAAGGCTCAAACAAACGGTGCAATAGGACCAAGTTGTTTAATTACTAAGCTTATAGCTTGAAGTGCGAAACTTGTAGTTTAAGTTTTAGCTTGAAGCTTGATGGCACGAAGCTTATAACTTATTAATCATTTTTTCTTGTCCCTACATGTTATATTTTAACTCAAAATAGCATTTACGATTAACCAATTTCCATTTTATTTTCAGACTTCTTTTTGTATTCTTTTAAATTAGTTATCAATTTTTTCTCAGTATCTTTGTTGATTTTTGATACAATTCATAAAAATATTTTTATTTTTTTATGAATTTTTATTATTAATTTATAATTTTACCAGCATTTTTCTGCTTTCATGACCTATTGGGGACTTGCAGTGCTTTAAAATATAACTACCACAGGGTATAGATGACGCACGCTTTGTGCAGGGGGAACGTGCAGGGGGAACGTGCAGTTATAGTTATCTTCTCATCTCAGGATACTTTTTATAAAATTTTTCCTTTTCAAGATACATTCGACCTTCAGCAAGTTTAACCAAGCCACGTATGTTATAGTTTTCTCCGTAAGCTGTTCCGATTGAAGCAATTGGCATGTTTTTTTCATTAATGCGCATTCTAAAACTACGAATTCGCTTTTTGTACATGCTTTTCGTGATTTCTGTCATAACAATAACAAACTCGTCACCGCTAATTCTGTAAATTTCATCATATCTAAAATTTTTTTGTAACATCACTGCAAATTTCTTTATGTATTCGTCTCCAGCTTCGTGTCCTTTTGAATCATTCACATTTTTTAAACCATTTAAATCACAAAAAGCAACTGCAATGTCATTTGAGTCATACATTTTTTTATGGACTTCTTCACACAATTCCTCAAATGCTCTCCGATTTTGTAGTTTTGTTAAAACATCCGTGTGAGTTTCCTTCATTAACACCATTTCTCTATCACGGAAGTTTGTAACTTGCTCCGCCTGCATCAATACATAGAGCATCAACTGACACATGGCCACAACAATATATGACAAAGACAACTCGTGATTAAAAAAATGAATTATTATCGTAAAAACTGGAAAAAAAATGTAACTAGCTAAGACCGCAGTGTCATGTTTTCCTAATATTTTGGAATTACGCACGATGATTATCAAATTGTAAATCATCATAGTGATTGTGTAGAATTGTGAAAAAATATACCATTTTCCCATATGATACACGCCATGAGAAATCACAAAAATTTTTCCAAAAATGGCAAGAATTGTAACAACGACTAAATTAACAAGCAAAAATATTATGCTGGATTTTTTAATAGTTATTTTACATTTTTTCTTTTCTCCCAAAATTGCTAGAATATAAAAATGAAATCCAAAAGCCATAGCATATCCAAAATAAAACAGCGATAAATTTAGTATAAACAGTAGCCAATTTATTCCATGTTTTCCATTTAATATCCACGCTAAAATATCTATTAACAAACATGCAACAGACACCGCAATATATGCAACGAATATTCTATTTTTTTTATTGTTCATTTTTATTTCAAAAATGCTTCCATACAAAACTATTAGCAAAACCACTATACTAAGCGCTTCCATTGCAATAATTGCTGACTCCATATAACTTCCCCCGAATTCAAAATTGTGCCGAAATATCTATTTGTATATCTATCTTACAAGCCACCATGCTCATCTATCTTACAAGCCATCATGTTCATTAAAGATTTATATTCAATTTATATTAAATATATATTAAATATCGACATTGTGCACAATTTTCTTGTGTTTTTATTAATAATTATTCCCTAAACGTCAAATATTTTCTTAGGTTATTTAATTTTGCAAGCATTTATTGCTGCAATTGTTCCATCGGCTGTAGCCGTTGTTAATTGGCGAACATTCTTTGTTCTACAATCTCCTGCTACAAACACATTTGAAATTTTTGTTTTTGTATCTTCATTAGCTACAATATATCCATTTTCATCTAAATCCAACAATTCTGAAAACTTTTCTGTGTTTGGTTCCATTCCAATAGCAAGAAAAAGACCATCAACTTCTTTGATTTTACTGCTTTTATTTCCTTTGTTTCCTTTGTTCACTATTGTAAGACCTATTCTATCGTTAAGCTTCTGCACTTTTTGAATTGTAACATCTAAAATAGTTTCTATATTTTCGATTTTTTTGATTTGTTTTTGTAAAATCTGCTCAGCCCTAAATTCGTTTCTTCTATGAATGACATAGACTTTTTTTGCAATATTGCTCAAATAAATAGCATCTTGTAATGCTGTATTGCCTCCACCGTAAACTGCAACTTCTTTGCCTTTGTAAAAATTGCCATCGCACGCTGCACACATTGAAATTCCGTGTCCAATCAATTCTTCTTCGCCATCAACTTTCATCTTTCTGTGACTTGCTCCAGTTGCAATTATTAATGATTTTCCCTGCCATTTTTCGTTTTTATCCTCTGAAAAAATAGTAACGTTTTTGCCATCTGACTTGATTTTATCAATCTGGGCATATACAACTTTTGTTCCTAAATCCATGGCTTGTCTGTATAATTTTATGGCAAAATCAACGCCACTTGTTCCTGGCATTCCAGGAAAGTTGTCGATTTTTTGTGCATTTATAATTTGACCGCCAACAGCTGTTTTTTCAAAAATGATTGCCTGTTTTCCCGCTCGCTGAACGTAAATTGCTGCTGTTAGACCGGCTGTTCCACCACCGATAATCAACACATCAGCGCTATTTGATGCATTGCCGGATGAATTTTTATTTATATTGTTTTCTATATTTGTGTTCATATAAATACCTCATTTCTCTTTCATATTATTGCATATCAGCTGGGTAAAAAAAATGACAGTGTCACATTTCTTTGATCTAATGATCTAATAATCTAATGCTCTACTGTCATTTTATATTAATTTTTTGAAAAAACTTTGATTTATATCATTTTTAATATTTTATTTTTGATGTTTTTTATTTAATATTTTTATTTGATATTTTTTATTTGATATTTTTTATTTAATATTTTTTGATATATTTTGTCTTCAATATGTTTTCTACTTTAATTTTGTCTATTTAACTTTCTTTTTCGTTGTCTTATCTTTTTCCCCATTGACGATATTTTTGTTACAATAAATGTTGTCCAGCGCATTACCGAAACCTCTGCAATTGCAAAGACTACACATAATGCCATACTTTCAGCTGAAACACTTTTTAGGGCGAACAAAGCCGGGAATTTAAATATTACTGCAAAAAATCCAACCACGCATAATGCAATGACTGCCACTCGATATTTATTAGCAGGCTTTATAATTTGTCCGAGGATCATAAATCCTACTACTGAAAGCAAATATGTACTTGCTGTTCCAACGTCGTCTTGTGGAATTTTAAATAATATAGCAAATAAAACCATGGCCGCAATTGACAGAAACGAAGTAATTGATGCTGGTAAAGCTTTTATCAAAGTCTGCTTTATAAAACTGCCTTCTTGTTTACCTTCATTGGCTTCAAGGGCTAGCAAAAATGCTGGAACTCCAATGTTAAACATTGACACCAAGGAAACCTGTGATGGTTGCAATGGATACTCAAATGAATTTATAATTGAAAAAATAGCTAAAAACAAAGAAAACATATTTTTATACAAAAACAAAATAGCTGATCTTGTAATATTGTTAATATCTCTTCGGCCTTCAGAAACTATTTTCTTCATGTGTGAAAAATCACTATCCAATAATACTACTTGAGCGGCTTGCCTTGCTGCGTCACTTCCTGCTCCCATTGCAATGGAACAATCTGCTTCTTTCATAGCCAAAATATCATTTACACCATCGCCTGTCATGGCAATTTTAAGCTTGTTTTTCTTTAATGCCTTAACGATTTCTTTCTTTTGTTCTGGTTTTACTCGGCCAAAAACTGTTGTATTTAACACTGCTTTTTCAATGGATTCTGGTGTCTTTAAAGTTGTGGCATCTATATAATTTTGAGCATTTGCAATTCCAGCATCTGATGCAACTTTAGAAACTGTAAGTGGATTGTCACCTGAAATAACTTTCACTTCAACACCTTGTTTTTCAAAATATTTAAAAACATCTTTAGCGTTTTCTCGAATTTCATTTTTTAGGCTAACAAACATAATGGGCTGGATGTCACCAATATTTTGCATTGCTAACGCTAAAACTCGTTGGCCTTCTTTAGTCCTTTTTTCAATAATAGCTCTATTTTTTTCAAAAATTTCTTCTGTCAAAATAAATTCAGGGGCTCCAAACTTATATTGGATTTTGCTATCTCCTTCCCCTAAAATTGTAATGCTTGAGTATTTCTTTTTAGAGCTAAAGGGCTCTATTTGAGGGTTTACAAATTTTTCACCATCATAACCATAGTAGTCTTTTAAGGCCTCCATGGTTATGTTGACATCCTCAATTGTATGGACATATTTTTTTAAAATACTTTTTCCATACTCTTGTCTAATGGCATCTGCTCCCGCTGGAGAAAAAATATCTGCCACTGACATTTTACTAGTTGTAATTGTACCTGTTTTGTCCACGCACAACACATCAACTCGAGCTAAAGTTTCTATACTTCTCATATCGTGAAGCATAACTTTATTTCTGGCAAGGCGCATAGCACTGAGTGCTAAAGCGACTGTTGTAAGCAAATACATTCCTTCTGGAATCATTCCAATTACAGCCCCTACCATTGATTCAACTGCTACTTTGTAAGAACTTCCATTGTCAAAAACTGATTGATAAAACAACAACCCGCCAACTGGTATAATCAATATTCCAGCAACTTTAATGATTCTCTCAATATCTCGAATCATTTCAGATTTTTTATCTTTTATAACTTTGGCTTTTTCCATAAGCTTAGCTGCATAGGAATCGTTTCCAACATGAGTCAATGTAGCATAACAATTACCTGCAACGGCAAAACTTCCTGACTTAAGTTCTGAGCCTTTTCCTTTGCTTATCTCATCTGCTTCACCTGTTAAAAGAGATTCATTTACTGAAATGTTTCCATTTTCGACATACCCATCTGCTGGAATCTGCTGGCCTCCTTCTAACTGAACCAAATCGCCTAGCACCAGCTCATCTGATGGGACAACCATCTCTTGACCATCTCGAATAACTGTATATTCAGAAATATCTAGCAATGATAACTTATCTAGCACCTTTTTTGCTCTAACCTGTTGAAAAATTCCAATAAGAATATTTGCTATAATAACTGGTAAAAAAGTCAAACTATTAAAAGAACCAACCATGATTACTAAAACAGCAATCAGTGCAAATATTCCGTTAAAATATGTAAAAATATTTTCAAATATAATTTGTTTTACACTTTTTTCTGTATCTGATATTACTTTGTTGCTTTGGCCGTTTTTAATTTTCTCCTCAGCTTCGGCAATAGAAATTCCTCTGTTTTCCATATACCTTCCCTTTCTTAGTTTCTTAGTTGCTTACTTCTATTATATTTTATATTTTTATTTGTTTTCCTATATTATTTATCGATATTATTTATATTGCTAGCCTATATTTTTATCGATATTATTTATATTGCTGGCCTACGTTTTTTATCGATATTATTTATATTGCTGGTCTATATTTTCATCAATATTATTTATATTGCTTGTTCCCTATTTCTAATTTAACTCACGCAAAATTTTCATCACACCATCATTATCATTAGTGTCTGCAATATATTTTGCAATTTTTTTCACATCTGGATGACCATTTTCCATAGCATAACTTTCCCCTGCTGCTTGAAGCATTGTGTAATCGTTAAGATAATCTCCAAAAGCCATTGTTTCTTCTTTTGAAATGTCATATTTTTTCTGAACTGCTTCAATTGCAGAGCCTTTGTTAACTGTCTTATTTGCCACATCAACCCAGCTAACACCTGACAAAACTGAGCTAACGACATCTGGCATATTTTTAAACTCGTGGTAGTATGCTTCTGCACTTTCGTCTGGGAAAAATACTGCGATTTTTACAATATCATCTTTTTCTACTTCTTTTCTCAAGTCGCTAACATACTCAAGGCGTTCATAATACATCGAAGCGTTACGCATAACCTCTTCGTCGCTTGATGCAAGCATATATGCATTTTTTGCTCCACATACAAGCATACTAGCTCTAGGAATATTTTCGATTTTGCTGATACACTCTAAAACTACGTCCTTATCCATAGCATCTTTGTAGATGATTTGGCCCTGGTCGAAAACCAAACCTCCATTTTCTGCTATAAATAAAAGATTATCCCTAATATCTTTAAAATCTTTTTCCAAAGTAAAATACTGTCTTCCACTAGCAATAATAGTTTTAATATCTTTGTGATCTAAAACCCATTTTTTGAAATCCTTTGGCAATCTTTTTTGGCTGTCAAGTAGTGTACCGTCCATGTCAGTTGCAACTAATTTTATATTCATATGTATCTCCTTTTTGTTATCATACTGTTTCTGGCGTGTAAAAATATTTTTGTGTACTAAATTAGCAGATGTAAAATTACATCTGCTAATCTTATATCAATTGGTCATTACGCCATCCATATTCATTATAACATCAAATTTGAAAAATATTAAATACCTAATAAATACTAATCATTAAATATTAATTGCCAAACACTTAATATCAAATGCCAAATATTTAATATCAAATATTAAATGCTACGTCCCATAAATTGACTCTGGTATAAATTGTAGTAGAAGCCTTTTGCTTCCATAAGTGCTTTATGATTGCCTTTTTCAATAATGTGACCATCTTTCATAACGAGAATGATGTCGGCATTTCTGATAGTTGAAAGTCTATGAGCAACGATAAAGCTTGTTCTACCTTCCATAAGTTTATCAAAGGCTTCTTGAATCTTAAGCTCTGTTCTTGTATCGATAGATGATGTAGCCTCATCGAGAATAAGCATTGATGGCTTACTCATCATAACCCTAGCAATACATAAAAGCTGTCTTTGTCCTTGTGAAAAATCTTCACCATTTTCTGATACATACGAATCATAACCGTCTGGTAAACGCTTAATAAATGTATCAATGTGGCAGATTTTTGCAATTTTAATCATCTCTTCTTCTGAGATATCTGGGTTACCCATTGTGATGTTTTCACGGATAGTACCAGATTTAAGCCATGTCTCCTGTAATACCATTCCGTATCCATTTCTAAGAGAATGTCTTGTCATGTCCTTAATCTTAATTCCATCTATACTAATGTGTCCTGCTGTAACATCATAGAAACGCATCAATAAGTTAATAAGTGTAGTCTTACCACATCCTGTAGGACCAACGATAGCAACGTTTTGTCCCGGCTTAACTTTTAAGTTGAAGTTCTCGATAAGTCTCTGCTCTGGAACATATGAGAAGTCGATGTCATTTAATTCAACATGACCTTCAAATTTTTCTGGTTCTACAGCATCTGCTTTATCAGGAATCTCTGAATCTTCTTCAATAAGTTCAAAAACTCTAGCTGCACATGCAATGGCATTTTGAAGCTCTGTTACTACACCTGAAATCTCGTTGAAAGGTTTTGTGTACTGGTTAGCGTAACTTAGGAAGGAACTTAAAGAACCTACTGTAAGTCTACCACTAATTGCTGCAAAAGCACCTGCAATACCTACACTTGTATATACTAAACTGTTGATAAATCTAGTACTTGGATTAGTAAGTGATGAAAAGAAAGTCGCTCTAAGTGAAACCTTTTGGAGCTCCTCGTTTACCTCATCAAAATCTGCAATAACAATATCTTTTCTATTAAAAGCTTTAACTACCTTCTGGCCTTCTATCATCTCATTGATGATACCAGTTTGAACTCCACGAATCTCTGATTGTTTTTTAAACATAGAGAATGTACGCTTTGAAATAAAACCAGCTACAAAGAATGATAAAGGTGTAATAGCAACAACTACTAATGTAATAATAGGGTTAACAGAAAGCATAAAGCAAAGTGTTCCTAAAATAGTAATAACACCTGTAAATAACTGTGTAAATCCCATTAAAAGGCCATCAGCGAACTGATCTGCATCAGCAATTACTCTACTTTCGATTTCACCGTATGGATGAGAATCGATATATTTGAATGGAAGTGTCTCGATTTTTTTAAAAGCATCATTTCTTATATCTCTAACAACGTGATATGTCATCTTGTTGTTGCATAAGTTCATAAGCCATTGTGCAACACCTGTGATAGAAATAGAAACTAAAATAGTAGTTATGATTTTGTAAACGCCTTTAAAATCAACTTTACCTTTACCTATCATGTAATCCACAGCTTCACCTGTAAGCTTTGGTACATATAAAGTAAGAACTACTGTAATAACTGCTAAAACTAGTGATGCATATAAGTAAAATTTGTATTTACCAATGTATTTAAAAACTTTCTTAAGTGTTTCCCTTTGATTGTTATTCTTATTGCGGTTTTGGCTTGAATTATTTTTTTGATTATTGCTCATCATTTGCCTCCTCCTTAGGGAACTGTGAATAATAAATCTCCTGATAAATCTCGTTATCTTTCATGAGTTGGTCATGTGTACCTTTACCTACAAGCTTTCCTTCGTCTAATACTAAAATCATATCAGCATACTGAACTGAAGCTGCTCTTTGTGAAACGATAAATGTTGTAAGTGAATCTTTCATGCTTCTAATAGCCATACGAAGTTTTGCGTCAGTAGCAAAATCAAGGGCTGAAGCACTATCATCAAGGATAAGAATTTCAGGATCTTTCATGATGGCTCTAGCAATTGTAAGACGTTGCTTCTGTCCACCTGAAAGGTTTCTACCATTTTGTTCAATACCATACTCAGTTTGACCTGGTTTATTTGAAACATATTCTTTAGCTTGAGAAATCTCAAGAGCTTTGTCCATATCTTCTGGAGTACCGTCTTCTTTACCCCAACGAAGGTTGTCTGCGATTGTACCTTTGAAAAGCTCAGCTTTCTGTAAAACAATACCAATGCTGTCACGAAGTCCTCTAGCTTTATATTCTCTAACATCATTACCATAAACCTTAACTTGACCTTCCGAAGCATCATAGAATCTAGGAATAAGGTTAACAAGTGAAGACTTACCACTACCTGTACCACCAATGATACCGATAGTCTGGCCTTTTTTAGCTACAAAAGAAATATTTTCCAATGCACAACCTGCATTTTCTTCGTATCTAAGTGAAACATTATCAAATTCAACTGCCACATCGCTGTTGTCTACAGAAACGTTCTCTATGTTACCGTCTTTCATGTTAGGCTTTTCTTTTAAAACATCTTCAATTCTGTCTCCACAAGCTGCTGCCTTAGTAATCTGGATAATAAGGTTTGCAAGCTTGATAAGCTCTACAAGAATCTGCGACATATAATTTAAAAGGGCAATAACTTGACCGCTTGTAAGAATACCAAGGTTAATTCTAACGGCACCTTGGTAAATAATAGCAACTGTACCTAAGTTAATCAAAATATATGTAAGTGGATTCATAAGTCCTGAGATTCTACCTACAAATCGCTGGGCTGTATCAAGTGCTTCATTGTTTGCAAGGAAAGTTCTTTCTTCATCTTTCTCCTTTCCAAAAGCTCTGATAACTCTTGCACCTGTAAGGTTCTCTCTAGTACCTGTCATAATCTTATCTAAGTTAGCCTGTACTTTTTTGTATAAAGGAATTGTAATTAGCATGATTCCAAAAACTACAATTGCTAAAACTGGAATAGTTACAACAAAGATAAGAGCTGCTTTAAAATCAACTGAAAATGCCATAAACATAGCGCCAAATACTACGAATGGTGAACGTAAGAAAAGACGAAGTGTCATGTTTACGCCATTTTGCACTTGGTTAACATCACTTGTCATACGAGTGATAAGTGTATCTGTTCCGAATCTATCTGTTTGTGAAAATGTAAATTCTTGAATTCTCTTAAACAATACATGGCGGACTTTAGTACCAAAACCTGTAGCTGCCTTAGCTGCAAAATATTGGGCTGTCACAGAAGACATAAGACCAACAATACCTAATAATATTAAAATAAGACACATCTTTACAATGTAGGGTCCGTCTTCATTTTTAATACCCACGTCAATGACTGCCGCCATAACTAATGGGACTATAAGTTCAAAACTTGCTTCTAACATCTTAAAAATCGGAGCAAGAATCGACTCTTTTTTATAATCTTTTAAATAAACTAATAAAGATTTCATATCGATTTCCTTTCGTGGTTTATTATTGAAAACTCGCAAAAAGAACAGATTAGCGGAAGGTTGGGATTCACACTTTAAAATTCTTCTTGCGAGTCTTAGTGGTGGATTTTCAAGAACTAATAAACTCTATCGCTATAGCAGAAGGTTGGGGTCCTCACTATATAAATAGAATAACTATTAAGACTTGATAATTAATGTAAAGAACTGTAATAGCCCTTGGAACTTTAATATCTGATTCATTTATCGGATATTGTAATTCCGAATTATATTGTAGCACTAAATACACTATATGAAAATTATTAATATTGTATGTTATGTATACGAAATTCGTATATCACTAATGTACACATAAAAACAGCCGATAACATACCTGTATGGGGAGCATTGTATTTCAAGATACTATATTTGAAATATAGTGCTTTTGTTTTTTAAGTATTATGTTATAGGAAGGAGACAAACTATGAAAAAATTTGTCCAAATGGTTATGTGCGTCACTTTAGTGTTTTCACTAATCGGCTGTAGCTCTGGTGGTGATTCAAGCACTGATACAAGTAAAGCCTCAGTTAAGACTGAAGCAAAATCAAGCACAACCAAAAGTAGCAAAACTACTACCTCTAGCGACACTGCTAAAGGCAAAGGTAAGGTTGCGGTACTTGCAACAGGTGGAACTATCGCAGGTGTAGGTGAAGCTGGTAAAACAGCTGGTTACAAACCTGGTTCTCTTTCAGCTGACGATTTGTTATCTGCAGTTCCAGAATTAAAAGACGTTGCTGAAATCGAAGCAGTTCAAGTTTGTAATGTTAACTCTGATGATATTACAGCTGAAACTTGGCTAGAAATTGCTAAAAAAATTAATGAAATGTCTTCTGACCCTGATTTAAAGGGATTTGTTATCACTCATGGTACAGATACTATGGAGGAAACAGCTTATTTCTTAAATCTTGTAGTTAAAACAGATAAACCAGTAGTACTTACAGGTTCTATGCGTCCTTCAACATCTATCTCAGCTGATGGACCAATGAACTTATATGAAGCTGTATGCGTAGCTGCTTCAGATAAAGCAGTTGGCCAAGGCGTACTTACTGTTTTTTCAGATAGAATCTTCTCCGCTCGTTCTGTAACAAAAACAAGTACTTATGATGTTACAGCAATCTCAGCTGAAGAAATGGGCGCAATCGGTATCGTTCGTGATGGCGCAGTTTATATGTACGAAAGCACAGCAAAAACCCATACAACAAAATCTGAATTTGATGTTTCTAAACTTGATAAATTGCCAAAAGTATCTATAGTATACTTCTCAGTTGATGCTGATCCTGAAATTCTTAAATATGCAGCAAAGAATTCGGAAGGTATCGTAATCGCTGGAGCCGGTGCTGGTGAATTTAGTGAAAAATGGGTAGAGGTTATTAAAGACCTTAAAATCCCAGTAGTTATCTCTTCAAGAATCGATGATGGTGTTATTACAAAAGCAAACTTGTTGTGTGATAATACTGTTGCAGCAGATAACTTACCACCACAGAAAGCAGCTATTTTACTTCGTTTAGCTATAACACAAAAAGCAGATAATGCCAAATTAGAACAACTCTTTGCAGAATATTAATTGAGTACTACTTAAGTGCCAATTAAGTATTAATTATAAAAAATTTTTGATTGCCAAAATAATTGATCTTTGAAAGGAATAAATTTTAAAGGTTGATGTAAATAAAAAATCGCCTCCGTTACTAGACTAAAATGGTCTAGCGGGGGCGATTAGTGTTATAAAATGTTTATATATGTTAATTTAAAATATTAATATTCAGAAAATGCACTTGCCATTCCAATTCCTAATACAAATGTAAAGAAGAATACTAGTACAACCTCTGCAATAGCTACAATAAGCTGTGCTCTTGCCCATTCACGTTTTTCTGGTACAACGTTGTCTGAAACTGCCCAGATGATTAAGAAAATGAGATTTACTAGTGGAATAGCTGTAATAACTAATGTTCCAATCCAACTTCCAAGAGAAATTCTTGATTGCTGACTATTGTTAAGTTCTGGATTTGCATATGTGTAGTTATTGGCGTATGCGTTGTTGTTAGCATATGCGTTGTTGTTGGCATATGCGTTGTTGTTAGCATATGCGTTGTTGTTGGCATATGCGTTGTTGTTGGCATAGCCATTGTTGTTGGCATATCCGTTGTTGTTGGCATAACCATTGTTGTTGGCATAGCCATTGTTGTCTGCATATGCGTTGTTGCTGGCAAAACCGTTGTTGTCATAACTTTGTGTTGATGTTTCCTGAGTCTGTTGCTCACTTTGAACAGCATTGTCCTGAGACTCTTGATTGTTCATACCTTCAAAATTGTTTTGATAATCTTCCATTTTTACTCTCCTTATATTGAAAAATTGCATATATAATCGACATATTGTATTACATTTATATATATGCCTATCAAACCTTGAATGAAAAACTAAACCCCAACTGAAATATCGTCTGATTACACAAAATCGATTTTTGACATCAAATTCGACTTTTTTTAGGCTACCTTCTTTCTGAAAAGGTGCTATAATTAGCTTATTCCAGACAGTGGGTATATTGAAAATTGCATAGCAAACAGACGGCTGGCTAATTCTTATGCAAAAGTAAACGCGACCCGTCTAATAACACCTATTGACAAATCGATCACTACCTGCATTTAAGTCTTTTAGTTACTTTTCAAAAAATAAGTCTGGCATCAAATGCACTTCATCGGGTGGGATGAGGTGCATTTTTAATAACTTCATTAATTCATGAAAATC
>FOPE01000044.1 GCA_900113385.1 Lachnospiraceae bacterium C7
AGGCTATAAAACACCTGACGAACTATTTGAGGATGAACTAGATAAAATCTATCAAGTGGATGTTTCTTAGTAGGTGTCCAACTTGTTATTGCAATTTAGAAACAAAATATAAAGCAAAAGAAAAAACGAAATTAAAGGGAGGGAAAAAATTGGATAAAGAAGAAATTATATTGGAAAAAATTAGGGAATTAGATAGTGAAATAGCATCAAAAAATGTTTCTAAAACTTATGAAACGTTAAAGAGTGCTATTTGTTTAGTACCAGAATATTATGAATGGTACTATATATATGCAATGTTAAATGAAGAAAATGATAAAGAAATGGCGTTTGTAAGTTATAAAATGGCATTATTTTTAGTGAAAGGAAGTTCGTTAGAAAAGCAGATTATTCAAGAAGAGTTTGATAAAATGTGCAATCAAACAAAAATGGATGACTATCGTGTAGGCAAAGCGATACAAAAATTTATAGAGATGATGATAAAAGTAAAAGCATATCAAGTTGCTAATGATTTCCTCTGGACTCTTTTGACTGAAAAAAATAGAATAGAAGCTAAAAAATATATAACATATGAAAATATGATGTTAGCCATGATGCTTGAAATTACTTTATGTGAAGAAAATCGAAGGAAAAATGGTTGCCCAATGAGCTATCAAAAGAATACATGCCAAAGAATGAATAATGATTTGGTAGAGTTTGGTGCAGTATATCAAGAAATAAAATTTGATATTAGAAAAATATGGTTCGGTTTCCCAGATAAAGATTTAGAAAAATTAAATAAGAAATTAATAAATAATAATGTATCAGTGGATATGCTGGCTGTGATAATTAAGTATTCAGTTAATGAAGAATTTTTAGGAAACGTAACAGAAAAGGTTGTAAAGATACTAAGTAAAAACCTAAAAAAGAATCTTGAAGAATTATATAAAAAACATGAAACTAGTAATTGTAATATTCAGAAAAGCCAGATGTATATTGAGAAACTTGAAAACTATATAAGATTTTTTAAGACACAAAAAATATATGGAAAAGGAAAATGTTATCCAACTGTAAGTAAAAAAAATAATGCAGATGTAAAAATAATAAATGTAAAAAAATATTTAGAAACAAAGAAAATTGATTATGAAGGAATAAAAAATATAATTAAAGAACGCAATATAAACAATGAATATAATGAAAATAAAATCTCGATTATATTTTGTACCAACAATTCGAGATATAGAGAAGAATGTGAAGAATATTTGCGAAGATTAATAGTTCCTAAGGAATATGAACTAGAAATAATAGAATTAATAAATGCCGAATCTATGACGTCAGGTTATAATGTGGCAATGCTTGAAAGTAATGCAAAATATAAGTTTTATATACACCACGATACTTTTATAATAGATTTAAATATAATAGATAAGCTCATTAATGAAATAAAATTAAATCCAAATTTAAAAATGCTAGGAAATTCAGGAACAACAAAGCTAGATGGTGACACAGAATGGTTTAAATCATCTATGGATAAAATTTATCTAAATTTATATCAAGATGTTATTTTAAACATAGTGCGTTCCGTTTCCAATCCTAAACATGAAAAAATAGTTGAAGCAGAGGCAATAGATGGGGTATTTATGTTTACAACAATGGATTTACCATGGAGAGAAGATATATTTGATAACTGGCATTATTATGATATATCACAATGTTTTGAATTTAGAAAATATGGTTGTCAGATAGCTTTTTATAATGATGAAGATATAACATTTTTGCATGAGGTAACCTCCAAAAAAGATCCTCATATGACATACGAACACTACGGAGAGATATTTAATAGGTATAGAAAGCAAATGCAACATAATTCTATGTCAATGTAATTAATGACGAATAAAAAATAGAAAAAAGACTTCCTAAGAATAGTCGAAAAGACAATTCTATCATAGGAAGTCTTTGATATAAATATGTATAAATAAAAGAATCGGAAAGCTAAGTTGGTTAGGCAAAATCGTCAAGCATCATGCCTGAATAAATTGATGAAATATATGGAGTAGGAAAATTGTTATGTGGTTTTTTATATTCTACAATAACTTTATCCATATAGTTCATAGGGTTTAGGGAAGCTTCATCAGCTTTAGCCCCCATAGCATTTTTAAACTCGTTTAGTATTTTGAATGTATCTGTAACGTTGTCAGGTGATATAGCATTTTCTAAA
This sequence comes from Lachnospiraceae bacterium C7, assembly GCA_900113385.1. Taxonomy (GTDB): domain Bacteria; phylum Bacillota; class Clostridia; order Lachnospirales; family Lachnospiraceae; genus Roseburia. The sequence continues at coordinate 2,195 of FOPE01000044.1, forward strand.
ATGTTTTTATCAAGTTCAACATGACCGTTTTCTCCAACAATAAGTCCGATATTTTCAAGAGACGACTTGCGACTCAAGGCAACACCACTTACATCATTTAGTAAAAAGCGGTTGCTAGTGTGCTGTGTTGGTATTTTAGAAAAATTTTCGGCTAATGTAAGCACATTATTGTATGCTTTAGTTAAATCACTTATGTTGTCTGCAATTGCATCTAAATTTTTCTTATAACCTATAGTAACAGCAGAACCATCGGTAGTTTGTTTTATTTTTAATTCAATGGAATTGTTTACAGTAAATGTGTTTGAGTATGATGAATGTGCAATTCCATTTAAAGTAAAGTTTGAGTTTGAAGCTTGTTGACTTACCTTATTAATTCCAATTATGTTCATCACATTAATTGAATTATTCGAAGATTCTGGCGAAATTTGAAATTGATAATGTTCCCCGTGAGCTAAACCAGTTTTATTCGAAGTAATGCTTATAGAATTCTCGTCAGGGTTATTATCATTGTTAACTATTTGAGCCTTGAGACCTATGCCAGAATTAGTAATTAAAGAAGCCAACTTACGCTGTACGTCTAAATTATTTTCTCCCTTTTTTACAGTAAACTGAAATTCATAAGATGCAGATACTGTACTTAAATCAAAGGAATAAGTTCCAGGAATCATCGAAAGCGAATCTTTTCTTAGAAAATTTCCCATATTAATTTGAGGTGATGCTAGCGAAGAAATTTCCATACTGAACTCATCAAAATCGTCAGTATTAGGTGAATTTCCTATGTATAAAGCCTCAACAATATCTTCATCAGATGATACAGCAACCTTTTTTTGGAAAGAACTATTAATGCCATCATCACTAGATAAAGATGCCACAACATTTTGTATGTCTCGAGTACTTTCCTTTATATCGATTGCATATTTTTTTGCATTGCTAGGATCAGAAAGTTTATAAAGGGGAGAATCTTTATTAACTTTTACTATTTTACTATATAATTTTTTAAGGTCACTTTTTTTGTGCGAATCGTATCTCGATGCCTCTTTATTACCATAATTACTTAGGTAATATGCATAAGCACTATCAATCTTTGCCATAGGCTCCCCTCCTTTCTTCCGTGAAATATGCTAAATAAGCATAAGGGAGTAATTCATAAATCCTTTTATGATAAACGTCTACTGTACGATATTGTAAGTTTGGTTATATAAAAAATATAACATTTAATATAGTATTAATACGTTCAAAAATAAAAAAAGCGACGTTATTTACAAAAATTGTATTATTTAATTTTAAAAATCTAGTTATAAAATATGGGTAATATAGTGAAAAAACTAGTAGATTTACAAGTTTGATGTATAAAAACTCTGAAAAAGTAAATAAATTAAATGATGATTTAGTAAATTAAAATAAAGTCGAATAGAATATTCAGAGTCTCTATTTAAAGTATAATCCAAAAAATAAAAAAAATCAAGTAAAATTATAAAAAATACTTGCTTTTTTTTGAAAAAAGTGGTAGAATTCACAAAGATTATAAAAATATATTGACGTAGCAAAAAGATTATGCTATATTGAAAAGGCTTGAAAGTAGGTCTTTTTTTTATGCCCAATTTTTGGGTGAAAGCAACAAAGAATTAAACGGAGGTGGAAGTTGTGCGCACAAAGATTACATTAGCTTGCACAGAGTGTCAGCGTCGTAACTATAACATGACAAAGGACAAGAAAGCTCATCCGGACAGAATGGAAACAAAGAAGTACTGCAGATTCTGTAAGAAACATACAGTACACAAAGAAACAAAATAGTCTGAATAGAGTGAAGGAGTGAGAACATGGGAGAAACCGAAAAATTAGAAAAAGCTCCAAAAACGAGCTGGTTTACCGGTCTTAAGGCTGAGTTCCAAAAGATAATCTGGCCAGATCAGAAAACACTTACAAGACAAACTACAGCTGTTGTTGTCATTTCTATTATCACAGGTGTGATTATTGCACTTATGGATAGAGCAATACAGTGTGGAGTAGACTTCATAGTAGGATTCAAATTGTAATGGAGGAAGACGATTTATGTCAGAAGCAAATTGGTATGTAGCACATACATATTCAGGATATGAGAACAAGGTTAAAGCAAATATTGAAAAAACAATTGAAAACAGACATCTTGAAGATCAAATCTTAGAAGTACGTGTTCCAATGGAAGAAGTACTAGAAGTGAAGAACGGTACTAAGAAACAGGTTTCCAAGAAAATGTTTCCAGGTTATGTACTTGTTCATATGATTATGAACGATGATACATGGTACGTTGTAAGAAATACACGTGGAGTTACTGGATTCGTTGGACCGGGAAGTAAGCCCGTTCCTCTCACTGAAGCTGAAATGAGACCTTTAGGAATCAAATCAGAAAGTGTGGTCATTGATTACGAAGTAGGAGATACTATCGTAGTTATCGGAGGCGTTTGGAAAGATACAGAAGGTGTTATCCAAACAATCAATGAACACAAAGAAACAGTTACAATTAAGGTTGAACTGTTCGGTCGCGAAACACCGGTTGAAGTAAGTTTCGCAGATGTTAAGAAGAAGAAATAAGGAGGCAATTCCAATGGCAAAAAAAGTTGAAGGATATATTAAATTGCAGATCCCTGCAGGTAAAGCAACTCCAGCTCCTCCAGTTGGACCTGCATTAGGACAGCATGGTGTTAATATCGTAGAGTTTACAAAACAGTTTAATGCTAAAACAGCAGATAAGGGCGACGTTCTTATCCCTGTAGTAATTACTGTATATTCAGATAGAAGCTTTAGCTTCATCACAAAAACACCACCAGCAGCAGTATTAATTAAAAAAGCTTGCAATATTAAGAGTGGTTCAGGTGAACCAAACAAAACAAAGGTTGCAAAGATTACAAAAGCTCAGGTTAAAGAAATCGCTGAGACAAAAATGCCAGATTTAAATGCAGCTACTATCGAAGCAGCTATGAGCATGATCGCTGGTACTGCTAGATCTATGGGTGTTGAGGTTGTAGACTAATTTTTGTAATCAATTAGATACAACTATTACATTATGTTTTAGCTAAGCTCTGAGAGAAAACTAAAATATGGTGTAAGCATCGATTTAGATGACAAGTATTAGATAGGGCATTTATAATAACAAAAAGTGGGAGGGCCCTCTCCCGATAATACCACCAGGAGGTTATTTTTCATGAAAAGAGGAAAGAAATATCAAGACGCTGTAAAGAGTTTTGACAAGAAAAGCCAGTATGAAGTAGCAGAAGCTGTTAGTCTTGTTAAAAAGAACGCTACAGCAAAATTTGACGAAACAATCGAACTCCATCTTAGAACTGGATGTGATGGACGTCACGCAGATCAACAGGTTCGTGGTGCAGTAGTATTACCACACGGAACTGGTAAATCAGTTAAAGTTTTAGTATTCGCTAAAGGTGCTAAAGCAGATGAAGCTCAGGCAGCAGGTGCTGATTTCGTAGGCGGCGAGGAATTAATTCCAAAGATCCAGAACGACGGATGGTTAGACTTTGATGTTGTAGTAGCTACACCAGATATGATGAGTGTTGTTGGACGTTTAGGACGTGTACTTGGACCTAAAGGTTTAATGCCAAACCCAAAAGCTGGTACAGTTACAATGGATGTTACTAAAGCTATCAATGATATCAAAGCTGGTAAGATTGAATATAGATTAGATAAAGCAAATATCATTCACGTGCCAGTTGGAAAAGCTTCTTTCACAGAAGAGCAATTAAGCGACAACTTCCGCGCTCTTATGGGTGCAATCAACAAAGCAAAACCTGCTAGCGTAAAAGGTCAGTACATTAAGAGTGCAGTAATCACTTCAACAATGGGACCTGGTGTGAAGTTAAACGTTACAAAGATAACAGAGTAATTAAAAACGTAGAATCGTTTGTTACTGAACAGATGTTATACATTTGTTAAAATTTACTAATAGACCTATTAAAGCAAGCATGATTTTTGCGGAAAGTTATAGATTGACATCCGTAATATATAATGTTAATATAATAAAGCATATTGCCGAAGACAGTAGGTGCCGTAAGGCGTAAACGTAAGTGCCTACCGAGGAATTTTTCGATGGTTCGCCATCTTGAAAATGACTAATACCTCTCTGTCTAGGCAGAGAGGTTTCTTTGATTTATTTATTAAATCATATAAACCTCATGTCTTTTATGCAAAATAATAAAAGGAGGTGCACGATTCGTGGCAAAAGTAGAACTTAAACAGCCTATCGTACAGGAAATTTCAGAAACAATCAAAGATGCTCAGTCAATGGTAGTTGTTAATTATAGCGGTCTTACTGTTGCAGAGGATACTGAATTACGTAAACAGTTAAGAGAAGCTGGCGTTACTTATAAAGTATTCAAAAACACTTTAGTTAAAAGAGCAATTGAAGGAACTGAGTTTGAAGGCTTAAAAGATTCCCTTGAAGGCCCTAATGCATTTGCTATCTCTAAAGATGATGCAACAGCTCCAGCTAGAGTAATTGCAAAATTCGCTAAAGATGCAGAAGCATTAGAGATTAGAGCTGGTATTGTTGAAGGTACACTTTATGATGCAGAAGGAATGAAAGCTATCGCTTCTATTCCAAGCAGAGATGAATTACTTTCAAGATTACTTGGAAGCTTACAGTCACCTATTGCAAACTTTGCTCGTGTTCTTAAACAGATCGCAGAGAAAGGTGATGCTTCAGATGTAGCTGAAGAGGCTGCACCAGCAGAAACACCAGCAGAATAATTATAGCTGGATAATATGACTTTAAAGTCGTAAAATTTTATATTTCAAAATGGAGGAAATAATAATGGCAAAATTAACTACAGAAGAATTTATCGATGCTATCAAAGAGTTAAGCGTATTAGAATTAAACGATTTAGTAAAAGCTTGTGAAGAAGAATTTGGCGTATCTGCAGCAGCAGGCGTTGTAGCAGTAGCAGGTGGAGCAGCTGGAGCAGCAGCTGAAGAAAAAACAGAGTTCGACGTTGAATTAACAGAAGTTGGACCAAACAAAGTTAAAGTTATCAAAGTAGTTCGTGAAGTAACTGGTTTAGGATTAAAAGAAGCTAAAGCAGTAGTTGATGGAGCTCCTAAAGTTGTTAAAGAGCAGGCTGACAAAGCTACAGCTGAAGATATCAAAGCTAAATTAGAAGAGTTAGATGCAAAAGTTACTCTTAAATAATTAAGAATAACAACAGCTTATTGAGCGAGAATCCCTTGTGGGTTCTCGCTTTTCTTATTGCCATAAAGAAAAACTGCATATAAAAAAAGAATTAATCTAAAAAATGCATATATAAAAGAACTAACCTAAAATAAAAAGAAAAACTATATATAGAAAAGAATTAAACCGAAATAATAGAAGAAAAGATATTAGAAAAAGATATTTCAAAATAAAGAGGGGTAAAACATGAAATTTTTATTTTATAGGTATGGTAGTATTTGCGAAGAAGATCTTATTGAAACTTTTAAAGAATATGGGTATGAGATAGTTGAATACACAAAAGAAATATATAATAAAAATTATAGTTTGAAATTGGCAGTTAAGGAAGTTGGAAATGTAATGATGAAAGAACAATTCGATTTTGTGTTCTCTATAAATTTTTATCCCTTTTTATCTGAGTTGTGTAAAGTTTTTAAAATTAGATATATTTCTTGGATAGTTGATTCTCCTGTAATGGAATTGTATAGTTCATCTATTACAAATTCGTGGAATAGAACTTTTATTTTTGATAGAGCTTTATATAATGAAATAAAACCTTTGAATCCGGATTGCGTTTTTTATTTGCCGTTGGGGGCAAGGTTAAAAAATAAAGACGCGATAATTGAGAATGCATCGAGAGAAGATAAAGATAAATTTACACATGATATTTCTTTCGTTGGGTCGTTATACACAGAAAAAAATCCTTATACACAAAAAAAAGAAATGTCGGGATTTTTAGATGGATATCTTGAGGCGATAATAAGGTCACAAGAATGGGTATACGGATACTATTTTGTGGAAAAATTGTTAGAAGAAAAGTATGTCGATGAAATAAAAGAAAACATAGATGATTTCCTTGAGTTGCCAGGAAATAATTTTTTGACAGATAAAAGAACGTTGTCACAATTTTATTTGGGAAGTGAGATAACAGCTAGGGAAAGAGTTGATACAGTTGAAAAGATTTCCAACAGGTTTTCTTTTGATATATATACGGGGAGTGATACAACGAAGCTTCCAAAAGTAAAAAATCATGGATATGCAAAAACTCTTACTGAAATGCCACTTATTTTTAATAACACAAAAATAAATCTCAACATGACTTCAAAGATGATAAGAACAGGGTTACCGCTTAGAATTTTTGATATCATGAGTTGTAAAGGATTTGTATTATCAAATTATCAGGAAGAAATTTTTGAGGAATTTGAAAATGGTGAAGAAATCGTTACGTATTCTAGCCCAGAAGAAATGGTCTATTTAATAGAGTATTATTTGCAAAATGATAAAAGAAGAAAAGAAATTGCAGAAAACGGTTACATGAAAGTAAAAAATGAGTATACATATGAAAAAAGAATTGAGAAAATGTTGATTAAATCATTTGAAAAATAGAGGTGGAAAAATGAATTTGTTATATTTAGATTGGCCTTGCTATGGAAAAGAAGGAACTATAAAAGCTTTTGAAAAGCTTGGATATAATGTTTACGAGTTTTTTGACGGGGATTATCAAGAAAGAAAAAGCGAAAAATTTGATGCTAATATTTTGAAATTTGTTGAAAAAAATGATATAGATATATGCTTTTCTTATAATTTTTATCCGGTTTTGTCAGAATTTTGTCATAAAAAAAATATGAAATACATAGCGTTTGTGTATGATAGTCCGTATGGAATGTTGTATTCATATACTCTAATGTATGATACAAACTATGTTTTTTTGTTTGATAGTTATCAATATTTAGAGCTAAGAAATGGCGGTTTGAAAAATGTTTATTATATGGTATTACCTACTGATCCGGAAAATATAAAGAAAAAATTGAAAACAGATTATAATGAAAACAGAGTGAAATGTGATATTTCGTTTATGGGACAACTTTATAATGAAGAGCATAATTTTTATGAGAGAATAATTGAAAAAAATAATTTATATTTAAACGGTTATTTAGATGCTGTTGTGGAAGCACAACAAAAAGTTCAAGGCTATAATTTTGTGGAAAAAACATTGACATCTAACATTGTGAATATGATATATGAAGCTTTTCCATATGATGTTGATAAATATAGTGTTGAAAAACCTACATATGCATATGAAAATTATGTTATAAATAGAAAAGTAACTCAAATGGAAAGAAAAAGAATATTAGAAAAAATAGGAGCTAAATTCCCAGGAAAATGTAAATTGTTTACATGGGAGCAAAGTGCAAAAATACCTGGAATAAAGAATATGGGAGTAGCTGTTTATGAAACGGAAATGAATTTAGTTTTTAACAAGAGCAAAATTAACTTGAACATAAGTCTAAGAAGTATAAAAAATGGAATTCCATTAAGGTGCATTGATATTATGGGAAGCGGCGGCTTTTTATTGACAAATTATCAGGAAGATTTGTTTAGAGATTTTGAACCAGGGGTAGAATTTGATTATTATGAAGATGATGAGGATTTGGTTAGAAAAATAGAATATTATCTTCAGCATGATGAGGAACGAAAAAAAATAGCAGAGAATGGTTATAAAAAAATATGCGAAAGATTTACCTTTGAAAAGGTTTTTGGAAAAATTTTTGAAATAGTTAACAATGCGAAGGATTAAAAGTATTGTTTTGATATGGATGTATAAAATATAATATAGAAGAAATTTTGAAAAATGGATGGAATATCAAAGTGATTAGCATCCATTTTTTATTATTTTGTAAATAGGGCTTGACAAATTCAAACAAATGGATATAAAAACAAAAAACAACTTGCATAAAAACGAAATTTGGGGTATACTATAGATTGCACTATTATGGTGCAGTAGGCTTATGTATTAGACAGATAGCCGTATAAACTTGTTAGTAAATAAGTAGGAAAATAAAAACGAGAGGTGAAACGTCAATGGAGAAAAACAGATTACGTCCGGTCAAGGCTGGAAAAGGCATGCGTATGAGTTACTCGAGACAAAAAGAGGTATTAGAGATGCCAAATCTGATAGAAGTCCAAAGGAATTCTTATCAGTGGTTTTTAGAAGAAGGATTAAAAGAAGCCTTTGCTGATATCTCTCCAATAACTGATTACAGCGGACATCTTAGCTTAGATTTTGTAGACTTTACATTATGTAGAGAAGATGTTAAGTATACAATACCTGAGTGTAAGGAAAGAGATGCAACTTATGCAGCGCCTTTGAAGGTTAAGGTAAGACTTCATAATAAAGAGACAGATGAGATAAATGAACATGAAATTTTCATGGGAGATTTACCTTTGATGACAGAGACAGGTACCTTTGTAATTAATGGTGCAGAGCGAGTTATCGTCAGTCAATTAGTTCGTTCACCAGGTATTTATTATGGCATTGATCATGATAAAGTTGGTAAAGAACTATTTTCAAGTACAGTCATTCCAATTCGTGGTGCATGGCTTGAGTACGAAACTGATTCCAATGACGTTTTCAATGTTCGTGTAGATAGAACTAGAAAAGTACCTATCACTGTATTCATTCGTGCTTTAGGCATAGGTACAAACCAGCAAATTATAGATTTATTTGGTGAAGAACCTAAAATCTTAGCTTCATTTGAAAAAGATCCAACTATTACAGAAAAAGATCCACAGGGAAGCTATGAAGGTGGATTACTTGAACTTTATAAGAAGATTAGACCAGGTGAACCACTTTCAGTTGATAGTGCTGAAAGTTTGATTTCGGCAATGTTCTTCGACCCAAGAAGATATGATTTAGCAAAAGTAGGTAGATACAAATTTAACAAGAAATTAGCATTGAAAAACAGAATCAGTGGTCAGGTTCTTGCAGAAGATGTAATGGATCCTACAACAGGTGAAATCTTAGTAGAAAAAGGAACGGTTTTAACAAGAGAGCTAGCAGATTCTATCCAGAATGCTGCAGTCCCTTATGTTTGGATTCAAACAGAAACACGTAATGTTAAGATTTTATCTTCAATGATGGTAGATATTACAAAATGGATTCCTGAGATCGAAGGACAGTTAGAAGAACTTGGAATTCACGAACTAGTATACTATCCAGCATTAGCACAATTATTAGAAGAAAACGATTCAATCGAAGACAGAATCGAAGCAATTAAATATGGAATCAACGATTTAATCCCTAAACATATTACAAAGGAAGATATTTTTGCTTCTATTAACTATAATATGCATTTAGAGTGGGGATGCGGAACAGATGACGATATCGATCACTTAGGAAATAGACGTATTCGTGCCGTAGGTGAATTATTACAGAATCAATATAGAATTGGTTTATCAAGACTTGAAAGAGTTGTACGTGAAAGAATGACAACTCAAGATATTGAATCTATTTCACCACAATCATTAATTAATATCAAACCTGTAACTGCAGCTGTTAAAGAGTTCTTTGGTTCATCACAACTTTCACAGTTCATGGATCAAAATAATCCTTTATCAGAAATTACTCATAAGAGACGTTTATCTGCATTAGGACCTGGTGGTTTATCAAGAGATCGCGCCGGATTCGAGGTTCGAGATGTTCACTATACACATTATGGTAGAATGTGTCCTATCGAGACTCCTGAAGGACCTAACATCGGTTTGATCAACTCACTTGCTAGTTACGCAAGAATTAATGAGTATGGATTTATTGAAGCACCATATCGTAAAATCGATAAGAGTGATCCAAAAAATCCTAGAGTAACAGATGAAGTTGTATATATGACAGCTGATGAAGAAGATAATTATCATGTTGCACAAGCTAATGAAAAATTAGATGAAGAGGGACACTTTGTAAGACATTCAGTATCAGGTCGTTACAGAGAAGAAACTCAAGAATATGATAAGACAATGTTTGATTACATGGATGTATCACCTAAGATGGTATTCTCAGTAGCTACTGCTATGATTCCATTCTTACAGAATGATGATGCTAACCGTGCCTTAATGGGATCAAACATGCAGCGTCAGGCGGTTCCACTTTTAACAACAGAAGCCCCAGCAATCGGTACAGGTATGGAAACAAAAGCTGCTGTCGATTCAGGCGATTGTGTTGTTGCAAAAGCATCAGGTGTTGTTTTAAGCGCAGAGTCAAATAGAATTATTGTAAAAGAAGATGACGGCAATAGAAGAGAATATACTCTTACAAAATTTGCTCGTTCAAACCAGTCAAACTGTTATAACCAGAGACCTATCGTATTTAAAGGAGATAGAGTTGAAGCAGGTGAAGTAATTGCTGATGGCCCATCAATTGCTAATGGTGAAATTGGTTTAGGTAAAAACCCATTAATCGGATTTATGACTTGGGAAGGTTATAACTACGAGGATGCGGTATTACTTAGTGAAAAATTAGTACAGAACGATGTTTATACATCAGTTCATCTTGAAGAATATGAAGCAGAGTCAAGAGATACAAAACTTGGACCTGAAGAAATTACAAGAGATGTGCCAGGTGTAGGCGAAGATGCTCTTAAGGACTTAGATGAAAGAGGTATTATTCGTGTAGGTGCTGAGGTACGTGCTGGCGATATTTTAGTTGGTAAAGTAACTCCTAAGGGAGAAACAGAATTAACAGCTGAAGAAAGACTTTTAAGAGCAATCTTTGGAGAAAAAGCTCGTGAAGTTAGAGATACATCACTTAAAGTTCCACATGGTGAATACGGTATTGTTATTGATGCTAAAGTATTTACAAGAGAAAACGGTGATGAGTTACCACCAGGAGTTAATCAGTCTGTAAGAATTTACATCGCACAGAAGAGAAAGATTTCTGTTGGTGATAAGATGGCCGGTCGACATGGTAATAAGGGTGTAGTTTCACGTGTGTTACCAGTAGAAGATATGCCATGCTTACCAAATGGTCGTCCACTTGATATCGTATTAAATCCATTGGGTGTACCTTCACGTATGAATATCGGACAGGTCTTAGAGATTCACTTATCACTTGCTGCAAAAGCATTAGGATTCAACATTGCAACACCAGTATTTGATGGTGCAAACGAGGAAGATATCGGAGATATCTTGGAAACAGCTAATGATTACGTAAACTGGCCATTCAATAGAGAAGAGGCAGAAGCATGGGCTGCAAGAGATGGTAAATCTGTAGAAGATTATGATGGAATCTTCGAGGAAAAATATAAAGATATCCTTAATCCAGAAGTAATGGAATACTTATGGGTACACAGAGATCACAGATCTGAGTGGCGTGGTGTTCCAATCGCACGAGATGGTAAAGTACAACTTAGAGATGGTCGTACAGGTGAGTTCTTCGATGGAAGAGTAACTATCGGACACATGCATTATCTTAAGTTACATCACTTGGTTGATGATAAGATCCATGCACGTTCAACAGGTCCTTACTCATTAGTAACTCAGCAACCATTAGGTGGTAAAGCTCAGTTCGGTGGACAGCGTTTCGGAGAGATGGAAGTTTGGGCTCTAGAAGCATATGGAGCTGCATATACATTACAGGAAATCTTAACAGTTAAGTCTGATGATGTTGTTGGACGTGTTAAGACATACGAAGCAATTATCAAGGGTGACAATATCCCTGAGCCAGGAATTCCTGAATCATTCAAGGTTATGCTTAAAGAATTACAAGCATTAGGTCTTGATGTTAAACTTCTTGATGAAAACAAGAATGAAGTTCATTTGATGGAAACAAGTGAATATGGAAATACTGATATTAATTCAATAATCGGTAACGATAAGAACTTTGCATTTGAAAATCAAGAATCATTTGAAAAACATGGATTCACAAAGCAAGAATTTGATGCAGACAAGGAAGAACTTGTAAACGTTGAAGTAAGCAGTGATGATGCAAACGATGATTTTAATGATGATTCAGACGCTCTAGATCGCGAGTAGAAGGGAGTATTGTAGATGCCAGATATGAAAAATGAAGAAATGAGTCAATCTGTAAAATTTGATGCTATTCAGATTGGTTTAGCCTCTCCAGAAAAGATTAGAGAATGGTCTCATGGCGAAGTAAAGAAACCAGAAACAATTAACTACAGAACATTAAAACCAGAAAAAGATGGTTTATATTGCGAAAAAATATTTGGACCAACAAAAGACTGGGAATGTCACTGTGGAAAATATAAAAAAATTAGATATAAAGGTGTTGTCTGCGATCGTTGTGGTGTAGAAATTACAAAAGCCAGCGTTCGTAGAGAACGTATGGGACACATCGAGCTTGCAGCTCCTGTATCTCATATTTGGTACTTCAAGGGTATCCCATCTCGTATGGGACTCATCCTTGATTTATCACCTAGAGTATTAGAGAGAGTATTATATTTCGCAGCGTATATCGTTTTAGATGCTGGAGAAACAAATCTTTCTTACAAACAAATACTTACAGAAGCTGAATTCCAGGAAGCAAGAGAAGAGTATGGTAGTCAGTTTAGAGCAGGAATGGGTGCTGAAGCAATCCGTGAATTATTAGCTGGAGTTGATCTTGACAGAGAGTCAGTTGAATTACAGGTAGAATTAGAGAATGCTACAGGACAAAAGAGAGCTCGTATTATTAAAAGATTAGAGGTTGTTGAAGCTTTCAGACAATCTGGAAATAAGCCAGAATGGATGATTTTAACAGTAATCCCTGTTATTCCACCAGATCTTAGACCTATGGTTCAATTAGATGGTGGTAGATTTGCAACATCTGATTTAAATGATTTATATAGAAGAATTATTAACAGAAATAATCGTTTAAGAAGATTATTGGATTTAGGTGCTCCTGACATTATCGTTAGAAACGAAAAACGTATGTTACAGGAAGCAGTTGATGCATTAATTGATAATGGTAGACGTGGACGTCCAGTAACAGGACCAGGAAATAGACCACTTAAATCATTATCTGATATGTTAAAAGGTAAGGGTGGACGTTTCCGTCAAAACTTACTTGGTAAACGTGTTGATTATTCGGGACGTTCAGTTATTTGTGTAGAACCAAAATTAAAGATTTATCAGTGTGGTTTACCTAAGGAAATGGCAATTGAATTATTTAAACCATTTGTAATGAAAGAATTAGTTGCCAATGGCACAGCACACAATATTAAGTCTGCTAAAAAAATGGTAGAAAGACTTCAGTCAGAGGTATGGGATGTACTTGAAGATGTAATTAAAGAGCATCCAGTTATGTTAAACCGTGCCCCTACATTACATAGATTAGGTATTCAAGCATTCGAACCAGTCTTAGTAGAAGGTAAGGCAATTAAGCTTCACCCATTAGTATGTACAGCGTTCAATGCCGATTTCGATGGTGATCAGATGGCTGTCCATCTTCCATTATCAGTTGAAGCACAGGCTGAATGTAGATTTATGTTACTTTCACCTAACAACTTATTGAAACCTTCAGATGGTGGATTAGTTGCAGTTCCTTCACAGGATATGATCCTTGGATTATATTACTTAACAATGCGTAAATTAGCTGATTATACAGGAGACAAGAATGTTAAACCTGTATCAGATAAAGTTTATACAGATATTGAAGAAATTAAGAGATTAACAACTACAACAGACGTAAATGTTAAACCAGAATTAGATTTATATGATTACATTTGGTTTGAAGATGTAGAAGATAATAATAGACGTGTATTATGTAAACCAATCGATTTGTTAGGATATCACTATAGTGATATGAATCAAGCTTATTTGGCTTACGAAAATAAAGAGATTACATTACACCAGAAGATTTATGTATATCGTTCAGCTGTTATGCCAGATGGTTCAAAAGTTGCAGGCTTTGTAGAAACTACACTTGGATTATTAATCTTTAACGAAGTAATTCCTCAGGATTTAGGATTCGTAGATAGAACAAATCCAGATGAAGCTCTTAAACTTGAAGTAGATTTCCATGTTGGTAAGAAACAAATCAAGAAGATTCTTGAGAAAGTTATTAATACACATGGTGCTACACGTACAGCAGAAGTTTTAGATGATGTAAAAGCTATGGGTTATGGTTACTCAACAAGAGCAGCTATGACAGTTTCTATTTCAGATATGACTGTACCACCACAGAAACCACAGATGATTGAACAAGCACAGAATACTGTTGATAAGATTTCTAAACAGTACAAGCGTGGTTTGATTACAGATGAAGAGCGTTATAAAGAAGTTGTTGAAACATGGAAAGAAACTGATGATGAGTTAACACATGCTCTATTATCAGGACTTGATAAATATAACAACATCTTCATGATGGCTGATTCCGGAGCCCGTGGTTCTGATAAACAGATTAAACAGTTAGCAGGTATGCGTGGACTTATGGCCGATACAACAGGTCGTACAATCGAGTTGCCTATTAAATCAAACTTCCGTGAAGGTCTTGATGTATTGGAGTACTTTATGTCAGCCCATGGTGCTCGTAAAGGACTTTCAGATACAGCCTTACGTACAGCCGATTCAGGTTACTTAACACGTCGAATGGTAGACGTTTCACAACACATGATTGTTAGAGAAACTGATTGTTGTGAAGGAACAGGTCGTGAGATTCCAGGAATGTATGTATCAGCATTCATGGATGGAAAAGAAGAGATTGAGTCATTACTTGACCGTATCACAGGAAGATATGCATGTGAAAATATTTGCGATAAAGATGGTAACATCATTGTAAAAGCAAATCATATGATTACACCAAGACGTGCTCAAGAAGTTGTTTCAAAAGGTGTAGATAAGAATGGTGAACCAGTTAAGAGTGTTAAAATACGTACAATCTTAACATGTAGATCACACATGGGTGTTTGTGCTAAATGTTATGGTGCAAACATGGCTACTGGTCAGGCAGTACAAGTTGGTGAAGCAATTGGTATCATCGCTGCTCAGTCAATTGGTGAGCCTGGTACACAGTTAACAATGCGTACTTTCCATACTGGTGGTGTAGCCGGAAACGATATTACACAAGGTCTTCCTCGTGTAGAGGAGATTTTTGAAGCTCGTAAACCTAAGGGACTTGCAATTATTACTGAGATTCCAGGTATTGCGACAATTAAAGATACAAAGAAAAAACGTGAGGTTATTGTAACTGATACTGATAACGGAGATACAAAGACATACTTAATTCCTTATGGTTCACACATTAAGATTGCTGATGGTCAGAGACTTGAAGCTGGTGATGAATTAACAGAAGGTTCTGTAAATCCACATGATATCTTAAAGATTAAAGGTGTGCGTGCCGTACAAGATTATATGCTTCGAGAAGTACAACGTGTTTACCGTTTACAAGGTGTAGATATCAACGATAAACATATCGAGGTATTAGTACGTCAGATGTTACAGAAAGTTCGTGTTGAAGAACCAGGTGATTCTGATTTATTACCAGGAATCATGGTTGATGCATTAGACTTCTTAGAGTTAAATGAAAAACTTGAAGAAGAAGGAAAAGAGTTAGCAACTTCATCACAAATCTTACTTGGTATCACAAAAGCTGCATTAGCTACTAACTCATTCTTATCAGCTGCATCATTCCAGGAGACAACAAAAGTCTTGACAGATGCTGCTATTAGAGGAAAAGTTGATCCATTGATTGGTATGAAAGAAAACGTAATCATTGGTAAATTAATTCCAGCTGGTACAGGAATGAAACGTTACAGAAATATTAAGTTGGACAGTGAAATTGAGACAGAAGATGAAATTGATTTTTCTGAAGAAAACGTTTTAGATAAAAATACAACTGAAACAGTTGGAATTTCTGAAAATTAAAATTTACTGTTGAGTGAGTTTTATAATTAACTAAAATAAATTAGCAAATTTGCTAATTAGTATAAATTAAAAAGAGACATATCTAAAAAGGTATGTCTCTTTTTTATGTTAATTTAATCAATTATTAAGTATTAATTTAATCAATTATTAAATGTAAATTTAATTGATTTTTATGTGTATAGTTCAAATTAATTATAAAAAAAATATTAAAATCCTAATGCCACAAATAATTTGCTTGACTTTTTTAAAATCAAAAGTTATACTAATAAAGCGTGCATAAAAGTATGCATTTATAAGATTATAGGAGGTGAAAATAATGCCAACATTTAACCAGTTAGTAAGAAAAGGACGTAAGACTACAACTAAAAAGTCTACAGCACCAGCACTTCAGAGAAGTTACAACTCTTTACAGAAAAAAGCAGTTTCAAATTCTTCTCCACAGAAACGTGGTGTTTGTACAGCTGTTAAAACAGCTACTCCTAAAAAACCTAACTCAGCTCTTAGAAAAATCGCCAGAGTTCGTCTTTCAAACGGAATCGAAGTAACATCTTACATTCCAGGTGAAGGTCACAACTTACAAGAGCATAGCGTTGTTTTAATTCGTGGTGGTAGAGTAAAGGATTTACCTGGTACTCGTTATCACGTAATCAGAGGTACACTTGATACAGCAGGTGTTGCTGATAGAAAACAAGCTCGTTCTAAATATGGTGCTAAGAGACCTAAAGCTTCTAAATAATTTTATTTAAGCAAGCAATTATATATTATTTATAAGCAATAGTCTCACAAACAGAACTAAAGGTTTAGTGTTGGGATTGCCCATTTGGGATTTTCACTATGAAGATAAATTCCGCACGAACACATTAGAAAGACACATGTGAGTACCGTTGAATTAATCGAAAAAAACAGTTTGCAAAAAGCAAACAAAAATCATGGTTAAGGAGGGAAGTACCGTGCCACGTAAAGGACATATTCAGAAAAGAGATGTTTTAGCTGATCCAATGTACAATAACAAAGTGGTTACTAAACTTATCAACAACATCATGTTAGATGGTAAGAAAGGTGTAGCTCAGAAAATTGTATACGGAGCATTCGCTAAAGTAGAAGAAAAAACTGGTAAACCAGCACTTGAGGTTTTCGAAGAGGCTATGAACAATGTTATGCCTCAACTCGAAGTTAAAGCTAGACGTATTGGTGGTGCCACATATCAGGTACCTATCGAAGTGCGTCCAGATCGTCGTCAAGCTTTAGGTTTACGTTGGTTAACAACTTTCTCACGCGCTAGAGGTGAGAAAACTCAGGAAGAAAGACTCGCTAATGAGATTATGGACGCTGCAAACAATACTGGAGCATCTGTAAAGAGAAAAGAAGATATGCACAAAATGGCAGAAGCAAACAAAGCTTTCGCACATTACAGATTCTAATTTTCACTTTCGCACTGAAAACAAGGGCAAAATGTGGCTGAGTCTTATAGGCTTGGTCACTAAATTTTATAATCCCTTACAAATAATTTTAGGAGGAAAAGATCTTGGCTGGAAGAGAATATCCACTTGAGAGAACCAGAAATATCGGAATTATGGCTCATATCGATGCTGGTAAAACAACATTAACAGAGCGTATTCTTTATTATACTGGTGTAAACTATAAAATTGGTGAAACTCATGAAGGTACTGCTACTATGGACTGGATGGAGCAGGAACAAGAAAGAGGTATCACTATTACTTCAGCAGCTACAACATGCCACTGGACATTACAAGATCATGCAAAGGTTAAACCTGGTACACCAGAAAACCGTATTAACATTATCGATACTCCAGGACACGTTGACTTTACTGTAGAGGTAGAGCGTTCACTTCGTGTACTTGATGGCGCAATTGGTGTTTTTGATGCTAAGGGCGGTGTAGAGCCACAGTCAGAGAACGTATGGCGTCAGGCTGATACATATAATGTACCACGTATGGCGTTTGTAAATAAGATGGACATCCTTGGTGCTGATTTCTACAACACAGTTGATGAAATCGGAACAAAACTTGGTAAAAATGCAGTAGTTATCCAATTACCAATCGGTAAAGAAGATTACTTCGATGGTATCATCGATTTATTTGAAATGGAAGCTTACATTTACAACGATGCTAAGGGTGAAGATATTTCTATCGTAGAAATTCCAGAAAACATGAAAGAAGAAGCTGAAACATATCATACAGAGCTTATTGAGAAGATTTGTGAGTTTGATGATGAGTTAATGATGCGTTACCTTGATGGTGAAGAACCTTCAATCGCAGAGTTGAAAACAGCATTACGTCAGGCTACAATTGATAACAAAGCTGTTCCTGTATGTTGTGGATCTGCTCACCAGAACAAAGGTATCCAGAAATTAATCGATGCTATTATCGAATACATGCCAGCTCCAGTCGATGTACCAAACATCAAAGGTGTTGATATGGAAGGAAATGAGATTGAAAGAGTTTCATCTGATGATGAACCATTCTCAGCATTAGCATTCAAGATTATGACTGATCCTTTCGTTGGTAAATTAGCTTTCTTCCGTGTATATTCAGGTACATTAAACTCAGGTTCATATGTACTTAATGCTACAAAGGATAAGAAAGAACGTGTTGGTCGTATCTTACAGATGCACGCTAACAAGAGACAAGAAATTGATAAAGTATATTCTGGTGATATCGCAGCTGCAGTTGGTCTTAAATCAACTACAACAGGTGATACAATTTGTGATGAACAACATCCAGTTATCCTTGAGTCAATGGAATTCCCAGAACCAGTTATCGAGCTTGCTATTGAGCCTAAGACAAAAGCTGGACAACAGAAGATGGGTGAGGCACTTGCTAAATTAGCTGAAGAAGATCCTACATTCAGAGCTCATACTGATGAGGAAACAGGTCAGACAATTATTGCAGGTATGGGTGAGTTACACCTTGACATCATCGTAGATCGTCTACTTCGTGAATTCAAAGTAGAAGCTAACGTTGGTGCACCACAAGTTTCTTACAAAGAGACATTTACTAAACCAGTTGATCAAGAGTACAAGTATGCTAAGCAGTCTGGTGGTCGTGGTCAGTATGGTCACTGTAAAGTTAAATTCGAGCCAATGGATGCTAACGGAGAAGAAACATTCAAATTCGAGTCAGCTATCGTCGGTGGAGCTATTCCTAAAGAATATATTCCATCTGTTGGAGCAGGTATCGAAGAAGCTTCTCAGTCAGGTATTCTTGCTGGATTCCCAGTTCTTGGTATCAAAGCCACAGTATATGATGGTTCATACCATGAAGTCGATTCATCAGAGATGGCATTCCATATCGCCGGATCTATGTGTTTCAAAGAAGCTATGGCAAAAGCAGCTCCAGCTATTCTTGAACCAATCATGAAAGTTGAAGTAACTATGCCAGAAGAGTACATGGGAGATGTTATCGGTGATATTAACTCTCGTCGTGGTCGTATCGAAGGTATGGAAGACGTTGGTAATGGTAAAATTGTTAAAGCATATGTACCATTAGCAGAAATGTTTGGATACGCTACAGATCTTCGTTCTTCAACACAGGGACGTGGTAACTACTCAATGTTCTTCGAGAAATATGAGCAAGTTCCAAAGAGTGTTCAAGAGAAGATTATTAATTCAAAAGCAAATTAATCTTTGCTAGAGTATTGAAAAAAAATTAATTATTTACTATAATCACTTATAGTCGAGTAATATTTATTTAAAGCACGTTATGTGCATATATTAAGGAGGACGTTTAAAATGGCAAAAGCTAAGTTTGAAAGAACTAAACCACATTGTAACATTGGTACTATTGGTCACGTAGATCATGGTAAAACAACATTAACAGCAGCTATCACTAAAGTTTTATCTGTTAGAGTAGAAGGAAACGATGCTGTAGATTTCGCTAACATCGATAAAGCTCCAGAAGAAAGAGAAAGAGGTATCACAATCTCTACAGCTCACGTTGAGTACGAAACAGAAAACAGACACTACGCTCACGTAGACTGCCCAGGCCATGCCGATTATGTAAAAAACATGATCACTGGTGCTGCTCAGATGGATGGTGCTATCCTTGTAGTAGCTGCTACTGATGGTGTTATGGCTCAGACTAAAGAGCACATCTTACTTTCTCGTCAGGTAGGTGTACCTTACATCGTAGTATTCTTAAACAAATGCGATATGGTTGATGATCCAGAACTTATCGAATTAGTAGAGATGGAAGTTACAGAGCAGTTAGAGGAATATGGTTTCGAAGATTGCCCAATCATCCAAGGATCAGCTTTAAAAGCTCTTGAAGATCCAAACGGAGAGTGGGGAGACAAAATCATGGAACTTATGAGCACTGTTGATTCATATATTCCAGATCCACAGAGAGAAACAGATAAACCATTCTTAATGCCTGTAGAAGATATCTTCACAATTACAGGTCGTGGTACTGTTGCTACTGGTAGAGTAGAGCGTGGTACATTACACCTTAACGATGAACTTGAAATCTTAGGTGTTAAAGATGAAGTTGGTAAAACTGTTGTAACTGGTATCGAAATGTTCCGTAAACAGTTAGACGAAGCTATGGCTGGTGATAACATCGGTGCTTTACTTCGTGGTGTTAACCGTGATCAGATCGTTAGAGGTCAAGTTTTAGCTAAACCAGGTACTGTAACTTGCCACAGCAAATTCACAGCTCAGGTTTACGTTTTAACAAAAGATGAAGGTGGTCGTCATACTCCATTCTTCAACAACTACCGTCCACAGTTCTACTTCAGAACAACTGACGTAACAGGTGTTATCACATTACCAGAAGGAACAGAAATGTGCATGCCTGGTGATAACGTAGAAATGACAATCGAATTAATTCATCCAGTAGCTATGGAACAGGGTCTTACATTCGCTATCCGTGAAGGTGGTAGAACAGTAGGTTCTGGTCGTGTTGCTACAGTTATCGAATAATCACTTATTGATTGTGTGAATATTTAGTAAATTCAAGGCTTCCGAGATTTTCTCGGGAGCCTTTTTTTGGCCGAAGTATATCATTGTTTGCCATTTGGCTGGCATGTTTTCAGCTTTTGAGAGTATGTCATCTACAACTGGAGGCTTGAAGCCATTGTTTTTGTCGAGATACGGCTGCGGATCATGACATGAAGGGTAGGTGCAATCCTCCGTAATGTCACACTCAGAACGTCTCTTGATAGGCTTAACAGGTTTACCATAACGCTGGGTATAGTAGTTGTTGAATGATTTAAAGTAAATAAAGTATAATGTTCACGAGCATTGTCTCTTTGGTTTATGATTTTTTGGTCGCTGACATTATACCATTTTCGAAACGGAGGAATATTAATGAATATTGAAGAATTACGTAATGATATAATTTTAAAACAGAAAAAGGGCTTGCCGTTTATTTGTGCATCCGTATTGATTTGGTTACTTATCGCAATTGTGACAGCTCTTAAAATGCCTATAGAAACTAAAAATATTTTGGTGTTCTGTTGTTCTTGCCCATTACTTCCTATTTCATGGATAATTGGAAAGATTATAAAAGTTGATATTTTTTCAAAAGAAAACCAGTTAGGACAATTAGGATTTTTGTTTACTTGTAATCAGTTGATTTATTTATTAATTGTAATGTGGGTATTTAATGCAGTTCCAGAAAAAATGGTAATGGTGTATGCTATGGTTTTTGGAGCTCATTTGTTACCATATTCATGGTTATATAAATCAAATACATACAAAGCATTTTCAATACTATTACCAATTATTGCACTAATTATAGGAAATATAACTTCTAGTACAATATTAGCAATTGCATTTGTTGTTTTGGAGATTATTTTTTCGCTTATTTTGATTTTTGAGTTAAAAAAACATATTGCTAATGCTAGTGTAGAAAAAAGTGAAAAGGAAGGTTAAATTGATATTTAATCAATCATAGAAATGTAGTATATGTTATATAATAATAAAGGTAATTCAGAGTGCCAGCTCTAGTTTTTTTATTATCGTTACTGGCTCCAAATCGGCTCCAAGAATTTATGCAAATATAAATAATGGGTGGAATAACTAAATAAAAGTGCCGTAAAATCAATAAAAATACACACGAACAACCGTCATATTTTAGGCGGATATTCCGTGAAGGTGGTAGAACAGTAGGTTCTGGTCGTGTTGCTACAGTTATCGAATAATTAATATTTAATTGTAGGTATACATAGTTGTATAAAAGTCTTCGAGAATTTATCCTCGAAGACTTTTTTGTTGGTTTAGAATATTTATAAAAACCAATTTTAAAATATATATTTTAAAACTTTTTATATAAATTATAATACAGTTATTAATTTTACTCTCAGTAAATAAGTAAAGACATATTATATAGAGATATATTTAGCTATTTCTGCAATCCAAAAGAGTATATAGCGTAATAATGAGTTTGAATAAGGATTTGGGTGCATATTCGGGCATATAAAATTAACTTTGGCTAATAAATATTGGAAAATAAGCATATAAGAGGGTAAGCATATATAAGAGCGAAAGAAAGCATTGAATAGCAATTATATATAAGAGAATAAGCATATATAAGAGAGTAAGCATATATAAGAGCGAAAGAAAGCATTGGATAGCAATTATATATAAGAGAGCAAGAGCATATAAGAGAATAAGCATATATAAGAACGCAAGAAAATATAAGAGCATAAGCGTATATGCGCATTAAATTAAGCGTTCATCATGGAATACAAATTTTATTTTTGGAAAAAATTTGCACTGTATTTAAAGCTGAAAAAGCTCAAGTTGCAAAAACTTTCTGAAAAAAAGCAATAAAGTTATAAAAAAACTTTTAATAAAAAATTCCACTCGAAGTGTTGACGAGCGGTAAAAAAAGTGCTATTATAATCTAGCTGACAGCGAGAGGCACTCAACAAGAGAGCTAAAGCAGTCAACATCATCTTAATATTTTATTTTGAAAGCGAATAACCAATGCAACATCATCTATAAGATAATGAAAAGCAAGGGATGCGAACTGTCATTTGTTCAAAGCTTAGATCAAACATATGAAACATGATTTGATTAAACTTTTATGAAGTTCTGAAAACTTGAAAAATAAAA
>FOPE01000045.1 GCA_900113385.1 Lachnospiraceae bacterium C7
TATTTTTTCTTAATTTAATGTAATTGTAAGTTACCTGCTTGTTACTTGCCTGCTACCTGCTTGTTGTTTGCCTGCTACTTACTTTTTATAATCTAATGATTACAAAAAAAGACACCATGCACGGCATATACCATACATGGTGTCTCGTGCACTAAAAACCTACTTAACTTTCAGTGCAATATATTTTAAAGAATATTTTTAACTAATTAGAATTTACCTTCTTTAGCAGCTTCTTCAACTGAAACGGCAACTGCTACTGTAGCACCTACCATTGGGTTGTTACCCATTCCGATAAGACCCATCATTTCAACGTGAGCTGGAACTGATGAAGATCCTGCGAACTGAGCATCTGAGTGCATACGACCCATAGTATCTGTCATACCATATGAAGCTGGTCCTGCTGCCATGTTATCTGGGTGAAGTGTACGTCCTGTACCACCACCTGAAGCTACTGAGAAGTATTTCTTTCCTTGCTCGATACATTCTTTTTTGTATGTACCTGCTACTGGATGCTGGAAACGAGTTGGGTTTGTTGAGTTACCTGTGATAGAAACACCAACTTTTTCGTGATGCATGATTGCAACACCTTCCTGAACATCATCAGAACCGTAACATTTTACTGTTGCACGAAGACCTTTTGAATAAGGTGTTTCGCTAACGATGTTTAATTCGTTTGTTTTGTAATCAAATTTTGTTTCAACAAATGTAAATCCGTTGATACGAGAAATGATCTGAGCAGCATCTTTTCCTAAACCGTTTAAGATAACTCTTAATGGTTGTTTACGAACTTTGTTAGCTTTCTCAGCGATACCAATTGCACCTTCAGCAGCTGCAAATGACTCGTGTCCAGCTAAGAAACAGAAGCACTCTGTCTCTTCCTCAAGTAACATTTTACCAAGGTTACCATGTCCTAAACCTACTTTACGGTGATCAGCAACTGATCCAGGGATACAGAAAGCCTGTAATCCTTCTCCGATTGCAGCAGCAGCGTCTGCAGCACGTCTACAATCTTTTTTAATAGCGATAGCAGCACCTACTGTGTAAGCCCATTTTGCGTTCTCGAAACAAATTCCTTGAACACCTTCTACCATGTGATATACATCAAGGCCAGCATCTTTAGTGATTTTCTCAGCCTCTTGGATATCTTTGATACCATATTTATTTAAAGCGGCAGTAATCTGGTTAATTCTTGCCTCATAATTTTCAAATAATGCCATTATACTTATCTCCTTTCTCTTACTCTACTCGTGGGTCGATAAATCTAACTGCATCTTCAATACGACCGTACTGTCCTTTAGCTTTTTCCCAAGCTACGTTAGGTTCATCACCTTTTTTGATGAAATCAGTCATTTTTCCAAGAGATACATATTTGTATCCGATAACTTCGTCATTCTCATCGATAGCTAAGTCTGTTACATAACCTTCTGTCATTTCAAGGTAACGAACACCTTTTGCTTTTGTTCCGTACATTGTACCAACCTGAGAACGAAGACCTTTTCCTAAATCTTCAAGTCCAGCACCTACAGAAAGACCGTCATCAGAGAATGCACTCTGTGTACGACCATAAACGATCTGTAAGAATAACTCTCTCATAGCTGTATTAATAGCATCACAAACAAGGTCAGTGTTTAATGCTTCAAGAATTGTTTTACCCTGTAAAATTTCAGCCGCCATAGCTGCAGAGTGTGTCATTCCTGAACAACCGATAGTCTCAACTAATGCTTCTTCAATGATACCCTCTTTAACGTTTAATGTTAATTTGCAGGCACCCTGTTGTGGAGCACACCAGCCGACACCGTGTGTGAAACCTGAAATATCTTCAATTTTTTTAGAGTGAACCCATTTACCCTCTTCTGGGATAGGAGCAGGTTCATGTTTTGCGCCCTTAGCTATAGGACACATATTTTCTACTTCCTTAGTGTAAATCATTTTAAGACTCCTTTCGCTTAAAAAATTGTATATGTTAAATGTTAAAAAACATTGTCACCAATTTAACACACGCCTTCTATTTAATCATAAAATCGCTCATTCGTCTAGTCTTTAACAAGGATTTTTTGAAAAAAATTTTGAAATAACGCCATTTATTTCTTTTTAACGACGTGATCTTTATCTTTAAAAATAGAATTAGATGGAACTACCCCTCTAACACTTGAAGTTGGATAAATGTTTGAGTGACTACCAATAACTGTTCCTGGATTAAGAACTGAGTTACATCCTACTTCAACAAAATCACCGAGCATAGCTCCAAATTTCTTGAGACCTGTCTCGATTGTTTCTTTTGTATCATATGAATCTTTAACTACTACTAATGTTTTATCTGATTTTACATTTGATGTAATTGAACCAGCACCCATATGAGATTTATATCCTAAAATAGAATCTCCCACGTAGTTATAATGTGGAACTTGAACATTGTTAAAGATTACTACATTTTTTAATTCTGTAGAATTACCTACAACGGAATTCTTACCAATAATTGCTTTTCCTCTAATAAATGCGCAGTGTCTAATCTCAGCCTCTTCATCTATAATAAGAGGACCATTTAAACAAGCTGTTGGAGCAACTGTTGCAGACTTTGCAATCCAAATATTGTCTCCTTTTTTTTCAAATTTAGCAGGATCTAGAGATTCTCCTATTTTGATAATGAACTCTTCAATCTTTGGTAATGCTTCCCAAGGATATGTAAGTCCTTCAAATAAGTCTTTTGCAATTGTCTGATTTAAATCATATAATTCACTTATTTTTGCGTTTTCCATTACAATTTCCTTTCTCAATAGAACTAACCACATATGTATCGGCATTAAAATCCGGAAACGGGTTAGTCGAAACTAATAGTCAATGTCATTTCTTTAACTATTATAAAACACTATTTATAATACTCTATTAAAATGCCGTCAACTTTTATATTATATTACTTTGTTTCAGAAATATCAATTGGATTTTCTTCCAATTCTTCGTAAAACAAAGCATCATCTGTCTCTTTTTTAACTTCTTTTGGTATATTAAAGTCAAAAGATACTTCTTCTTTCTCTTTATCATATACTAAATAGGCATCAAACTCATTACCAGCCTTTGATTTAAAACCTTTTATAACCTCAGATGTTTTGCCCTTTTCAAATAATTCTGTAAAAATTTCATCAGTTAATGGAACTTTTGCAACTGTATGCCAAATTTTAAAACCACAATCGCATTCTAATCGCCACTGTGTTTTCATTAATTGCTTTTGACATCTTGGACATTTTACTGTTGTCTCAATTGGCTTTGGTTTTTCTGGAAAATCAAAAGTAACTTGCCCATCTTCTGTCAATTTAAGTGGAGCATCAAATTTCATTCCAGTTTTAGCTACAAATCCCGATATGACATCTGTTTTTTTCTTGGTTAACAACTCTTTTACTTGTGCTTCTTTCAACTTCACACTGGCTATTTTTCCAATGAAAAATTTACAACTATTCTCATCATCTTTTTTATAATTTGAACAGCCATATCCAAATGGAGTAATGTTAATATCACCGCCACACACCGGGCATTTAACACCTTTTAACTTAGGAGGCTCTATGTCATCAAAGCTAAACTTTAATCCAACAATTTTCTGAGTCTGTTCATCTTTGCTTAATGTAATTCTAGCATCGAACTTTTTACCTGCCTTGGATTTAAACCCGCGTATTGTCTCTGTTCTTCCATCATTTAAAAGTTGCTTTACTTGAGCCTGTGTAAGATTCTTTCCGGCTAGCTCTCCAATATTAAACCTACAACTTTCTGGATCATCTTTTTTGTAATTTGAGCAACCGTATCCAAATGGAGTTTTTATTATTTTTCCGCCACAATTTGGGCAAACAACATCTTTGATTTCTTCTGGTTTCACTTCATCAAAATCAAATACTATTGAGAACTTTTTATCGTTTACAACGCTATTGTCTATATCGTCAGTTTCATTAACTAGCTTTAAAACTGCATCAAATTTTTTGCCTGCTTTAGATTTAAATCCCCTTATTGTATCTGTTTTGCCATTTGTAAGTAATTGTTTTACTTGAGTAACATTTAAATCTTTTCCGGCTATTTGACCTATAACAAATTTGCAACTATTTTCGTCATCTTTTTTATAATTAGAGCAACCGTATCCAAATGGAGTTTTTATTATTTTTCCGCCACAATTTGGACAAGTTACGTCTTTGATCTCTTCTGGCTTGATTTCATCAAAATCAAAAACTATCTTGTTATCTTCATCTAACTTTAAAACTGCATCGAACTTTTTACCTGCTTTAGATTTAAATCCTCGAATTACTTCTGTCTTTTTATCAGAAACTAATTGTCTTAGTTGACTTTCTGTTATATTTTTTCCAGCTATTTGACCTAAACTAAATTTACATGCAAATGGATTTTGGCTGTCGTAATTACTGCATGCAAATCCAAAGTATGTTTTTAAAATTTTACCTCCACAAGCTGGACACGCAATATCTTCTAATTCTTCTGGTTTGACACTTTCAAAATCAAAAGTTATCTTGCCTTTTCCTTCCTCTGTAATTTCATACTTTAGACATGCGTCAAATTTTTTGCCTGCTTTAGATTTAAATCCCCTTATTGTATCTGTTTTGCCCTCTTCTAAAAGTGTTTTTACTTGTTGTTCATTTAAAAGTATTCCCGCAATTTCACCTAGTTGGAAATTGCATCCACTTTTATCATTTTTGTAATTTGCACATCCATATCCAAAGGGGGTAGTTACTATTTCTCCGCCACATCTTGGACATTTTACACCTATCTTTCGTCTAGCACCTATTCCTTTTCCATTTTTTCCTGCAAAATTAGATATTCTGTCTACAACATCGTGTTGTATATCTTGATTTATCATTTTTTCTGTTTCTTTTCTGACAAATCCTTCTAATTTTTCTCGATATACTTCAAATTGAACACTGCCTTCTACTATTCCTTCTAATCCTTTTTCCCAGGATGCACTCATTTTGGGAGATAACAATGCTGGAACTGTCATGCTTACCAATTCAAAAATCATCTCTCCAAAGTTAGATGGTGATAAAACTTGATTTTTGCTTCGGTTTAAATAACTGATATTTATAAGCTTTTCTATTATATTTGCTCGTGTTGCTGATGTTCCAATTCCTGTTCCTTTGATTTGCTCTCTCAACTCATCATCTTCTATAAGCTGTCCTGCATTTTCCATGGCTAGGATCATAGAACCTGTTGTATATCTCTTCGGTGGAGATGTTTTTCCTTCTTTTATTTCATAACCTTTTACTGCTAACTCATCGCCTTTGTTTAAGGTTAGAACAAATTCTAGGAATTCTTTTGGATTAATATTTTTTTCATCATTATTTTCGCTATTATTCTTTTTAGGTATGCCTGTTATCTGATAAAATCCAGGTTCCTTTAGTATTTTATTTGATGCGAAAAATTCTTCTTCCCCAACTGCTGCTGTCAACTTAACGTTTTGATATACTGCTGGCTCATAAAAAATACTTAAAAATCTTTTCACTATCATGTCATATACATTTTTCTGTAAAGAATTCAGACTATTTAATTCTGTAAGCTGTCCTGTAGGAATAATAGCATAGTGATCTGTAACTTTACTGTCATCTGTATACTGTGTTTTTGCTATATTTGAATAACGCTTTTCTCTCATTATTCTATCAACAAACTCTGTAACTGGCTGATAATTTTTTAATTTTGAAATATTTTTATAAATTTCTTTTGCAATTGCTGTGGACAATACTCTTGCATCAGTTCTTGGGTATGTTGTTAATTTTTTTTCATAGAGTGTTTGCGCAATCTGTAGTGTTTGATCTGGACTTATTTTAAATCGCTTTGTACATTCTGCTTGAAGTTCAGCCAAATTATACAGTAATGGTGGTCGTTTTTTAGATGTAGAATTATCTACATTTTTTACTACGGCATTTTTCCCTTTGCAAGAATTTATTAATTCACTGGCACTTTCTTCTTTTTTAAAGCCATTTTCTTTGTACAAAAGTGGCGAATTAAAATATTTAGATTTCTCAGTTGCTTTCCATTCTCCGATTATATTTAAATCTTCACCATTCTTACCAAAGTTTCCTATCACTCTATAAAATGGTGTTTCAACAAAATTTCTTATTTCTCTTTCTCTAATAACAATCATACCAAGTACGCATGTCATTACACGACCTACAGCTATTGCCTTATATTTTTTATTACCTGCTGCGTCGTTTAAAAGTTTTCCATATTTAACTGACATTACTCTTGAGAAATTAATTCCAATAGAATAATCTTCGATTGTTCGCATGATACCAGATTCACCTAGATTTTTATAATCCGACATTGGCTTTGCTTCCTTTAATCCGCGCATGATTTCTTCTTCTGTTTGGGAATCTATCCAAACTCGTCTCTCTTCCATGCCATCTCGAACTCCGCCATACATTCGTATATTTTCTTCGATAGTCTGTCCTTCTTTTCCTGAATCGCCTGCCCAATATACTCTGTCTATATCTTCTCGCATAAGCATTCCGTGAACTATTTTATATTGTTTTTTTACATCTTTTATTACTTCGTATCTGTATACTTTAGGCAAAAAAGGGAGGTCTTCCAACCTCCACGTTTTGTATTTCTCGTCATATACCTCAGGGTAGGACATTTGAACTAAATGTCCTACGCACCAAGTGATTACATATTTATCGTTCTCTAAATAACCATCTTTACGACTATTTTGAAAGTTAAAATGCAAAACTTTAGCAAATTCCTGCGCTACTGATGGTTTCTCTGTTATAATTAGTGATTTACTCATGATACTCCTATCCTCTAATTATGTTTTTTGTTTCTTAGTGTATTAAAATATTACTGTTTGTAATTATAATTCGTTCATATCAATTAATTCAATTCTGTCATCTTTTTCCGACAATTCAATAAGCTGTTTTGAAAATGATTTAGCTGAAAAGAAATATAAATAGTCTGATTCTAATTTAGCTTTTTCCATTGTATTTAGAAGTTCTTCATACATATCTAATGTCAAATAATCCTTGTTCCAATTGCAAAGACCTACTATGTTGAGTCGATTTGAGCTTTGCGCAATTATATCAATATTTCCTGTTTTTCCAACCCATGTTCCCATTTTATGTACTTTAAATGGCAACTTACCAATTTGGTCTAAAATCTGCAAATATTCCATACATACGTTTCTAAAATAACGCTCTAAATATTCATCTAAGTCAGGCTCAATATATGTGTCATAAAATGTCTCTGGCTCCATCAAATATAAATCTGAAAGGTGTGGGTATATGAATTTAAACCAAAAATTAACGTATGTATCCTTAATGTGATAAATTCCTTTTTTGGCATTATCCCATCCTCCTGACTGGAAAGATACTACTTTCTCTAATACATCAAAATTACTTAGATTTTTCATATAAACACTGATTTTTGCTCGTGAATAACCTGTTACATGAAAAAGATCATTTAATTTATGATGTCCTGCTGCAATTGCACATAAAATAGTATCATACACTGACAATTCTCTCAATTCGTATGATATCATACGCTCTGCGGCATCAAACAAATATCCATCCTTTTTAAGTATTAATTGACATACATTCTCTTTGACTGATTTATTTTCATCCCATTTATCAAGATAATCGTACACACCACCAATAATTCCATAAACTTTTATACTGTCTTTTACAGAATATTTTGGCAATACACGAACCATATCTAGGAAATTCAAATCGTCTACTTTAATGGACTTATTAACTTTTTTAAAAAATTTAGGATCCACTGTTTCTGGCATTTCTTGCTCTATCC
Organism: Lachnospiraceae bacterium C7; assembly: GCA_900113385.1. GTDB lineage: Bacteria > Bacillota > Clostridia > Lachnospirales > Lachnospiraceae > Roseburia. The sequence goes on from FOPE01000045.1 coordinate 7,777, forward strand.
ATGTGACTGATGAACAACATAAAATAACCATTACTGGTCCTGGATATAACTTCTTAGCTTTAAGCTTTAGGATACTGTCCAAAAAATTTTGGTTTTTCTTCTTGACGATATACTGAAATTCATCTATTACAATTACCAACTTACTTGGGTCCCCGCTCTTTACCCTTGTAAAATATTCATCATATGTGCCTTTGGTTAATCTAACATTATATTTTTTCGATATTTCATTTCCCATTAACCTTTTTTGTTCTAGTTCTGACGCTTGTCTGCATCTGTAATAAAAAAATTTCTTGTTCTCCAAAAAACTCTTGATCAAGCTTTGTTTATTAGTTTCTTGCTTACCATATAAAATAACTATTTGATTTCCATCTTGACTGTATATATCTTCCAATTCCTTAATAATTGTTCCTCTAACAGCCATTTCATCTCCTCCTAATATACCTCTACTTATTAATGCTCTTTAAAAATTATATCATTTTTTAATTTATGGTACAACTTAAAAGGTCAAAGTTTATGTAAAACTTTGACCTTTCTTTTTTAATACCTTTTGGCTATTTTTATAAAATTTTAAATAATTTTAACGTTTCAAGTAACTTTTTCACTTGTTTTGTTAACTTTTCACAAAATCAATCTATTTTTTTGTGATATATCCTTGTGCTTTAAGTAATTCTGCACATAAAACAGCGCCACCTGCTGCACCTCTTACTGTGTTATGAGATAATCCAATGAACTTCCAATCATAAACTGAATCTTCTCTAATACGTCCAACTGATACACCCATTCCATGTTCATAATCGACATCAAGTTTAACCTGTGGTCTATTATCTTCTTCTAAGTACTGAATAAAGTGTTCTGGAGCACTTGGAAGTTTAAGTTCCTGTGGAATACCGCTGAATTTTCTTAATGCTTCTACTAACTGCTCTTTTGTAGGATTCTTCTTAAACTTAACAAATACTGCTGCTGTATGTCCATTTAAAATTGGTACACGTACACACTGACATGTGATTCTTGGCTCTGTAGCTGGTACGATTTCTTTTTTAGTATCATCTACATGTCCCCAAATACGTAATGGTTCTTTTTCTGATTTTTCTTCTTCTCCACCAATAAATGGTATAATATTTCCATCCATCTCTGGCCAATCTTTAAATGTTTTTCCTGCTCCTGAAATAGCTTGATATGTTGTTGCAACTACTTCATATGGTTCAAACTCTTTCCATGCTGTTAAAACAGGAGCGTAGCTTTGGATTGAGCAGTTTGGTTTTACTGCAACAAAACCACGTTTTGTACCAAGTCTTTCTTTCTGATATTTAATTACTTCCATATGCTCTGGGTTGATTTCTGGTACAACCATAGGAACATCTGGAGTCCATCTATGAGCACTATTGTTTGACACAACTGGTGTTTCTGTTTTAGCGTATGCTTCTTCAATCTTTTTGATTTCATCTTTTGACATATCAACAGCTGAAAATACAAAATCCACTTCTGAAGCAACTTCTTCTACTTCATTAACATTTTTTACAATAATTTTCTTAGCTGATTCTGGCATTGGAGTATCCATTTTCCAACGTCCATTAACTGCTTCTTCATATGTTTTACCAGCGCTTCTTGGGCTTGCTGCAATTGTTGTAACCTCAAACCATGGATGGTTCTCTAATAAAGAGATAAATCTCTGTCCTACCATACCTGTTCCACCAAGAACGCCTACTCTTAATCTTTCACTCATTGTTTTCTCCTCTTCCATAATTATTCTAATGCCTTTTTTTCATTTTGCGTTTTTACATTTTGCATTTACTTATATCTTTCTTGGCCTGCGTATGCTTAACTCAGTTCGTATGATTAGTAGTAGCATGCAACAACATACTATATTGATATAAAAAATAAGTTAAGCTATACGCAAGGTGTCAGACCAAATCTGACATAAATCATAACTATAATTCCTATAAAGACCTTTCTCCTTGTCCGTTTGTCACGAACATCTGTCTTTATAACAAACATAATAAGTTAAATTTATTAAAAAAGCAATAGTCAAATTGTGGTATTTATTAAATTTTTATTATATTTTAATGTGCAATTTAACGGCTTTATTTTGTACAAAGCTATCACATTAATTTTTTTCCAAATATTCTTCTTCTATTTTAATCACTTTTTCCATTGCATCCTTTGATGGTGCACCTATTGTGAGGCGTGTATTTACGCAAGTTTCTAAAGATATAGCTTCATATACATCTTCTTTAAATACAGGACATATTGCTTTTAATTCCTCTAAATTCATTTCGTCAATTGAAATATTTTTTTCAAGACAATATAAAACAATCTTTCCTACTATTCCATGGGCATCTCTAAAAGGCACCCCATTTTTCACAAGATAATCTGCAGCGTCTGTTGCATTTGTGAAGCCATTCTTTGCACTTTTTTCCATGCGTTCTTTATTAAATTTCATTGTAGAAATCATTCCTCTAAACAAAGCAATGCATCCCTTTACAGTATCCATTGCATCAAATGCAACTTCTTTATCTTCTTGCATGTCTTTGTTATATGCTAAAGGAATTCCCTTCATTGTAGTAAGCAGAGACATAAGGGCTCCATATACTCGACCTGTTTTTCCTCTTACAAGTTCTGCAATATCTGGATTTTTTTTCTGTGGCATAATACTACTTCCTGTGCTATAAGCATCATCTATTTCTACAAATCCATATTCATTAGAATTCCATGTAATTATTTCCTCGGAAAATCTGCTTAAATGCATCATAATTGTTGATAATGCTGATAAAAATTCTATTAAATAATCTCTATCAGATACTCCATCTATACTATTAAGAGTTGGGCCATTAAATTCCAATAGTTCAGCTGTATATTCCCTATCTAAAGGGTATGTTGTACCTGCTAGAGCGCCTGAACCTAATGGGCAATAATTCATTCTCTCTCTAATATCAAAAAGACGTTGTCTATCTCTTTTAAACATCTCAAAATATGCTCCTAAATGATGTGCCAAAGTTATTGGCTGAGCTTTTTGCATATGTGTAAAACCAGGCATAACTGTTTGTGTATTTTCTTTCATAACAGTAAGAATTTCTTGAAGAAATTTCTTTAATTCCACGTCAGTTTCATCAAGCTGTTCTCTTGTATATAAACGCATATCAAGTGCAACTTGATCATTTCTGCTTCGTCCTGTATGCAATTTCTTTCCTACATCTCCGAGACGATCTATCAAATTTGCTTCTACAAAACTGTGAATATCTTCATACTCGTCTGTTATGAGCAATTGTCCTGACTCAACATCTTTTAAAATTTTATCAAGTTCTTTTTCTATTGCTTCTGTCTCATCCTGCGTTAAAATTCCTACTTTTCCAAGCATTTTAACATGAGCCTTACTTCCCATTATATCCTCTCTATAGAACTTTTTATCAAATTCAATTGATGCATTAAAATTATAAACTAATTTATCGGTTTCTTTGGTGAATCTTCCTCCCCACAATTGTGCCATAACTAAACTTCCTCCTTTTATTTAATTTTCTATTTCCATTGCTGCCTTTTCTTTTGCTGCAATTTCTTCATCCCTTTGTCTCTTCGAAAAAACACATCCACAATAGTATTGTCTATACATATTGTATTCATTTGAAAGTTCTGTAGAACGTTTATATCCATTTTTCTTTTTGAAATCGGAAAATAAATATGATACGCCAACTTCGTTTTGTATTTTTTCTCCTATTTGATTTAATACTGCCGATTTTTTCATAGGGCTAATAGAGAGTGTTGTTGTAAAATAGTCAAATGACTTTTCTTTTGCTATTTCTGCTGACTCTCTAAGGCGCATTTCATAACACTTAAGGCATCTTTCGCCACCCTCTTTGACTTTTTCAAGTCCTCTAGCCATATCATAAAATCTCTTAGTATCATAGTCTCCTTCAATAAAACTTATCGGGTTTTTAGCAGGAAACTCTTTAATAAATCTTTGCTGTTCCTTCACCCTCATATAGTACTCTTCTTCAGGGTAAATGTTAGGGTTATAATAAAAAACAGTAACCTTAAAATATTGGGATAGTAGTTCTAAACAATATGAGCTACAAGGTGCGCAACAACTATGTAATAGCAATGTTGGCACTTTATCTTGCTTGACATTTTCTTTGATAATGTCTTCCATCACAATTTGATAATTTACTTTGTTCATTTTGCTCTCCATCATAAAAAAGGTTCTAGAGAAAGTAATCTCTAGAACCCTTTTTTTATAAACTATTACATTTATATTCCATACATCTGTCTAAAAATTTTCTTACCTGTCTCAGTTTTGAAAATTCTTTCATATGCACTTTTTCTAGCTGAATTGCCTACCTCATCTTCATATATATTAACAAGAAAATCTGCTTCAACTAAAATCTGATAATCTAAGCCTTCTATATTAGAATATGTATGATGATGGCCAACAAGATAACAAATTCTATCTATTACATAGTTTTCTAATCCTAAGTCAAACAAAAGCTGTTGTGCAACTGTTGGACCTTCTTGTTCTTGTAATTTTCCATCACTTCTACCATATTTTTCTTCTGCTGGTTTGATTCCTATATCATGAACATACGCTGCAACTTCTAATATAAACATTGTATCTTCATCTAACTGCTCACCTTTGCCAATTAGCTCAGCAAAACTATGCACCTTGATAAAGTGCTGAATTCGTTTTGGATCTCCTTCATAATACTCTATCATTTTCAAAAATAAAGTATCTAGCCAGCGCTGGCTTACACCACCATCTTCCATTAATTGCTCTCTCCTTGTCGTGATATATGCAATGCTAATACTGTAGCAATATATGTTGCAATACAGCAAACTGCTAATAACTCTTTACCACATAAAAATGCTGCAATGAGTTGGACTGCAATAACAATCCCATGTCCCCAGAAATTTGCATCATGTGAAATGAAGGCTAATAGCACTTCAAGAAAAATTAATGCAACTACTGGCAAAGCAAAGTAACTCAAAACCTGTACTGCCATAATTCCCATAACCACTGCTGCTAACAAGATAATTACTACAGGAACCATTAGTACTAAATTATTTGCTTTATTTGTTCTTAATGATTCTTCTCTATCCATTTAAACCACCTTTAGTATAAATTTATAGTCACTTGAAATTATATCATATAACTTTAAAAGTACAATGGGTAAAATGAAATATTTATTATTTTTTAACTATTATTAATCCGCTATTTGTTGCTTTTTAATTGCTTTTTTACTCTTTCTATAAGCATCTCTAACGCAACCAAATTCTCTCCACCTTGTGGAATAATAATATCTGCATATCTCTTACTTGGTTCAACGAACTGCTCATGCATAGGTTTTACTGTTGTAAGATACTGCTTAATTACACTTTCTAATGTTCTTCCACGTTCTTTTACATCTCTTGAAATTCTACGTAAAATACGAACATCTGCGTCTGTATCTACGAATACTTTAATATCCATAAGACCACAGATTGAAGGTTCTGCATAAATCAAAATTCCTTCTAATACTATAACTGGTGCTGGTTTAACAACCACAACCTTATCTGAACGGTTATGCTCTGCATAATCATAGACTGGCATTTCTACTGCCTGACCAGCCTTAAGCATTTCTAAATGTTGACGCAAAAGATCATTATCAAATGCATCTGGATGATCATAATTTAATTTTTTTCTTTCTTCAAAAGGCATTTCGTCATGTCTTTTATAATAATTATCGTGACGCAAAATACATACTTCGTCACGTCCAAAACTTTCTACCAACTTATTTGCTAAAGTTGTTTTACCGCTACCGGTTCCTCCGGCGATTCCTATTACTATTGTTTCCATATTATCTACCATCTTGTTACTTACCAATAATTGTCAAAGTTGCGCTTGTTCCTAATCTTGAAGCACCTGCTTCAATCATACTTAATGCTTCTGCTTCACTGTGAATTCCACCAGATGCCTTAACGCCCATATCTTGTCCAACTGTCTCTCTCATTAATTTTACGTCTGGAGTTTTTGCTCCTGCTTTTGAAAAACCTGTAGATGTTTTAACAAAATCAGCTCCTGCTTCTTTTGAAAGTTTACATGCCATAACTTTCTCATCGTCTGTCAAAAGACATGTTTCGATGATAACTTTTAATATAACATCGTTACCACAAGCATTCTTCAACGCCTTAATCTCATTTCTAATGAAATCATACTTTTTATCCTTTAATGCTCCGACATTTATAACCATGTCGATTTCCTGAGCGCCATCTTCTATGGCTGTCTTTGTTTCAAAGACTTTAACTCGTGTGTCTGATTGTCCAAGTGGAAATCCGACTACTGTACAAACTTTTACATCAGAGTCCTGTAACTGCTTTGCTACAAATGATGTATAATATTGATTAACACAAACTGATGCAAAATCATATTTTTTTGCTTCTTCGCAAATTTTTAAAACATCTTGCTCTGTTGCGTCTGCATTAAGAATTGTATGATCAAAATACTTTGTAGAAATCATATCGTTTCTCCTTTGACTCATATTCTTATTATTCTTATATATAATAGTAGTTACACAAATAAAATGCAACACTTTTATATTCATTCTATAAAATTCTTTATAAAGAACTGTATCCTTTTCTACCATATAAATGGGTGCTTTGCAGTATTTTTTCAATATTAAAATGGATATTTATATTATTTTTCATAATTTATACATCGACTTTTCTTGCCGATACTATACATATAAATAGCATGAATAAATTTTAATGTAACCTACATACATTAAAATTCCCGCCAGAAATCTGACGGGAAAAAGCCGATAACCGGGATCGAACCGGTGGCCTACGCATTACGAGTGCGTCGCTCTACCTACTGAGCCATATCGGCGTGATTAAATTTACAAAGTACATTTTAACAAACATTGTATGAAAAATCAATAAATTTTATAAACTATTTATAAAAATAAGCTGTGGTAATTAGTTATATTAAAATACGTAATAAATCAGCATATTGACGTAATACAAGAATTTTGCTAAGATGGATTCGCGTTTTAATTTCATATTAGTAATAGGAGGAAATAGAAATATGAAAAAGTTACTATCAATGCTTTTAATCGTAACTATGGTAGTTGGATTAGCAGCATGTGGATCTTCTGATTCTAAAAAGAAGACAAAAGTTTCAGAGAATGATGTGGCATTAATTACAGATGTAGGTACAATTGATGACGAATCATTCAACCAGGCAACATGGCAAGGTGTCAAACAGTACTGTAAGGAAAACGGTTACAAATGTGACTACAAAAAACCTACAGAAGACTCAACAGATGCTCGTGTAGCTGCTATTATGCAGGCTTGTGGTGAAGGATACAAGACAATTGTTTTACCTGGTTACTTATTCGGTGACGCAATCACTCAAGTTCAAGATTCTTTCCCAAATGTAAAATTTGTAGCTATTGATGTTGCTAAAGGCGACTTAAATGGTAAAAAGATTAACGACAACGTTGTTTGTTTCACATTCGCTGAGGAACAAGCTGGTTTCTTAGCTGGATATTCTGCAGTTAAAGATGGTTATACAAAACTTGGTTTCTTAGGTGGAATCGAAGTACCTTCAGTAGTTCGTTATGGTTATGGTTACATTCAAGGTGCTAAAACTGCTGCAACTGAAATGAACACAAAAGTTAACATTAAATATACATATGGCGGACAATTCTCTGCTGACGATAAAATCACTGCTAAAATGCAGGGTTGGTACGCTGATGGTACAGAAATAGTATTCGCTTGTGGCGGCGGAATTTGGGGTTCTCCTCTTGAAGCTTGTCCAGAATACAACGGTAAACTTATCGGTGTTGACGTTGACCAAGTTTCAAAAGGTAAAGCTGTAGAAAAGAAAAACGGTTACAACCCATTTGTTACTTCAGCTATGAAAGGTTTACAAAACACAACTGTTTCTGTATTAAATGATATCAAAGATGGTAAATGGGACAAATATGCTGGAAAAATCATGCACTACTCTCTTGCAGATGGTGATTATGTAGGATTACCAACTGATGATGGTTCATGGAATTTCAAGACATTTACAAAAGATGATTACGAAGCTATCAAGACAAAAATTAAAGATGGTTCTATCAAAATCGATGATAATTCAAAAGTTGACATTGCTGGTTTAAGCGACAACAATGTATCTGTTGAATTGATCAAATAACGTAAATATTGCAAATATTATAAACATTTCATAACATCATCTAGTTTATTCAGAATTTATAATAAATCTCAGGCCATGCTATTAATTATCAATCAATAGCATGCGTTCTGAGGTTTTTTTTACACATTCTAAATATTCAGATTATAATATTTAAGAGTTTATTAATTAAAATTTATTGATTTATTCATTTTATACTAATAATATTTATTTTTTTCTTGCTTATTTACTACATACAAGATAAAATAAGAGTGTTTGTGATAAATTAGAAAAGGAGTGACTATTTTGGCTGACTATGTAATTGAGATGCTTGGAATCAGTAAATTCTTCCCAGGCATAAAAGCTAATGACAACATTACCCTTCAGTTAAAACGTGGCGAAATACATGCTCTCTTAGGTGAAAATGGTGCTGGAAAGTCCACACTTATGAGTGTATTATTTGGCCTCTATCAACCCGATGAAGGTGTAATAAAAAAAGACGGTAAAGTCGTAAAGATCAACAATCCTAATGATGCTAACGATTTAAAGATTGGTATGGTTCATCAACATTTTAAACTTGTTGAATGCTATACAGTCCTCGAGAACATCATTCTAGGTGTAGAACCCAACACTGCAGGATTTTTGAAACTTTCAGAGACTCGTGAAAAAATCATTAATCTTTCCAACAAATATGGATTAAAAATTGATCCAGATGCTGTTGTTGAAAACATTACTGTTGGTATGCAGCAACGTGTTGAAATTTTGAAAATGTTGTACCGTGACAACGATATTCTTATTTTCGATGAACCTACTGCTGTTTTAACACCACAGGAAATTGATGAATTAATGCTAATCATGAAGAAATTAGCAAGTGAAGGTAAATCTATCTTATTTATCTCACATAAGTTATCAGAGATTATGAGTGTTGCTAACAGGTGCTCTGTACTTCGTAAAGGTAAGTACATTGGTACTGTTGATATCAAAGATACAACACCAGAAGATTTATCGACTATGATGGTTGGTCGTAAAGTTAACTTACAACTTGAAAAGAAAGAAGCCGCTCCTAGTGAAACTGTTTTAGATGTTGACAACTTAACTGTATCTTCTTCTTCCTCAAAGAAAGATGTAGTTAAAGATGTGTCATTCAATGTAAGACGTGGCGAAATCGTTTGTATTGCCGGTATTGAAGGCAACGGACAAACAGAGCTTGTTCAAGCCATTACAGGTTTGATGAAGCACAAAAATGGTACTATTAAATTGTGTGGCAACGATATCACTAATGATTCTATTAGAGAACGTAGTAAAAAAGGTATAAGTCATATCCCCGAAGATCGTCATAAACATGGTCTTGTACTTGACTATAACCTTGCACAAAACATGGTACTTCAAAAATATCGTGAACCTGAATTCCAGAAATTTGGATTCATTAAATTTGATGCGATTAAAAAATACGCACAAAGATTAATCAAACAATTTGATGTTCGAAGCGGACAAGGTGTTGATACTATCGTTCGTTCAATGTCAGGTGGTAACCAGCAAAAAGCTATTATTGCTCGTGAGATTGATAAAGATCCAGAATTACTTATCGCTGTTCAGCCTACACGTGGTCTTGACGTTGGTGCTATTGAATATATTCATAAAGCAATCATCGAACAACGTGATGCTGGTAAAGCTGTTCTTCTTGTCTCACTAGAATTAGATGAGGTTATGAACTTATCAGACCGAATCCTTGTAATGTATGAAGGAGAGCTAGTTGGTGAATTCAAGAGTTCTGAAGTTACTACAGAACAACTTGGTTTATTCATGACTGGTGCTAAAAAGGACAAAGTATCAAAGGAGGCAACAAAATAATGAAGAAATGCGTAGCGATAGCTTCATCTTTAGTATGTATTATTTTAGGTTTATTATTTGGTTTAATATTCCTTGTATGTTTAAGCCCTGCTGATTCTATCGAAAGTGGTTTTAAACCTTTAATAATGTCCGGATTAGATTCAGCATTTAATCCTATTTTGATGGAAGCTGGTTCAAATCTTATAAAAGTTGGTCAAACAATTGCTGAGGCAACTCCAATCATCATGACTGGTCTTTCTGTTGCTTTTGCTTTTAAAATGGGACTTTTTAATATCGGAGCTGCTGGTCAGTATACACTTGGCGCTTTAGGTGCTTTATACTTTGCACTTGTACTTCACTGTCCTTGGTATATTTGTTTACTTGCTGCAACTTTATTTGGTGCTGTTTGGGGAATGATCCCTGGTTTACTTAAGGCTTTCCTTAACATCAACGAAGTTATTAGTTGTATCATGTTAAACTGGATTGGTTTATACGCAGTTAATACTATTATCTATGGTAATGGAAAAAGTGCTATGTATAACTCAAGTCAATCAAAAGCATATACTGTAGCTGATGTAAATCCTGATTCACTTATACCTTCAAACTTATTTGGAATCGACTTAACTCAGTTTTTTGCATATAAAGCTGCTAACATCAGTCTTTTATTTGTAATCATTATCGCTGTTGTAATTCTTGTTGTTTTGAATTTCACAACATTTGGTTATGAATTAAAAGCTTGTGGTCTTAATAAAGACGCTGCTAAATATGCTGGTATCAATGAGAAAAGAAATATTGTTCTTGCTATGTTAATTTCAGGTGCTTTAGCTGGATTTGGTGCTGGATTATTCTATTTATCTGGTACAGCTCAGTGGAATCCACAAGACTCTACTGCTCTTCCTGCAGCAGGTTTTGATGGAATTACTGTAGCGCTTCTTGGATTACTTAATCCTATCGGTTGTATTTTCTCTGGTTTATTTATTTCTCACATCAAAGTTGGTGGTACTATGATGGTTCAGTCAATTTTCCCAAGTGAGATTTCAGAAGTAATTACAGGTTTAATTGTTTACTTATGTGCATTTACTCCTATTATTCAAGAGAAAATCACTAAATTTATGTTCAAATCAAAACGTGGTACACAACCTGATGCTAATAGCGTATCTTCTGATGATAACGATATTGATAATGACAATATTGATGATAACGATAAGGAGGATAAATAAATGTCAGCAGGACTTCTTATTTTAATTAAATTTACATTACTTAGTGGTATTGTATTAATGTATGTTGCTTTAGGTGGATGTTTCTCTGAACACTCCGGTGTAATCAACATCGCACTTGAAGGCGTTATGGTTATTGGAGCCTTATTTGGTATTTTGACATTATGTGTCCTTCCAAAATCATTACCTGGATTTTTAATTGTTACAATTTCAATTTTTGTAGCTATGTTATCTGGTATAATTTACTCATCTTTACTTGCTTTTGCCTCTATTAATTTAAAGGCCGATCAAACTATTGGTGGTACTGCACTTAACATCTTAGCTACAGCCATTGCACTTGTAGTTGTAAAACGTTACAACAACGTTATTAACCCAGGTTCACAATCTCCAAAACTTACTTATGACAATAGTTTATTCCTTTTTAAAGTTGGACCATTAACTCTTAATGTATTCATCGTTTTAGGATTAATTTTACTTATTGCTTCATATTTAGTTTTATACAAAACAAAATTTGGTTTACATTTACGTGCCTGTGGTGAGCATCCACAAGCTGCCGATTCTGTAGGTATTAACGTTTACAAAATGCGTTGGGCCGGTGTATTAATCTCTGGTGGATTAGCTGGTATCGGTGGAATGGCTTACATCGTTCCTTCTGTTCAGATTTGGAACTTTGAAGTAGGTGTAGGCGGAATGGGATTCTTAGCCTTAGCTGTTATGATTTTTGGTAAATGGCATCCAGGATATATTTTCCTTGGTTCATTATTCTTTGCTATTTTCAAATCATTAGCTAATATCTATGATTCAACATTCCTTGCTAATTTCCATTTAACAAAGGAAATTTACAACATGATGCCATTTATCGCATCACTTATTGTATTAATGTTTACATCTAAGAATTCTAAAGCTCCTAAAGCTGAAGGAATCCCTTACGATAAAGGTATGCGTTAATTACGCAATTTTATTATTCTATATTTTGAATTTTAAATTTTGAATGTAAAATTTTGAGTTTTGAAATTTAATTTTGAGTTTTTTTAATATATATTTCAGATCCACACTAGATAAGATTTTTATCTGGTGTGGATTTTTTCATTTTCTTTATATTTATTTTACCATTTTTTTATTTTTCTTTTAGAATTCTCTTGACTTTATTCTAAAATCCTTTAAAATATTCTATGAAATAATGTTTATTAATAGTAAACTTCAGATACACGTTTAGTATGACAATACCAATTGTAAACTTTTTATCTACAATTAGTACTACGCTTACATAGTATGTGTTTTTTGCTATTTCATATTACATTATTAGTTTTTACAACTTTATATTAAGGAGAATTTATACATGGATATAGGCAAAAGAATGAAGGAATTGCGTGTTTTATATGGACTAACACAACAAGAATTAGCCGACCGAGCTGAGTTAACAAAAGGATTTATTTCTCAGCTTGAGCGCAACCAAAACTCACCTTCTGTTAGCACACTTTTGGACATCATTCAATGTCTAGGCACTACACCGGCCGAATTTTTTGCTGATGCTGAGCCCGAACAAATTGTTTTCAAATCAACAGATTATTTTGAAAAGATAGATGATGAACTTAACAACAAGCTAGAATGGCTTGTTCCTAATGCTCAAAAAGATGAAATGGAACCTGTCCGACTAACTCTTCAACCTAATGGCAAATCCGAGGTTTATTTACCTCATAGCGGGGAAGAATTTGGCTATGTGTTAAAAGGTTCAGTTAAGCTCATATATGGAAGACGCACAATTAATGTTAAAAGTGGTGAATCATTCTACTTTAAATCCTCTAAAAAGCACTACATCGAAAATACTAGTTCGAGAGAAGCTGTGATTTTGTGGATTACTACACCACCAAGTTTCTAATTCTTCAATCCGATTTAACCTGTATTTAAATTACTTATTATTTATTATTTTATTTGGAAAGGTAATTAAATTAATGAAAAAAAATTTAATAGATTTTATTGATATCTCTAAATCATATGGAGATAATTTAGTTTTGGACAAATTTAATTTAACCGTTAAGGAAAACGAGTTTGTTACTCTACTTGGCCCTTCGGGCTGCGGTAAAACAACTACTCTTCGTTTGCTAGGTGGTTTTGAAACGCCTGATGAAGGTAAAATACTTTTTGATGGTGCAAATATAACTGATTTGCCTGCAAACCAACGAAAACTTAATACTGTATTTCAAAAGTACTCACTTTTTCCACACATGACTATTGGAGAAAATATTGCTTTTGGTCTTAAAATCAGCAAAAAAAGTTCTTCCTACATTAAGGATAAAATCAAATATGCCTTGAAACTCGTTAATTTAGATGGTTTTGAAAATCGTTCTGTTGATTCCTTAAGTGGTGGACAACAACAGCGTATTGCTATTGCTAGAGCCATTGTAAATGAACCAAAGGTTTTGTTGCTTGACGAGCCTTTAGGGGCTCTCGATTTGAAGCTTCGACGTAGTATGCAATATGAACTTATCCGATTAAAAAATGAATTAGGTATTACCTTTGTTTATGTTACACATGACCAAGAAGAGGCTCTTACGATGTCTGATCAAATTGTTGTAATGAATCAAGGGTATATACAGCAAATCGGCTCTCCTGAAGATATTTATAATGAGCCTGAAAATGCTTTTGTTGCTGACTTTATCGGCAGTAGTAATATACTAAATGGCACAATGATCCGTGACTGCTTGGTTTCTGTTTTAGGCGTTGAAATACCTTGTGTTGATGAAGGCTTTGGTAATAATACTCCAGTTGATGTTGTTATTAGACCTGAAGACATTGTTATTACTAGCCCTGAAAATGGATTTATGGAAGGAGATATTATTTCTAATATCTTTAAAGGTGTCCACTACGAAATAGAAATCCTTGCAAACGGCTATACATGGCTTATTCACACAACAAAAAATGCTGATGTTGGAGCCCATGTTGGAATTAATGTGGATCCTTTTGACATCCAAATTATGAAAAAAGCTGAACATTCTGATGAAAAGGCGGTGAATATTGATGACAAGATTTAAGAAACAATTCTTAGCCGGCCCTTACCTTTTATGGATTATCGGATTTATTGTTATACCAATGCTTTTAATTGTATACTATGCTTTCTTTTCAAATGGCTCTTTCACCTTAAATAATGTAATGGCCATTACTGATACTGTTAACTTGAAAGCTATTATACTTTCTTTAAAAGTTGGAATAACAAGCACTTTACTGTGTTTGCTACTATCCTATCCATTGGCTTTGATCTTACGCAATATAAATATTAAAAGTCAAAATTTCATTGTTTTTTTGTTTATGCTTCCTATGTGGATGAACTTTATGCTTAGAATTTTAGCTTGGAAATTATTACTTTCAAAAAATGGTATTTTTAATTCTTTCTTAGTGCAATTAAATTTGCCAAAAATAAATATTTTGAACACACCACAAGCTATTATTTTTGGAATGGTATACGATTATCTTCCATTTATGCTTTTGCCTATTTACAACTCTATGGCAAATATAAAGAAAGATTATATCGAAGCTGCACAGGACTTAGGCGCTTCTCAAATTCGTATTCTTTTTCAAATTATCCTCCCTTTAACAATTTCAGGAATTATAAGCGGTGTAGTTATGGTTTTTGTACCAACTCTTACTTCTTTCGCTATTGCTGAACTTCTAGGTGGAGGAAAAGTATTGCTTATTGGAAATGTAATTGAACATGATTTTATACAAGGTATGCGCTGGGATATTGGTAGTGGCTTGTCCTTTGTCCTTATGCTATTTGTTTTAGTTAGTATGATTTTATCTAACGCATTTAGCAATGATTCTAAAGAACAAAAAGGAGGTAATGTAATACTATGATAAAAAAGGTTTTTTCTAATCTATATTTAATTATTATGTTTTTATTTTTATATTTGCCACTTTTTGTTTTAATGATATTATCATTTAATAATTCTAAATCAAGAGTTGTTTGGGGAGGTTTCACTTTTAAATGGTATCACCGCTGTTTTAATAGCGAAACCATTATGTCTGCTTTTTTTACAACGATACAAATAACTTTACTTGCAGCCGTTATTTCAACTATTCTTGGAACCCTTGCAGCAATTGGAATTAGCGCAATGAAAAGCAAAAGTCGTGCTATTTACCTTGGTGCTACTAACATTCCTTTGCTTAACGCAGATATTGTAACTGGAATTTCTATGATGCTTTTATTTGTTAAATTTACAAATTTAAGCTTCGTTACTGTTTTAATTGCGCATATAACATTTAATATTCCATATGTTATATTAAATGTTTTGCCAAAAATTAGAAGTGCAAATAAATACACTTATGAAGCTGCATTAGATCTTGGAGCTACTCCACTTTTTGCTTTTTATAAAGTCACTTGGCCAGAAATACGTTCCGGTGTTATAAGTGGATTTCTCATGGCAGTTACAATGTCTTTAGATGATTTTAGTATTACATACTTTACTAAAGGGCCTGGTGTAAACACACTTTCAACCATGCTATATACTGAACTTAGAAAAGGCATCAAACCAGAGTTGTACGCTTTATCAACTATGTTATTCTTTACAGTATTTATTTTGCTTTTACTACTTAATTTTAGAGACAGCAAAAAAGCAAGGAGGCAATAATGTTTAAAAAATTTAATGCACATTTAATTATTTTTTGTATCCTTGTTCTAACACTTTTTGGTTGTAACAAGGCCACCTTGAATAAGGATTCTACAACAGCAGACAAAAATACCGACAAGAGTAAAGCCGAAAAAAGCATTACTGTTCTAAACTATGGTAAATATTACGATGAATCTGCTATTAAAAAGTTTGAAAAGGAAACAGGAATTAATGTTAAATATGAAGAGTACGAAAGCCCTGAAGAAATGTACACTAAATATAAATCCGGTTCTATAGACTACGATGTTATTTGTACATCTGAATATATTATTCAAAAATTAATTTCTGAAAATGAGGTTCAAAAAATTGATTTAACTTCTTTTAAAAACTATAATAATATCGACCCTGAGATTTTAAAGATTAATCAATCATTTGACCCAAAAAACCAATATGCTTTACCTTATTTTTATGGAACATTAGGTATTTTGTATGATACACGCTACGTTTCTAGTAAAGAGGTTCAGTCTTGGGATTGCTTATGGAATAAAAAATATAAAAATGAAATTATAATGGAAAATTCAGTTCGTGATTCTTTTGCGCCTGCGCTAAAAAGATTAGGATACTCAATTAATGAGAAAAATCACAAGAATTTAAATGAAGCGTTAAAAATGCTTCAATCTCAAAAGCCATACGTATATGCTTATATGGTTGATGAGACTGCGGACGAAATGATTGCTGGTAACGCTAAAATGGCTCTTTGCTATTCTGGCGAAGCAGCCACAGCAATGGATTCTAACAAATATTTAGCTTATAGCATACCAAAAACTGGTTCCAATGTCTGGGTTGACTCTTGGTTTATACCTAAAACCTGCAAAAATCCTGAATTAGTAAAAAAATTCTTGGATTTTACATGTCGTGACGATATTGCTACTGCTAACTTTGACTATGTGTACTATGCTTCACCTATCTTGTCTGTAATTCAAAAACAGGATGAAGAGACTTTAAAAAATGAAGCTGTATTTCCATCAAAAGCAACCTTATCGCGATGTGAAATTTTTACTATGCAAAGTCAGCAAACTACAGACTACTATACTGATCTTTGGATGCAGTTAAAGGCATATTAAGATTACCATACTGATTTTTAGATGCAGTTAAAGGCATATTGAGGTCACATACAAACGTAAACTATTTTATTATTATATGTAGGCAGCTAATTTTTTAGCTGTCTACTTTTTTTATTGGCTATTTTTTAAGTATATACTTTTATTTTTTATTCACCGATTGTAAAATGAAGTTGGACAACTAAATAAAAAAGCTCATGAGACATTTCTTTGATAGAATGTTAATTGTCCAGAAAAACATAATCAAAGGAGCT
>FOPE01000069.1 GCA_900113385.1 Lachnospiraceae bacterium C7
GGACTTAACCTCACTTTTTGTATTTTACGAATTCCCAATGGAAATCCGTAGAAGTATATATACAACAAATCTTATTGAGAATCTTAACAAAAATCTCAAACGAGGAACTAAGCGTAAGGAGCAGTTCCCAAACGAAGATTCTCTTGAAAGATATGTTTGCAGTTTTTATTGCGACTATAACCAGACAATGGACCGTCGTGTACATAGAGGCTTTAAAGAATGTCGTTCTGAACTAGAAGCGATGTTCATGTAACTTATAAACAAGGTCACTTTTGAAGAAGTATTTACACAAACTTCTTTACACAATCAATTAAGTTTTTACACATCATAAAACCCTATAAATATGTATAACATGACTTCTACGCCACTAAATTACATACTTATAGGGTCTTATTTTTTTGTTTTTATTATATTTTTGTTATAGTGTTTTGCCTTTTATCCTTTGTTATAGCTTTTGCCTTTTATTCTTTGTTATAGCTTTTGCCTTTTATCCTTTGTTATAGCTTTTGCCTTTTGTTCTTTGTTATAGCTTTTGCCTTTTATCCTTTGTTATATTTTTTTCCTTTTATTTTTACTTTCTATATACCTACACACTATATATGTTTTGGTTGAATTTACTTTTTTACTTAAGAATTATATTTAATGCTTCTAGCTCATTTGAGTATTGTTCCCAAGCTTCCATTTTTTCTAGTAAATCCATTTCTTTTTCATCTATCGCATCTTGTATTTCTGTTAGTTTTGAATACATTGACTGATACTGCGGATCGTTAAGTTCTTGTTTCAATTCATCTATAGCCTCTTCTACTTTTGACATTTCGTTTTCTGTTCGCTCGATTTTCTTTCGCAGTCTAGAACTAATTTTGCCTGTTTCAAATCCTCCTAGGCTTGCTACCTCTTCAAGAGATTTTCCTTCTATAGTATCAACCTTAATATTTTGTGGCATGTTTGTGTTAGTGGCTGTGTTGGCGTTTATGGCTGTGTTGGTGTCTGTGGCTGTGTTGGCGTTTATGGCTGTGTTGGTGTCTGTGGCTGTGTTGATATTTGTGGCTGTGTTAGCATTTGTGGCTATGTTGGCGTTTGTGGCTATGTTGGCGTTTGTGGCTATGTTGGCGTTTGTGGCTGTGTTGGCGTTTGCTCCTGTGATAATATTCGATGTTCCAATCGTAAACATTTCGCCTTTTCTTAGTATATTATTAGTGCTGCTGTTTGCATTATTTATGTTATTTACATTTATACTATTTCTATTTGTGTTATTTCTATTTGCGTTATTTCCACCTATGCTGTTTCTATTTGCGTTGTTTCCGCCTATACTGTTTCTATTTATGTTGTTTCTATTATTACTATTTTTATTATATATTTCTTCTTGTTCTTCTAGCTGCTGCATCTTTTCTTGATATTCTTCATATCCGAATTGATACTGAGTTGTTTGACCACCTTCAAACACGAGTAAACGGCTGGCAACTTTTTTCACAAAATATCTATCATGTGATACAAAAATCACTGTTCCTTCAAATTGCTGTAACATCGCTTCTAATGTTTCTTTACCTACTATATCCATGTGGTTTGTTGGCTCATCTAAAACAAGTGTATTTGGTTGTCTTTTAAAAATCTTACAAAGAGCAAGTCGTACTTTTTCTCCTCCTGATAACATATTTACATCTTTAAACACGTCATCTCCCGAGAATAAAAATGAGCCTAAAGTATTTCTAGCTTCTGTTTCTGTTAATTGTGGAAATTCATCCCAAAAGTCATCTAATACCGTTTTACTACTTGTATACATTGCCATTTGCTGATCAAAATATCCTATTTGAACATTAGTGCCATATTTGTACTCTCCTGAAATTGGATCTATTTTTCCTACCAAAGTTTTTAACAACGTTGATTTTCCAAGACCATTTCCTCCAATTACACCTAATTTTTCTCCACGTTTTAGATCTAATGATACTGTAGACAATGGTGTATTATCATATCCTATTTCTAGATCACTTGTATATAATATGTCGTTTCCTGGTTGTGTTTTCGGTTGAAAGTTAGCATGAAATGTTTTTGTATCAAATCTATCTGGTGCTTCAATTTTAACCATATGCTCAATTGCTTTTTGTTTAGATTTTGCCATTGAAACCTTGGTTGGATGATGTTTAAACTTTTCTACCATCTCTGATAAACGTTTAATTTCCTTCTGCTGAGCATTATAATCTTTTAACTGTTTATCATAATTTTTCTTTTTTTCTTCCATAAAGTGTGTATAGTTGCCAGGATAGCGTTTTATTGATTGATGTTCTATTTCATAAACTACATCAACTACATTATCTAAAAACATTCTATCATGAGATACTACAACTACAGCCTTTGTATAGTTTTTCAAATAGTTTTCTAGCCACTGTATAGTTGTTACATCCAAATGGTTGGTTGGCTCATCTAATAACAATATATCTGGTTTACTTAGCAATAATTTTATAAATGCAATTTTAGTTTGTTGTCCTCCTGAAAATTCTCGCAATGGTTTTTTTCTTTCTTCATCTGTAAAGCCAAATTTTCGGATTAAAACATCATATTCTTTTTCGTAAAAATATCCACCATCTTCTCTGAATTTTTCTTCCATGGCAACATATCTTTTTACTTTTACATCTGAATAATCTGTCTCTAATTCTTTTGCCATATCTTCTAATTCTTTTTTTCTAGCTTCAATTGGTGCAAATACTTTTCTAACTTCCTCTTCTAATGTTACAGACAAATTTTCAAATGAAATCTGTTTTAAATAACCTATTGTAGGATTTCCTGTTTTTGCAATATAAACTTTTTTATTACTTTCGCTTGATTCTATATCAAGTTCACCTGAAATCACTTTTAACAAAGTGGTTTTTCCGCAACCATTTCTTCCAACGACTGCAATTTTTTCTGTATTTCTTACTTCAAAATTGAGATTTTCTATTACTGGCTCGTCATCGTAAGCAATTGTCCCGTTACTAATTTGGTATAACATATGTATCTTTTTACCTTCCTAAAATTAAATTTGAGACTCTAGGTAATTAACAAATTGTTGTGCTGTTCTACCAGATATACCACCATGAGAAATTTCCCATTTATTGGCTTCTTTTTTAATAGTTTCCTCGTCTAAAGATATGTTTTGACGTTTTGCTAATTCTAAAACTATTTCTATATATTCTTTTGGAGATGGCTTACTAAAGCTTATAGTCACTCCAAATCTATTTACCAATGAAAGTTTTTCCTCTATTGTATCTGATTTATGTTTACCTAGGGTGTTGTCCATATCATTTCTATCATTCCATGTCTCTTTTATCAAATGTCTGCGATTTGATGTGGCATATATTAAAATATTTTCTGGTTTTGTTTCAACGCCACCTTCAATAACCGCCTTCAAAAATTTGTATTCTATTTCAAATTCTTCAAATGATAAATCGTCCATGTAAATAATAAATTTATAATTTCTATTTTTTATCATCTCGATTAATTCTGATAGATATCTAAATTGGTGCTTATAGATTTCTATCATTCTTAGGCCTTGATCATAATACTTGTTGATTATTGCCTTAATGCATGTTGATTTTCCTGTTCCGCTATCTCCAAACAATAATACATTATTTGCTTTTTTACCTTTCAAAAAAGCTTCTGTATTGTCTATTAATTTTTTCTTTTGTCTTTCATAGCCAACTAAATCACTTAATGCTACATTATCGAGATTATTAATAGGTATCAATTTTATTCTATTTAAATTACCTAAAAAATTTGTATTCATTGAATAGCCTGTATTTATCGAAAAACTTGTATCCCCTGAATGATTTACATTTTCCAAACCACTTGTATTTCTTGAAAAATCTACATTTCTAAAAGAAGCTATAGCATTTCCAATAGTACTACCATTATTAGCTGTTTCAACGATTCTGAATGCTTTGTTAAGTCCAAGCATTCCTACTCCATATTTTTGATAAAACTCTGTTATTATATCAAAAAATTCTGATTTTGTTTTGGCTTTTTCTAATTTACGACTGTATGTTTGTACTCTTTCACTTACGCTTTTGTTATACATTAGCTCTTTCTTTTCTATTGCCTTGTAATTAGCTATTTGAGAAAAACATGTTAGACCAAGGTCTTTTTCAATTTCTTCGAAATTGTAGTTAAACAACTCTAAAAAGATTCCTAGATCTGCCGAAACAATTTCATTGACACTTCCTTCGTTTGCACCTATTTTTTCACATGTGATGCTAAATGGATTTTCTGATGTGATTAAATAATATGTCAAATAATTGTGCCACAAATTTTCATCAAAGCCATATTTTGTTGCAATTTCTAGCAATCGCTTTATTGCTGAATTTATTTCCCTAATTAATTCCACTTTATTATATTTTTCGTTTTTGTACTGACTGCTTTTATAATTTTTAAAAATATGCGCAAACTGATACAACAACGAACTTTCATCCAAATCACCATACATAAGTAATTTTGCTACTTTTTCATACATATAACTTCCACTCCTCTTATTCAAATAAATCTATTACATTATAACATACTATCTTTTTTATCCTAGGAAATTTTGTTTTTTAGTTTTTTATTAATTATTTTCCAAAAAATTTTATAAAGTTTTAATATTTCGTTCCGATAGATATTCTAAGAAGGTTTTTATTTAATGTTGTTATGGTTTTTAAGGAGCGTGATTTTATGAATATAAATAGATATAATATTTCTAAGATTAATACTATATCTTTTATTGCCCCTGTTGATAGTAGTTCAAAAAAGAAAGATTCTGACAAAAATAATCACGAAAGAAAACAAGGTGAATCATTTCGTGATTTTCTTAATAATGCTGAAGAGTCTCTAAATGATGAGAGTGTCTCTAAGTAATGAGAGTGCCTCTATATGATGAGAGTATCTCTAAATAATGAGAGTGTCTCTAAATGATGAGAGTGTATCTAAATAATGAGAGTGTATCTAAGTAATGAGAGTGTATCTAAGTAATGAGAGTGTATCTAAGTAATGAGAGTGTATCTAAGTAATGAGAGTGTATCTAAGTAATGAGAGTGATAATAAAAGGACCCTAATATAACCTTTATGGTAATTTTAGAGTCCCTTTTATTTTCTTAAAAGCTTACTTTTATTTCTGTTCCTTTTCCACTTTCACTTTCTAATTCTATAGTTGCATTGTGGATTGCCACTATATGTTTTACGATGGCAAGGCCTAATCCTGTTCCACCGGTTGCTTTTGATCGACTTTTATCTACTCTATAAAATCTTTCAAATATTCGTTGCTGATGTTC
>FOPE01000003.1 GCA_900113385.1 Lachnospiraceae bacterium C7
ATAATCCTCGATAGCTCAATGGTAGAGCACTCGGCTGTTAACCGAGTTGTTGTAGGTTCGAGCCCTACTCGGGGAGTTTTTTTAACTAATACGGCTCCGTGGTCAAGCGGTTAAGACATCGCCCTTTCACGGCGGTAACACGGGTTCGATTCCCGTCGGAGTCATATATTTGGTGACTTAGCCAAGTGGTAAGGCGTGGGTCTGCAACACCCTGATCGCCGGTTCAAATCCGGCAGTCACCTTTTAAGATCAAGTTTTTACTTGGTCTTTTTTTTATGCTTTCATGTAAGATATCAACAGTTTTGAAAGAAAGTCTACAATTTATCAAAATTTATTCTACTTATTAACATATATTGTTGAAAAATAAATTCTTCAACAAAAATGGCAAAAATTATCACATATCAGTTTAAATTTTATCAAGTATATTAAAATATAATATAAAATATAGGTTGTAAAAAATACAAAATATAAGCTGTAAAAATTAGATTATAAATGACAGTTTATGACAGAAAATTATATTATGTAGAATGTTTACATAGATTTTAAGAGGTATTTTTACATAAATATTCATTTAGATATTCATTTGGATTGAAAAATGATTTGAATTTTTTAGAAATTCTTTTAATTCCAATAGAATGTATGATAAAAATTTTTGGGAAAGGTTTAATTAAATAAATGCAAAAATCAGCATCAATTTCGGTTAAAATGAATTAATTTTGCGACAATTTTGTTAAAAAAAGGAAGTATTTGACCGATTAATATTATGATAGGTTTTGTATAGTAATATTATACAAAAAAGCTGACTTATTTTTGTGAATGATTCTGAAGGAAATTGATTGACTATGAATGATTCTGATTTTATAATTATTAACATAAATTAGACTTATGTATTTATATATAGTTTGAGTTATGTATGCTAATTAGAAGTTAAGTCTTATGTAGATAAGGTTTGGCGTCGGTATACAGCATAGAAACAGGACATATAATTGAAATGATTACAGTGTTTTAAATTGTATTTATAAGATTATGTTTATAGGATTATGTTTATAGGACTATGTTTATAGGATTATATTTATAGGATTATATTTATAGGACTATGTTTATAGGATTATATTTATAGGATTATGTTTATAAGATTATATTTATAAGAGCATAATTATTAGATGATATTTGTCAGAACATATCTTGAGCAATTTAACGACATAAAGCAGATTATAACTAAATGCCAGAATTAATTAAATGATTGTTGTGTATTAAAGAACACAAAAATTATAAAGAGCACAAAGATCATAAAAATCATGAAATCAATAAAAATCATAAAAATATAAAAAATATGAAAATAATGATAATCATGAAAAACATTAAAAGTATAAGCTTGGCATTTGGTCTGGGGAGAGATATTTTTTTGAAATCTGTGTAATCAATTCCAATAATTTAACGGTAACAAATTAGTATTAGTAGATGTTTATTAGCATAGGAGTAACGGAGAAAAGATTTATGTTAGCTGAAGAGAGATTCGCAAAAATTTTATCTATTGTAGAAAAAAATGGAAGTGCAACGATTGCAGATTTGATGTCTGAATTAGAGGCATCAGAGTCTACAGTTCGTAGAGATTTAAATACGCTTTCTGCAAAGGGGTTGTTGACAAAAGTTCATGGAGGTGCTATTGCAAAAAATTCGACCATTAAGACAATGGACGATAACTACAATAGTAGATCTAATTTGAACATGGAAGATAAAATTATTATTGCTAAGTATGCAGCTTCCTTAATTAAGTCAGATGATTTTGTGTACATCGATGCAGGAACAACTACATCACTTATCATTGATTTTCTTGAAGAACCAGGAACTGTTTTTGTTACAAATGCTGTAGAACATGCAAGGCGATTATCTCAAAAGGGATATACCGTCTATATCTTAGGCGGGGAGTTCAAAGCAAGTACTGAAGCAATTGTTGGGGAAGAAGCGATAGAGACCTTAGACAAATATAATTTTACTAAAGGGTTCTGGGGAACTAATGGAATTTGTGTTTCAAGAGGAATAACAACACCAGAATTTAAAGAGGCAATGGTTAAAAAAGCAGCATTAAAGAATTGTGAAGAAAGATTTATTGTTGCTGACCAAAGTAAATTTTCAGAAATATCAAGTGTTAAATTTGCTGATTTTGATGAAGTTGAAATTATTACAACGAATTTACAACAGCAATCACTTAAAAAGTATAAGAATATCATGGAGGTTTCGTAATTATGATTTATACAGTAACATTTAACCCATCATTAGACTACATTGTATCTGTTGATCATTTTAAAGCAGGTCAAGTTAATAGAACAACAGATGAAATTATTTTTCCAGGAGGAAAAGGAATTAACGTATCTATTGTTTTAAAAAATTTAGGATTTGAAAGTACTGCATTAGGCTTCATGGCCGGATTTACAGGTGATGAAATTTGTAGATTGCTTGAAGAAAAAGGTATTACAACAGATTTTATTCATGTAAAAAAAGGCTTATCAAGAATCAATGTAAAAATGCGCTCAGATGAAGAATCTGAAATAAATGGACGTGGTCCTGAAATTATGCAAGAGGATATAGACAAATTATATAGACAATTAGATAAGCTAAAAGATGGAGACACACTTGTTTTAGCAGGTAGTATCCCAAGTGTTATGCCTGAGTCAATGTACATGGACATAATGAAATACTTAAAAGATAAAAAAGTAAACATTGCAGTAGATGCAACAAAAGATTTACTTGTAAATGTTTTACCATATCACCCATTCGTAATTAAACCTAATAATCATGAATTAGGTGAAATCTTTGGCGTAGAAATAACTACAAAAGATGATGTAGTTAAATATGCTAAGAAATTACAAGAAAAAGGTGCTAGAAATGTGTTGATTTCAATGGCTGGAGATGGTGCAGTTTTAGTAACTGAAGATGGTCAAGAGTTTAGAGCTGAGGCACCAAAGGGAGACCTTAAAAACTCAGTAGGAGCTGGAGATTCAATGGTTGCAGGATTTGTAGCAGGATACATGACAAAGAAAGATTATTTTGAAGCATTTAAGATGGGTGTTTGCACAGGAAGTGCTAGCGCATTTTCTGAGGAATTGGCTACAAAGGCAGAAGTAGAAGCCTTGTTAGATAAAAGTAAGGACTTATTTTAAGGAGGTAGTAAATTGAAGATTAGAGATCTTTTAGCTAGTGAGAGTATTAATCTCAAAGGCTCAGCTACGAGCAAAGAAGATGTTTTAAATCAAATGGTTGATTTAATGGCTAAAAGCGGAAAGATTAACGATGTGGAAACATATCGTAAAGGTGTTTTTGCCAGAGAAGATGAATCAACAACAGGTATAGGAGAGGGCATTGCTATCCCTCATTGTAAGTCTGAGGCTGTTAGTAAACCAGGACTTGCAGCAATGATTTTACCAGATGGTGTAGAATTTGATGCATTAGATGGTCAGCCTGTAAACTTAATTTTCTTAATTGCAGCTCCAAATACAAAAGATAATGTACATTTGGATGTATTAAGTAAATTGTCGACATTACTTATGGACTTAGATTTTACAGATAGTTTAAGAAAAGCTTCATCGGTTGATGAATTTTTAAATATTATTGACAGAGCAGAGGCTGATAAGGATGAAGCTGAAGACGCAAAAGAAAAAGCAGAACAGCAAAATGCAGCAAATGGTTCAGGATATACAGTACTTGCAGTAACTGCTTGTCCAACTGGAATTGCACATACATATATGGCAGCTGAATCATTAGAAAAACACGCAGCAGAAAGAGGAATTTCAATTAAAGTTGAAACAAGAGGCTCAGGTGGGGCAAAACATGTTTTAACAGATCAAGAAATTAAAGATGCTACAGCCATTATTGTAGCTGCAGATACAAAAGTACCAATGGATAGATTTGATGGAAAACCTCTTATTCAGGTAAAAGTAGCCGATGGTATTAATAAAGCTGATGAGTTATTAGATAAAGCTATTAAAGCTGAGGCTCCAATTTTTAAAGCTTCAGAATCAAACACTTCAGAAGTTGAGGAAAGTGGTTCAGAAGGAATTGGACGTGCTGCATACAAACACTTAATGAGTGGTGTATCTCATATGTTACCATTCGTTATTGGTGGTGGTATCATGACAGCAATTGCATTCTTAATTGATACAATTTGTGGCTATGGCACAACAGGTGGATCAAACTTTGGTAGTATGGTTCCATTATCTGCATTATTTAAATATATTGGTGGACTTTCAATGGGACTTATGGTTCCAGTTTTAGCAGGATACATTGCATATTCAATTGCTGATAGACCAGGACTTGCAGTTGGTTTTGTAGGTGGTATGTTAGCATCATCAGGTAACAGTGCGTTATTGAATTTTGCTGGTATTTGGCCAGGACATTGGCAAGGAGCAGGAGATGCTAAACAGTATATCTTTGAATTACACGGAGTACAAAAAGTTATAGCTGACTTCGCTTTCCAGAATACAGGAAATACAATTTCTGGATTCTTAGGTGGTATTGCAGCAGGTTTCCTCGCAGGAGCAATTATTTTATTCTTAAAGAAGATTACAAATGGGTTACCAGCTTCATTAGACGGAATTAAACCAACATTAATTTATCCATTCTGTGGAATTTTAATTATGGGTATTGCAATGTGTTTCGTATTAAATCCAGCAATTGGTTACATCAACACATTATTAAGTGACATGCTTAATGGATTATCAAAATCAGGAATGCTTACATTATTAGGATTAATCTTAGGAGCAATGATGGCTATAGATATGGGTGGCCCAATTAATAAAGCTGCTTACGTATTTGGTACAGGAATGCTTGCACAGGCAAATAACTACTTAGCAAGTGGTTTAACACATTCAGATCCTAAGGTTCAAGCTTGTTATATTGCAATGGCTGCAATCATGGCAGGTGGTATGGTTCCACCAGTAGGAATCGCAATTGCATGTAAATTATTCCCTAAGAAATTTACAGAAGCCGAAAAAGAAACTAAGGTTTCAAACTTAATTATGGGATGTGCATTCATTACAGAAGGTGCAATTCCATTCGCAGCAGCAGATCCAATTCATGTTATTCCATGTACTTTAGTTGGTGCAGGTATTGCAGGTGGACTTTCAGCAGCATTTAAATGTACACTTATGGCACCACATGGTGGAGTATTTGTTTTTGCAACAGTAGGTAAACCACTATTATACATCCTTGCATGGTTAATTGGTTCAATTGTTACAGCAATTTTACTCGGATTTATAAAAAAGGATGCAAAATAGTTAAAAATAGTTTATAATAGGATATGAAACACTTTTGTTACATAGGAGGAAATTAATTCATGAAAGAGTTTAAGTACACAATCAAAGACGAAATGGGTATCCACGCAAGACCAGCTGGATTATTCGTAAAAGAAGCTGCTAAGTTTCCATGTAATGTTACAATTACAAAAGATGGAAAAGAAGTAGACGCTAAAAGAATTTTTGGTGTTATGAGCCTTGGTGTTAAATGTGGTCAGGAAATCACATTAAAAACTGATGGTGACCAAGAAGATGAAGCTATTTCATCATTAAGCAAATTCTTAGAAGAAAACTTATAATTTCAAATCTAAGAACAAGATTGAATATTTAATAAGCATGATTAACAAGTAGGATTTATCCCAGTGGGGAGGCTAGTTTAAGTATAGTTTCGTTGCTGGGATAAACTTATTGAGGTGTACTAGATTTTAACTCTAATTAGTACATTAACTAAAATTTTGTTTAAAACAGAAATTGTTTTGATAATAATAAAAACAACAGAGTAATAATATGAATAAGGAGAAGCATATGGTTATCGAAGGAAAAAGTGTCTTCAGTGGTATTGCCATTGGTAAGCTCTCAATCTTTAATAAAAAAGATAATACTGTTAAAAGAACAGCAGTAGAGAATACAGAAGCAGAAGTTAAGCGTTTTGAGGACGCAAGAGAAGCTGCAAAAAAACAGCTTGCAGGTATTTATGAAAAAGCTGTAAAAGAAGTTGGTGAAGTAAACGCACAGGTTTTTGAAGTTCACCAAATGATGTTAGATGATTTAGATTATGTAGAATCTATTACAAATATTATTGAATCTCAGAAATTAAATGCAGAATATGCAGTTGCCACAACAGGTGACAATTTCGCGGAAATGTTCTCACAGATGGATGATGATTACATGAGAGGAAGAGCTGCAGACGTAAAAGATATCTCTAATCGTGTAATTTCTATTCTTCAAGGAAATTCTATCGATGCAGATTTAGCTGATGAACCAGTTATTTTATTAGCTGATGATTTAGCTCCAAGTGAGACAGTTCAGTTAGACAAATCTAAAGTACTTTCATTTGTTACAAGACATGGTTCAACAAATTCACACACAGCTATCTTAGCTAGAACAATGAATATCCCAGCATTAATCGGAGTAGATTATCCAGAAGATGCAAATGGAAAAATGGGTATCGTTGATGGATTTGAAGGCAAAATTATTATTGATCCAGATGAGGCTACTTTATCAGAATATACAGTAAAGAAAAAACAAGAAGATGACAAAAAACGTCTTCTTCAAGAGCTTAAAGGACAAGATAATATCACACTTGATGGAAAAAGAATTAACTTATACGCTAATATCGGTGGTGTAGGTGATGTCGCTTCTGTTCTTGCAAATGATGCAGGCGGAATTGGTCTTTTCAGAAGTGAGTTCTTATACTTAGAATCAGAAGATTTCCCTACAGAGGAAGCTCAGTTCGTAGCATACAAAAAAGTTGCAGAGACTATGGCAGGTAAAAAAGTTATTATCCGTACACTTGATATTGGTGCTGATAAACAGGTTGATTACTTCGACTTAAAGAACGAAGATAACCCTGCATTAGGATATAGAGCTATCCGTATTTGCTTAGCTCAACCAGATATCTTTAAGACACAGCTTAGAGCTATTTTAAGAGCTAGTTACTATGGAAACATTTCAATTATGTTCCCAATGATCATTTCAGTTGATGAAGTACATCAGATCAAAGAGATTTTAGCAGAAGTTAAAGCTGAGCTTGATGCACAAGGAATCCCTTATAAGAAAGATATCGAAATTGGTGTCATGATCGAAACTCCAGCAGCAGTTATGATTAGTGAAGAGTTAGGTAAAGAAGTTGACTTCTTCTCTATCGGTACAAACGACTTAACACAGTACACACTTGCTATTGACCGTCAGAATCCAAAACTTGACAATATTTACGATTCACATCACCCAGCTATCTTAAAGATGCTTAAGATGATCGTTGATAATGGTCACAAAGGTGGCGCATGGGTTGGTATCTGTGGAGAGCTTGGTGCTGACACAACTCTTACAGAAACATTCCTTAAAATGGGATTTGATGAATTATCAGTTAGCCCATCAATGATTCTTAGAGTTAGAGATAAGGTTCGTTCAATTGATACAACAAAATAATTTTTATGAATAGTATTTTATATTAGAAGTACTAATCAAGAAGATAAAATAAGGCCATTTCCTAGATGTTTGTCTAGGAGATGGCTTTTTTACTGCATTTTGTTATGATATAATCAAATTTGTAGAGACGTAGATAGAAAATTAAAATGCAGATAAAAAAATTATCAATGCATTTCAACAAAAAAAGAAATAGGAAAAGGAAAGAGGTAAGGCATAATATGAGAATAATGATAATCCGTCATGGGGATCCAAATTATGAAATTGATTCATTAACTGAGCAGGGATGGAAAGAAGCCCAGTTATTAGCAGATAGAGTAAAAAAGTATAACGATAAATATAACATTAAAGATATTTATGTATCGCCATTAGGAAGAGCCCAAGATACTGCATCTAAAAGTTTAGAGGCACTTGGAAGAACAGCAACAACATGTGAGTGGTTAAGAGAATTTGCACCAAGAATAGACCGACCGGACACAGATAAAAAGAAAAATGCATGGGATTGGTTGCCACAAGATTGGACAAAAATACAAGAGTTTTATGATGTTGATAAGTGGTTTACACAAAAAAACATGATTGAAGGCGAAGTAGATAAAGAATATAAATGGGTATGTGAAGAACTTGATAAATTGTTAGCAGACCATGGATATGTTAGAAATGGAAAAAATTATGATGTAGTAAAGGGAAATGAAGATACAATAGTTTTTTTCTGTCATTTTGGTTTGGAATGTGTTTTGTTAAGTCATTTATTAAATGTTTCACCAATGATCTTGTGGCATGGATTTTGTGCTCCAACTTCTTCAGTAACATTTTTGTATACAGAAGAAAGAAGAAAAGGAATTGCTTCATTTAGAGCAAATTGTTTTGGGGATACATCTCATTTATATGCAGCAGGAGAAGAACCATCATTTTCGGCGAGATTTTGCGAAAGATATGAAAATGAAGATGAAAGACATGATTAAATTTTACAGTTAGCGTAATAAAAATATATTATAAAAGGTATTGCAAAAAGTATTGCAAAAAATATTACAAAAAATATTACAAAAAGTATTGCAAAAATTGGATAAACGATTATAAAAGCTATAATTTCACAAGTAAAACAAACAATTTATTCTAAAGTTTGCTATAATATACATTGGGTATATTAAGTTAGAAAGAATAAAAGATGGGGAATATTTTTAATAAGAGGAGAAAAAAGATGAGTGCACAAGATAACACAGAAAAAGTTTTAAAAAAGTTGCATGTCGCAATATCGAAAGGTACTGTATACGAGAGAGAGCCAAGCAAAGTTATTGTTGATAAGCAACAGATGATAGAACTTTTAAAAGAATTGAACAAATGCATTTACGATATAATGGACGAATATGAACTTACAAAAGCTGGTCGAGATAGAGCAGAAAGAGAGTTCAAAAAACGTAGTGAGGAAATTGTTGTAGATGCTAATCACAAAGCAGAAGATATATATGCAGCATCTGTATTATATACAGATGAAGCTTTAAATAGTATACAAGATATTATGCAAAGAGCGCAGGATTCTGTTTCACGAGTTTATAAACAGATGGATGAAAAATTAACAGAGCAGAAGCGAATTGTTAAAAGTAATCAGCTAGAATTAAAGACACAGCTAGAAGGTCTTGTAGATACGGACAAATATCTTAAGCTAATTGAAGAGCGTAATAGAGAAATAGAAAAAGCTAGACAACTTGCTGCTTCTAAGAAAAAGGTTAGAAAAAAAAGACCTACACCATCTATTTACGCAAATAGACAAACTGAGATAAAGGTAAATCCTGCTTATTTTGAAAAATTAGGAATGCCAATGGAAGAGGTAAAAGAACGCTATATAAATAACTATGGTAAAAATTATGCGACAGGTTTTGATAAAGCTTATCATGGTTATGATGACGAGATTTCAGAATATAATCAAGAATATGAAGAAGGATTAAATGATTTTTCAGGTGATGAATACGTTTTTGAAGATAATTCTGATTTTAAATTAGAAGACTTTAGAGAAGAAGAAAGAGCTGTTTTACCACAGGCACAACCAGATATAAAAATAAATAGAAATTCAGCATATTTCAAGCAAAAACAAGCTGAAAGCCAACAACTAGATAGAGAAGCAGAAGAAGCAGAAAAAAAATCTCAATTAAATAAAAATGAAAAAGAAAATAAAAATAGAATTGAGATAACAAATGATATTAGAAAAACAGGCATAGAAAATATAGAATCGGAACCTAATAAAACAAAAGTAGCAGATAAAGAAGAGATAAAAACACAAAAACAAAGTAAAAAAGCAACAACTAAGAAAATAAATACAAATAGAAGAGATGAAATTTCTTCTAAATCTAGAAAAGAAAAGGCGTCTGAAATTGCAAAAAGAAAAAGCAAAGAACTTACAGAACGAGATAGAGAACTTAAAGAAGCAAGAGAGGCTAGAGCAAGAAGACGCGAAGAAAAACGTAAGAGATTGCAGCAACCTATTGAGAGTTTAGACTATGATGACGATGAATTAAAAAGTGACCAAGGATTTGATGAATATTTTATGAAACAACTAAAAAAAGAAGAAGAAATAGCAAATCAATCTTTGGCAAGTGAGATACAAAAACTTATGAAAAACAGCTAGTTAAGACTTGATAAAAGATATAACAACACTTATAATCTTTTTTAAATGAGATTACAGTTCAGTTTATTAGTATATTAAACTGAACTGTTTTATAATAAGTTTTTAGAGAGGAAGAACAATATGAAATTATATGAAAATGGTGCATTTTTAATTAAGGGAAAAGAAATTGTAGTAGATGCTCCAAATGCTTTATCTGAAGTTAAAGCAAAAAGTGGAAAAGATATTACAAGAGATGAAGCAAAGAAAGAAACAATTGCTTACAATATTTTAAAAGAGCATAACACATCTGATAGCATGGATAAGCTCAAAATTAAGTTTGATAAATTAACATCTCATGACATAACATATGTGGGAATAATTCAAACAGCTAGGGCTTCTGGATTGGAAAAATTTCCTATTCCATATGTTTTAACTAATTGTCACAATAGTTTGTGTGCAGTTGGAGGAACAATTAATGAAGATGATCACATGTTTGGTTTAACAGCGGCAAAAAAATATGGTGGAATTTATGTGCCACCACATCAGGCGGTTATTCATCAATATGCAAGAGAAATGCTTGCAGGTGGTGGACAGATGATTTTAGGATCTGATTCTCATACAAGATATGGTGCACTTGGCACAATGGCTATTGGAGAGGGAGGTCCAGAACTTGTAAAACAATTACTTAATAGGACATATGATGTTAATAGACCTGAAGTTGTTGGAATTTATTTAAAAGGAGAGCCAATGAAAGGTGTTGGTCCACAGGATGTGGCCTTAGCTTTAATTGGAGCAACTTTTGAAGAAGGATTTGTTAAAAATAGAGTAATGGAATTTGTTGGACCAGGTGTAGATAATTTAAGTGTCGATTTTAGAATTGGTGTAGATGTTATGACAACAGAAACAACCTGTTTGTCTTCAATCTGGAAAACAGATAATAAAGTAAAAGATTTCTTAGGTATTCACGGAAGAATTGGTGATTATAAAGAATTAAATCCAGGAGAAGTTACTTATTACGATAGATTCATTGAATTAGATTTAAGTAAGGTAAAACCTATGATTGCAATGCCATTCCATCCAAGTAACACATACACAATTGAAGAATTAAATT
Source organism: Lachnospiraceae bacterium C7 (assembly GCA_900113385.1). Lineage (GTDB taxonomy): Bacteria > Bacillota > Clostridia > Lachnospirales > Lachnospiraceae > Roseburia. The sequence continues at coordinate 11,147 of FOPE01000003.1, forward strand.
CAAATCTTATGGATATTTTAGATGATTGTGAAAAAAGAGCGAATGTAAGCTTTGATGGAAAAGTGAAACTAGATTTAAAGAGCAAAGTAAGAAATGGAAAGTTATATGTTGACCAAGGAATTATTGCAGGTTGTGCAGGTGGTGGCTTTGAAAATATTTGTGATGCAGCAGATATTTTAAAGGGAGCATCTATTGGATCAGACGAATTTACATTAAGTGTTTATCCAGCATCAACTCCAATATACTTAGAATTAGTTAAAAATGGAGCTGTAGCAAATTTATTAGCTACAGGCGCAATAGTAAAAACTGCATTTTGTGGACCTTGTTTTGGAGCAGGAGATACTCCAGCAAACAACTCATTTTCTATTCGTCATTCAACTAGAAACTTCCCAAATAGAGAAGGTTCAAAAGTTCAAGATGGACAGATTGCATCAGTTGCACTTATGGATGCAAGATCTATTGCAGCAACAGCCGCAAATGGCGGATATTTAACATCCGCAACAGATATTGATGTCAATTATAGTAAACCAAAGTATTTCTTTGATAAAACAATATATGAAAACAGAATTTTTGACAGTAAAGGAAAAGCAGATAGTAGTGTAGAGCTTAAATTTGGACCTAATATAAAAGATTGGCCAAAAATGAGTCCACTTCCAGAAAATTTAATGCTTAAAGTAGTGTCAGAAATTCATGATCCAGTTACTACAACAGATGAACTTATTCCATCAGGAGAAACATCTTCATATCGATCAAATCCTTTAAAATTAGCAGAATTTGCATTATCGAGAAAAGATGCAAAATATGTTGGACGTGCAAAAGAAATTCAAAAAGCACAAAAAGCAGTAGAGTCAGACACTTGTCCAGGAGAGGTCGTAGAGGAATTGAAACCTATTATGGCTGTTGTACACAAGGAATTCGAAGGTGTTGATAGAAGTAATTTAGGATTTGGAAGTACGATTTTTGCAGTAAAACCAGGTGACGGTTCAGCGAGAGAACAAGCTGCATCATGTCAGAAGGTTCTTGGCGGATGGGCAAATATTGCAAATGAATATGCAACAAAAAGATATAGAAGTAATCTTATAAATTGGGGAATGATACCATTTTTGATTGATAAAGGTGAGTTGCCATTTAAAAACTTAGACTACATTTTTATACCTAACATTAGAAAATCAATTGTAGAAGGTAAAACAGAAATTGAGGCATTTTTAATAAAAGATGGTAGTAAAAAGTCTTTTGTTCTAAGAATGGATCCACTAACAGATGATGAAAAAGATATTATCCTTAAAGGTTGCTTAATAAATTATTATAGAAGCCAAATGTAAAGGAGAAAATATGACAACGACTGAGAAAAACGAAAAGGGAGAATTAAATCGATATTTTAAAATAGGAGCGACTATTTTTATAACATTAGCTTGTGTAATTATGTTTTTCTTTGTTTTATTGAGATTTGATGGATTTACAGATTTATCTGCAAAACTTATTGGAACAGCGCAACCTATTATAATTGGATTAGTTATAGCATATGTTTTAAATCCAATTATGAAGTTTTGGGAAAGACAAATACATAAAGTTACCATTAAACGCGTAAAAAATGAAGCAAAAATAAAAAAAATAGATAGGGGATTAGCTGTAACTGCATCCATTATTTTTTTCTTGTTAGTGATTGGACTTTTACTTGCTGCAATTGTACCAGCAACAATTGAAAGTATAACTAATTTAATACAAAAACTTCCATCAGAAACAAGAGACTTTAGCAATTGGGTAACAGATATTGTTAGGTCTAATAAACAACTTAGCGATATAGCACAAAATACTGTAAATAGAATTACGACTGAAATGGAAAAATGGGTTCAAGGAGACTTGATTTATCAAAGTCAAAAATATATTACAGGAATTACGAGTGGAATTTTAAGTGTATTCCAAGTACTCTTGAATTGTTTTATTGGTATAATTGTAGCGATTTACGTAATGACAATTCAAGAACAATTAACAGGACAAAGTAAAAAATTAATTTATGCAATTTTTAAACCTAAAAAAGCCAATATTATTATAGAAGTAGTAAGACATTCAAATTCTATTTTTGGAGGTTTTATAACAGGAAAAATTATTGATTCTGCAATAATGGGTGTTATTTGTTATATAGGTTGCTTGTGTTTGAGTATTCCTAATGCAATGCTTGTAGCTGTAATTGTAGGTGTTACAAATATTATTCCATTTTTTGGACCATTTATTGGTGCAGCGCCATCACTGTTAATTACAGTAATAGAAAGTCCAATTCATGCATTATATTTGCTTGCTTTTGAAATTGTATTACAACAAGTAGATGGAAATATTATCGGACCAAAAATTTTAGGAAATTCTACAGGATTATCTTCTTTTTGGGTTATGTTTGCAATCCTTATCTCAGGCGGAATGTTTGGTTTTATTGGAATGCTTTTAGGTGTACCGGTTTTTGCAGTAATATACTATATTGTAACGCAACTAGTAAATTATATGTTAAAGCATCGTAAACTGCCAACTAATACGGAACGGTACATTGAGATGTCTAGTATAGATGAGCAAAGTAACGAGCTTTTATATGAAAAAAATGAAAACCAAAAAGCATCAAATACATTATCTAGTAAAGAAAAATTTTTGAAAAAAGAATTGAAAAATTTTCAAAAAAACAAAGATAATAAAGATGAATCAAATTCAAACAAAAAATAAACAAAATTTTATACTAAAATGAGCATGAATGAGTGGAAAAAAATTCACAAAATTCATGCTTTTTTTGCGCACTTGTTTTGACATCTTATAGCGCCTATGTTACACTAACACTAGATAATTAGCTAAAGTGTGCTATTTATTAGAAATTATAGACAGTAACGCTGACACTTTTGCACAGAAAATGATTTTATGTTTTTAAAAGTAAATGTTATTGTCCATATTTTTTAGGACAATAAACAGATCTGCTTTGGCAGATATCAAATAACATATACGTGGGGTGACAGGAATTGGATAAATATGAATACAATTTAAAATTGGATGAGATAAGAAATTTATACGCTGATGGAAAATATGAAGCGGCATCTAAAATTGCAGATGACATTAATTGGAATAAAGAAAAAAATGTTAATACTTTAGTAAAAGTAGGAGACATTTACGAAAAATTAGGAAGATTAAAGGATTCAAAGGAAATTTTAGTCTTAGCTTATAATCGATCACCATTAGGAAGAATGATTATTTATAAATTAGCAAAGTTGGCATTAAGATTAGAAGATTTTGATGCGGCTTGCGAGTATTATGATCAGTTTGTAGAAATTGCACCAAATGATAATTTAAAATATATTTTAAGATATGAAATTAAGAAAGCTAAAGGAGCTTCAGTAGAAGAACTTATTCCTATCTTAGAGTGTTATAAAGAGCAGGAATACACAGAAGAATGGGCTTATGAGTTAGCTTACTTATATCATAAAGCTGGTATGATTCAGAAATGTGTAGCAGCTTGTGATGAATTAGTCCTTTGGTTTGGCGAAGGTCCATATGTAGAAAGAGCTTTAGAGCTTAAGATAATGTACCATCCTTTAACTAAGAAGCAGGAAGAAAAATATAAAAAGTTCCACTTAGAAAGAGATGATATAGAAGAGATTGAGGAGTTAGTTTCAAAAGAGGAAAAAGTAAAAAACGAATCAGAACCTCAATCCGCAGAAAAAGAAACAACGTATGACACAAATGCATTAAAAGAAAAAATAGAAGAAAGCATTAAAAACATTAAAGAAGCAAAAGATAGGGAGGCTGTATCAGCTAATTTAAAGGAAATCCAAAAGCTAGTTGAAAATATTCCTTATTTAAAATTTATACAGGTTGATGAAGATTCTCAGGAAAACAAGAAATACATCGAAACAGATGAAGAAATCGATGGTTCTTTAAAAGTTAATTTTAAAGAATTATTAGATGAAGAAGATGACGGTCAATTAAGTCTTTTAACAGAAAAAGAGACAGATGATGAAAATATTGAAGGTCAGATGAGTATAGAAGATGTATTAGGTGAATGGGAAAAAACAAAACGTGCAGCAGAGGCTGCATTAGAAGATGCATCAAAGAGAAAATTGAAATCATCAAAAGCAAGAGCATTAAATAAAGCAGAGGATGTTTTAGGAAGACTTAATGCAATTATTCCAAAACTCGAAGAAGGATATTCTCCAAAAGAGTTATTAGAAAGAGAGTATTTGCAGGATGATTATAAATTAGTTCAAGCAGCAAGACAACATAATCTTGGAGTAGAACTAGATCCTGATAAAATAAAAGCTGCTCAAGAGGAAAAGGAAAACGAAAAAGTTCAAGAAGCTCTTAAAGCAGAAAGAAAAGCAGCTGGAATCTATAAAGCAGATGATGTTACAGATCAAAAGAAAGCTCAAATTTTAGAAGAAGCAAAGGAAGCAAGTGAGAATGTAGAAGAAATCGATGTTGCTGAATTTGTAGATGAAAATGATGTAGAGCAGACAGACGAAAATGAATCAGAGTGGGATATTTCGGACGAAAGTGATAAAACACAAGATTCAGATGAAAATTCTATAGAAGAGACTGATGAAAGTAACAACACAAAAGATTCTGAAAAAGTAGAAATCGAAGATAAGGTTGAAACTGTTGAAAAAGATGAAGAAGCACAAGATGATTCAAAAGTTGCCAAAACACAGGAAACAGATGAATTAAGTAAAGCAAATGATAAAGTGGAATCTGAGACAGAGGCTGAAAGTAAAAATGTTTCGACAGATAATGAGCCTGAGAAAGAAGATAAGGAATCATTAGTTAAAGATTCTGATGCAAAGAATACAGTTGAAACAGCAGAAGAAGATAAGACTTCTGAAGATGTCAAAGAAGAAGAAAACGACGAATCTGATAAGGATGAAGAAAGTCCAAAAGAAAATAGTGTAAATGAAGAGCAAACAATTGGTGAAGAAGCTTGGAACGGACTTAAATCAATGTTTGATTCTGTATTTGGAGATACACCTAATAAAGATGGAGAAACAGCAGCAGAAATCATTGGAAGAAATGATGAAATTGCAGATAAGACTGGCGTGTTAGTAGATTTTGATGCTCCTAAAGGAAGCCCAATGAGTGTTGAATCTCAAGTTACAAAACCACTCCCATCTAAAGCTGAATTACAAAAAGAAAAACTTAAAAAAGCAAAAGCAAATAATAAAGCTAAGTCTAGAGACAAAAAGAAAAAGGTTGTAGTTAAAGAGTTAACTAGAGAACAAAAAGCAATCTTTTCATATTTTGTACCTATTGATGGTATGGAAGAACAGTTATGTTCAACACTTACAGGACTTTCAAATAGACTTAATGCAACAACATCAGCTAACACTGGTAACTTAATTGTTCAAGGTGACAGAGGTTGTGGAAAAACAGTTCTTGCAACAGGTATAATAAAAGTTTTACAGGAAGAAACAGGTAAACCAAAGGGTAGAGTTGGTAAAATCCAATCTTCTGCACTTAATAAAAAAGATATAAATAAACTAATCAGAAAAGTATCTGGTGGATGTTTAATTATAGAAAATGTAAGCGAACTTACAAAAAATACAGCAGTGGCTCTTTCATTATTAATGGAGCATGATAAATCAGGTATGTTAATTGTATTTGAAGATACTCCAGAAGGAATTGAAAAAGCATTTACATTAGAACCAGCATTAGAGAAAAAATTCTCACAAAAGGTTGAAGTTCCAATGTTTACAACAGACAATTTAGTATCATTTGGTAAGGCTTACAGCACAGAGTTAGGATATGCATTAGATGAAATGGCTATTCTTGCTCTTTACAACAGAATAAGTAACATACAAAGACTTGATCAAGCAACAACCATCTCACAAGTAAAAGAGATAATTGATGAAGCAATCGAAAATGAACAACGTGGAGGAATTAAAAAAGCTATTAGCAATTTTAGAACAAAACGTTATACAGATGATAATCGTATCATCTTAAGAGAAAGGGATTTTGAGTAACAGGTTTTAAAAAGAAAGTGTATTGGAGGAGAGTTACATGAGTAATTTTACGGAGCTTGACAGCTACTTATTTGGGCAGAGTACCCATTATGAGATTTACAAAAAATTGGGAGCTCATTTTGGGATTTCCAAAGGGAAGAAGGGAGTTTATTTTGACGTATGGGCTCCACATGCAAAAGAAGTTTTTGTTATTGGAGAATTTAACGATTGGAATGAAACATCCCACGAAATGATTAAACTTGGAGAAAAGCAATCAGGAATTTTTGAGCTTTTTGTTGAAGGGGTAAAAGAAGAAAGTTTATACAAATATCTGATTATTACTCAAGATGGAAGAAAGCTTTATAAAGCTGATCCATATGCAAGTTATGCAGAACTACGACCAGGAACAGCATCTGCTATTTATGATACCAGTAAGTTTAAGTGGACAGATAAAAAATGGATGTCTGAAAGAGAAAAAAAGACAGAAGATGATGTATATAAATCACCTATGGCTATATATGAATGTCATCCAGGTTCATGGATGCGTCATCCAGGTAGAGAAGATGATGGATTTTATACATATGAAGAGCTGGCAGAAAAACTTATTCCTTATGTAAAAGATATGGGCTATACACATATTGAATTAATGGGAATATCAGAATATCCATTTGATGGTTCTTGGGGATATCAAGTTACAGGTTATTTCGCACCTACATCTAGATATGGTAAACCAGATGAATTTGCAAAGTTTGTAAATGAATGTCATAAAAATGGAATTGGTATAATATTAGATTGGGTACCAGCCCATTTTCCAAAAGACGCACATGGACTTGCAGATTTTGATGGAGAACCTTTATATGAATATGCCGACACACGAAAAGGTGAACATCCAGATTGGGGGACAAAGATTTTTGACTACAGTAAAAATGAAGTTAAAAATTTCCTAATAGCAAGTGCACTTATGTGGGTTGAACAATATCATATAGATGGACTACGAGTAGATGCAGTAGCGTCAATGTTGTATTTAGACTATGGAAAACAAAATGGCCAATGGGTACCAAATATATATGGTGGCAATAAAAACCTTGAAGCGGTAGAATTTTTTAAGCACATTAATACAGTTGTTTTAGGACGTAATCATGGAACAATGATGATAGCTGAAGAATCAACAGCGTGGCCAAAGGTAACAGGTAAAGCACCAGATGATGGTCTAAACTTTACTTTTAAGTGGAACATGGGATGGATGCATGACTTCCTAGATTACATGAAACTCGATCCTTATTTTAGGAAAAATAATCACAATAAAATGACATTTGCAATGAGTTATAACGAAAGTGAGAAGTATATTTTGGTATTATCTCATGACGAAGTAGTTCATTTAAAATGCTCCATGATTAATAAAATGCCAGGTCTTGAAGGTGACAAATTTAAAAACTTAATGGCAGGTTATGCTTATATGATGGGACATCCAGGTAAAAAGCTTTTGTTCATGGGTCAAGAATTTGCTCAACTTCAAGAGTGGAGTGAAAAAAGAGAACTTGACTGGTATTTGTTAGAAAATCCAAATCATAAAAAGATACACGATTGGTTTAGAGAACTTTTACATATTTATAGAGAAAATCCTGCAATGTATGAGTTAGATCATTCATGGGAAGGATTTGAATGGATAAATGCAAATGATGGAGATAGAAGTATCTTTAGCTTTGTTAGAAAAAGTGAAGATGGAAAAAATAATTTGCTTTTCGTAATAAATTTCACACCAGTAGAGAGATTAGATTATAGAGTAGGTGTTTTAGAGAACAAAACATATAAACTTATACTTAATAGTGAAGATCCTAAATTTGGTGGCAAACTTACTAAAACTAAAAAAACATATAAAGCTGAGAAAAAAGAGTGCGATAATAAAGAATATTCATTTGCATATCCTTTAGCAGCATATGGAGTGGCAGTATTTAAATATTAAAAAATAGTTTATGTACTTATATAATGTAGTTGTTATATATTGTGGCTATTTAACAGTTTAGCTATTTTATAATATAGTTATTTTACAATAAGAAAGTCGTTAATTACTTTTAAAGATATATATGTCTATAATTCACAGATTGTTATTATATATATCAGAAGGTAGTTGACGGCTTTTTTGTTATGCATTTATTTATAAAATAGGGACAGTAGTCGATAAAGAAAATATCAAAGTGCGTAAAAACTTAAGGCACGGATTCTAGAATTAATGAAAATATTAATTTGAAATGAAAAGTATGATTAGTAATAAAGAAGTTGATAGAATGGAGAGGTGCGCCATGAAAATAGACTTAACATCATATATTGATAAATCCAAGAAAAATGTTGGTGAAGAAAACGACATTTTAGGCTTGATAAAAAATAACGAAAACGTATCAGATACAAGGTTCATTAATGCATTTAATTATGACGCTACTAAAACAGATAAAACTGATACTATAGACGCTTCAAATTTTTCTTATGGAAAAAATGGTTTGAAAAATCAAGAAGAAGAAAAAAGTTTAGCGGAAAATATAGAAAAGGGAATATCAAATTATAGTGACAATCATAAAAATGAAATGGCAGTCATTGCAAACACGGTATCAAAAGAAGACCTAAAAGAAATGCAAAAAAATGGTTATTCCATAAATGATACAGATGTACATACAATAGTTACAGTTACTGACAAAATTAAGGCTGTAATGGCACAAGCAGGGGTAGATGTTTCAAAAGTATATGGAGATACTTTATCTAAAGAACAATTAGAAAAGATTACTGGAAATAAAGCTCTTGCAACTGAAATTGCAAATGATTTAAAGAAAAAAGATCTGCCAGTAAATACGGAGGTTGTGTCGAAATCTATTGATGCTTATGAAAAAGCTTTGGATTTGGGAAAGCTAGATAATTCTACAGTGTCATATATGGTGAAAAATGGATTAGAGCCAACTATTAGTAACTTATCAATGGCTCAATCAAGTGCAGGAATCAAAAAAGATGCATCAGAAACAATGACTGAGTCCCAAAAGGAAATGTTAAATCAGTTATCAGGACAAATTGAAGATTTTTTGCGTAATAATGGATTTACTGTCAATGAAAACAATGTAGAAGAAAGTAAAGAAATGGTAGCAAATGGAATAAGTTTGACAAAGGAAAATTTAGCATATCACAAACAACTTTTGGGTTATGAAACACCAAACGAAGAAAATATTATTAGTCACATTACAGAATCTATAAAAGATGGAAAAAATGCGACAGATGCATATCTTTTGCCAGGATTTTCCTTCTCAGAAAGAGCATTATCAGCAGCATCTACAGTTTCAAATGCAACAGACGAAGACATTGCGTACATCGTAAATGAAAGTAAGGCTGTTACAATAGAAAGTCTATCTGAGGCAATAGAACAACGTCAAATAGAAGCGGCAGAAAATTCAGATATTGTAAATAAAAGAAACAAGGCAAAAGAGCTAGTGGTTGAGGTTCAAGAGGGAAAAATAACTAATCAAAATCAAGAAAAATTTATAACAGAAAAAAGAAAACTTGAAGAAACAAGATTAGCCATGACAATAGAAGCTAATTATAAATTACTAAAAAGTGGATTTACTATAGAGACTAAACCGCTAGAACAAGTGGTAGAAAATTTAAAAGAATTAGAAAAAGAGTATTATGGTACAATTTTTAAAAAAGAAAATGTATCAGATCAAGAAATACAAAAATATAAAGATATTAATTTAGCAATAGAAGAATTAAAAACACAGCCGGCTAAAGTCCTTTCTGTTCAAAATTTAGATCCAACAGTGGCTGAATTGCAAAAGACAGGAGAAAGGATTAAGGCAGAATACAAAATTATCAACGAAAAATATGAGCAACTTATGACAAAACCTATGGCTGAGTTAGGAGACAATATAGAAAAAGCTTTTCAAAATGTTGATGAGATATTATTAGACTTAGGGTATGATTTGACAGAAGATAACAAGAGAGCGGTAAGAATTTTAGGGTATAATTCAGAAAAAATAAATAGAGAAAACATCGAAACTATAAAAGAAGTAGACTCAGAGGTGCAAAAGGCGTTTAAACAATTTAGCCCTTCAGTTACAGTTGAATTAATAAAACAAGGCATTAATCCATTAGATATGAAGATGTCAGAATTAAATTCAACTATGGAATCCATAAAAGCTGAAATTGGCTCTGAAGATAAGGATAATTTCAGTGAATATTTGTGGAAATTAGAAAGAAGCAATAAAATTACGGAAGAAGAAAGAGAATCATATATTGGAATATATCGCTTGATTTCCCAGGTTAATAAAGAAGGTGGCAGTGCTGTTGGTGTAGTATTAGGCCAAGGCAGTGATGTAACAATGCGAAATTTACTTGGAGCTATAAGAAACAAAAATAAAAGAGGCATGGATTATACAATAGATGATGACTTTAATGGAATAAATAGTAATATCAATGATCCTATTGATAAACAAATAGAAAATGGAATCGAAGAAAATCAACGAAAAAAATTGCGAGAACGTTTTGAAAAAAATCAAATTAAGGAATCATTAGATATATTAAAAGATACAACTAAATTAAGCCAATCATTTATGGAAAAATGGGAAGATATGCCATTAGAACAGCTAAAAGATGCACTGAATAAAGAAAAAAATGAAATGGCAGAATCTAACAAAGAGTTACAACAACAGTATTTTGAAAATGTTTCAGAAGAATATACTAGAGTACTTAACACGAAAGAAGACGTATATTCAATGCTAGAAAAATATGATTTACCTTTGAATTTAGTAAACATAGAAGCAGCTAGAGAATTGTCAAATCCAACAAAGCTTTTTAAAAAATTGTTTGGGGATTTAAAAGAAAAAACGTTAGAAAAATTAGGAAAATCTATTAAGTCTTCCGAAGAAATGGCAGATGCGATGGAAGATTTGGCGGATTTAGCAGAACATGCTATGGACAATATGATATACGAAGACAAGACGGCAACAGCTGAAGGTTTTAAAGTATATAGAATGCTTGGTTCGGCATTTAAGATTATGGCAAAACAAGCATCAGAGGAATCATATGTAATACCAATGGAAACAGAAAATGGAATTGCAGGAGTATCTCTAAAAATTCTCAGAGGAACAGAAGATAGGGGATTAGTAAGTATAATATTTGATGTAGAAAATAAAGGAAAAATTGCAGCAAAGTTTGCAGCCAACAAAGAAAAGGTAACTGGTTTTGTAGCCACAGACAGTAACGAACTTTTAGACGATATCAACAGTAAACTACCAGACATTGTTGATAAAATCAAAGATATTTCAGAAGATGTGGATATTAATGCTGTGTACTCAAAATATGTTGATACTTCAGGATTTGATATAGAAAATGCTGAAAACAATAATATAGTTACAAAGGAAAATGAGTTGCAAACAAAGAAATTATATACCATTGCAGAAAGTTTTATTTTTACATTTTCATTATAAAATTAAAAGTCGGTATTGGATTATTTGTCCATTACCGACTTTTTATAGTTTAAGTATTGTCTTTTATTTTAATTTCTTAGAAATAACAGCCCAAGTACTGTCGTTTTCAAAACCTAATTTCCAAAATGCTGCACCAGCTAATTGATTATCTGTTACGACATTTAATTTAGCATTTAAAGATTTATTATCTTCAATCCACATTTTGTATGAGGTATTGTCTTGTTGATATTCAATATAATATTGAAAGTCGTCTTTAAGCCATTTCTTTTTGGCTTTTGTTGTATTAAGTAACTTATCTATTGAAGAAATACCACATGTTTTGTTAACTTTATAATCAGCATTTGTAAGTTCAGAATCATCAGTTGAATCAGCACTCCATAATCTTGTGTAAAGAGGAACGCCCATAATAATTTGTTCTTTAGGAACATATTTTAGAGTGTTTTTAATTCCTTTCTTAACCCAAGGAAGAGAGGCTGTTGAACCAGCTTCATCGGAATTAGTAGTATGCTCATCATAAGCCATAACACAAATGTAGTCTGCAAAGTTGGATTGCTCTTTTCTATTGTAAAAAGCTGTATAAGCTGAAGGTACATAGTTATCAACAGATAAAACAATATGATTATCCTTACATCTTAGAGAGAGTTCTCTAATAAATTGGATATAACTATCACCAACTTTTTTGCCATTTAAAGATTCAAAGTCAATATTAATACCATCAAGATTGTATTGAATTGCACTAGAGACAATTTGATTAACCAAATTTTGTCGAGTACTAGTATGTGTAAGTACATAAGTGCTATCAATATTTGGATTTTCAAGATTGCTTACTAAAGCCCAAACTTCAACTTTATTTTTGTGACAGTAGTTAACATAATCAGTACTTGCTAAACTTTTAATATTTCCATTGTTATCATTAACATAGAACCAAGTAGGTGAAATTACATTTACCCCTTTTGTGCTAGATAAAACAGAAGATATTTTTGAGTTAGCACTTTGTGAAGTGACTTGATGCCAAGCCATGTTAATAGTAAAATTACGACTTAGATGTTTGAATTTTTCAGGTGATTTACCACTTTTTAGTGTGATATTTTTGATATTGGACAAAGAGCCAGATTTTATATAACCAATAATACCATCTTTGGTCATGACTTTAGTCCATTTTGTATCCTGAGAAATTACAAAAAGAGAATCGTTGGCTTTAATCTCCTTCATAATAGGACTTTTAATTCCACCACGTACACGAACTTCAGTATTGTGTTTACTAATTGCTGTTTTAGTTTTTCCAAATTTAGAAGTTACAGTAATTCTTGCAGGATTTTTAAAATATTTGTATGTAAAAGTAGAATATTTTTTAGCAAAATCAATATTTACATAGCATTTGTTACCTGAAAGAATTACGATTTTATTCTTGAATTCTTTAGTATCGCGATTAACATCATAGTTTTTAGAGTCAGGTGAAACCATGATTAAATCAGAAGCTGTAGTATAAATTAGCTTATTTTCATTAGAATCCCAATAAAATCGTGCATTAAGATGATCGTGAAGAAATGAATAATCCAAATATACAGAACCATCAATTAAAGAAGCTTGATTCTCCTGTAGGTTACAGTCAAGTAAAATAGCAACTTGTGCATCAGTTAAAAGACTGTATTGTTTAGCAACATCAGCTTTTTCATGACTAGGAGAGTATCTTTTGAATAAGAATGAACCAACAAAAAATACTATCACAAATAAAATAGCTAATGCAGGAAACAATGTTTTTTTTGAAATTTTGTTTTTCATTGCAAGATCCACCTTGTTTTTATTTAGTTTTAAAAACATACAAATCCTAAAATATTCTAATAGATACAAAAATACAGAGAATATAGTAAGGATTAGGTATGTATAATTCTAAATTTTATTATAACATACAAAGTTGCAATAAGAAATAAAAAAGACTATCCCGGCAAAAGGACAGTCTTTTTTGTGTCTTTTATATAATTGTACCATCAATAACTTTTCAGGAAGGCATTGAGCACCTTACAATATTGGTATTCCTTGTTTTGCATATAAGATTTAGTGGTATATTTTTTCCTCATTATATTGAAAAATCTTTAAGCAAAGCCTGGAAAAATCTCCATTCATTGGAGGTTAGTTGAAACGGATTTTGGATAAAGGGAACAATATCTAAAGAAACCTGATATTGTTTATAGAAATTTTTTGCATTGTCCTTTAGACCTAGATTATCTAGAAAAGAAATGTTTCTACGGATTTTTAATTCTTTTAAGTGTTTTTTGTTTAAGTTTTCACCTCTAAAAGAAGAAAAAATAAAGTTAATGAAGTTATGATAATAAGGTCCTTTGGTTGGATAACTATGACCAAGGACAAAATGTATATCATTTCTCCAAAATTCTGGAAGCGTATATTGATTGAGAACGCCCATATCAAGAACGATGTAATCATATCCAAGAGAAAGAATCTCTGGAAGATGATTGAAAGTAACATTTTGATGGATTGTAATACCCATATAATTGAAACATCCACCTGAAGATGGATTTTTTCCTAAAAACGATATTTCATTTGTTGCATTTAATTCAACATACGCTGTTTTTTTTCGACATTTGCTAGATAAAAAATTGCAAAGCGCAAGTGAAAAATGAGTTGTGCCAGAATTACGTTCATAGCCACATACAGCAATTGTTTGTGCTATTTTTTTCTTTTTACGAAATCCAAAAATCTTTTTTTCCTCCCTTCAAGTTGAAGCACCTGAGAAAAAAATTCTTCTTTCTTCTGATTTGATAGAAATAAATCTGAATCATAATCATATGGAAAAACAGGAGCTTTGAAAAATTTTGCAATTGGTAGTGAATCCTTAGAATTGCCAAGATTACATATAAATTTCAATTTGTTGCTGTTAATATTTGAAATTAATGGTGAAAAATTTTCAATAGCATCATTGAATAGCCATTCTCCCCTTGGAAAAATAAGCAGGATTAGATCATAATTTTTTAGCTCATGGACGGAAAAAGAAGAGCCAAAATCATAAATTCCATATTGGAAAGAAATAGAATCAATTTTGATGCCAGGACCATAGTTTGGAAGTCCATTAAAGCACTTATAAGATATAACACCTTCATTTTCTTTTGAATTAGGGATGTGGTTAGAAAGATTAAGTAAGGCATTAGTGTTGTTTTTTTCAAAATAAAGTGCGTTATAACCCAAAAAATTCAAACATGATGTAGCAGAAATTGAAAAATGAGTGCAGCCGCAACCTTTAGAAGCACCAACAACTGCAATTTTTTTAATGAGATGCATCTGACTTGAATTATTAAAACTAGCCATTAGTGCGTTCAAAAACTCATCTACCGTTTCATAACGACAAGTTGGATTGAAGTCTATAGCTTTATAAATTGAATGTATGGATTGTTGATAAATAGAATCTTCCACAAAACCAAGCAGATATTCAAAAAGTTTTCCTAAGGTATACACATCTGATTGTATCGTGATTTTTTCCCCAGAAAAAAGCTCTGGAGCAGAAAATTCTTCATTACCTAATAGATTTAAAGAGTTATCCAAAGAGTTTAAATTTGACAGACCAAAATCAATAAGTTTAAGCTGATTATTAACAACATAAATATGTTCAGGTTTAAGATCTTGGTAAAAAATAGGTTGTTCTCTTGCAGTGTGTAGATAAGTGAAAATATCACCTAGCTGTTTGCAAAAGGAAATAAATAAACTAGAGGATAATCTTTTTTGATGAAGTAAAAAATCGCCTAATGTATCTCCACAGATATATTCTTCTATAAGATAAAAATTGTCATTATCTTCTTCAATATCAAAAATAAAAGGGATACCTTTGTGTTTTAAAGATTTAAGCAATTTTGCTTCAGATAAAATAGATGAATCTTCTATATTGCCCTTAGGCATAACCTTAATGGCTCGAAGAACATCTAATGTAAGATGTTTGGCAAGATATACTGTACTGTAGGCGCCGTGGCCTAACTCTTTTATGATAGAATATTTGCCAAATAAAATGATTTGATTTGTATTACTCATACGTGTCCTTTCGGTCAGCGCAACTCATGTATAAGTTTATAACATGAATCAATAGCGATACGCAACCCTTTTTTTGAAAATAATATTATTTTAGAAAAAATGTTTAAAAAGATAGTAAATGTTGATTCCTTTTAATAAAATTCTCACAATGTTTTATATATATGTTGTAAATTTATATGAAAAATGGTTATAATGGAATTTAGAAAGAGATATATTATAAGTGAAAAGGGAGAATATTTTTTTCGCAAATCATATATCTTTACATCAATCAATCATTTTATTATAATGGATATAATTTAGGCGAACATATAATAATATCATATGAAAAAGCCGATTGGTGTAAGTTAATTTAAGATAGCAAAGGAAGTGTGAATAGTGAAAATCGAAAAAGTCAATGACAATCAAATTCGTTGTACATTAACAAAGGAAGATTTAGATAGTAGAAAAATTAAGTTAAGTGAATTAGCATATGGATCAGACAAAGCAAAAGGTCTTTTTAGAGATATGATGCAACAAGCAAATACAGAATTCGGTTTTGAAACAAATGATATTCCATTAATGGTAGAAGCTGTGCCACTTTCAGGTGGTAATATAATTTTAATGATAACAAAAGTAGATTATCCAGAAGAGTTAGATACACGTTTTTCCAAATTCTCAGAGACAGGAGAAGAAGGGGATGTCGATTATGAAGACAAGTTTTCAGCTACAGTTCAGGGTGTAGATGACATATTAGACATGTTTAAGAAAATGCATAAAGAAGTTGCAAATGATATAAATGATGCGAAAAAAGATAAAGATATTGTACAAGTTGATACAGATATTATAGAAGCTAACTCATTTGATAAGAAGAAAGCAGATATTGATAGTATAATTGATAATATTATTAAAAATACAAAGGCTTCTGAAAAAAATGAAGTCGAAGATGATGATATAGATATTAATTTGGCAGAGGATTTTAAAGCTGCAGATATTTTAGTTGATGTTGTAAAAATGTTTGAGTTTGATTCATTAGAAGCTGTAGTTAGATTATCTAAAGTAGTTAAAGATGTATATCATGGAAGTAGCTTCTTATATAAGAATAAACAAGATAAGCATTTTCATTTAATAGTACATAAAAACTCTCATACACCAGAAGAGTTTAATAGAATCTGTAATACTATAGCTGAATATTCTAGAATAGAGACATATACTCAAGCTGTTGATGCATTTTATAAAGAACATCAAAAATGTATTTCAGAAGGGAATGCTATTGAAACATTAGCAGAATTATAATTTTTATTGCTAATTTTATATATGAAATAGAATTTAAGATTTAAGATAATATAAAACGAAAAAATATAAAATAAAAAGACTGATAATATGGAAATCCACATATCAGTCTTTTTTAATATAATAAATTTCTTTGACTTATTAAGCTAAGTCATGAGATAAGAATTCATTAATATCATCTACTAAGTCATCTGCATCGATGCCGTGAACCATAGCAGCTTCGGCGATAGTCTCCATTTGTGATGAAGGGCAGCCAAGGCAGTGCATACCAATACCTAATAATAAGGGGGTGATATTTGCATCAATCTGTAAAAGTTCACCGATCATAGTGTCTTTTGTTACTTTAGCCATTTTAAAATCCTCCTTTGATTTTTAAAACAATGTTACATAAGACTTATTATAGTATGATTTATAGGAAAAAGTAAATAGTAAGCAGGGATTTTATTGTTTTTTTATAGGTGCGAATATAAGAAAAGAATATATTAGAGTCGATATTATAAGCAGACAAAGATCAGACAAGGATAGTCGGTTAAGAAATAGCAAGGATGCAGGTAGCCAATGTGGCGAGATAGGAGAGATATATGAAGATAAACCACAATTTGTCTGCGGTAATTAGCAACAATCAACTAAAAAGGATTGAACAGAATTTGGCGGCATCAACCGAAAGACTTTCGACAGGTTACAAAATTAATAAGCCAGGTGATAGTCCAGCTGGTCTAGCAATTTCACATAGAATGCAGACACAAATTGACGCAATTAATCAAGCAAGTGATAATACTTCAGCAGGAATCTCTGTTATGCAAATAGCAGACGGAGCACTTAACGAAGTTAGTAGTGTTTTGCAGAGAATGAGAGAACTTTCAGTTCAAGCGGCCAGTGACTCGAATACACCTGAGGATAAAAAAGCAATTCAGGCAGAAATTCAAAATTTAAAATCAGAAGTTGATAGAATTTCCACAGACACAGAGTATAATACAAAAAATTTATTAGATGGTTCTGCAGATCAAAAAAGTTATGCATATCAATATGATGCTTCAGGAAACAGAATAGCAAGTACACAAACAGATAGATTATATGTGTCAGATGCTGTAGAGGTTGGCACATATAAATATAAGATTAAAGAAGAAGCTCAAAAGGCTAATATAGGTTTAGCTCTTGATCCACAGACGGCAAGCCAAGATACAAGTGCAATTGGCGTGGATGGTTCAATTGATATTAATGGATCATCAGTGGAAATTAAGGCTGATATGACAGTGGCTGAAGCATATGAAGCTTTTAGAAATGCAGCAGAAATTGGAGAGGCAGTTATTAATCCTGACACTCAAAAATTGGAATCAGTAGAGTATGGAACAGCACATCAGCTTAGCATAACATGTTCAAGTCCAGATGTAGCAACAAAATTTTTCAGTGGAACATTTAACCCTGTAGATGCGTCGGACCCAACAGGAAACGTGGTGTTTGAATCATATGAAGATGATTCAACAGCAGGAAAAAATGTTTCTATAGAATTAGATACAACAGGAATTAAAGGTTTTGACGTGAATGCAACTGTTTACACAGATGGAAATCGTGTTACAGTAACTGACATAAGTGGTTTTAAAATTGAATTGCTTAATAGTGCAGCTGCTAATGAAAAAATTGAAATTGATGTAACAGATATTGGAAAAATGAAATTACAGGTAGGCGGAAATCAGTATCAAGAGATAGCTGTAAGAATACCAGAAATTTCAACAAAATCATTATATATAGATAACTTAAATGTAGTTACAGTCAATGGTGGTGGATATGCAATTTCTGCATTAGACAAAGCCATTGAAAAAGTTTCATCAACAAGATCAGGAATAGGTGCGGCACAAAATAGGTTAATCCATGCACAAAATTCTTTAGAAGAATCAGATGAAAATATGACAGGAGCATTTTCTACGTTAATGGATACCGATATGGCGGAGGAAATGACTAAATATACAGAAGAAAATATTTTGAATCAAGCAACAATTTCAGTTCTATCACAAGCAAATGATATGCCACAACAGATTTTATCATTATTAACAAGTGGCTAAAATAAAAAAGAGTTGGTTAGAGAAAATTAAAGGATATGAAATGGGAGGTCAATTATGACACAAGAAAAAATTCAAGAATTTACTAGAAGATTAAGTCAATGTAACAAGAGTGAAATGGTTTTGATTAATTACGAAATTGCATTTACATTTATGGATGATGCTAAAGAAGCATTAAATCAGAACAATCACGATGAATTTAAAAACAACATTCAGAGAGCTCAAAAATCAGTACTTGAATTAAAGAAAGCTCTAAATTTAGATTTTGAAATAGCAAAAAATCTAAATGAGATATATATTTATGTAAACAAAAAGCTTTCTGAAAGTTTATACAAACAAGAAAGTGAGCAAATTGATGAGGCAAGAGGATTGCTTAATCGATTATATGAAAGTTTTGCAGTTGCTGCAAAAGAAGATACGTCTGAGCCACTTATGGAAAATGCACAAAAAGTTGTGGCAGGAATGACATATGGCAAAGACGATTTAACAGAGACATATACTAACGATTCCAATCGTGGGTTTTTAGTATAAAATATTTTTTCTCTTCTTATTGCGCCAGTAGATGAAAGTCTATTGGCGCTTTTTTTCTTTGATTATCAAGGGATGTAAGAAAAAGGGCAAGAAACACTCAAAAAACATTGTTACATTTTCACAAAACAAAAGAAATTGAAAAAAAGCTATGGACAAATAAAAAAAATCTTGGTATACTCGCAAGTGCAATCGAGGTGATGCAAATGAATGTAAGTAATGCATCGGATCTTATTCTTTTTTCAGTTCTAATTATGTTTCTCATAATAGCAACAATCCAAGATTTTAAAAATTATAAGATAAAAAATTATTTAATAATGATAGGCATTTTTACAGGTAGCCTTTTGAATATTTTAACGAAAGGCACAAATCACAGTGTTTATATTCTAATAAACATTATATTCCCAATAATTATTTTATATTTAATATATGCCATTGGTGCTGTAGGCGCAGGAGATGTAAAGCTTTTTGCATTATGTGGCAGTTTTATAAGCAGAAAAGAACTTTTAAATTTAATAGTAATATCTTTTGTTATCGCGGCAATTTTTTCGGTGATAAAGTTAGTTTATACAAAAACATTGATTCAAAAAATGAAAAATATAATATTTTACGTAAATGAGATTTTATCGGGAAATATACAAAGTTATAGCAGAGATATGAAGGATAATAGGAATTTAATACATTTTTCTCTACCAATTCTTATTGGGGCAATGATAACAAAAATTTGTATATGAAATTAAAACAAAAGGTGGTTTGAAATGAAAAAGATTAAATTAGGAATTTGTACTAATAATGATGAGTATGGAACAAGATTTCATAATTATGTAATGAATCATCAAAAAAATAAAATAGAGTGTTTCATCTTTAGTAGTGTTGAAAAAATTCAAGAATTTACAGCGGAAAAAAATGAAAAGCTAGATGTGATTGTTTTTTCTTCATTAAAAAATGATGATTTAATAATAATAAAAAATATCTCAGGGAAAAAATTATATTTGTATGATGAAGATGAGGACATTAAAGAAATAAAAGACATGAAAATTATCGATAAGTTCCAAGAAGTTTCAAAAATAATTGATGAAATTTTCAAGGAAACAGAAGATGAAATATCAATAGTCCAGGAAGATATTTTGTTAACCGATGAGCCAAGAATAATAGGTATTTATTCTTTATCAGATTCACAATTGCAACTTTCTATGGCTGTTACAGTGGCTAATATTTTAAAAGATACAGAAGAAGCTTTACTAATTGATCTTCAAGAAAACAGCGGATTATCTGAATGCTTTTCCCAGGAAAATGAAAATATAATGGGCCTTGAAGATGTGCTTATAATGGCACAAAATAAGAAGATATCAAGAAAAAGAATGTATTCTTGCATCGGAAACACAGAGTATTTCGATTATATTTATCCACTAAAAAACAGTTCTTATTTATCAGAAATTGAAAAGGATGTTTGGGATGGCTTAATAAAACTTATAGCTAGAAAGTTATCATATTCTACTATAATTGTTAATTTAGGTAGCCGATTTAGTGGCTTTTTTCAGCTCCTTAGCCAGTGCAGTGAAATATATTTAGTAGGTAAAAAATCAAAATTAAAAGAAATTCGAGAAGAATCTTTTAAAGGAGAACTAGAAAAAAATAATCAGTTAGAAACTCTGAAAAAAATAAGTAGTATCGAAATTCCAAGATACAAAGATTATGAAATTTCTGCAAGTGATTGTATAAATCAGTGGAAATGGAGTGAGTTTGGAGATGATTTACGAAAAAAAATCGTAGGAGCAAATTGATATGAATTTTAAAAAAAATAACTACTCAATGCTATATGATTTGGCAAAAAAAGCTGTTATGGATAGGCTAGATTTTTCAAGAGAAATGGATGATGAAGAAATAGAAAATATCATAGCTGAAGAAGTTGCTAAATTAGCAGTAGATAAAGAGATAAAATTAAAAGAAAGAGCAAGCTTAGAGAAAAATATCTTCAATTCTTTGAGAAAATTAGATGTACTTCAAGAATTAATAGACAATCCTCATATAAGTGAAATAATGATTAACGGTCCTAAAGATATTTTTTATGAAAAAAATGGTAAAATCGTAAAATCAGATCAATGTTTTGCTTCGGAGGAAAAATTACAAGATGTAATTCAACAAATAGTTGGAAAACATAACAGAGTAGTAAATGAATCAAGTCCCATAGTAGATACAAGATTACCAAACGGTTCCCGAGTGAATATAGTTCTTTCCCCAATTTCTTTGGACGGCTCTTCAATATCTATAAGAAAGTTTCCAGATAAACCCTTAGAAATGCAAAGTTTAATAGAGAAAAATTCTTTAACAGCAGAAGCAGCAGAATTTTTGAAGTTATTAGTTAAATCACGATATAACATATTTATATCAGGCGGTACAAGTTCAGGAAAAACTACTTTTTGAATGCATTATCTAACTATATTAATAATGACGAGAGGATTATAACAATTGAAGATTCTGCTGAATTACAGATACAAGGAATTAGCAATTTAGTACGATTAGAGACTAGAAATGCAAATATTGATGGCGTGACTCCTATAACTATTAGAGATCTAATTAGATCAGCGCTTAGAATGCGACCAGACAGAATTATTGTTGGCGAATGTAGAGGAGAAGAAACCTTAGATATGCTCCAAGCCATGAATACCGGACATGATGGAAGTTTATCAACGGGACATGCTAATTCGTGCCGTGATATTTTAGCTAGAATTGAGACTATGGTTTTGATGGGGATGGAACTTCCGTTACCTGCTATTAGATCACAAATTGCATCTGGTATAGATATAATAGTTCATTTAGGACGTTTAGCAGATAAAACTAGAAGGGTAATAGATATTTCTGAAGTGAATGGAATTGAAGATGGAGAAATACAATTGAATCCACTTTATGTTTTAGACGAAGAAAAGAACCTTATAAAAAAAGGTAAATTAATTCATAAGGAAAAAATCTATGGAGTTGGACTGCAGGAGGAATTAAAAAAATATGAGTAATTATAACGAGTATATTTTTACCAAAAAAGATAAATTAATAAATTTTGCATCAGCAATAGTTTTGGCAATTGTAATTGCATATCTTTTTTATAATTCGCCAATTGCATTAGTTGTGACTCCAGGCTTTTATATTTTTATTAAGAAGTTTTTGATGAAATATAGAATTAATCAACAAAAAAAAGAGGTAGAAAAAGAATTTGTAGATGGAATGCAGTCTGTTTGTACTTCGCTTTTAGCTGGATATTCATTAGAAAATGCATTTAAAGAAGCTGAGACAGAATTGAAATTACTTTATGGTGAGAATGCAATTATGGTTGAAGAATTTCGACAAATCAACCAATCGGTTGAACTTAATATACCGCTAGAAAAGATAATAGAAGATTTTGCATTAAGAAGTGGTTCGGAAGAAATTGTAAGCTTTTCAGAAGTCTTTTCCTATGCAAAAAGAGGTGGCGGTGACTTTGTAAAAATCATTGAAACAACAACGATGCATATTCGAGAAACCATAGAAACACATCGAGAAATAGATATTTTAGTTGCCTCTAAAAAATATGAGCAAAATATTATGAGTGGAATTCCAATTTTTATAATGGCTTATTTAAGAGTGTCCTCAGGTGATTATCTAAATGCACTTTATCACAATGTGGCTGGAGTGCTTTTTATGACAGTTTGCTTAGGAGCTTATGGAGCGGCATTTTATTTGGCAGATAAAATTTTGCAGATAGAGGTGTAACATGGAAAGAAAAAAGATTATTAAAATACTTCTTTTCGCAATAATAATTGGACTTTTTGCCGATATAATCTCATTTATAGGAAGTGATTCTATAAAATTAAAGAGAAATGAAATTGGCGAAGGAAGTACAGAAGTAGACGTATCTTTAAATGCAAAGGATACACTAAAAAACTATAAATACAAAATTAATATACAGGAAAAGAATTTAACAAAAAAAGAAAAGAAAGCAATTTTTAAAAAAGCAAAAAAAGAGATAGACTCAGGTTTTTGCAGTGATAAAGAAGATAAAAATCATGTAACAAAGACTGTAAATCTTCCAGAAAAACTTGTTGATGGAAAGATTCAAGCTGAGTGGACTTTTGACAGATATGATGTAATAAATCCCAATGGAACATTAATTTATAATAAAATTTCTAAAAAAGGTGACATTGTTACGGCAAAAGTTGAATTAACATGTGGAAGCAATCAAGAAGAATACAGTTTTGCTTTTGTTGTTTATCCACGTAAGCTTAGTAAAAAAGAAGAACTTATCCAGAAAGTAAACAAATATTTTGTGGATGAACAAAAGGATTCTAAATCAGAAAGTGTAAAACTTCCTAGTAAGATTGGAAATACAAAATTAAAATGGAAGAAGCCTATTAACTTTTATGCGCTAAAGATTTTAGGATTTTCCGTAGTTGTAATTTTTCTCTTAAGGTTAAAAGATTTAGAGGATAGTAATAATAAGAAAAAGGAACATGAATTAAATCTAAGATTAGATTATCCAAAAATAGTAAGTAAGTTATCAATTTTATTAGGCTCAGGAATGTCAGTTTCTCAAGCTTGGAATAAAATTGCTGTTAAATATTTAGAAGAAAAAGAAAATAATGGCAAAATTAGGCCAGGATATGAAGAACTTTTAAAGGCTAACCGAGAGATAAAAGACGGTGAATCTGAGAAAGTTGCGTATCAAAAGTTTGGTGAAAGGGCTGGGATTCCAGAATATAGAAAATTTTCTAGAATATTAATCCAAAATATGCAAAAGGGTTCTAGAGGTTTAAGCCAAACACTTGAAAATGAGGCAATTGCTTCATTTGAAGCTAGAAAAAATCTAGCTAGGAAATTAGGTGAGGAAGCAGGAACTAAACTTCTTTTACCTATGATGATAATGATGGGAATAGTGATGGCAGTGGTTATAGCCCCAGCCATATTCACTTTTCAAATATAAATTTCCATAAAAGTATGTGGATTAGTAAAAACTGATCCAAAAGAAAGGAGAAAAAAATATGAAATTTATGAATCAAATTAAAAACCATTTTGTAGGATTTTTAAGAGAGGAAGACGGTGTAGGTGTTGTAGAATTAATTTTAATTCTTGTAGTCTTAATCGGTTTAGTATTAATTTTCAAAGATCAACTTACATCTCTCGTAAATAAAATCTTTAAAAACATTTCAGACAAAGCAAGTTCAGTTTAAAAATGATAAGAAAAGCAAAAGCAAGCATAACAATATTTTCGGCACTTTCTTTAATGCTAGTGGCAGCAGTTACATTTTCGTTACTTGAAGCTGCTAGGGTGCAGGAGGTAAGAAAAGTTGCAAGAATGAATTCAAATGCAGCAGTAGAATCTGTATTTGCAGAATACAATACTCCACTATACAAAAAATATAATCTGTTAGGTTATTGGGCAGGAAGCGCAAAAGGTAGAATGTCCATGGCAGGAACAGAGGTGAAGTTAGAAGATTATTCAAACGAATCGTATGGTATCAAACCTCTTTTTATTCTAAAAAATCCAATTGACTTAATTCACATGAAAACCAAAGCAAATGTAAATGGTTATTCACTTATTACAGATGATAATGGAATGGCCTTTGTTAATGCAGTTTCTGCATATGAAAAGCAAAATTTGCCAGAAAATGCAGCAAATGAAATTTTTAAAAAATATAGTGAAATAAATCAATCATCAGATAAGAATAAAATGGAAAAAGATATATCAGATGGTTCAGATGCAATTGATGATCCAAAGCAATATGCCAAGGATCATGACATACCTTTGACTAAAGAAGAAGCCGAAAATGGAAATGCTTCAGAATCTAAAGAACAATCAGATAATCAAGATAGTCAAGAAGAAAATCAAAAGAAAGAAAATCCACTTAAAGCGCTTAAGGATATCAAAGATAGAGGTATCCTTAGCGTTGTGGTTGAAAAACCAGGTGAAATTTCTAAAAATGAAATTGATACATCAGATATGGTATCAAATAGGAAATTAGAAAAAGGAACAAAACCTTTGTCAACATCGAAACAATGGTATAACAAAGTAGCCTTAGAACATTATATTACAAGTAAGTTTTCAAATTTTAAGGACCCTAGAGTAGATGGAGCGCTTCAATATGAACAGGAATTCATTTTATGTGGAAAAAACAGTGACGTTGAAAATTTAAAAAGTACTATAAATAAAATATTATTAACACGTCAAGCAGCTAATATGGCAGCAATTGTCAAAGATCCTCAAAAAATGGCAGAAGCAGAAGCTCTTGCTACAACGTTAGCGGGCATAACTTTAAATCCAGCGATAATAGAATGCGTAAAATGGGGACTTATAACAGGATGGGCTTATGGAGAAAGTATTCTAGATGTAAGAACATTGTTGTCTGGAGGAAAAATATCTCCTATAAAAAGTTCAAGTCAGTGGACACTTAGTTTAAGTGGACTAGGTTCTTTGGCTAATGGTTCTATCAAAGCAAAGGATTGCAAAAATGGCATGGATTACAACGAATATGTTGCAGCCATGTTGGTATTGAAGAATCAAGGAAATATAGCAATGAATGCTATGAGTTTAATGGAAAAAAATGTTAAAAGTGAAAAAGGCTATGAAAATTTTAAAATGGATAATGTTGTTATAGAAATGAATGTAGATTACACCTATAGCCATAATCCAGTATTTCTAAGCCTTATACCAATGAAACTTGGTAACATAAATTGTTTCGAGTATACAGACAGCGCCTCATATTCATACCTGAAAAATTGTAAAAAATAAATTAAAAATTAGTTTATTTTTTATATTAAGGCAGGTGTATACAGGTGCACTTCAAAAATCATCTCAAAATACATCTAAATAATACAAAACCAAGCTATCACTGGTTTAAAAAATTATAAATTATAACAAAGAAAGGAAAAATCTCTCTCAATATTATGTACGCAAAAAACAATAAAAAATACAATAATATAAAATTGAAGGCACCTGTATACACCTGCAAAAAAGGATCATTAACACTTGAGGCTGCTGTCATAATTCCTTTTGTAGCAGCATTTTTAGTGAGTATACTTTTCTTCTTTCGGGTACTGCAAGTGCAAACAGCAGTCCAGGAAAGCCTAACTTATTCAGCAAGAAAAAGTGCCGCTACATCTGTTGTAACAGAAAAAAGTGCTGTAAATTTAAGTATGGCAAAAGGGTATTATTTTTTCCACGTATCACGATATCAAGCGGCAAGAAAGTACATAGATGGAACTTGGGTAGCTACAAGTTTCGCAGGAAGTGACTGTTCACAGGAATATATTGATTTAAAAGTAAATTATGATGTTAAATTACCCGTTAGTTTTTTTAATATAAAAAAAGTGACAGTCTATCAAGGAATAAAACAACGCCGATGGGTTGGTGATAAGCCACATAAAAAATCAGAAGATGAGGACCCCTATGTGTATATTACAAAAACTGGATATGCATATCATTCCACGTCTAGTTGTAGTCATATAGATTTAGGTATATCGCAAATTACAAAAAGTCAGTTGGAATCAGCTAGAAATCAGTCAGGTGGAAAATATCATAGATGCAGTAAGTGCGGAAAAAAAGTCAAAAATGCTAATGTTTTTTACATAGCAGACTATGGAACAACGTACCATACAGATATTAATTGTAGTGGTTTAAAAAGGAGTGTTTCTAAGGTAAGACTTTCAGAAGTGGGAAATAGAACTCCGTGTAAACATTGTTATTCGGAATAAAAAGTAACTTATAAACAAAAGAAAGATAGAGAGGAATAAAATGAGTAATTTATCTACATTGTCAACTTTAGCAGAGATGACAACAATGACAGGAATGACAAAATATTTAGTGATACCAATTATATTATGGATCACTTCAAGTGTATATTT
The DNA here is from genome assembly GCA_900113385.1 of Lachnospiraceae bacterium C7. GTDB lineage: Bacteria > Bacillota > Clostridia > Lachnospirales > Lachnospiraceae > Roseburia. The sequence goes on from FOPE01000003.1 coordinate 38,327, forward strand.
GGCACTAATGGCATATAGTGATGTAAAAACAAAAGAAATACCAGTTAAGATATCGATTGGATTTGGAATTGCAGGAATAGCTTTAACATTATTTTCAAGTATGATTTTTAGCTATGGTTCAGTTTCATATTTCTTTAAATCTTTCTCTAGTTATATAATTTTTGCATTAATTCCAGGAGCAATAGTATTTGCAGTGGCTTATTTCACTGGACAAGCTGTAGGATATGGAGATGCAATAGTTATTACAGTTTTAGGAATTCTCATGGGTGGAAAAGGTGTTTTCTCATTGGTGCTTTATGCAATTTTTATTGCAGGTTTTATGGCTCTTGTAGAAATTTTTATATTAAAAAAAGATAAGAAATTTGAAATGCCATTTGTACCATTTTTATTCGTGGCATATGTAATGGCAAATGCAGCAGGTTTCTTATTCTAATTTATTGCGCACAATATATAAAAACAAACTAATATATTAGACGCAAAAAAGTAGAAATCTTAGATTGAATTTTTGAAATTTGAGAGATTTACTGTTAACAAATTTTCATAATTCATAGGTTGCGTGTTACAGTTGTAGCACGCAATTTTATAAATGAATGACATGAGATGGTAAATGAAAAATAGAAGAGAAAAAGTGATAGAGATGGTAAAACATAAAAATATACTTAAAAAAGTTAAAAATATATTTAAAAAGGATTTAAAAGCTAAGGGTTCATACACAATAGAGGCAGCAATCCTAGTTCCACTATTAATAGTTGTTTTTATGACAAGTATAAAACTTGGAATCACACTATATCAAGAGATTGAGAGTGAGAAAGAAGATCAAAAGATTGTAAATATGTGGGAAGTAAAAGATTTTTACTTTGTAGAAGCGGGAAAAAGCCTAATAGATGAAAAAAATCTCTAAATTTAAAGGAAAGGAGAAGCTTGTTTAAGCAAAGAAAAAAATGGATAATGAAATGATTCAAAGCGTAAAATATGAGCGAAATGTAACAGGAAGTTTCCTGAAAATGCCAGTAATAAAGGATAAATCCATAGATGAAAAGTTTTTTTTGAAAAATAAAATAAAAGGTTCATTAGAAGCTAAAAAATGTTTTATAGATGGAGTGGGTGAGTATTGGTATGACATTACAGGGATGCAATCCTTGAATAATTACATAAAAATTAAAAAGCTTGATTTAGATTTTTATAAAAAGCTTGTACTTACAATCTGCGAAGAGATTGAACATTTAGAAAGTAATCTTCTTGATCAAAATGCACTTGTATTGAACCAAGAGTTTATCTATATTGCAGGGCAGAATGAAAAAATAAAATTCACTTTTTACCCAGGCTATGAGAGTGGAGTGGCAAAAAATTTCATAAATCTAATTGAATTTATTATGAAACAGATAGACCATGAAAATAAGGAACTGGTAGAATTTATCTATAACATTTATGATAAATTGCAGGAAAATGAATACAGCGTGTTAGAAATAAAGAAGTATTTACTTTTAGAAAAACCTAAAAAAATTGATGAGCAAAATGAAAAATTAATTGTAGAAGATTATACGGCTCAAAATTTTAAAAAGGCAAACAAAACTATAGAAACAAGGCCAAAAACTATAACAACAAAAGAATTATATAAGGGCGATACTATTAAAAATGAGAAGAAAGAAAAAGATGAAGCTAAAGAGACTAGTAATAGTTGTAGCAAAGTCAAAAAAATAATTTTCGATTTTTTAGGCATTAGCGAACCAGAAAAAAAGCCTAAAAATAAAAGTAGTTTTAAGAAGAACAAACCAAAATTACAAATGCAAAAAAACTGGAAAACCCCTGAAAATCAAGAACCTATAACACCTATATATCCAGACATGGAAATAGAAGAAGAGACATATACTGCATGTAAAACAGTTTGCTTAAGTGATTATAGGGAAAAGCCGGAGGGCCGTCTTTTATATGAAGGTTTAGATAATCTAAAAGATATTTTATTAGATAAAAAAACGTGCACAGTAGGAAAAAATCCAGATGCAGATGTTAGAATCGAAAAAGAAACTATAAGTAATTTTCATTGTCAAATATCTGAAAAAAATGATAATTATTATATAGAAGATTTGAACTCTACCAACGGAACAAAGGTAAATGGAGAACTTCTACAATATAATAAAAAGGTGAAACTTAAAAGCAATGATATTATTCACTTTGCTGATGCAAAATATAGATTTTTGTAAAATGGTACAAATTTAATTTTGTTATTACCCAGTTCTTGATAATAGGTAAAATTATAATTATAATTTACTTATAGGACAAAAAATATGATAACTGAGGTGAAAAATGAACAATATCAGGAGCGAAAATAGTTTTTTTAACATATTAAAAGATGAAGGATTTTTGCCAATTGATATTGGTAAAGGTCCTCATTTTCAAGCACTTTATCGGGTAAGTGCAAATGGAGATACTAATTTTTTTGTAGTGGTTCACGGATATGAAATGCCAGAGTTGAATATAAATGAGTTTTGTGAGGTTGAATATAAGTGCAAAGAGATAGGAAATTATGGCTTGAATGCAAAAAGCAATGTGCAATTTTTTATAGCAGACAGGAATGGCAACAGATTAAAGGAAATTAGTGTTTATCTAGAAAATGCTTGGGGAGTCGATTTGCAAAATGGAGTTCTTGTAGTGTATGAAAATCAAAGAGAAGATTTTTGCGGATTAAGACGTAGATTAGATCAAATCGATTATTTGAAAGAAAAAAATAAAATGGATTTGGGAATTTTAAAAACAGAAATTCCTATAGTGACTTATGGATTAATAGCTATTAATGTAATAATTTTTATTATTTACGAATTAATTGGAAATACAATGAATACAGAATTTATGTGGAAACACGGAGCGTCAAGCGTATATGATGTGGTATATAATCATGAATTCTGGAGATTATTTACTAGTATGTTTTTGCATTTTGGAATAGCTCATTTAACTAATAATATGATAATGTTATTACTTATAGGTGAAAAAGTAGAGAAGGCTCTAGGAAAAATCAATTATTTAATACTATATATTTCTGCAGGGTTAGGAGCTTCTGTAATATCATGCGGATATGATTTCTTGACAGATAACCTAGTTATTTCTGCAGGAGCATCTGGTGCGATTTTTGGAGTTTTTGGAGCATTATTATATATTGTATTTTGCAATAGAGGAAGTAACAAAACAGTATCATATACAAGGGTTATGGTTGTAATTATTTTATGTATATATTCTGGATTTGCGTCAGTTGGAGTGGATAATGCAGCTCACATCGGTGGATTGATTGTAGGATTTATCGTATCGACTTTATTATATACAAGCAATAAACGCAAATACTCGAGGAGAAGATATCCACATAAAGTAGCGTAGAAGGTTGATTTTAAGGCAAAAATTAAATATACTAAAAGTAGTAGGTGTTATAGAAAAAATATTGGTGAGGTGCTTTTATGAAAGTGAAAATTTATTATGGGGGAAGAGGATTATTAGATGACCCTACTTTATATGTAGTTACAAAAATGGAAACAGTTCTTAAAGAATTAAGGGTAGATGTTGAAAGATTCAATATATATGAACACAAAAGTGAAATAGCAACACTTCCACAGACTTTTAAGGATGCAGATGGAATTATTCTTGCAACTACAGTAGAATGGTTAGGAATAGGTGGATATATGCAGCAGTTTTTAGATGCTTGTTGGCTTTATGGAGACAAGAGTAAAATACCATCTATTTATATGCAACCAATTGTTATGTCAACGACATACGGAGAACGAGAAGGTGAAATGACATTATCAAATGCCTGGGAAATTTTAGGAGGATCACCATGTCCAGGACTTTGTGGATATGTAGATGATTTAGCAACTTTTAAGATGAACGAAGACTATAATCTTATTATAGAAAAAAAGGCAGAAAGCTTATATCGTGTAATATCTCAAAAAGTTAAAAATCTTCCTACAAGTAATCAAGCTGTAAAACAGAGTGTTTTAAGGACTCAGTCACTTAACCTTACTCCACAAGAAAGTGAACAATTGTCTAAATATGTATCAGATGACACATATGTAAAAAAACAAAAAGAGGATATTGAAGAATTAGCTTCGATGTATAAGAATCTTTTAGGAAGAGACGAAACTATAGAAAATGAGCCTTATACAGATGAATTTAAAAATCACTTTGTACCACAAAGTGGATTTAGCGCATCGTATTTGTTTTTGATAGAAGGAATAAATAAGCCTCTTTTTATAGAAATTAATAATGCAAATATTGATATTTCATATGGTAAAAAAGACGATGCAGATGTAGTTGTAAAGGTTTCTACTAATGTATTAGATAATATTTTATCTGGAAAAATGACTTTCCAAAGAGCTTTTATGACAGGTGCTGTAGCTGCTAAAGGCAATTTTAAAACGTTAAAAATGTTAGATTCTATTTTTAAATTAGAAGTTTTAGCATAAATAATAAACATTACAAAGATTATGGCAATAATCGAAGTCAAGGATGACAAAAGAGTTAAAGAAAAGAGGAAATTTGAGAATGAAGGACAACAATTGTATTTTTTGCAAATTAGCAAATGGAGACATCCCAACAAATTCAATTTATGAAGATGAAGATTTTAATGTGATTTTAGATGCATCACCAGCAACAAAGGGACATGCGCTTATTTTACCAAAAAATCATTATGCAAATATTTATGAAATAGAGCCAGAATTACTTGGCAAAGCTGCTAAGCTTGCTCAAAAAATCATAAAAAAAGAGAAAGATATTTTAGGATGCCAAGGATATAATTTAGTGCAGAATAATGGAGAAGTAGCCGGCCAAACAGTGTTCCATTTTCATATGCATTTAATTCCTAGATATGAAAATGAAAAGGAAGATACAACAGGACTTGTAGAGTGGGAGCAACGTAATATTGATCCAGAAGAAATGCAAGAAATTTGTAAAAAGATGAAATTAAACTAATACGTTTCAGATAAAATGACCACAGCTTTTAAGTAAAGTGTAGTTGAGGGAAAGAGATTTAAAAGTAAAAATAATAAATTATATAAAAAACGCACCATAGCTATTAAGCTTAGGTGCGCTTTTTTTATATGGGTTAATATACAAAACTCATATAATACTTCATGAAGTATTTATATAATAATTTATAAAATATTTATATAACAATTTTTATAGATATTCTATTATTTAAATAGTTATTTTGCAGTTTCTTCTATTAAAGAGATAACTGTTCCAATAGAATCGACTTGACCGCTATTTTCCATTGCTTTGATATATTTATCTCTGTTTTCAAAAGTATCTTTTACTGTATCTAAAAGAAGTTTATCTGTAAGAGTTTCTTCTTCAAGAACAACAGAAAAACCTTGTTTTTTAAAGGACTTAGCATTTAAAATTTGATCGCCACGGCTTGCAGCAGCAGAAAGTGGAATCAAAATATTTGGCTTTCTAAGGGCAAGAAGTTCACAAATTGAGTTGGCACCTGCTCTTGAAATTACGATATCACAAAGAGCAAACATATCAGTAAGTTCCTTGTTTGCATACTCAAACTGAGAGTAACCTGTTAAACTATCAAGTTCTGGTTTAAGATTACCTTTACCACAGAGGTGAATAATATTAAATTTTTCAAGAAGTTCTGGCAAAACATTTCTTACAGCTTCATTAATAATTCTAGATCCTGAACTGCCACCTACAATAAGAAGAACTGGCTTATCATGATTTGGAAAATTACAATATTTTAATGCCTTTTCAGGAGAACCACCAAAAAGTTCTTGTCTAATAGGAGAACCAGTTAAAACGGCTTTGTCCTTAGGTAAATATTTCATTGTTTCTGGGAAGTTGCAACATACCTTTTTGGCTCTTGGAATTGCAATTCTATTAGCTAATCCAGGAGTAATATCAGATTCATGAATAATAGCAGGAACGTGGCAAATTTTTGCAGCAAGTACAACAGGAACAGAAACAAATCCACCTTTAGAAAACACAATATTAGGTTTAATTTTTCTAATTAAATGTATTGCTTGGAAGAATCCTTTTAATACTTTAAATGGATCTGTAAAGTTTTTCCAGTCAAAATATCTACGTAATTTTCCTGAAGAAATTCCATAATACTTAATACCTTGTGCTTCAATAAGTCCTTTTTCCATACCAGCATATGAACCAATATAAGAAATATCATATCCGGCCTCTTTAAGTGCTGGCATAAGGGCAATGTTAGGTGTAACATGTCCAGCAGTACCACCACCGGTCATAATAATTTTTTTCATAGTTTAATCCTCTTTTCTTATTTATAGTAGTAATGGATAAAAATCCGAAGTAATTGTCAGTTTTTTGCTTATATCATATTACAACTTTATACAAAAAATGGCAAGAAAACACAATTTAATAAAAAAGAACTCTTAAAATTTTATAAATTTTTCGCTATATCTTGAATAATATCCTCCGGATTGTTATAATTTAAACGAATTCGTGAAAGCAAATAAAGGAGTGTTTTATAATGAGTAAAATTACATTTGATTATTCTAAAGCATCATCTTTCATCAGTGATGAAGAAGTTTCATACATGGCGAAACTTACAAATGATGCAAAAGAACAGCTAGTATCTAAAACTGGCGCAGGAAATGATTTTTTAGGATGGATTGATTTACCAGTAGCTTATGACAAAGATGAGTTTGCTAGAATCAAAAAAGCTGCCAAAAAAATCCAGTCAGATTCAGAAGTATTTGTAGTAATTGGAATCGGTGGTTCTTACCTTGGAGCAAGAGCTGCAATTGAATTTTTAAGACATGGTTTCTACAACAACATTTCAAAAGAATCTCGCAAAACTCCAGAAATCTATTATGCAGGAAATAGCATTAGTGGATCTTACTTAAAAGGTCTTATTGATGTAATTGGAGATAGAGATTTCTCAGTTAATATTATTTCTAAATCAGGAACAACAACAGAGCCATCAATCGCATTCCGTATTTTCAGAGAAATGTTAGAAAATAAATATGGTAAAGAAGGCGCTGCAAAACGTATTTACGCTACAACAGATAAAGCTAAGGGAGCTTTAAAGAGCCTTGCTACAGAAGAAGGATATGAGACATTTGTAGTACCTGATGATGTAGGTGGACGTTTCTCAGTTCTTACAGCAGTAGGTTTACTTCCAATCGCAGTAAGTGGTGCTGACATTGACAAATTAATGGAAGGTGCAGCAGAAGGAAGAAAACTTGCATTAGAGAGCAAATTTGAAGATAATGATTCATTAAAATATGCAGCTGTTAGAAATATCTTATTAAGAAAAGGTAAAACAGTTGAAGTACTTGCAAACTATGAGCCAAGCTTCCATTATGTATCAGAATGGTGGAAACAGTTATACGGCGAAAGCGAAGGAAAAGATCAAAAAGGTTTATTCCCAGCTTCAGTTGATTTAACAACAGATCTTCATTCAATGGGACAGTTCATTCAGGACGGAGCTAGAATCATGTTTGAGACTGTATTAAACCTTGAGAAAGCTAGAGAAGAAGTTGTTATTAAAGAAGATAAAGACAATCTTGATGGACTTAACTTCTTATCAGGAAAAACAATGGACTTCGTTAACAAGAGCGCTATGACAGGAACTGTTTTAGCTCATACAGATGGAAACGTACCAAACTTAATGGTTAACATTCCAGAACAAAACGAGTTCTATCTTGGAGAATTATTCTATTTCTTCGAGTTTGCAGTTGGTGTAAGTGGATACTTATTAGGAGTAAATCCATTTAATCAGCCAGGTGTTGAAAGCTATAAGAAGAACATGTTCGCATTACTTGGAAAACCAGGTTATGAAGAATTAGGAAAAGAATTAGATAAAAGATTAGGAAAATAATTTTTTTCTATCGGTAAATACATTATATATAGAAGAAAGAGGTTATCTACTTTGTAGATAGCCTCTTTTTTGTTGTGCAAACTGTACAAAATTTGACGTTATTTTTACAAAAAAGGTTAGTTCAAACTAACATATAAATTTTGCAAAATTAAATTTATAACATAGGGCTTAAGGGCATGAAAATACAAGAAAAAATATTACAAAAGTATTACAAATAAGGTCACAACTTCGCAATACTTTAAAACCTACTTTTTTTGTGCATATTGCCCAATAAAATATTGGAAAAAGATGCCGGTAATTGAACAAAATACTTAAGAAACACCCAGTTTATAAGGGTGAGAAGGGTTTCATAAAAATATCTTAGGTAAAATAATTTGACTAATTTGACAAAAAAAATGCTGTCTGATATACTTTGCACAGTAACAAATTTGTAATAATTGAAACACAAAATTCAAAAACGAAATATAAGTGTAACAGTTGAACGGATAACATAAACTACAAGTTACACCGTATGGAGGTAAAGTATGAAGCTTAACAAAAAAGTGATAGGAAGTATGACAGTACTTAGTTCACTTTGTGTTATGACTACAGTAGCAGCGATGTCTAGCACTGATAACTTTAAATTGAATACAAACAGTAATAAAGTTGTCGCAGTAGCATACACTGACACTAACAAAGGAAGAGCAGGCGTTAGCGCTGGGTTCGCAAGAACATCCGTTAAAGCGGAAAACAATAATGGAATCAGCGTTAAAGATTTGGGACTTGAGATGGTTAGCTCTTCGATGACTAGCGGACAGTTGACAGAATTAAGTCTTACAGCAGAAGAGAAAGAATGGTTAAATTGTGCAATGCCAAATGTTGACGATTATCTTTGTGTTCGTGCTGATAAGAATCAAGACTCAGAAATTGTTGGAAAATTGTATAGAGGCAACAAAGCCACAGTTGTTGAAAAAGGCGACGTATGGACAAAGATCACATCAGGTAACTTGACAGGATACGTTAGAAACGATATGTGCGTTTTTGGAATCGATGCTTACAATTTTGCAAAAGCTAATTGTGAAACAGTTGCAACTTCAAAAACAGAAGGACTTAGAGTTCGTGCAACACAAGATGTAAACGGACAGATTTCTACAGTTGTAGATAATGGAGCACAGTTAACAGTTGATACAGCAGCTCAAACTCAAGATGGTTGGGTAGCAGTAAAAGTTGGCGATGCAACATGTTTCGTAAGTAAAGAATTTGTAGATGTTACTATGAAAACAGGTAACGGAGTGACTCTTGAAGAAGAAGCAGCAGCTCAGGCAGCAGAAAAAGCAGCTAGAGAACAGGCTGAGCAGGCAGCAGCAGCAAAAGCTGCAGAAGAAGCCTCTAAAGCAGAACTTTCAGAATCTTCAAGCAGACAGCAATCTACAACAACTAGAACACAGGGTAGTGCACTTGCAGCAAACGCTAGTGACGTAACATTACTTGCAGCACTTATTCAGTGTGAGGCAGGTGGAGAAAGCTATGAATGTCAACTTGCAGTTGGTTCAGTAGTTGTTAACCGTGTTCATAGTGGATATGGCGGAGGAACTCTTTACGGAGTTATCTATCAAAGAGGTCAATTTGGACCAGCTATGACAGGTAAACTTGAAAGAACTCTTGCTAAAGGACCAAATTCTACATCAGTTAGAGCAGCTCAAGAAGCATTAAGCGGAGTTGACAATGTAAACGGATGCAGAAATTTCAGAGATACTTCATCATCAAACCGTAGTGGTATTGTAATTGGTGGAATGGTATTTTTCTAAGAAGTAAGTAAATTTAGTTTTTCTAGAGGTAGTAGGCTAGAAAACAAGATTTAGCATAAATTTTAATTAAACATGTAGTAAAAGTAGTAGTTTAAAAGAGACTTGTCCTATAAGGGCGGGTCTCTTTTTTGCCTTGCAAATGGGGTATATATGGGTTAAAATACTAATGTTACCATAATGATAATATTTTTTGAAAAAAGGTAGCAAAACAATAACTTTATGAAAATAGTTGGGAAATTTTAAGCAAAAGTAAATATTGAAAAATATAATTAAAGAGGAGAAATATTATGAATTTAAAAGGTCGTAGTTTTTTAAAGATGATGGACTTTGCTCCAAAAGAGATAGAATATTTAATTGATTTAGCAGCAGAACTAAAGGACCAAAAGAAAAAAGGGATTAAACACGAGGAACTTTCAGGCAAAAATATTGCGTTAATTTTTGAAAAAACATCTACTAGAACTCGTTGCTCTTTTGAAGTTGCGGCACATGATTTAGGAATGCACGTTACATACCTTGATCCATCTGGATCCCAGATTGGAAAAAAGGAGAGTATTGCAGACACTGCAAGAGTACTTGGAAGAATGTATGATGGTATTGAATATAGAGGATTTGCACAAGAGATAGTAGAAGATTTAGCAAAATATGCTCAGGTTCCGGTATGGAATGGATTGACAAATGAATCGCATCCAACACAGATGATTGCTGATATGCTTACCATAAAAGAGCATCTAGGCGGTCTAAAAGGAGTGCGTTTTGTATATATGGGTGATGCCAGATATAATATGGGCAATTCCCTAATGGTTACTTGTGCAAAATTAGGAATGGATTTTGTCGCATGTACCAACAAAAAATATTTTCCAGAGGAAAAATTGGTAGACTATTGTAGAAAAATAGCAAAAGATACAGGAGCTTCAATTACATTAACAGAAAATGTTAAAGAGGCTACTACTGACGCAGATGTAATATATACAGATGTGTGGGTTTCCATGGGAGAGCCTGACGAAGTGTGGAAAGAAAGAATAGAGGAACTTTTACCATACCAGGTTAATGAAAAAGCATTTGAAAATGCAAAAGATTCAGCAATCTTTATGCATTGCTTACCAGCTTTTCATGATTTAAATACAACGATTGGAAAGCAGATTTATGAAAAATTTGGACTTAAAGAGATGGAAGTCACAGACGAAGTCTTTGAGAGTCCTCGTTCAGTGGTTTTTGATGAGGCAGAAAATAGAATGCATACAATCAAAGCAGTTATGAAGGCAACATTAATGTAGGAGATGAAATAGGTGAAGGCAGCATTATTACGAGCGTTAAAACAAGCAAAGGGAGAATATATATCAGGTCAAGAAATTAGTGATATTTTAGGCGTGTCGAGAACTACAGTTTTTAATACAGTAAGTGCTCTTAGAACAGATGGATATGAAATAGAATCTGTAAAAAATAAAGGATATTTATTAAAAAAAGTGCCAGATATTATTAAAGATTATGAAGTTGAAAGCATACTAGAAACACAGTGGCTTGGTAAAAAAGTAGTTTATGAGGATTCAATTGGATCTACTAATACCCTAGCTAAGGAACTAGCAGATAAAGGTTACGATAACGGAACAGTAGTAATAGCAGATCACCAAGATAATGGTAGAGGTCGAAGAGGCCGAAGTTTTGTATCTCCAAAGGGTGTTGGAATTTTTATGAGTATGATTCTAAAGCCTGCGTTTACACCAGAAGTAGCACCGATGCTTACATTAGTATCAGCACTTTCAGTTTCAAAAGCCATAGATAGCGTAACTGGTGAAAAAACACAGATAAAATGGCCAAACGATATAGTTTTAAATGGCAAGAAAATCTGTGGGATTTTAACAGAAATGAGTATGCAAACAGATTATATCAACAATGTAGTTATAGGAATAGGAATTAATGTGAATAACACTCAGTTTTCTGAAGAATTGCAAGATATAGCAGGCTCAATATATTTACAGACAAATCAATTAAATCACCGAGCTGATATAATTGCTCAGACACTTTATTATTTTGAAAAATATTATAATGTTTTTCTAGAGACTAATGACTTAAGCGGCTTAGTACAAGAATATGATTCTAAGTTAGTTAATTTAGAAAAGAAAGTAAAGGTACTTGATCCAAAGGAGCCATATGAAGGTGTTGCAAAAGGTATTACGCAAACAGGTGAATTGATTGTTCAAACAAATAAAACAACAAGCTACGTTTCAAGTGGCGAAGTATCAGTGAGAGGAATGTATGGATATGTCTAATAGTAATGTAGATAATGAAGTAGTACTTTGCGGTGCAAGTTCATACAACAAAAAATATTATTTAAATCAAAATTTTACAAGTTTACCTCAATCAATACAAGACGAACTTAGAATTATGTGCGTACTTTACACAGAAGAGGTAGGAGGAGTTCTAGAGTTAGTATTTGATAAAAATGGAACTTTAGAATTCAAAACATCTTCAAAAGAGGGGGATCTTTTGTATGATGATATAGGTAGTATTTTAAAAATAAAACAATTACAAAAAACAAAAATTGATTTATTAGAATCGCTTGAATTATATTACAGGGTCGTAATCTTAGGAGAGGGTTTTGATCAGGAGGATTAGAGAAATGGTTTTAACAATTGATGTCGGAAATACTAACATTACGGTAGGGGTCTTTGATCGTGATGAGGACAAAATGGAGGCAACATTCAGAATAACAACTAAAATGCCTAGGACGTCCGACGAGTATGCTATGGTTTTATCAACACTTCTAGAAAAGAACAATATTTCAGTTCATGAAATTCATGATGCTATAATATGTTCTGTAGTGCCTAAAGTTATGCATTCTCTAGAAGGAGCGTTGATTAAGTATTTTGACATTCAGCCAATTGTAGTGGGGGCTGGAATAAAAACAGGAATACGAATAGCAACAACAAATCCGCAACAAGTAGGCGCAGATAGAATAGTGGATGCAGTAGCAGCTTACGAAATATATGGTGGTCCAGTACTTGTATTAGATTTTGGAACAGCAACAACATATGACCTTGTAGATGGAAATGGAACATTTTTGTGTGCAGTAACAGCACCGGGACTTAGAATTTCAGCTCAGGCTTTATGGGAGGAAGCGGCCAAACTCCCAGAGATTGAAATAAAGCTTCCAGACACAATTATGGCAAAGGATACAGTTGCAAGTATGCAAGCAGGCCTTGTGTATGGACAAATTGGCCAGACAGAGTATATAATCAAAAAAATAAAAGAACAAGCAGGCATTGATAATATCAAAGTAGTTGCAACAGGCGGGCTTGGAAGAGTAATCGCAGAAGAGACAGATAGTATTGATGTTTACGATAATACCCTAACATTAAAGGGAATTTATCGTGTTTATAAAAAACAAAACAGAAAAAAAGCAATTAACAAATAGTATTTATAATTAGATTTAGAGAGAACGAATATGAAACAAAGTCAAATTCAGCCGCTTAAAATCGGCAATGTAACATTACCTAATAATTTGATTTTAGCACCAATGGCAGGAGTTACAGACCTGCCATTTCGTTTGCTTTGCAAAGAGCAAGGAGCAGGCCTTTTATGCATGGAAATGGTAAGTGCTAAAGCTATTTTATACAAAAACAAAAATACAAAGGCTCTTTTATCTATTGATAAAAGAGAAAATCCTGTATCATTACAGCTTTTTGGCTCTGATCCAGATATTATTGCGGATATAGCACATCAGATAGAGGATTTGCCATTTGATATATTAGATATAAATATGGGATGTCCAGTTCCTAAAATTGTTAACAATGGTGAAGGATCAGCTCTTATGAAAAATCCTAAATTAGTTGGAGAAATCATAGAAAAAACAGTAAAAGCCATTAATAAACCCGTAACAGTCAAGTTTAGACGAGGTTTTGACGAAGAACATATTAATGCAGTGGAAATTGCAAAAGTTGCAGAAGCATCTGGAGCATCGGCAGTTGCAGTGCATGGACGTACAAGAGAACAATACTATGCAGGAAAAGCAGATTGGGATATTATTCGTCAAGTAAAAGAAGCAGTATCAATTCCAGTAATAGGAAACGGAGATCTTTTGACAGCTGAAGATGTAATTGCAATGAAAGAGCAAACAGGTTGTGACGGTTTTATGATTGCTAGAGGAGCTCAAGGTAATCCTTGGATATTTAAACAAATTTTACATTATTTTGAAACGGGAGAGCATCTTGCAAAACCGGACATTAAAGAAGTAGCAAAGATGATATTAAAGCATGCAGAAATGATGGTAGACTTCAAAGGTGAGTATACTGGAATGCGCGAAATGAGAAAACATGCGGCCTGGTATACAGCAGGTTATCACAATTCCTCTAAACTTAGAGTGAAATTTAATGGAGTCGAGTCATATGATGATTTAAAAAGACTACTTGATGCAGAAATTTTAAGCCCAGCAGATACACAATATTTTCCAGAGAAATAGCTTTTTTTTAAGCATAGCGTAAGAAAGTAGTCCGCTTGACATTGAAATAATAATCATATACAATAATCTAGTTAAACTAGGTACATTATAATAAAAGAAGGGTAAAATATATGGATAAGAAAAACATTTTGACTTACCAAGGTCTCAAAAAACTTGAAGATGAACTCCAAGATTTAAAAGTTGTAAAACGTAAAGAAGTAGCACAAAAAATTAAGGAAGCTCGTGAACAAGGCGACTTATCCGAGAATGCTGAGTATGATGCTGCTAAAGATGAGCAGCGTGACATCGAAGCTCGTATCGAGGAAATCGAGAAAATCCTTAAAAATGCAGAAGTCGTAGTAGAAGAAGAAGCTGATACAACTACAGTTAATATTGGTTGCCAGGTTAAAATCTTAGATTGCGAATTTGAAGATGAATTAACATACAAAATCGTTGGTTCAACAGAAGCTAACAGTTTAAAAGGAAAAATCTCAAACGAGTCACCTGTAGGTAAAGCCCTACTTGGACACAAAGTTGGAGATACAGTAACAGTAGAAACACAGGCTGGAGATTTACAGTACAAAGTACTTGAGATTCAGCGTTCAATGGAATAAAAGCAGAGATATTTCTGCTTAGAATCGGAGGAAATTATGGCCCAGCAGAAAAATGGACAGCAGAACGGCGGACAGCAAGATCTTAATCAATTGCTTCAAATCCGTCGTGACAAATTAAAAGATTTACAAGAGAGAGGAAAGAATCCTTTCGAGATTACTAAATTTGATGTAACACATCATTCAGTTGATGTAAAAGACAACTATGAAACTTTACAATTTGAAGCACCTGTTGATGAAAATGGTAAAAGTATCGTAGTACCTATGGAAGAAATTCCAGAAGGTAAATTAGTTGCAATTGCAGGACGTATGATGTTTAAACGTGTAATGGGTAAAGCATCTTTCGCAAATGTACGTGATTTAAAAGGCGATATTCAGATTTACATTTCAAAAAATGATCTCGGCGAAGACTCTTATAAAGATTTTAAGAAATATGATATAGGTGATATCGTTGGAATTAAAGGTTTTGTTTTCAAAACAAAAACAGGTGAAATCTCAATTCACGCAAAAGAAGTAACTCTTTTATCTAAGAGTTTACAGATTTTACCAGAAAAATTCCATGGTTTAACAGATACTGATATGAGATACCGTCAGAGATACGTTGACCTTATTATGAACCCAGAATCAAGAGATACATTTGTTAAACGTTCTCAGATTATTAGAGAAATTCGTAAGTTCTTAGATGGTAGAGATTTCATGGAAGTAGAAACACCTATGCTTGTTCATAATGCAGGTGGTGCAGCTGCTAGACCATTTGAAACTCATTACAATTCATTAAGCGAAGACGTTAAACTTCGTATTTCTCTTGAATTATACCTAAAGAGACTTATTGTTGGTGGTATGGAAAGAGTATACGAAATTGGTCGTGTATTCCGTAATGAAGGTGTAGATACTCGTCACAATCCAGAATTTACACTTATGGAATTATACCAAGCATACACAGATTATGAAGGTATGATGGAACTTACAGAGAGCATGTTCCGTCACCTTGCTCAGGTTGTATGTGGTAGCACAACAATTACATACCAAGGAACAGAAATTGACCTTGGAAAACCATTCCGTAGATTATCAATGACAGAAGCTGTCAAAGAGGAAACAGGAATCGACTTTGATCAAGTTCAGACTGATGAAGAAGCAAAACAACTTGCAGCAGAACATCATTTAGAATATTTAGAGCACCACAAGAAAGGTGATATCTTAAACTTATTTTTTGAAGAGTGTTGTGAAGATAAGATGATCCAACCTACATTTATTACAGATCATCCACTTGAAATTAGTCCACTTACAAAGAAAAAACCTTCAGATCCTACTAAAGTAGAGCGTTTTGAGTTATATATCTATGGACGTGAAATGTGTAATGCATACTCAGAGCTTAATGATCCAATCGATCAGCAGGAACGTTTCGCAGAACAAGATAAATTAGCTGATTTAGGTGATGATGAAGCTCAACATACAGATGAAGATTTCTTAAATGCACTTAGTGTAGGTATGCCTCCAACAGGTGGTATCGGATACGGAATCGATCGTCTTGTTATGTTATTAACAGATTCACCTGCAATTAGAGATGTACTTCTCTTCCCAACACTTAAGAGTACTGCAAACCGTAAGGACTCAGAGAACGAGAAGTAAATCCATAGCGATACAATAGGCACCAAAAACTACTCATATTTACAATAAGTTGATTGGGTTTATATGGACCTATATAAATGTATATGGACAACAATTCAAAAATAAAATGACACTCTATGGACTGTTTAAGACCCAAATAATAGGTCAAATTTATTATTAATGTATCTGGAACGGTCGGTTCATTTAGAGAGAGCTATTAAAGCTCCGTATTTTCTATTAAGAAAATGCGGGGCTTTTTCTTTTTTCAAAATTTCTAACAGAACATCTGAGACAAAATGATTGGAGGCTTCAGATGGAATCAAATAATAATTCACCACCAAACTTGGATAAATATCTTGTCGGAAGAGAACATCACTACATGACATATCAAGATGGAGCTAGAGAATATAGTTTGCCCTATTGGGGATTCGTTAATTTGGCAAAAGAAGCTGAGGCAAATATTACTTTAAGGAAAACTGCAATCGTTGATATGGATAAATTAGAAAAATATATAGAAAAGAATTATGTGGATAGTAATTATCCAGGAAAGGAGGCTAACATGCCTAGAGGAAGAAAGAAAATTGAAAATATAGATGAATTAGTAAAAAACGGAAAAAAGAAATATGTGAGATATACAGAAGGAGCACAGCTTTATTCTATGGGCCTTCATACGTTTCAGAATCTCGCAAAAGATGCTAACGCAATAAGAAAAGTAAAGGGAGTAGTTCTTGTTAATACTGAAAAGATAGATGCATTTATAGAGTCATTTGAGGAGGGAGGACGTTATTAATGTGTAAGGTAATTGCAGTTGCAAATCAAAAAGGTGGGGTTGGAAAGACTGTAACTTGTGTGAATTTAGGAATTGGACTTGCTAGAGAAGGAAAAAAAGTATTGATGATTGATGCTGATCCTCAAGGTTCATTGACAATAAGTCTAGGATGTGATGAACCGGATAGTCTAGATTATTCATTGGCTACAGCAATGATTAATATTATCAATGATGAAGAAGTTGATGTAAAACATGGACTCATCCATCATGAGGAAGGCGTAGATATTTTACCAGGCAATATTGAATTATCAAGTTTGGAAATAACTTTAACTGGAGTAATTAGTCGAGAAACAATTCTTAGAGAATATGTAAATAAGGCAAGAGATATATATGATTACATAATTATCGATTGTATGCCTTCGCTTGGAATGATGACTATAAATGCTTTGGCTTGTGCAGATTCCGTTTTAATACCTGTACAAGCTGCATATTTGCCTGTTAAGGGATTACAACAGCTAATTAAGACAATTGGTAGGGTTAAGCGTCAATTGAACCCTCATTTGGCTATAGAGGGCATTTTAATCACTATGGTTGATAATAGAACAAATTATGCAAAGGATATAGCTTCACAAGTATATGCAGTTTATTCATCTAGCATAAATGTATTTCCAATTGAGATTCCTTTATCTGTTAGAGCTGCAGAAATAAGTGCATCTGGCAGTAGTTTATATGTTTATGATCCAAAAGGAAAAGCAGCATTTGCTTATACCGCGCTAATTAAGGAGGTAATGAGTCATGCCAAGTAGAGTTGGTAAGAAAGTAAAACTCGCCAGTGTAGATGAATTATTAGGTGTTCCAAGTGTAGAAGGAACAGTAGATCTTGATGTGATGACAATATATCCATTTGAAAATCATCCTTTTAGAGTTGTGGATGATGAGGATATGGATGATTTAGTTGAGAGCATAAAAGAAAATGGTATCTTAACTCCAGTACTTGTACGTCCGGATGATCAGGGCACCTATGAAATGATATCTGGTCATAGAAGACTTCATGCAGCCAAAAAAGTAGGGCTTAGAAAAATTCCAGCAATTATCAAAGAAATGACTAATGATGATGCAACAATTGCTATGGTAGATGCCAATATGCAGCGTGAAGAAATTCTTCCAAGTGAAAGAGCCTTTTCGCTAAAAATGAAAATGGATGCAATGAATCATCGTGGTAGTCGCTCAGATTTAACTTTGTCGCATGATGCGACAAAGTTAGTATCGGCTGAAAAAATAGGTGCAGAAGTAGGGCTAGGACGTTCACAAGTGCATAGATATATAAGATTGACATATTTAATTCCACAGTTATTAGACTTAGTAGATGCTGGAAGATTAGCATTTGCAGTTGCTGGTGAGATATCTTATTTGAATCATAAATATCAGCAATGGATCTTTGAATATATTCGTGAGAATGGAATGATTAAGCAGGAACAGCTCATGGATTTAAGAGCCTATAGAGAAGATGATTCTCTTACACAAGAAAAAATGATAGACATCTTGATTAAAAGTAGAGCAACACCACAGACAAGAAAGAAAATAACTTTTTCTGAGAGGAAGCTTAATAAGTATTTTCCAGCTTTTTACTCTCAAACTGAAATTGAAAATATCATGATAAAACTATTGGAACAATGGAAGGAAGCACAAGAAAGTGAGGATGCATAATATGATGGATTATTTTTATGGAACCCAAGCAAAACAATTTGCATCAGTAGAGATACCCAAGGAACTTTTAACAGGGAAGAATTTCTCTTCCCTGTCTCCATCCGCAAAGATGCTATATGCGGTTATGTTAGATCGGATGAATGAAGCATCAAAACACAATTGGTTTGATGAAGAAAATAGAGTTTATATTATCTATCCATTAAATCAGATAAAAGAAGATATTAATTTTTCTAAGCATACAATAATTGATTGTATGACTGAGTTAGAAAATATCGGACTTATATATAAGCTACAGATAAAAGGTAAGCCAAACAAAATATACGTGAAAAATTTTAATGAACGAAAATTATTTCAACATGTTGGGTAGTGCAAATATTGCACCACTGAACGTTATAGAGATATATAGAACATCATTGAAGGGAGGAAATGAAATTGGGCGAAAAAATAATTTTTGATTATTTCAAAGGTCAAGAATCAGAAATGCTTACCTTCTATAGAATACCTAAATTGTTATTTACAAACGATTATTTCAAACAGCTTTCTGTAGAATCAAAGGTATTGTACGGATTAATGCTAGATAGAATGTCATTATCGTTAAAAAATAAGTGGTTTGATGCCGAAAATAGGGCATATATATACTTTTCACAACAAGATGCAATGGAAATGTTAAACTGCAAGGAAAATAAAGCAGGAAGCTTATTTAAGGATCTTGAAGCCATAGGTTTAATAGAGAGAAGAAGACAGGGCCAAGGCAAGCCAGCTATTATCTATTTGAAGAATTTTGTGCAGGAAGAAGCTTCTAGTCAGACATGGGAAAAATCAATGTCTGAGAATGTGGATAATGTTTCAGACATGGGAAAAACCAATGTCAAGACATTTGAAAAACCAATGTCTAGAGATGGAAATAATCAAAGTCTAGACATGGGAAAAACCAATGCTAATTATAATAATATAAATAATAATAATTTATATATAACTAATCATATCAATCATCAAGATACAAGATTGAACGATGAGTATAAAGCATACTCAGAAATAATTAGCGATAATTTGGAACTTGAGATCATGAAAGAGCGTTATCCTCATGACAAAGAAGTAATTGACGGTATTTACGATTTGATTTTAGAGACGGTTCTTTGCCAAAAAGATTCTATTTGGATTGCTAAAAATGAATATCCAAGAGAACTAGTTAAGTCAAAATTCTTAAAACTTGATAGTTCACATCTTGAGTATGTCATGGATTGTTTAAAGCACAATACAACAAAGATTAGAAATATAAAAGGCTATGTTCTATCTGCACTGTTTAATGCACCAACAACGATCAGCAGCTATTATCAGGCAGAAGTAAATTACGATATGGCTTATGGCGCATTTGACTAAACTAGAAAAGCTAATTGATAGCATTTGACATTGTTGCACAACACTCATATAATAAAACTATAGAGAGTTGCACAACACTCATAGGAGGTCAATATGCCAAGAATAAATTTATCAGTTAGCCAGGAGCTTTATGATCGACTTAAGGAAGTTGCAGATAGCAAATATTTAAGTGTAAATTCTATGATTGTAAATGAATTAGAGAAGAAATACTCTAAGACACAAGTATATGATTATAGTGTTGCCATGGAAGCCTTAAAAAGAGAATCTGAGGCAATGGATGTTGAGTTTACATTATCTGATTTACCATCTTTTAAAAACGTAGATCAGGTGGTTATAGAAAAACAATTAGAAGAATCTGCAGCTTCAATTAGAGCAAGACTTGGAAAGATTTATAATGAGGCAGTTCGCAATGGCCAGATTGACGGAGTTGTAAGGGCAGTAATTGAAAGAAATGGTGTAGAAGAAAACAAAACTATTGCGAGAGCTGCAGTTTATGTTAACAAGATAAACAGTCTAAAAGAGAGGTAGATGTTTATGGGTGAGTGGGATGATAAAAGACCAACAAGCTTATCGGATGACATCGGGGGACCAGCGTGTGGACTTATAGTTTCACTAATTATCTGCATATTTTCAGCAATTGTTGGAGTAGTAGGATTTTTGCTTATAAGAATTGATATATTAAATTCCATGCTTATTAGTACAATGCCAGTTTTATTGCTTTCAAAACAGGGATGGGACTGGAGAGTATATTTAGGAATGTATATTGCAACAGCAGTAATCACTTACTTACTTGAGTATAAGTTTGTTGTGGTACGTGTTATATGCAGTATATTTGGATGCTTTATAGTTGTTTTCTTTTGTTATGATTTTAGAATTCATGATTCACGCAATGTACAGCTTATTACTATGGGGATTGGACTTGCAATATCAATATTTTTAAATATTAAGTTTTGGAAGGAAATAGTTTAAATCGCATAATTGTTCGTCAATCTGAAACTTTAGGCAGAGGATATAATATACTGGTATAACCATAAAGTTTAGTTATTATATATTGATGATAAGCAGATTACAAATCAATGATATTCGAGTTATTGTAACCAATTTTTAGGCATGTTATTATTAGAATGGACAAAGGAGTAAGTAAAGAACTTACTTCTTTTTTCTTTTGCAAAAGAATATCCGGTAACTAGCGTCAGCTTACATTTTTGTAGGTCTGGCGCTTTTTTAGTATTCAAAATAATAACAGAAATGAGGTTAAGATGATGAATTACGAAGAATTCAAAGATAATGCAATTCAGGATATCAAAGATACTCTTACAGACAGAGGACTTACTGTTGAAGCGGATATTCGTCATGTAGATAAATTAAATGATGGTTATGATGCAGTAACAATTAGACCAGAGAACAGCTCTATTGGGGTAAATGTCAATTTGAATCAGCTATATGAAGCTTATTCAAACGGTCATGAGTATGATGATTGCATTGAACATGCTGCCGATTTGGCGGAGAATGGACTAAAAAATGCTCCAGCATATGATGTAGATAAGTTAAATGATTATTCCCAGATGAAGGATAAACTTTCTATGGAAGTTGTTTCATCAGAAAGAAATGCAGAAATGCTTGCAAACGTTCCTCATGAAGATATGGAAGATATGTCAGTAGTATATCGTTTTATGTTAGGCGGAAATGATAAGGATGGTATTTCAAGTATTCTTATTACAAATGAGCTTTTGGATCAATATGGTGTAACACCTGAACAGCTTCACAAGGATGCACTAGAAAATGCCCCTGAGCTTAGACCTGCGGTTATTAAAGGAATGACAGAAGTAATGGTCGAGATGATGGGAAAAGATCAGGCTGAAATGATGGGATTCACATCAGTACCAAAAGATGAGCCAATGTTTGTAGCTACTACACCTGATAAGGTGCAGGGCGCAGGTGTTCTTGCATATCAGGATTTTATGGATCAGGCTGCGGAAAGATTAGGTGGTGATTTCTTTGTTTTACCTTCATCAATCCATGAGGTTTTGCTTGTAAAAGATGATGGTAACTTTGGACGGAAAGAGCTTGAAAATATGGTAAAG
Source organism: Lachnospiraceae bacterium C7 (assembly GCA_900113385.1). Lineage (GTDB taxonomy): Bacteria > Bacillota > Clostridia > Lachnospirales > Lachnospiraceae > Roseburia. The sequence continues at coordinate 60,542 of FOPE01000003.1, forward strand.
GAAGTAAACGCTACTCAGGTTGCTCCGGAAGATAAACTTACTGATAGTGTTTATCATTATGATTCTAAAGCACATGTATTCGAACTTGCTGAAAAGTTTGAAAGCAGAGAAAAGGAAGTAGATATTGATTCTGTAGATAAAGGATCAGTACTTGCTGATTTAAAAGCAAAGAAGGATGAAATCGCAAAGAAACCAAAGAAAGATGCAATTAATAAGGGAGCAAAATCTAAAGGTGATGTAGCTCTTTAATATTTTTATATACCAGCTTATGGAGAAATCTGTAGGCTGGTATTTTTCTTGGAGGAATCATATGGGAATAGATAAACACGTAAGTAGATATGGAAAGGGAGATAGCCTAGAAAATTTTGAATCTAAGGAAGTAATGCCTTTAAATTGTAAAACACCTTGTACATATGGGAGAACGAAGCCATTTTGTTTTCCTTGCATGAAAAAAATATTGAATGAGTCAAAAAATACACAGTTGGGAGGATGAAAATGGAAGATATAAAAATCAGAATAGAGCTTAATCCGGCTAAAGATGGAATCATTGCTTTCCCAAAGGATACAAGGATAGGAAGTAATAAAGCTTTGGTCATTGGTACAAATGGAACTTATCGAATCGTAGATGCAGATGAGATGGATAAGATAATGGAAGAACTTGGTGATGATCGCATAGGTGCACCAATTGGAAGTGACTACATTATGTGTATGAATGCAGACAAGATTGTAAAGGCTGATGGGGGTTCGTACTTTATTGGAAGTGCTCTTGTAATGAAAATTGATACTACTGGAATGGTAGTAGATCTAAGGGATGATGATATTAAACAGATTGAGTGTCTGTTTGCAAGTAGAATAGTTACATTAACAGCTAAAGGAGAAAGCTTTTCAGCCTATGAACTTGATTACTAGATTTTTAAAGGAGGTAAGCAAGTGTGAATGAAGAAGTATCAGATAGATCTGTAAGACTTGCAGGAAGGACAACTAAAATTACTGCAGTAACATTATATAGATTATTAAGAGCAGCTTACAGGCATCACGTCCATAAGAAAATGGAAAAAGGAATGAAACCTCTCGGAGAGCAGTCTGTAAAAACACTTATTAAACAAGGCCAGGGAGCATCAAGTATGGATGTTAGTGGTGAAAGCATAAAGGACTTTAAAAGGATTGCTAATAAGTATGGTGTGGATTTTGCTATCGTAAAAGACAAAGATGTAAAACCATCTAGATATACTGTTTTCTTTAAGGCAAAAGATGCTGATGCTATTGGTCAGGTACTAAAAGAGTATTCTAAGAAAATTGTAAAGAGACAGGAAAGAAAGAATAGGCCAAGTATCTTACAACGACTTAAGAAACTTAAAGCTATAATTGCTAAGAGATCGCATAAGGAAAAAGAAAAGAAAAAGGAGCAAGTATTATGAATACAAAAACGAAAAAGCTGCTTATCTTAAATATTCCTTATGTACTTATAGGTTTGCTTTGTACTAATCTTGGGGAAGCCTGGAGAATATCCTGGGGAAGTAATATGTCTGAAAAGATGCAGGGACTAATATTGTATGGAGGTTTTAAAGAAGCCTTCTCAAACATTTTGCCTAGTCTTAATCCCTTAGATTTGGTAGTTGGAATTTGTTGTGGTCTTGCTCTTAGACTTGCAGTTTATCTAAAAGGTAAAAATGCGAAGAAATATAGGCATAATAAAGAATATGGTTCAGCTAGATGGGGAACTAAGGAAGACATAGCACCATTTGAAGATCCGGTTTTTCAGCAAAACATCATTCTATCTCAAACAGAAAGAATGATGATGAGTGGAAGACCAAAACAGCCCAAATACGCAAGAAATAAAAATGTACTTGTTGTAGGTGGTTCTGGATCAGGTAAAACAAGGTTTTTTATTAAACCCAATTTGTTACAAATGCATTCAAGTTATGTTGTGACAGATCCAAAAGGAACTGTAGTAAATGAAGTAGGTAATGCTCTTGTAAAGAATAACTATCGCTTGAAGATATTTAATACCATAAACTTTAAGAAAAGTATGCATTATAATCCATTTGCATATATTCATTGTGAAAAAGATATCTTGAAGCTTGTTACAACACTTATTGCTAATACAAAAGGTGAGGGCAAAGGCGGTGATGAATTCTGGGAGAAAGCAGAAAAACTGCTATATACAGCACTTATTGGATATATTTACTATGAGGCTTCTGAGGAAGAAAAAAACTTTACAACTCTTCTAGAAATGATCAATGCAATGGAGGTTAGAGAAGATGATGAAGAATTTAAAAATCCAGTAGATATTCTATTCGATGAGCTTGAAGCTAGAGATTCAGATCATTTTGCTGTAAGACAATATAAAAAATATAAGTTAGCTGCAGGAAAGACTGCAAAATCTATTTTAGTTAGCTGTGGTGCAAGACTTGCGCCTTTTGATATTGCTGAACTTAGGGAAATTACATCTTATGATGAATTAGAGTTAGATACTCTTGGAGAGAAGAAAACAGCTTTGTTTCTTATCATGTCAGATACAGATGCAACCTTTAATTTTTTAATATCTATGATATATACACAGCTTTTTAATTTACTTTGTGAGAAGGCAGATGATGTATATGGTGGAAGACTTCCAATTCATGTAAGATGTCTAATCGATGAGGCGGCAAATATTGGTCAGATACCTAATCTAGAAAAACTAATGGCAACAATCAGAAGTAGAGAAATATCTGCAGCATTAGTACTTCAAGCAAAATCACAGCTTAAGGCAATATACAAAGACAATGCAGATACTATTATTGGTAACTGTGATAGTCAAATATTCTTAGGTGGCTCAGAACAGACTACGCTTAAAGATCTCAACGCAATTCTTGGTAAAGAAACAATTGATATGTATAATACAGGAGAATCAAGAGGGCAGAGTCAGAGCTATAACATGAATTATCAAAAACTCGGACATGATCTAATGAGTATTGATGAACTAGCAGTTATGGATGGAAGTAAATGTATTGTACAAGTAAGAGGCGTAAGACCTTTTTTATCAGATAAATATGATTTAACGCAGCATCCGAATTATAAAGATACAGCGGATGCAGATAAAAAGAACTGGTTCGATATAGAAAAGTTCTTATCACATAAGTTAATACTAAAAAAAGATGACGTTTATGACGTTGTCGAAATGGAAGATTAAAGCTTTAGGAAATGCTTAGCAGTTCTTAAGGCTTTTTCTTATATGGCCATATTTTCAAAGTCAGTCGACGGGCTTTGATTGTAACTAAACTCCCTTTGATCTGGGAGAAAGATTTATATCACACAAATAATAAACGGAGGAATTTAATTATGGCATTTTTTAACAGTGCAGTAGGAACACTGCAGACAGTAGTAATTGCTCTTGGAGCTGGTCTTGGAATTTGGGGAGCTGTCAATCTTCTTGAAGGTTATGGCAATGATAATCCAGGTGCTAAGTCACAGGGAATGAAGCAGCTTATGGCAGGTGGCGGTGTTGCTCTTATCGGAACAACTCTTGTCCCACTTCTTTCAGGACTTTTCTAAGAGACAGCGTGACAGGTTCACGCAAGAAAAGAGGGCTAGCAATTGCTAGTCCTCGTATTTAAGGAGGAATACAATTGGATACAATATTTAATCAATTTGGGGATTGGCTAAAGTCTCAAATTATTCCAGTTTTAATGGCTCAATTAAGAGCAATGTATGATGGAGTAAATGCTCAGGTTGATTCTGTTTCATCACAGGCAGGAATGACTCCAGCAAGATTTTCGCCTCAAGTATTTAATATGATAAAAAGTGTGTCCGAGAATGCAATTATGCCGATAGCAGGTATTATCCTCACTTTTGTTGCATGTTATGAGCTTATACAGTTAATAATGAGCTATAACAACCTAGCAAATTTTGAAACATGGTTTATTTTCAAGTGGGTTATTAAGACTTTTGTGGCTGTAGAACTTATTACACATACATTTGATTTTACAATGGCAGTATTTGATGTAACACAGACAGTAATTACAAGAGCAGGAGGAATAATCAATGGAAGTACCGCCATAGATGCATCAGCTTTATCTACGATGCAATCAACTATTGAACGTATGAGTATATGGGGTGTTTTATTCCTTTTCTTGCAGATATGGATTATAGGACTCGCCACAAACATTTTATCCAAGGTTATTTTTGTAATTATATATGCCAGAATGATTGAAATTTATTTAATGGTTTCTTTAGCACCTATTCCATTTGCAACACTGGGAAATAAAGAACAAGGTGTGATGGGCCAAAATTACATTAGAAGTTTGTTTGCATTAGGATTTCAAGGATTTTTGATTTTAATTTGCGTAGGAATATATGCAGTACTAATAAGGACAGTTGCATTTTCATCAGACATTATAGGTTCATTATGGGGCGTACTTGGATATACAATTTTACTTGCATTTACACTATTTAAGACAGGATCAATTGCAAAATCTGTATTAAACGCTCATTAAAATGAAGGAGGAATTAAGATGGCAGGATCTTATATAAGTGTCCCTAGAGATCTTACGAGAGTAAAATCGAAAGTGATGTTTAACTTAACAAAGAGACAATTAATATGTTTTAGTTTGGCGGCACTCGTAGGAGTACCGTCATTTTTTTTGATAAAGAGTTTTTCAGAAGTAAATGTAGCAGTTATGGGGATGATGGTAATTATGATGCCAATGTTCTTTTTTGCTATGTATGAAAAAAATGGACAGCCCTTAGAAGTGTATTTAGGGCATTTTATTAGAGCAATGTTTATAAGACCAAAAAAGAGGCCATATAAAACAGATAATTATTATGCAGCACTAATGAGACAGGCTGAAGTAGAAAGGAAGGTGGAGGAAATTGTTCGGATTTCTGCAGAAAAATAAAAGAGAATTTGCAATGCCAAAAGGATTAAGTAAGCAGGAACAAAAAGATATCAGAGAAGCAATTAAGAACGCTCAAAGAGATGATGGAATTCCAAGAACAGCACAACAGACAATTCCTTTTGATAGGATGTTTCAGGATGGCATTTGTAGAATTGGACAGGATTATTATACAAAAACGATTCAGTTTCAGGACATTAATTATCAGCTTGCAATGCAGGAAGATAAAACAGAAATTTTTGAAGAGTGGTGTTCATTTTTAAATTTCTTTGACAGCTCAATACATTTTGAATTGTCATTTATGAACTTAGCGACTGATTCAGCAGACTTTGAAAAGAGTATAGCCATAGGACATCAGAATGATGGTTTTGATTCTGTAAGAGATGAGTATTCAAATATGCTTCTTAAACAGATGGAGGCAGGAAATAATGGACTTACAAAAACTAAATATTTAACTTTTGGAATTCATGCCGATTCTATAAAAACAGCTAAACCAAGACTTATTCATATAGAGACGGATCTTCTTAATAACTTTAAGAGACTTGGAGTTATAGCAGAAACTTTAAATGGATATGAAAGACTTGAAGTTATGCATAAGCAGCTTCATCTTGGAGAAAAATCAAAGTTTAATTTCGATTGGAAGTATTTAGTTGGATCAGGTCTTTCAGTAAAGGATTTTATAGTACCAAGCAGTTTTGAATTTAAAAATGGAAGAATGTTTAAGATGGGTAGTACCTATTGTGCTATGAGCTTTTTATCCATTGATGCATCTGATATCAGTGATAGGATGTTGGCAGATTTTTTAGGTATGGAATCAAGCCAGATCGTAACAATGCATATTCAGTCAGTAGATCAAAATGCAGCTATTAAGACTGTAAAGAGAACTATTACAGAACTTGATAGAAGTAAGATTGAAGAACAGAAAAAAGCAGTAAGAGCTGGTTATGATATGGATATTATTCCATCAGATCTTGCTACATATGGTAGAGATGCAAAAGCCTTACTTAAGGAACTGCAGTCACAGAATGAAAGAATGTTTCTTCTTACATTTTTAGTATTAAATACAGGAAGAACAAAGCAGGAACTTGAAAATAATATTTTCCAGACTTGTTCAATTGCACAGAAACATAATTGTAATCTTATACGACTAGATTTTCAGCAAGAACAGGGCCTAGTTAGTTCATTACCACTTGCATATAACGAAGTAGAAATACAAAGAGGTATGACAACAAGTAGCACAGCAATTTTTGTTCCATTTACTACTCAGGAGCTTTTCCAGGAGCATAAAGGAGCGCTGTATTATGGTCTTAATGCTTTATCAAATAATTTGATTATGGTTGATAGAAAGCTTCTTAAAAATCCAAATGGACTTATACTTGGAACACCTGGATCTGGTAAATCATTTTCAGCAAAAAGAGAAATAACAAATTTATTTCTTGTAACGGATGATGACATTATTATATCTGATCCTGAATCAGAGTATAGTCCAATGGTTAATTATTTAGGTGGTCAGGTTATTAAGATAAGTCCTACGTCGGAACAGTTTATTAATCCTATGGATATCAATATGAATTATTCAGACGATGATAATCCCATTGCTCTTAAGGCTGATTTCATTTTGTCACTATGTGAGCTAATTGTTGGTTCAAAAGAAGGATTACAGCCTGTAGAAAAAACTGTAATAGATAGATGTATCAGACAGATTTATCAGAGTTATTTTGAAAATCCAACACCTGAGAACATGCCTATTCTAGAAGATCTTTATAACAAGCTCTTAGAACAGGATGAGCCGGAAGCAAAACATGTTGCTACAGCTTTAGAAATTTATGTAACAGGTTCACTTAATGTATTTAATCATAGAACCAATGTTGAGCTAACAAATAGACTTGTTTGTTATGACATCAAGGACCTTGGAAAACAGCTAAAGAAGATTGGTATGCTTGTAGTTCAAGATCAGGTATGGGGTAGAGTTACAGAAAATAGAAGCCAGGGCAAATCGACAAGATACTACATGGATGAGATGCATCTGTTATTAAGAGAAGAACAGACAGCAGCCTATACCGTTGAGATCTGGAAAAGATTTAGAAAATGGGGAGGTATTCCTACAGGAATAACACAGAATGTAAAGGATCTTTTATCTTCTAAAGAAGTAGAAAACATCTTTGAAAATTCAGACTTTATTTACATGCTTAATCAGGCAGTAGGAGACAGATCAATTCTTGCCAAGCAGCTTAATATAAGTCCTCATCAGCTTTCGTATGTAACGCATTCGGGAGAAGGTGAAGGACTTTTATTTTATGGAAATGTTATTTTACCATTCGTTGATAGATTTCCTAAGGATACAGAGCTTTATAAGATTATGACAACTAAGTTATCAGAAGTTATGGAGGCGAAAGAGGGGTAAGTAGATGGCTAAATGGATTTACACAAGAACAAATAAATCTAAGTCCACCATAAAACCTGATCCAAAGGATATGAGAAAGAAAGCGTATGGAGATAAGCTTCATAATGAATCATCAAAAAAGAAGCATTATGGAGAAAAGTTCCGTACAAAAAAGGCAGACAACAGGCTTACCAAAGAAGAGCTTCAAAAAAAGAAAAGATTAAAGACGCAGGGAAGGAAAAAGATTGCTGCAGAAGCAGCAATTCAATCTAAGGTAAGATCTGTTGCATCAAGCCAAAACAAAGATGATAGCACAGCATATGATGCAATTGATTTAGGATACGGTGCGACAAGCATTGTCGTTAATAAGATAAAACAAGCTGTATATAGCAAGTTTCATAAAAGGCATAACGAGAAAATAGATAATGAAAATAAGAAAAAGACAATGCAAAAAGAAATGCAACGTAAAAAGAATCAAAAGAAATCAAGAGAAACTGCTAAGGAGGCAAATCAGGTAAGAAAGAAAGCAATTGAAAAGGTAGAAGATATTGTTGGAAAGATTGGAGAGTTTTTTGCCAATGCTATTAAAGAGCATCCAATAATAACCATAATTGTTTTGCTGATACTTCTTCTTATTGCTTTATTATCAGGAATATTTACTTCATGTGGTGCTATAGGAGGTGGAACACAAACTATAACAGTTGCGACAACATTTACTGCAAAGGATGAAGACATAAAGGGTGTTGAAGCAGATTATAAGAATCTAGAAAAGGGAGTAAGAGAAAAGATCGATAATATTCCAAATGATTATCCTGGATATGATGAGTATCAGTATGAATTAGATGAGATAGGCCATAACCCTTATGAACTTGCAGCACTTTTAACTGTACTATACGAGAATTACACAAGAGAGGAAGTGCTGGATAAGTTAAAAGAACTCTGTAAAAAGCAGTATAAGATCACTACTCATGAAATAGTTGAAACAAGGTATAGACAGGAAACAAGGACAGGAACAAGAACGGTCCATAATGATGATGGAACTACGTCATCAGAAAGTTATTCTTATACTGTAACAGTTCCATATAATTACTACATTCTAAAAGTAAAGCTATCAAACAAAACTTTGGAATCGGTAATTGAAGGACTATCTTTAACTGATGATCAAAAGGAAAGATACAATATTCTTCTAATGACATATGGAAATAAAAAGTATTTATTTGAAGATGATACTTATTCCGTATCAAATCCAGGTGATTATCCAGATTATAGAGTGCCTGGAGAATATCTAACAGATGAACAGTTTGGAAGAATGATGAATGAAGCAAAGAAATACCTTGGAAGAGCTTATGTATGGGGAGGAAGTAGTCCAAGTACAGGATTTGATTGTTCAGGATTTGTAAGTTGGGTTATCAATCACAGTGGTAATGGATGGAATCTTGGAAGACAAACTGCAGAAGGTCTTAAGAATAGTACTGCAAGGGTATCAGAAGCAGATGTTAAGCCTGGAGATCTAATATTCTTTAAAGGTACTTATAAGACAAATGGAGCTAGTCATGTTGGAATTGTTGTAGATCCGGTAAATAAGATTATGATTCATTGCGGAAATCCTATTCAGTATGCTTCTTACGATTCAAGTTATTGGCGTAATCATTTTTATTGTTATGGAAGAATTAATTAACCGTCCTTTGGGGCGGTTTTTCTTATGGAGGGAAAACATGATTTCAAGATTAGATAAGCTTAGAGCAGATCTTAAAAAAGCAGTATCAAAACGAGATGCTGCAAACATAAAGGTCAAAGAATTAGAGCAAAAGCTAAAAGAAGCTGAGGCAAGTGAGATTGTAGATATTGTTGCAAATTATCAAATGTCGCCAGAACAGCTTAAAGAGTTTTTGGAATATCAAAAAGGTAAAAAAGAAACATCAAACGTGAAGAATTCAAATGAAAGTGAGGTTCTAAAAAATGAAAATATTTAAGATTTTAAAGGGAAAAATGATAGCTCTTACTGGAGCAGCAACTATTTTTAGTACTGTAATTTGTGGAGCGCCTATTACAGTTTTTGCAAATACTCCAGAGTGTACTTGTGAAAGTAAATGTAGTGAAGGTCATGTTGATGCAAATTGCCCTGTTTGTAAAGAAGATATTAGCATGTGCAAGGGAACAGAAGAAAGTACGGAGAAACCAGAAGAGAAGAAAGAAGAGAAAATGGGACCACTTACACCTGATGGAAATATGTCCATCGTTGATGACTATGGAAGTATTGAAGCTGGGGGTAAACAGTTTATTACTTTAACTACAAAGAATGGTAACTACTTTTATCTAATTATTGACAGAGATGATGAAGGCAAGGAAACAGTACATTTCTTAAATATGGTTGATGAATCAGATTTACTTTCTTTAATGGATGAAGACCAGGTCAAAAAGTATATAGCAGCTACAACAGGGGATAGTACAAAAGAGGAAAAGACTCCAGAAGTAAAGAAACCTGAAACTGAAAAAGAGACAGCACCTGCAACAACTTCTGAAACAAAACCAGCAAAAGAAAAGAAAAAAACTAATGTAAATGGAATTATGGCAATTATTTTAGTCCTTGCTCTTGCTGCAGGTGGTGGATTTATGTATTTCAAGTCTACTAAGAATGCAAAGAAAAAGACTAATGAACCTGATCCAGACGAAGATTATAAAGAAGATTCAGATGATGATTACTTAACAGATATTGATGATGATATTGAAGATTTATCTGATGAGGATGATAGAGATTTAGATGAATCAGATACAGAGATTGTAGTGGATGATAATACAGAGGATGATTCAAATGAAGGGGATGAGAAATAATGGCTAGAAAGTCAAGATATCAGGGTTATGTTAAGGCTTTAAAGAATTTATCAAAAGAGGAGAAATCTAAGAGACCACCGGCTAAAGAGTCGGTGGTTTCACGTTTAAATAGGCTTAAATCAAAAGAAAAGGAGGCATAACATGGATAGAAAGTTAAAGGTCACTTATACAGTTGCCGAGTGCAATGAATTTCATCATATGGGTGAATATCATGATGGAATTAAAACTGTAAAAGAAGCAGTTGATCTTTATAATAGCATTCCACCTGAAAGAATGAATGCCATACCATCAATAGGAATAGCCTTAATTGATGCAAATACAGGTCAAGATTTTGCACAATTTGATCTAGTAACAAGAAATGGTATCGATATGGATATGCTTAATTATTATCCATATGTAGAAAAAAATACTGCAGCACAGTATGGTATTGCTGAAATACTTTATCGTTTTAAGGAATTAGAAGTACTTGGAAATGTACCAAAGGATATAAGAGATAAGGTTAAGATTGTTGAAAATAGGGAGCAAGGAGCTGAAAGATTAAAGGATATTACAGATAAGCTTGAGCAAGGCGTAAAGGATGTTTTTGAAAGTGATAATTATAAAGAATTTTTAAAGACAATGGCCAAGTTCCCAAGATATTCTGTAAACAATTCAATTCTTATTATGATGCAAAAACCAGAAGCTAGTCTTTGTCAGAGCTTTACAGGTTGGAAACAAATGGGTAGATATGTAAAAAAGGGCGAAAAGGGAATTAAGATTTTAGCACCAGCACCTTATAAAGTTACAAGACTTATGGATAAGCTTGATGATAAAGGTAAACCAGTTGTAGATAAAGACGGAGAACATGTAAAAGAAGAAGTCGAGATGCAGGTAACAGCATTTAAAGTTGTTAATACCTTTGATCTAAGTCAGACTGATGGTAAAGAGCTACCTTCACTTGGAGTCAATGAGCTAGAGGGGAACGTAGACAGATATCCTGTGTTTATAGAAGCTTTAAAACAAGTGTGTCCTGTACCTATTACGTTTGAAGACATTAAAGGTGAAGCAAAAGGATATTATCATACAGAAGAAAAAAGAATTGCAATTCAAAAAGGTATGAGTGAATTACAGACAATTAAAACAGCAATTCATGAAATGGCACATCAAATGCTTCATTCAGAAAAAGATGCTGTAAAGGATAAAACAAGGAATAGTAAAGAGGTTGAAGCCGAAAGTGTTGCATATACAGTATGTCAGCATTATGGAATTGACACTTCTGACTATTCCTTTTCTTATGTTGCAGGATGGTCTAGTGGCAAAGAAACAACAGAACTAAGGGCATCACTTGATGTAATTAGAAAAGCTGCAAATGACATGATTACAAAGATTGATGAAAAAGAGCAGGAATTAATAGCACAAAAAGATGCAGTTTCAAAAGAAGAAAAAAATGATGCTCTTGTAAATGATCTAGATCAGTTTGCTAAGGATTTAGATCCATATGATTATCAAGATAATACAGAAGGAAATCCTGAGTATAATACAGCTGCAATGAAGGCCCAATTATATAAAAATGATGGCTTAGATATTAAGAAGGGGATTGAAGAAGCACTTGAAAATGGTGACATTCCAGATGATTTAGTTGATACAGCAAAGTCACTTGTTGGTCGATTAGACGAATTTTGCAAAGAAAAATCCGTTGAAGAGACAAAGGATGAAGTCGCACCTGATAGTAAAGAACAGGATAAGTCTAAAAAAGAATCAGTTAGGGATAAACTTGCCAAAGAAAAAAATAAAGCAAAGAAAAAATCTACACCTAAACAAAGTAAAAAGAAAGATGAGGTGACGATTTAATGAAACTTGTAATTGCTGAAAAACCATCAGTGGCCCAGGCAATAGCTAAAGTCATTGGAGCAAATGAAAGAAAGGATGGCTATGTTGTAGGTAATGGATATATTGTAAGTTGGTGTGTTGGTCATTTGGTGGAACTTGCAGAACCACAGGAATATGATGAAAAATATCAAAAATGGAGAAAGGAAGATCTTCCTATTATTCCTGATATGTGGAAGTATCAAGTTACATCTTCTACAAAGTCTCAGTTTAAAATCTTATCGGATCTTATGAAAAGGGATGATGTAGAAAGTTTAGTTGAAGCTACTGATGCTGGAAGAGAAGGAGAATTAATTTTCCGCCTTGTTTACAATCAGGCAAAATGTGAAAAACCTTTTGAAAGATTGTGGATATCATCAATGGAAGATGAAGCTATTGTTGATGGATTTAAAAATTTAAAACTAGGCAAGGATTATGATGCATTATATGAAGCAGCACTATGTAGAGAACGAGCAGACTGGATAGTTGGAATTAATGCTACTAGGTTCTTTTCAACACTTTATGGTCAAACTTTAAACGTAGGACGTGTTATGACACCAACACTTGCACTTGCAGTAGAGCGTGAAGCAGCTATTAAAGCATTTAGGCCAGAAGTCTTTTATACAGTTTTATTAAAGGCTGATGGGCTAGTTCTTGCCAGTAATCGAATAGCAAGTGAAGAGGAAGCAAAGTCCTTAGTATCCGTTTGTAAGAATGAAGGTAGAGTTATTATTACAAAATCAGAGAAAACTGAGAAGAAGGAAAAATCTCCGGCCCTATTTGATTTAACAACTTTACAGAGAGAAGCTAATAAGAAGCTTGGATTTACAGCTCAGCAGACACTTGATTATACCCAAAGTCTATATGAGAAAAAGCTTGTTACTTATCCAAGAACAGATAGTAGATATTTAACTGATGATATGGAAGTTACAATTCCAGGATTACTTGATAAGATAAGTGATGCTTGTGATATTCATGCAACAGATACTATTGATACAAAAAAAGTAGTTAATAGTAAAAAGGTAACAGATCATCATGCAATCATTCCTACCGGTAATATTGCAACAGCTAATTTATCAGAGCTTCCTTCAGGTGAAAAAGAAATATTAAAACTTATAGCAACAAGATTTGCAGAGTCAGTATCTAGTCCATGCGTCTTTTTTGAAACAGTTGTAGAAGCTACTTGTGGAGATAATGTATTTAAATCAAAAGGAAAACAGGTAATTGATCTTGGATGGAAGGCTATATCGAAGTTTAAGTCTGAGGAAGATTCTGATACAGATGAAAGCTGTATTTCAATTAATCTTAATAGTGGTCAAGAAGTATCAGTTTTTGATTATGAAATAAAACAAGGTAAGACTACAGCTCCTAAATCATTTACAGAAGATACACTTCTTAGCGCTATGGAAAAGGCAGGAGCAGAAGATATTCCAGATGAAGCAGAAAGAAAAGGACTTGGAACACCAGCAACAAGAGCTGGAATAATTGAGAAGCTTGTTCGCATAGGATTTATTGAAAGAAAAGGCGATAAGAAAACAAAGTATCTTATTCCGACAGAAAAAGGAGCAGCTCTTATTACAGTTATTCCAGAAGAGATTCAATCGGCATCTATGACTGCAGAATGGGAACAAAAATTATTAGAGGTTGAAAGAAGAAGCTTTGATTCGGATGAGTTTATGATAGAGATTGATGAAATGATAAAACATCTAATTGAGTCTTATGAACTTATACCAGATGCAAAGGTTCTTATGAAACCAACGGATGAAGCTATAGGTAAATGTCCTTGTTGTGATTCAAATGTCATTGAAAGACCTAAAGGATATTTTTGCAGTAATAAAGAATGTAATTTTGCGCTATGGAAAAATAATAGTTTTTTAGAGTCAATAAGTAAAAAGATGACAAAACAGATTGCGGAGCAGCTTCTTAGTAATGGATCTGTAAAATTAAAAGATTGTAAATCAAAAAAGACAGGAAAGAGTTTTAACTGTACGTTAAAAATGTATATTACAGAAGATTTAAAAACACAGTTTGAACTTGAATTTTCCCCAAAAAATAAAAATAAGGAGGCCAGGTAACATGGAAGAAAGAAAAGGAACAGCCATTGAAAAATGGAGTGATGTGGATGGAGCTGTAAAAGATGTTGAAGAGGCCATGAAAGATCCCAATGCTCTTGGAAATATAATGAGAGGAATTGAGGATCAGATTGAACAAAACGACAATATGCTTGATGGAATAATTAATAATAAACCAGAAGAGACTATTGCGGAGAAGGAGGCGAGAACGTCTATTGTCCAAAAACTTAAAGACATCCCACCTGAAAAAAGTAGGAAACCAGTGGGTTTATACCTCGGAGAAGAAAGATAATTTTAATCCGAGAAAAACCTATCTGCAGATCAGGGTTACTGATGAAGAAAAAGAAAAGATTCTTGCTAGAATGCAGGAGTCAGGCATTAGAAATATGAGTAGTTATATCCGTAAAATTGCTATTAATGGATATCTTATTAGCTTAGATTTATCTGATTTAAAAGAAATCAGAAGACTTTTATCTATAAGCTCAAACAATCTAAATCAGTATGCTAAAAGAGCAAATGAAACAGGAAGCATTTATAAAACAGATATAGAAGAATTAAAAAAACAGCAAGATGAATTATGGGAGATGTTAAGAGAAATAATGAGCCGTCTTGCTAGCATAGAATAGAAAGTGGCCATGGGAGTTATATTATCTCATGGCTACTTTTTTTGTATGGAGGAAAAATTATGGCTGCTACAAGACTTATAGCTTTACATATAAATAAGGGAAAGACCATTGAGCAGTGCCTAGAAGGTAGAACTGATTATGCCAAGAACTTTGAAAAAACAGAAGATGGTAAATATCTATCATCTTATGAATGTGATGCAAAATCAGCTCACGAAGAATTTCTGCTGGCCAGAAAAGAATATGAACGCCTTACCGGAAGAAAACCTAAAGGAGATATTATTGCATATCAGATCAGACAATCTTTTAAGCCAGGAGAAATTACACCTGAGGAAGCTAATAGACTTGGCTATGAGACAGCCATGCGATTTACTAAAGGAAAGCATGCTTTTATTGTTGCTACTCATACTGATAAGGCTCATATTCATAATCATATAATTTTTAATTCTGTAAATTTAAGTCATGATAAGAAGTTTAGAAATTTCTTATTTTCAGGTTTAGCACTTCAAAAAGTGAGTGATCTTATATGTTTAGAGAATGGCTTGTCTGTTATTAAAGCTGCAAGACCAAGTGAGAGAGTAAAGAGAACAACCTATCCCGAAAAGAAGACAATTCGTGAGTTGATACGATTAGATATAGATCAGATTGTAAATAAAAAGCCAAAAGACTTTGATGAATTTTTGATGCTTTTAGAAAATCAAGGATATGAATTAAAAAGAGGCAAACACCTTGCGATAAAAGGAAAATCTCAAAATAGATTTATAAGACTTGATTCACTTGGAGACAATTATACAGAGGTAGATATACGAAAAAGACTTGAAAAGGATGTCCCACAGAAGAAGCAAAATAAAAAATATTATAGAGAAAAGAATTTTGATTTACTTCTTGATATGCAGGAGATTATTTCAAAGGGAAAAGGTTATGGATATGAACGCTGGGCTAAAATTCATAATATTAAGGAGTATGCAAAGGTCCTTTTATTCTTACAAGAACATAATTGTAGAGATTATGAAACACTTGAAAAGAGAGCAAAAGACTCTTCGGAAAGATTCAATTATTTATCGTCAAATATCAAATCAATTGAAAAAGAAATGATAAATATAGCTGCATTAAGAAAGAGCATTATTAATTATGCTAAGACAAGAGACACATATGTTGAATATAGAAAGTCTGGCTATAGCAAGAAATTTTTTGAAGCTCATAGAGAAGAGATACTTATACATAAAGCAGCTAAAGATCACTTCCAAGAATATACATCAACGACAGGTGAAAAGATTCCAAGAGTAAAGGAATTAAATGTTCGTTATCAGAAGTTACTAACAGATAAGAAAAAAGTGTATGAAGACTATCGAAAAGCTAAGACAGAAATGCAGGATTATCAAATTGCAAAATACAATGTAGATAGAATTTATGCAGATGAACAAAACAATAAACAGAAAGAAAATGAAAAAAAGAAAGAAGAGACTCGTTAGAGTTTAGGGCATGTACTTATATGGTATGTGCCCTCTTTTTTTTATTGCCTTAGATTTTATAAAGCGCTCAGTATGAGTGCGTAGCTTTGTTTCGTAAGAAACAAATTGGAGGGGATTGGGGAGATACCCCAACGAGTAAGAAGCAAATGTCAATACATTTGCACTGCTCGCCACTTTGTGAAGCAAAGTAATACGCTCTTAAAGAGCGCACGGTTTTAAAAACAAATAATTTTTAAAAAAGTTAAAAAATATTTGAAAAATCGGCCAAGTGTACAAAAAAATGGACAGTACATATGCGATAATGCAATCTGGGAAAGAAAAAGTAGCAGTAGAAATTAATGGATTAAAATAAATCAGGAGGTGATATCTTCAATTAATGAATCAAATCTTTACAAACTTGAAGATTTTCTTAATATTATGTTTGTTTTATCTTCCTATACGTAGTATAATTTTCTATGTGACGTTAATTTTATGGTGCAATCTTTGCACTGATATAGAGAGGTTAATTGTATGACTATATCTTATAACGGACTATGGAAATTATTAATCGATAAGAATATGAATAAAACAGATTTAATGAATGCAGTAAATTTGAGCAGTGGAACTATTGCAAAAATGAGTAAAGGTGAACCTGTATCAATGTTAGTGTTAGCAAAAATCTGTGACAAATTAGATTGTGATTTTGGAGATCTAGTTCACTATGAAAAAAAGGAAGAAGTAGGTGAAAAGCTTGGGTGATTATAAAGGTAACGGTGGGTTAACAAGAGAACAATTCCTTTATCATGAAACAAGAACAGTAGCTAAATTAATGGTGGATGAGAATCTTTCAGATACAGAAATAATTGATAGAGTGATAAAGGAAAACTTATTTCAATTTCCCACAGAAAGAACAATAAAAAATATTGCTAATGTTTGTATAAAGAGATTGCGTGGATTGGATGATATGACATTGGTTGAAGTTATAGCTCATAGTCCAATGGAAATATCTAAGCAAGCATGCCTTTATGCAATGATGAGACAATACCGTTTAGTTTGGGATTTTATGATAACTGTTATTGGAGCGAAGTTTAGAGAGCAAAATCTTTCGTATGGAAGAATGGATCTAAATGTTTTTTTTATGCGCTTACAAGAGCAGGATGATGAAGTTGCTTCATGGAGTGAATCTACAATCAATAAGATCAAACAAGTACTAAATAAGATTCTTCTTGAAAATGAATATATAGATACTCCAAGAGCTAAAAAGCTTAATCCGGTACTAATTCATACAGAAATTGAAAATGCTATTAGAGCAAATAATGATGAAGTTGCTCTTTCAGCCTTTAATTGTTTTATATAAAACTCAGAGTAGGAGAGATTCAATGAGTGATATTTTGGAGAGATTAGATAAATTAAAAACAAGAATACAAGAAGATGATTTCCTAAAAGGAAATGGACTTAGTAATGAAGTTAATATCCATATTTTTTGCTACGATCCCAAGGATGAAATGGCAGTTAGATATTTTACAGAGCAGTTAGTTTCTGATCAAGATCTGACATGTCATGTAATTGAAAAGAATCTCTACAAAACTTTTTTAGAGATTTGCGATGAAAAAAGAATAACTAAGGGCGCTGTTTCTATGGAAGCTAAAAAAGGTAAAGAATATCTTAAAGAGCAGATTTTAAAATTTGCTAATAACAAAGCTTTTGTAGAAAAGATAAAACCAGAAGAACAAAAAGAAGGAGATGTACTTCTTCTTACAGGTGTTGGTGAGGTTTTTCCTTTTGCTAGAGTGCATGCATTACTCGAAGCAATACAGCCAGAAGTTCCAAACATTCCAATACTTGTAATGTATCCTGGAAGTTTTAATGGTAGACAACTTAGACTTTTTGATAAGTTAGAGCCTAATGGTTACTATAGAGCGTTTAATGCAATTTAAATTTTGGAGGGACATATATAAATGAAGATTCAACAGATGTTTAGGGATGACATTGATAGAAAAATCAATGGAGTAGTAAAGGTTGATCAAGATGCAAATGATGTATTAGTACAGGAATTAAATGAATACGTTATTACAAAGGAATTAAAGAAACATTTTATTTCATTTTTTAATAATTATGGTGATGCATTTACAGAAAAAACAGCAGATATAGGTGTGTGGATATCTGGCTTCTTTGGAAGTGGTAAATCTCACTTCTTGAAAATTTTATCATATATTTTGGAAAATAAAGAAGTTGATGGCATGAAGACCGTTGAGAGATTCCGTTCTAAATTTGAGGATGATCCAGCAACATTCATGCTTATTGATCGTGCAACAAAGGGCGAAACAGATACAATTCTTTTTAATATAGATATTGAGGGATCTATTAATAAAGATGCAACAGCAGTTCTTAGAGTATTTGCAAAAATGTTCTATAACTACCTTGGATTCTATGGAGAGGATCTTAAGGTTGCTAAGCTTGAGCAATTTATTGATAAGCAAGGAAAGACAGAAGAATTCAGAAGAGTTTTTGAAGAAAAAAATGGACAGCCTTGGCTTGAAACAAGAGATGCCTTTGCATTTTTTGAAGATGATATTGTAGATACTTTAAAAGAAGTTCTTGGTATGAGCGAAGAGTCTGCTCGTAATTGGTTCAACGGGACAGAAACAGTTGAAATGAGTATTGCTCAACTTGTAGCAGAGATAAAAGATTATGTTAGCAAAAAGCCTGATAATTTCAGATTGTTATTCATGATTGATGAGGTTGGTCAGTACATCGGAAGTAACACAGATCATCTTATTAACTTACAGTCGCTTGTAGAAAAAATCGGTAGTGAGTGCGAAGGAAAAGTGTGGGTTGTTTGTACCGGTCAGGAAGCACTTGATGAGATCATTAAGACTCGTCAGGATGAGTTCTCACGTATTCAGGCAAGATTTAAAACAAGACTTTCTCTTTCATCTGCATCTGCAGATGAGGTTATCCAAAAGAGAATTTTGTCTAAGACAGATGAAGCTGACAAGAGACTTACAGAAGTATTTGAATCAAGTGATTCTGTACTTAGAAATTTACTTAAGTTCAATAAGGATGATGCACTCTTAGATATCAGAGGATATGAAACATCACAGGACTTTTCTAAAAATTTCCCATTTGTTCCATATCAGTTTATTTTGATGCAGAAGGTATTTTCTGAGATTCGCAAGCATGGTAATGCCGGTAAACACTTATCAGGTGGTGAAAGATCTATGCTTTCAGGATTCCAGGAAGCTGCACAGAAAATTGAAAATAAAGATGAATATAGCATTGCTCCGTTCTACCTTTTCTATGACACTGTTCATACATTTTTGGATGGTGCTATTCGTCGTGTTATTGAAAGATGTCAGAATGCGGCTGATGAAGATAGAGGTATTAAGCTACAGGATGTTAATGTATTAAAGCTCTTATATTTGATTCGTTATCTAGATAATGACGTTAAGTCCACTTTGGATTCTATCGTTATCCTTATGGCAGATAATATCAATATGGATAAGATTAAGATGAGAGAAGAAGTGAGAGAATCTTTAAATCGTCTTCTTAGCCAGAACTATATTGGCCGAACAGGAAATACATATAACTTCCTTACTGATGAAGAGCAGGATATCGCAAGAGAAATTAAAGATACATCTGTAGATACAGCTCAGATTATCGAAAGAATCGGTCATCTTGTATTTGGTGATATTTACGATAAGAAGAAGTATCGTTATAAGATCTATGACTTCCCATATGACCAGTATGTGGATGGTCAGGCAAATGGATCTGTTACTGGAGGAATGAAGTTACAGATTTATTCTATCGCAACAGATGATACTGAAAAGAATGAGCTTAGATTACAAACAAACTCTAAGGGACAGGCAATCGTTGTTCTTGGAGATGGTAAGTATTATGAGCTTATTGAAAATGCTCTTAAGATTAGAAAGTATGTTAAGACAAGAAATGTAGCGCAGCTTCCTAAGTCTGTTCAAGATATTATCCGTAATCAGCAGGATGAGGCTACAAAGTATGAAAATGATGCTCTTGATGCAATCAAGAAGGCTATCGAGACGGCTGAGTTCTATGTAGATGGCGAGCATGTTGAAATCAAGAGTGGAGATGCTAAGAGCAAGTTAGATCAGGCTCTTGAGTATCTTGTTACTCATGTATATTACGATCTTGAACTTGTTGGGAAAACAGCAAATGATGATTCAGATATCGTTTCAATTCTTACAGGTGCAGATCAATATATTGCTGGAACTAATCCTAATAACGGTGCAGCACAAAAGATTGAAGAGTATCTTGAAATGCAGGATATGAAGCATATCAATACTAAAATGTTTGATATTCAAAAGAGATATTCTGAACTTCCTTATGGATGGAGAGAAATTGATATCGCTGCAGTAGTTGCACTTCTTATTTATGAGCAGAAGGTAACAGTTAAATATAGCGGTATGACAATTCAACCAAGTGATCCTAGACTTCCAGATATGCTTCGTAAGAAAAGTGAAGTTGGAAAGACAGAGATTACAAAACGACATGTTGTAAGTCCAGCCAAAGTCAGAGAAACAAGAGATTTCCTTAGAGATTTTCTTGATGTAATGGATGTACCAGCAGATGAGGATGGTCTTATTTCATTCATTATTGATGAATTTACTAAGTTAGAAGAACATTATGAAGAATTAAATGATAAGTATGAAGGACATAAATATCCTGATCATGCTGCCGTACGTGATGCTGTAAGAATCATTAAAGATGTATTGTCTCAGAAGAGCGATAATATTGCTCTGATCGATAAAGTAGTTGCAAGTGAAGACACTCTTTATGATATGCAAGATCATTTAAAGAATGTAGAAAGTTTCTTTAAAACACAGGTATCTGTTTTTGATTTGGCATCAAAGTTTGTAGAAAGTTTAAAGAATGACTTGGATTATATCTCACAGGATGAAGAGGCAGAGCATGCACTTAATCAGATGAGACTCATAACTACTGTATTTGATGGAAAAACTTATGATTATAAGAGAATTCCTGAACTTAATGAATTACAAAATATAGTTAAGAAGTCTCACGATAAGATGCTTGAAGAAAAGCGTGAAAGCTTATATGAGATTGTTAGATCTTGCCTAGAAGAGATTCATAAGAATGCTAAATCAAATGAAGATACAGCTCTTATTTCAGAAAGAGCGGATAGATTCTTTGAACAGAAAAAAGAACAGATTACATCTGGAATGAGTTTAGCACTTCTTGATGGACTTTCAGTTCCAATGTGGAATGAAAAAGATAAAGCAACTATGGCTATAGAATCTGCAATGAAACCAAAGGTAGTAAAACCAATAGTTTCAAACAATCAAAACACAGAAAAGCCTGTAGTTAAGAAAGAAATTATCAAGAAAGTTGCTAGACAGCAGATGTTTCCTGCAAAAGTACTTAAGACAGATGAAGATATTGATGCTTATGTTGAAAATATCCGCAAACAAATGAAACAGTATTTACAGGGTAGTGACGGAATACAGATAAATTAAGGAGAATATAGCATGGATAAGAATGCAATTAAGAAATATGCAGTATGGGCTAGAAGAGAACTGATTGAAAAAGTAACACAAAAGGCTTTGCAATACGGTATTGAAGAAGGAAAAGAATTAGATCCTAACTTAGATAGTATTAATGGTGTACTGTTAAGTGATGTTGAAAAAAGTCAAAGAAAAGTTTTGATAAATAAAATTAAAGAAGAAAATTTTTCTACAGTTATAGAAGAAGTAGCATATACATGGTTTAACCGTTTTGTCGCTTTAAGATTTATGGAAGTAAATGGTTATTTGCCTAGTCATGTAAGAGTGTTTACTGATGAAAATGATAACTTTAAACCACAAATACTTACAGAAGCACTTCATCTGGATTTTTCAACTTTAGATAAAGAACAAGTAATTTCAATGAAGCAGGGAAACAAGGACGAAGAGCTGTTTAAGTACTTACTGATTACACAGTGTAATGAATTAAATGCTATTCTTCCGAAAATGTTTGAAAGATTATCGGATTATACTGAATTATTGCTTCCTGATTTTTTGCTGCGAGCAGGAAGTGTTATTCACCGTATGGTTACGGAAATTGATGGAAGAGATTTTGATGTAAATAATGAGAACGGTGGAATAGAGATTATTGGTTGGATGTACCAATATTATAATTTGGAAAAAAAGGAATCAGTAATAAATATTAAGAAGGGTGCAGTGGGCAAGAATGATATACCTGCAGCTACGCAAATATTTACTACTGAGTGGGTGGTTAGGTATATAGTAGACAATTCTTTAGGAAAATATTGGATAGAGAATTCAAAACAAAGCGACCTTGATAAAGAGTTAGAGTATTATGTTAAAAATATTGATGAGAAAAAAAGCGGAGAATCCATTTCTCCTGATAGCTTAACTGTATTAGATCCGTGTGTTGGATCAGGGCATTTTTTAGTCTACGCGTTTGATGTACTGATGAAGATATATTCAGAATGCGGATATAGTGAGAAAGATGCTGCTGCAGAAATTGTGAAAAATAATTTGTTTGGATTAGACATTGATGAGAGAGCGGCTCAATTAGCTTATTTTGCATTGATGATGAAAGCAAGAAAGTATGATAGACGTTTTTTCGCAAGAAATGTTCAAGCTAATATTTTTGCATTTAAAGATAGTTCTAGTGTGGATGATAACACAATAGAATATTTTGCAGGTGGAAATAATCTTATAAAGAGCGATGTGCGTAAATTATTATCTGCGTTTGAAAATGCAAAAGAATATGGATCCTTGATAGATGTTGGAGAGCATGACTGGGATGAACTTTTCAAAAGGATGGATGCTATAAAAAATGATATCCATATTCTTCAATATGAAGTAGATAAGGTTATTGTACCTATAATTAGAATTGGCAGAATGTTAAGCCGAAAATATAGTGTTGTTATCACGAATCCGCCCTATTTAAACAAAATGGATACCATATTAAAGGGATATTTAGCGGATAATTATAAAGACTTTGCAACGGATTTGTTTAGTGTATTTATTAAACGGAATCTCGAATTGTGTGAGAAAAATGGATATTCGGGTTACATGACACCGAATGTATGGATGTTTTTAACATCATATGAACCTTTAAGAAATTATCTTATTGAAAACAAAAATATTTCGTCACTTATACAAATTGCCAAAGGTGCATTTTATAAAGAAGCTACTGTAGATATTTGCGCTTTTGTAGTTAGAAATTCGACGAACGATAATGAGGGTACCTATATCCGTTTGGAGGATTTTAAGGGTGATATGGATGTTCAGAATGAGTATTTAAGGAAAATACTCATAGATGGGGAATATACAGAGAATATATATACGGTTAATTCAAGAGAATTTTTGGATTTGCCTGGTTCTCAGATAGCATTTTGGGTTGGAAAAGAAATATACGAGATATTTGTACGTGGAAAGAAACTAGGAGATATAGCAAAACCTCGTCAAGGAATGGCTACATCAGATAATAATAGGTTTTTAAGATTATGGCATGAAGTAAATTATGAAAAAATTGGATTTGATTTTGAAGATGCAGAAGCAGCATGTAATAGTGGAAAAAGATGGTTTCCATATAACAAGGGCGGAGCATATAGAAAATGGTATGGCAACAATGAATATCTTGTAGATTATGAAAACGATGGAGAAAGAGTCAAGGCATATGCTGCTAGCCTTTATAAAAGCTATAGCAGAACAATAAAAAATATTAATTTTTATTTTAAGCCGTGTATAACATGGACAATGATCAGTTCAAGTAGATTTGGAGTCAGGTATTCGCCGCAAGGATTTGTTTTTGACATAAGAGGGTCATCAATATTTTTTGATGATAATAAAAAGTTGAATTATATATTGGCTTTTTTGAGTTCTACCGTAACATGGGAATTGCTTAAATTCTTATCGCCTACAATTAGTTTTGAAGTGGGTACTATTGCTCAACTCCCAGTTATATGGAATGAGGAGTACTCTGAGGAGTTAAGTACCCTTGTCCAAGAAAATATATGTTTAAGTAAATCTGATTGGGATTCTTATGAAACTTCATGGGATTTTAAGGCGTCTCCGCTGATAGGAAATTATAAGAAAATAGGAGATGCATTTAATGCATGGGAGAAAGAGTGCACATCTCGAAGAGAGAAAATGAGGAAAAATGAGGAACGTATAAACCATATTTTTATAGAAATATATGGGTTAGGAAGAATTCTAAATGCGGAAGTTGACTATGATGACATTACGATTCCTGCGGTAGATAAGGAAACTACAATTAAAGATTTTATTTCGTATTCCGTAGGATGCATGTTGGGAAGATTTTCACTGAGTGAAGAAGGAATACTAGATAATAATCAGATTAAATATGCACTAGATAGAGGTGATAAATATCTTGATGAAGATGGAATAATTCCAATATCTGATGATGAATACTTCAATGATGATATTGTAGTTAGATTTATTGATTTTATGAGATGTGCATATGGAGACGAGTTTTTGGAAGAGAATCTTTCGTTTATTGCAGAAGCTATAGGCGGAAAAGGTAATTCCAGACAAGTCTTGAGAAACTATTTCTTAAATAATTTTTATAAAGATCATTGTAAAAGATATCAGAAAAGACCGATTTATTGGTTGTTTGATTCAGGGAAAAAGAATGGGTTTAAGTGCTTGATATCTATGCATAGATATCAAGCAGATACAATAGCAAGGATTAGAACAAATTATGTTCATGAAATCCAGTCTAGATATAGAGTCCTAATAAATGAGTATCAGAAACGCATTTCTGAATTGAATGGTTCGGAAAAAGTTAAGGCAGAAAAATTATATCAAAAAGTAAAAGATCAAGATGAGGAATTGTTTGCATATGAAGAAAAGATACATCATTATGCAGACAAAATGATACCTATGGATTTAGATGATGGAGTGAAGAAGAACTATAGTTTATTCGAAGAAATATTAGCAAAGATTAAGTGAGGTGAGGATTATGAAGACAGTAGCAATAAGATTTGCCGATAAGTATGCGCCACAAGAAGGAACTATTGCGCTACATGAAAAGGTAATTGAAGATAAAGGCTATGTCTGGTTTGGAAAGTTAGGAAGTCCTATATCGGAAGCGACCGCTAAAATAGTATTAGAAAATGAAGAAGCAAAGATTTTGCTTCTTCATAGTGGAAAGAAGGAAAGATATTGGGCGTATGTCACTGAAATCAGACGAATTAAGCCAGATGATGTATCTGCTATACCAACTTACTACGAACCTAAGATTAATGATTTCACAACATGGTTTAGAATTACTAAGTTTGAGCTTGCAGAAAAAGACATTTTGTCAAAATGTGTTGTGGCATCATCAAAAGCTGTCCTTCAAGATGCAGCAAAGAGAAGCATGAGTTCTTTTTTCGTAATAGAAACGGAAGAATAAGGTGTAGGCAATGGAATTATTAGAAATATGTCGAGAATTAGAAAAAAGGTTTACAGCTCCGCTAGACGACTTTTATAAAAGACGAATAATAGTTTGGTATGATGAAGAAGGAGAATTTGCAGATCAAATAGAAGATATAAACTTACCAAATGTAAAAGTGCTTCATCTTACAAAAACTAATAATTTTACTATCAAGAAAACAATTTCAGTTGATGAACCAACAGAGAATTTCTTAATCTACAATTCAATGAATTACGAGAAGCCAGAGGACAACTGGCTTCTCGATGTTGAATTATACAGTGAGGAATTCAGAGCCGATCTTATCGCAATATGGATGGATGAAATGGGCATACCATCATCTGTTGCTCTTCGCAATCAGGTTAAGAAGTATAGGAAATTCTTGAATGCGAAATCGAGAAGAGATGATGTAGTAAAATTGGCGGATTCATTGGATTCTCCTACTAAATTGCAGCTTGCAGTTATGGCTTCAATTGGAGAGTCGCAGAGAACAGATCCTATATCAATCATTAAATCTGTTCTGAAGGCAGGATTGAATTCTGCTGATAACTATTTATATCAGGAATTTGTAAAGTATGAAGCGTCTGACTTGTTCTGGGGCATGGTTTCTCAGATTACTGGATACAATGATGTGGATCACAGTCTAGGAAAGTTGGCTGCTCATATTATTTTAACAGCTGGAAGTAGAACACTCCCAGATAGTGTTTTCGATGGACTTTCTGATTTTATGACAGAAAATCCTCAACTACAGGCATATTGCAGTGACTTGATTTCTGATTGGATTCATAGTGATGATGCAGATTCTTATGTTTCTATTGCAGAATCAGTAGAAAATGAAATGCATCTTGAAAAGAGAGTATCAAAGCAGACTGCAGATGCATTAGCAGATACAGAGATATTACCTTGTATAAATAAAATTATACTGTCAAAGCTTATGACTGATATTTCAAATGAGATTGTAAGCTCTGAAAGTATTTTTGCAATTGCAGAGAAACGTCGAGCTATGGTGTGGTTTGATGAGTATAAGGATTATTATACCGGTATTGTTGCTCTTGCAAAGATGAATGAATTCTATAAAGAGAATGCCGCAGGATTCCATATTGTGGGAGCTAAGAAGATTTGGGATGCTTATACTAAGGAATACTATAAGATAGATACTTACTATCGTGAGTTCCATATGAGCTATGAGAACAGTAAGAAAACTTATGGCGGGAATCTTCAGGATCTTTTTACTGCAGTATGCGATAAGGTTGAGAGGCTTTATACTAACTGGTACTTGGATGGACTTGGACATAATTGGTCTGAGGAAGTTGCAGCAGATTTAGAAAAGCAAGGTTTTGTTGAAGGTATTGAAAGACAGGAAAACTTCTATGATCGCAAGATTAAGAATGCGGACAATAGGGTTTATGTCATTATTTCTGATGCAATGAGATATGAAGTTGCGGTTTCTCTTTCAGAAGAGATAAGTCGTGATATGCGGGGCAAGGTCAACCTGTCTAGTATGCAAGGAATTTTTCCTACTATTACAAAGTTTGGTATGGCTGCGTTACTTCCTCATAGAGAGATAAATGTTGAGTTAAAAAATGATCAGCTAAAGGTATTAAATGATGGTCAGTCCACAGACAGTACTTATCGTGAGAAATTATTACAGCAGGTTAATTCTGAGAGTATTGTGCTTAAGGCAACAGATCTTGTTACAATGAAGCGAAGTGAGCGCTCTGACTTGGTGAAGGGCAAAGAGGTAGTTTATATTTACCACGATACAATTGATGAGACAAGCCATACGTCAGAAGAGAAAGTCTTTAATGCGTGTACAGAGACTATTGATGAGATTAAGAATCTTGTAAAAATCATTGTTAATGATTTTAGTGGTGTAAATATCATGATTACTTCTGATCATGGATTCTTATACACATACAGTCCTCTTACGGAGGAATCAAAGACTGATAAATCTGATTTTGCTCATAGAATTATTGAGTATGGTAGACGTTTTGCTATTTTGGCAAAGGGAGAAGATCCTGATTTCTTACTTCCGGTAAATCTTTTATCTGGAAGAACTGATTATGCAGGATATGCGCCAAGAGGCAGCATAAGAATCAAGACAAGTGCAGGTTCAGGAATGAATTTTGTACATGGTGGCATTAGCTTGCAGGAAATGTGTGTACCTCTTATTGAGTACAAGCATCTACGCAATAGCTCTAAGGAATACCAGCGAAACAAGGATAAGTATGATACCAAGCCTGTAGAAGTAAATCTTCTTTCAGCAAACCATAAGATTAGCAATATGATTTTTTCTCTTAACTTCTATCAGAAGGAAGCGATTGGCTTAAATAGGGAGAAGTGTATTTATAATGCATACTTTGTGGATGCTACTGGTAAGAAGATTTCTGATGTACAGAAGATTATTGCTGATAAGACTGCGGAAGATGTTCAGGCACGTACATTCAGATGTAACTTTAGCCTAAAGTCTCAGGCTTATGATAGTAAGGAAACATACTATTTGATAATAGAGCAAGAAGGAAGTACAGATCTTCCAGAAAGGATAGAATTTCAAATTGACATCGCATTTGCTGCAGATGATTTTGGGTTCTTTGGGTAAAGTGATATGAGAATAGCGGGAGAACAGCTAGGGTTTTCCACACAAAATGAAAGTGCTAAAAAAAGTATGGAAAGTGCTAAAAAAAGAACTGCAATATATCATCACACTAATCTTGAGGCATTAATATATATTCTTCGAGATAAATGTTTGAAGTTTAACAGAATGGATTTTGTTAATGATATTCAGGAAAATGAATTCTTCAAAAATGATGATGTAGCTAAGCTAGTTTATGTATCATGCTTTTCATATGGTGAAGAGAGTATTCCTATGTGGAATATATATACAACGCATTCTGAAGGTGTAAGAGTTGGATTAAAAATTGAAGATGGTACATTTGAATCATTATTTGATAATTCTAAAATTATAAAAACTTCAAAAGATAATTGCACTTTAAAATTTGCATTTTCAGATAAACGCAAGGGATATACTGATTCAACATGGCTGGTTGACATTAAAGCAAAAGACATTTGTTATGATTCCTCACTTGCCAAAACTCCAGGTTTTATAAATTGCGGTAACATATATGATATGAATAATATGGCATTAGTTAAAGATGTAGCGTGGAGTTACGAAGAAGAAACGCGTTTTACAGCCATTCTAAGAACAACAAAAGGAAAAATAACTGATAAATCAACATGGGTGGATATTCCAGATTATACATATTTGTTAGTTCCTATAACATTTGAAAATCTTCTTGAAATGGAGATCACATTTTCACCATGGATGTCAGATGCTATTCAAGATTTGATAAAACTAGCTGTTGAAAAATATGTACCAGAGGTAAAGGTTGTTTTTCGAGAAAGCAAGTTTTGTGGAAAAATAAGGTAAAGCAGTAAGGAGATATAACTAATGGGTTTTATGGACGCATTTAACAGAAAATCTGATGATGAAGCTACAGGAGATACTACTATAGTTGAAACTGAAACTTCTGAAAGCAGTAACAGAGATGAATTAAATAAAAAGCTTCGACAGACTTTCGATGGAAAAATCGTTCGTAAAGATCTGACAAAGCATATTAAAGAAGGCGCAAATGTTCCAATCTATGTATTGGAATATTTGCTTGGCCAATATTGTAATTCAGATGATGAAGCTATAATAGAGCGTGGTGTAGAGACAGTTAAAAAGATATTATCGAATAACTATGTTCGCCCAGATGAAGCACAAAAAGTTTTATCTTTGCTTCGTCAAAAAGGTGCTCATACAGTAATCGATATGATTACTGTTGAGCTAAATATGAAGCTTGATATGTATGAAGCTTCTTTTTCAAACTTAGGGTTGACACGTATACCAATATCAGAAGAATATCCTGAACAGTTTGATAGACTTCTATGTGGTGGTATTTGGTGTATTGTTCAGCTTGAATATGGTGCAGATAATGTAGATGATTTTGGAATAGTAGATAGTGATGGAGCAGAGCTAAGATCTAAAAAGTCTAAGCAAAAGGATATTTCACCTGTTTCCATTACAAAGCTTACACCAATTCAGATGCCAAGTGTTGATATGAATCAACTTAAAGAAGGCAGAAAAGATTTTTCTAAGGAAGAATGGTTAGATGTGCTTCTTCGTTCTACAGGTATGGAACCAGAAGAATTATCTTATAGAGAGAAATGGCTTCTTCTTACAAGAATGTTACCACTTGTAGAAAATAACTTTAATTTATGTGAACTTGGTCCTCGTAGCACAGGTAAATCACATTTATATAAAGAGATTTCACCTAACAGTATCCTGGTATCAGGTGGTCAGACAACAGTAGCAAATCTTTTCTATAACATGGGTAGAAAAACCATGGGATTAGTTGGTATGTGGGATGTTGTTGCATTTGATGAGGTCGCAGGTATTAATTTTAAAGATAAAGATGGCATACAAATTATGAAAGATTATATGGCATCTGGATCTTTTGCTAGAGGTAAAGAAGAAAAAGCTGCATCAGCATCTATGGTTTTTGTCGGAAATATTAATCAGAGTGTAGATGTACTTTTGAAAACATCAAGCTTATTTGATCCATTCCCACCTGAAATGGGGACAGATACAGCATTTTTAGATAGAATGCATTGTTATAATCCAGGATGGGAAATACCTAAATTTAGACCAGAGCATTTTACGAATGATTATGGCTTTATTACAGATTATCTTGCTGGATTTATTCGTGAGCTTAGAAAAGAGCAATTTGGTGATGCTATTGATAAATACTTTAGGCTTGGCAAGAACTTAAATCAACGTGATACTATTGCGGTTCGTAGAATGGTTGATGGTTATTTAAAGCTCTTATATCCAGATGGCAATTTTACTAAGGAAGATATTGCAGAAGTTTTAGAGATTTCATTGGAAATGAGAAGACGTGTCAAAGAGCAACTTAAGAAGCTTGGAGGTATGGAGTTCTACGATGTCAATTTCTCATATATAGATTTGGAAGATATGTCTGAACATTATGTATCTGTGCCAGAACAAGGCGGAGGAAAGCTTATACCGGAAGGTATGTGCAATCCAGGTCAAGTTTATACAGTATCACATGGAAAAACAGATATGATAGGAGTATTTAGACTTGAATCACAGATGCTTCCAGGTAATGGTAAATTTGATCGTACTGGACTTGGAACAGATCGTGAATGTAAAGAAGCTGTAGATACTGCCTTTAATTTCCTTAAGGCTAATGGAAATAGAATTAGCGGTTCACTTGGTGTACTTAATAAGGATTACATTATAAATTATCAGGATCTTCAAGGAATAGGCATGACAAAGGTATTAGCATTACCAACACTTATTGCCTTGTGTTCAATTGGACTAGGAAGGCCTGTACAAAGTTCTATGGTTGTTTTAGGTGACTTTAGTATCGGTGGAACAATCATGAAAGTTGAAAATTTAGCTAGTACACTTCAAGTCTGTCTTGATAGTGGAGCTAAAAAAGTATTATTACCACAGACATCAGCAGTTGATCTTGGAACAGTACCAGCAGAACTTATGAGTAGTTTCAGCTTAGTGTTCTACCAGAGCGCAGAAGATGCTGTATTTAAAGCATTAGGTGTTGAATAGGGTTCTTATAGTTGAAGGGTATATTGTATACCCTTCATAATATACATGTTGTTAGGAGGAATTATTTATGAGCGAAATAGCTGGACATGAATATCAACTATTAAAGATATTCAGCTCAGATTTTGAATATCACATACCGGCATATCAAAGACCTTATGCTTGGACAGAAGAAGAAACAGGTACTCTTTTTGACGATTTATATAGTTTTTATGTATCTGAACAAGAAGATGAGAACTATTTTTTAGGAAGCATTGTATTAATTAAAGAAAATATAGATAGAAAAGCGGATGTAATTGATGGCCAGCAAAGACTAACAACATTAACAATTCTTTTTTCTGTTCTTGCTAATTGTTTAACAGACATTGATGATAAAGCATCATGTATGGAAATATTGCAGGAAAAAGGAAATAAACTTGCCGGTATCGCTAGTCAACCTAGACTCTTTTTAAGAGAATGGGATCAGGATTTTTTCAATAAGTATATCCAAAATGTTAAGTTGGATGAGTTATTAAAGCTTGATGCAGCAAACTTAGATACTGAGGCAAAAAAACATATACAAACCAATTGTAGAGTACTACTAAATAGATTTAATGATACATTTCAGGGTAATGAAAATGAATTGTTGAAATTTAGTAATTTCCTACTTAATAGATGTTATTTGGTGGCGGTTTCTACACCAAGTCAAGCATCAGCATTTAGAGTTTTTTCTGTAATGAATAGTCGTGGATTAAATTTGTTACCTACAGATATTATTAAGTCAGAAACAATTGGCAAACTTCCTGTAGAACTTCAACAAGAGTATACCGATAAATGGGAAGAATTAGAAAACGAAGCAGGTAGGGATGGCTTTAATGAAGTTTTTACTCATACAAGAACCATTTTTACGATGGAAAGAGCAAAAAAAAATCTGCTAGATGAATTTAGATCATATGTTATACCTGAGACTACTCCTAAATCACTTATAGATGATTACTTAGAGCCGTATACTATGGCATATATGAAACTAAAAAATTGTGCATATACATCATCTAAAAATGCAGAGGAAATTAATAACTATTTGTATTGGCTTAACAAGAATAATAATTATGACTGGATGCCTTTAGCTATACTCTTCATGACATATTACCCAGAAGATCATGATTATTTATTATGGTTTGTAAAAAAACTTGAAAGAATTGCGTCGTATTTACAAGTAACAGCTCAAGATGTTAATCATAGAATGGCTCGATATAAGTTTATTCTTGCTGAAATGAAAGAACGACCAGATAGCTCACTAGATAATCCTTTAAAAAACATAGAATTAACTGAGTGGGAAAAAGAAGAATTCTTAAGAACATTGAATGGTGATATATATACAATGCCGGCTACAAGAAGAAATTATATAATCCAAAGATTGGATTCATTTGTTTCAGATGGTGGGGCTATATATAATACAAAATTATTTACAATTGAACATGTTTTGCCACAAAATCCAAGTTCAGAAAGTGAATGGTTCAATTTATGGTCAGATACAAAACTTCGTCAGTATTGGTTGAATAAAATTGCAAATTTAGTACCACTTACTAGACAAAGAAACAGTGCAGCACAAAATTATGAATTTGATATTAAGAAAACAAAGTATTTTTCAACTAAAAATGGCACTACATCATATAGCCTAACAACACAGGTTATTAATATTGATAAGTGGAGTCCAGAGGTAGTTAAAGAGAGACAAGATTATCTTATGGAAGTATTCACAAACAATTGGGAACTTCAAAAGAATCCTGGAAATAATGAACGTGAAAAGTTTATTCTTTCAGGTAGAGGTGGAAGTGCTTCAGGTTATCCATTAGATGAGGATAATTTTGTTGTACTGGCAGGAAGTAAAATATCCAAAGATGTAACAGAAGGATTCCCACAAGGGTATTCTGACTTAAGAGACTCTTTAATAAGTGATGAGACCATTTCTAATGGTGTATTTAAAAAAGACTATACTTTTACGAGTTCTTCTGCAGCTGCAGCTGTTGTCCTTGGAAGGTCTGCAAATGGAAGAAAAGAATGGACTTTACTTGATGGAAGAACATATGGTAAATATGGTCAGTTAAACTAATATATAAATTATTATGAATACATTTATATTTTGAGGAGGTGTATGCAGATGCAATTGCCATTTCGAGGAAGTGGAGTTGTAAATTATTCAAATAAAGAATATAAATGTGCTCTGTATTATAGTGATAATGGTGGTGGTATAGTACTTAAAATAATGCAATTGACAGAGACAGGTTTTGGGGATTTTTTTGAGCTTCCATTAGAAATAAAAGAATTATCGGCTAGATTAGATACAGGATATGAATTTACATTAATTGATCTTATTAGAGAAAAAACTAATGATAATTTATCAACAAGAGTATCAGAATATACTTATTATGCTAAATATTTATTCAGTGGTGTAAATAAGAAATTTTCAGAGAAATCAACATTTTCAAAAATAGATTTTGAACTAGAGGATATAGTTGAATGGGGAGAAGACTCTATATACTATGTTGGTGAGAATTATGAATTGATTTCAAAAGATGAACCTGTTAGTAGAATTATATATTCTGGTGATGATTATACGATTAAATACAAGGTTGTTGGTTCGTACTTACCTATAGTAGATCATGAATTATTAAAGGAAAAAATTGAATTATTACAACATGGTTTAATTGAAATAAATTTTCCTGAAGAACATGAATTAAATGATTTTTTGGAAGTGTTTAGTAAAGTCAAAAGTCTTTTTGAAATTGCATTATTAAGTAAAGTGCACGTTAATAGAATATATGGCTTTTCAAATAAAATACTAGAATATTATGGTGATAAATCTGTAGAACGTAAAATTAACATATATGGAGAAATAATTACTGAAAAATCGTATGACAGTAAAAGACCAGTAAGGTTTAACTGGATTACATTATCAGATTTTATAGAAAATAAATCCTTTGATGCATATATCAAGAAGCACGATAGACTTGCACCTATAATAGAATTATATATTGAATTGTTTTATTTACAAGGTAAAACGAATGTAAGAGTATTTTTAAATATTGTACAAGCATTAGAAACATATCATTCTAGATTTGTTACTAATGATTTAAAAATGTACAAAAGTAGAATATCTTCTTTGGTACAAAAAGCACCTACATTAAATGCAGATTATATAAAAAGAAATCTAATGGCAAATAGTAAGCGCTTTATTACGCTTGAAAGTCGTTTGGCCGATTTATTATATGCCGAGGGAAATATATATTTTGATACTGGTGAAATTAAACATGAGGATTTCCCTTCTGTAATTGCTCATACAAGGAATTATTACATACATTATGACGAAAAAATAAAGGATAAGTATAAAGTATTTACTTCAGATGAATTGAAAATTTATAACAGTGTTCTTTTCGAAATGCTAGAATATTATATCTTATATGAGTTAGGATTTAACATAGAATCAAGGGGGAAGCTGGTAACTACTAGATGGGGGTAGTATATCAGAAAAACTACGAATTTTAAAATTTTCAAAATCTAAGAGTTGATAATTTATATATGTAAATAAGAGCTTAAGCATATATCCCATAAATGCGAATGAGTTCATCAAAGTATGAATTTTTATTTTGCCAGGCATATTTTACTGGCTTTCGGCCTCTAAGTTGGAATTCATCGTGATTTACGATTTCTAGAACTATGTCGAATAGATTAGGATAAGAACATTGGAAGTGATAGTTATGTTTGATATGATGCTTATGCATTAGATCATAGTCATTAGGTCCTATTTGTAGGATTTTCCAACAATGTTTTGTGTTTTTTGATTGTAGTTCAATAATATTATTATCGTTGTGCAGTATTTTAAAATACGGCAACGATAAAAGGTCTGTTGACGTAAACATAAAATATATCTCCTTGTTTAATTATTATTTATAATCAAAAGTAATTGGATAAGTGAGCGATCTGCTCAAGTTATAATGTGAAATGATTATATAGATTATAGGCTTACTTTTAAGTAAGACATTGATACCATAACATGAGCAGATGCTTTATGTCAAATATTAAATTTATTTTATCGATTAATCAGAATAATTAAGTGTTCATTTATATGGTTACGTTGTGATTATTTTGTTAATATATAAAAGCCTTATGGGCAATAAAAGTAAGGAGCAAATTTTAATATGGAAAACATTGAAAATATTACAGCAGAAAAAGCTGTTGAAACACCAGTTGAAGAAGCAAAAGAAGAAAGCAAGGTAACTCTTTTACCTTTTGAAGAAGAGAGTGTAGATTTTGATACATTCTGTAAATCAGATTTTAGAGCAGTTAAGGTTAAGGATTGTGTTGCAGTACCTAAGTCAAAGAAGCTTTTACAGTTCACACTTGATGATGGAACAGGAAAAGATAGAACTATTCTTTCTGGAGTTCACAAGTTCTATGAACCAGAAGAACTTGTAGGAAAGACATTACTTGCTATTGTCAATCTTCCACCAAGAAGCATGATGGGTGTTGAGTCATGTGGTATGCTAATGTCAGCTATTCATGAAGAGAACGGAGAAGAAAAGCTTAACTTAGTAATGCTTAATGATGCAATTCCTGCAGGAGCTAAGTTGGAGTAAAATCCATAAAAATACGTAATGGCCTGACTCATAATGAGCCAGGCTTTTATTGTATTTAAAAACTGAAGGATGTGGTCGCCTATGAATGCTTAAGGTGACGAAAAACGTACTATCTATACCACGTAAAACGTACTAATGAAACTTTTTTCGTACGTATAGATTTTTTTCGTTGTGAAGTAAAGTATTATTGAGGTGAGAAAATGGCGTACAGGAAAACTACTGCCAAAGACACCTCAGAT
Organism: Lachnospiraceae bacterium C7; assembly: GCA_900113385.1. Lineage (GTDB taxonomy): Bacteria > Bacillota > Clostridia > Lachnospirales > Lachnospiraceae > Roseburia. The sequence continues at coordinate 96,541 of FOPE01000003.1, forward strand.
AAGCGACCACCAAATTTGCGAGGTGGAAAGCTAAATGAGGTAGTCGGGGCAAATCTGGATAAGCTACAAAAAGAATGTGACTGGACAGATTCCCAGATGTCTAATTTGTTAGGAATGACTCCAACAAATTATGGAAGAATCAAGAGAGGCGAGCATGGGTTAAATGCTGAAAAATTATCATTACTTTACTATAGCCTAGGGGCTAATTTAAATAGACTTGTAGGAAATGATAATGCATATGCTTTGATTCGTAAGCCAGAAGATTCAGATGCTACTGAATTTGATTTTGAAAACGGATTGGGAAATTTAATCATTGATATTCAGAATACAGAAGACTATACAGAAAGAGTAAATAAGATTCTTCATGTATATAATGAGTTTGGAAAGATGCTTTTTAAACTCATGATTCCTGAAAATAGAAATACGTGATTCGAAGGAAGGTTACATTTTTGTTCGGATTAAATTAAGTAATAGGACATATGAAATACCGAGCTGGAGATTGTGGCGTAGCCATGATCTCCATTCTTTGCATAATGGGTGTTACGGTTGGGGGAGGAATTATGTGGAGGAATGATATAATTGGCAACACAAGATTTTACGTGGATAGCAAGTATTTGTAGGCAAGAAGGATTAGACGTAAAAAAAGTTAGAAAATCTGCTGAATATTTGCTGAAAAATTACTATAAGGCAAAAAGAACAAGAGAGTTTCAGGAACCGACGGTAACTAAACCTCATGATATTTGTCAGCAAAAACAAAAAATAAGAAGAGAATACCTACTAATAATGACAGGAGCTTCTAGAAAAGATTTTAATAATTTTATATGGAATGCTTTGTCAGCTTCATGGATCGATGAAAAGATTAAAATGATATTGGATGAAATATCTGGATACGAAGAAGTAGGTCCACTATACAAAACGATAATAGAGGAAACATACTTAAAGAAAAATAAATTGACTAGGGAAGAATTATATGCTGCTTGTGGCTTAGGTCGAACAGCATATTTTGATAGAAGGAAAGAAGCAGTTACTTTATTCGGAATACTAACTTGGAAGTATGCTCAAAGAAGAGAAATAGAAGATGTTGATCAGGGCATTGTCGAACCAACAGCAAAGTTAGGATATAATGATGAATAATAGTATTTTATTTGATAAATAATAATTTAGCTCTTAAAGATAAGAAAGGACTCTTGTCATATATCAGCCAAACACCATTATATGCAGAAGTTTTTTGTACGTATTTTTTCACTATCAATGCAGTTCTTATGCAGATAATAATGGACAATAATGCTAAAAAGATAAAAGAACAATACCTACAATACGCATGTAGGTATTGTTCTTTTATTCTTAAAAATACGGACAAAACGCGGACTTTTAACGGATTTATTGCGGAATAAATACGGAGTAAAAAAGGACTATGCTTAGAATTTGATATGCTATTATTTAATTATACGAAGATAAGGGGGATTTTTTTTTAGGGGTTTTTAAGTCAATTGTTATAATAAACAAAAAAGTTATTCAGAACATGTGTTCTTTTTTCCTATTGCATATGTAGGTGAGTAAAAGTATAATAAAAGTAGCATTAAAAATGCTAAAGGTCAGCAAATAATTGTCTGCTAAAGATATGCTTATCCCACTGCTACTTGCATATCTATATCATTCGAATTCAACTAAATATTGTACGGTTTTCTTTCCCTTTATCCGTTACGTATTTATTATTTTTCGCTGGGAGGGGTGAAAAAATGGGTAAAGTTAAAGCACTTGATCAAAAGGAACACTGGATTACGTGTCCAGTTTGTGGCAAGAGATTGATGAAGGCAAGGATAGCCAATGTTGAGGTTCATTGTGATTGCGGTGCTAATGTAACAGCTTGCGCTACAAAGAATTTTGTAGCAACGATTATTCACAGTGACAATGACGATACTTCTATGACGGAAAGACTAGATCAGTATAGACAGGAAATTTTTAAACTAGAACAGTGATCAGGCCAGAGCTACTGGCACAAATAAAAACAATTGAATATGGATGAAGTAAAAATGGACTAGTACAGAGCTATAAGCCAGAGACAGCATTTTTACTAAGAGTTTGCCAAGAGCTTAAAGAGTCATGATTTATGAAATTTATAACATGTAACATCGAAGGAGTCTGCAAAACGGAAATATAACTGATAGGTTAAACCTATAAGTTTTATTGATGTTTTTTGCAGGCTTATTTTTTATGCTCTTGGCGAGGTTATATTTCCGTTTGCACTCCAGAAAAGGAGTCGGAGATATGAAAAATGAGGAGTTAAATAAGACAGTTTCAATTGGTGAAAAGATTAAGACACGTAGAAAGATTTTAGGATTTAGTCAGGAAGAATTAGCTTATCGGATGTTTACATCAAAGCAAATGATTTCAGCCTATGAGCATGACAAGGTAGACATTAAAGTATCTGTATTACATGAACTAGCTAATACTTTAGATGTTAGTGTTAGTTGGTTACTTAATGGAATAAATGATAACGATGAGATGGATGAAGATGCTGATTTAGAGGAAATAAAAGAATTATATTTAAAACTGCCTCAAAACTTTAGGAATGTAGCAAAAGAACAGCTAAGAGTACTGGTTGTAGGTATTGAAAAGTAAAATATCATTTTACAAAAGTAAAAGGTTTGGGAATCGTGAAAGACCATAGAGAATCATAGAATGTAATTGTAAGCAATAGAAAAGCAATGACCACTGTTTAAAGAAATAGGAGGGATGTGCTAAGTGGCAAATTTAGTTAAAGAATATGCGGCTGCAGATGCATCAAGAAAAGTAGATCTTATTTACAAACACTTTTCTGTTTTCCTTAGAGCAGTTGACAGTAGAACAGCAGGTTTGATGTATCTTATTGAAAATGAAAAGATCAGCAACAAACGAGCTGAGGAAGGGGAACTTGGGGTAAAAGTAAAGAAAAGTAGTCGTAGCGATCCAACCGCTAATAAAGCAATTAATAATGTAATTACAAGAGAAGCTTTAATTGCATGTGATTTTTCAGGAGGAATACTTGAAGGCACTGACAGAGAAGAAGAATTTCGAAGAGAAGCTTATATTTTAAAAGGCATGAGACAGGACTATGACTTATTTACTAGACAAGTTGAATGTCTGGATGAAACAAACAGGAAGATTTTTATTTCTTATATAAATAGAAGTAAGTCTACTGTAGAAATTGCAGATGAAATTGGAATAGGACTTGAAGCTGCGAGAAATCGCATTTACAAAATCAAGGTAGAAGTTAAAGAACATATGCTTGAATATATGGAAGGTAGATTATAGGAGGAAAAGAGTAATGCCAAGATCAAGAACTGTTGTACCACAATTAGAGGAAAAGATTTCAAAAGGCCAGAAAAAATTTGTTAGATATGCAGAAGGAGCAGAACTTTATTCTGTAGGTCTTCACACATTTCAAGAAATGGCTAAAGAGGCAGGAGCAATTTATAGAGTTAAGAGATGTGTTTTAGTGAATACACAAAAAATTGATGAATATCTTGAAAATTTTTGTGATGCCAATTAGTGATACGTATCAGTACATATAAATCCATAGGAATACAGTGAGACTTAATATAGAAGAAACACTTGCTTTTGGATGGACAAATATGGATTGAAAGTGGGGAATGGTGCGGATTATAATGAAATTATGAACCGACTGTTCCTCTTTTTTATTACGAAAAGGAGGACGAGTATGGCCAGGAAAGATAGTAAGGGATATATCCTTAGAACAGGCGAGTGCCAAAGAAAGGACGGTAGATATTGTTATTCATATACTGATCGATATGGTCAGCGACGTTTCATTTATTCAAAGACGTTAGTGAATTTAAGAGAACGAGAGCGTAAGCTTCAAAGAGATTATGAAGATGGACTAGATCCCTATAAGGCAAAAACAATAGAAGTAAATCATATGATTGAGAGTTATCTTAATCAAAAACATGATTTAAAAACATCAACAAAAGGCTGTTACTACTATTTATATAGGAAATACATCAAAGATAGTTTTGGTAAATGCAGGATTATAGATGTAAAATATTCCGATATTAAAAAATTCTATTATAGCCTTATTCTTGATAACGGCTTAACAGCATCATCAGTGGATCATGTTCATACATTACTTCATCCAGCATTTCAAATGGCAGTTAGAGATTCATTGATAAGAATGAATCCAACAGAAGGTGTGATGGCTGAGATTAAAAGAAGCAAGTTCTGGAATAAAAAGAAGAAAAAAGCATTAACTATAAAGGAACAACAAACCTTTTTAGCTTTTCTTCGAGATAATAGAGAATATGAAGGATGGCTTCCTATTATAACGGTATTACTTGGAACAGGAATGCGAATTGGAGAATGTCTTGGGCTTACATGGAATGATCTAGATTTTGACAACAGAATAATTAATGTAAATCATTCATTTTCCGATAGGCCTGATGAAGAAGGTAATTGTAGAAAAAGAATTACCTCAACAAAATCCAATGCAGGTACGAGAACTATTCCCATGATTGAAGAAGTTTTTGATGCTTTTCTACAAGAATATGAATATCAAAAGATTTTAGGCTTTTGCAAAGAAGAAATAGATGGATATTCTGGATTTGTTTTTTCAACAGCAGGGAATGTTTATTTACCAGCATCGGTTAATCATGCAATTCACAGATGCGTAAAGGAATATAACCGTCGAGAAGAAGAAAAAGCTGTAGAAGAAGATAGAGAAGCTTTCTTTTTACCTGATTTTTCAGCGCATGTTTTGAGACATACATTTTGCACAAGACTATGTGAAAATGAAACGAATTTAAAAGTAATCCAAAGCATTATGGGCCATGCAGATATTTCTACAACAATGGACATCTATGCGGATGCCACAAAAGAGAAAAAGCAGGAAGTAATGAATAATCTGGAAGGCAAAATTATTATATAAGATTTGCTTATTGGACAAGATTGCATAGTTTTAAATATGGTTGGATTAGTATGGCAAATAAAAAATAGACGAAAAAGATGAGACGTGATATAATGAATATAGAACGAAACTCATTGATGTTCTGTTAGAAAATATGTTGTCAATTTTATTGGTTGGATAATATTGGACACATACATATATCGAATGGAATTTATTATTGAGAACCGGATATAACCTTTAAGTACACTCATTGGACAACTTTCAAAAGGTTATTGATGAGATTCAATGGATTTTAAAAAATCTGGCAAGCAAGATCTAATGAATCTCAATGGATTGTGGTGATGAATAGTGGGAGGAGATGTACTTCTCTTCCCTACAATGAAATCATTAGATACTGATAAGACAGAATCTAACTCATCAGCATCAGCTTCAACAGCAAGTGCTAATGATAACAATGGATTTTTTACTCCAAATAGTAAGATTGATTTCTCAAATGTTAAGGTTGAGCCATTATTTGAGGAAGCTGTAGACTTTGATACATTCTGTAAATCAGACTTTAGAGCTGTAAAGGTTAAAGCTTGTGAAGCAGTACCAAAATCAAAGAAACTTCTTCAGTTCACATTAGATGATGGAACAGGTACAGATAGAACAATTCTTTCAGGAATTCATGCATTCTATGAGCCAGAAGAATTAGTTGGTAAGACACTTATCGCTATTACAAACCTTCCACCACGTAAGATGATGGGTATTGAATCATGTGGTATGTTACTTTCAGCAGTAAACAACCTTAAAGATTCAGAAGATGAAGAACTTCACCTTCTTATGGTTGATAACCATATCCCAGCCGGTGCAAAACTTTGCTAAGAGCAAGTTAAGAAGTGGATAAAGCTAGCGAATATTTATAAATAAAAAGACACTTTTTATAATTAGAGGTAGAATGAGATGACCCCAAAAAGTTAGACTTTTTAAGCGTAGCAGTTTTTGGCTGTTACGCTTTTTTTACGCAGCCAAGAGGCTGAGCCTGTATTGAACAGGACTCATCCATCCTAGTTTCTTTTTAATCCAGTCATATTTTTACGAATACTCTTTTTGAAAACTCATAAGTACACAATATGACAAGCGAAGAGAAAAGTATTTTTTAAAAAATGTTGACATGCTTTAAATGTGTTGATACTCTGTAATTACATTAAAGGAAAATATTAAATTCGAGGTGAAATATGGAAAAATCAATTTTGGAGATTAACAACTTATCGTATGCTTATGATAAGACAAAAGTATTAGATAATGTAGCATTCCAATGTAATAGAGGAGAAGTGTTAGTAATAGCGGGACCAAATGGAAGCGGAAAAACAACATTAATAAAACTTTTATTTGGATTGTTGGATAATAAGAAAGGTTCAATTAAGATATTTGGAAGTGATAACACTGATATTTCACATAAGAAAAAGATGTATTATCTTTCCAGTGAAAACATTTTGCCTCAGTTTTTAACTGGAGACGAATATGTTAGAATGATGTGTAGATTATATGATATTAAAATTGATGAAGAAAAATATAAAAAACTAATTAGCTATTATGCAATGGAACATAGAATTAATCATCTTATAGAAAACTATTCTCATGGTATGGTAAAGAAAATTCAGCTTATTACAGCATTTATTCTTCAATCAGAAATAACTGTAGTTGATGAAACATTGAACGGAATAGATATAGAAGCGAAGGAAGTGAGTAAGACTCTATTTAGAAAATTAGCAGAAAAAGATAAGTTAGTAATTATGTGTACACACGATTTGGATCTAGCTGAAAAGTTGGGAAATCGTGCAATACTCTTATATAAAGGAACTGTCAAAGACATTGTGAATTTAAAGGAAAAGGATTGTAATTTGACTGAAATTTTTAAGAACTTAGTAGGATTTAAGGAGTCAGATTATGAGATATAATAAAGTTTGTGAAATTACTAAAATCATGTTTGTTTTTTTTCAACGTAATGTCTTAAATGTGGGTCTGCTTAATAAAAAAATATTTAGATTGTTTATTATTGGAGTTGTGGTCTTATTAACAGCCTTTTTATCATTTGAACTATATAATTTCTTCGAGAGCACAAATAGTTCTCAAAGACAAATAGATGTGATACTCGATTCTTATAGTTGTTCTGTATTTATATGGACTTTCGTTGCTTTTATTTTTGTAAAAATATTGTTCATGAAAAAGGGTTCGTTTCTAGAATTTACAGATCAAATGCCCGTGACTAAACAAGAAAAAAATATATCAATATTAATATTTGAAATATGTACTGCATTGTCAGTGGTTATTATCTTTTCATTGGCACTGATAATCACATTGATCATTCGTGATGGATCAGCATTTATTACAAGAATAATATGCAATATTTTCTTTAATTGTGTAACAATATATTTTGTATTTGAATTATTATATAGTATATTTGGAATTTTTTGTAATTATATGGGGCTTGAAAAAGTAAAAAACATTATTGTTATCTGTATACTTTCATTGCTTTTGGTTGGATTTTATTTGGTTATAATACCTGATGTCTTTTTGTCAATTTTGTATACATATAAAGACAATACAGGTACAGCTTCCATACTTTTTTACATGGTTGTTACTGAAAAATATGGTATATTGGCATCCACTGTACTTTTTGTATTGATTAATTCCATATTGGGGTTTTTAATAGTTCATATACCAAATAACGATGCTAACTGTACAAATAAATATGCTAGTACTTGTCGATTCATCATGAAAAAATCTAGAATACTGAGTGCATATGTGGTAAGCTTTTTACGGAAGGTGGATACAATAAATTATTATTTTATTGCAGTATTCAGTTATGGGATAACAATTGTAATGAAGATTGATAAGGGATATTACGTAATTCTAATTTTGTCATTAAACTCTCTATATGCATATGTAGAGACTGAATCATTAAGAAATATTATTATTCAAAAGAAATATAGTGTTGTAAAAGATTATTGCAGAATAATAATGTCGCAGATAATATACATATCAGTATTGGCGATTCCAGTGTGCATAGTAGATATATTCTTAAATAAGGAAATTTTATTTATAGTAGATTTATTTGTTGCAATAATATTTTCAGTAGTATTTTTTACAATGGCAGGAATCTTGTTCCCAGCCAAAAATGAGAATCCATTCTCGGCAATGGTTGGAATAATGTTTATAATTATGATTGGATTAATTGCAGTTTCAGTTTGTTTTTTCTTAAAACTTAATGAAAAGAGCATAATAGTATTTATGGTTTTATTATCAGTTGCCAGTGTGAGTATCAGTATATTTGGAATGAATAAATTGTATGAGAAATTAATTCATTCATGATTTAAAGGTAATGGATTGAGAACTAAAAATCGAATTGTAATTATATCCTCAAACTATCCTTTAGAACGTCACAGTCATGTGGCACATCTTATCGAGCTTAGTTTTTCTCCTGTGGAGATAGCTGATAGATTAGGCCATGAGAGCATGTCGGTTACGATGACATATTCTCATTTGTAGCCATCGAAACAGCGTAAGATGGCAGATAAGCTCAATCAGGATCATGAGCGGATGGAGGATTAGCTGATGAGTGATAATAAAGAACAGGGGGAAATGTACCGACCTCCAATCGTTAGATTTTAGTCTAACTTTTTTGGGGCGGTACAGAACTCAAAATTCTAAAAAGTGTCTTTTTTTTAGATTAAATTATATCTCAAACGAAGTTCAAGCTTCGTTTAAAGCATACGGTTTGTGAGACTAGAGTCTTTCGTAAGCAATACGTGGAGAACCGTCTCTAACATAAATAATTCCACAACGGACAAAATTATTTTTTGAAATAATGTGTTGCATAATTTTATTATTGCTGTGAGTATCAACTCTTAAATGTGAAATTTTAGAATTACAGAAATCAATAATTTTAGTGAATACACCTTTAGTTTGTCCGTCACTAGCAACTCTATGAATAGTACCGTACTTTGTATCAGATAGCCAGGCGCCATTATCTATAGTTGCATATGTAGGATCTTCACCGATAATTAAGGCAAAAACACCATGAATTCTATTATTTTCTTCATAAACGTATAGTTGTTGAGAATCTATATCATTAATAAGCAATTCCTCTGGTGGAAAATTATCATTCCATTGAGTTGGATTACCAGATTCCTTCATAAAATTTCTAGCGTATGCATAAATTTTTAAAATCGAATCTAAATCATTAAGATTAGCAAGTCGTATCATATTAATAATCCTTTCCAAAAATATTTAATATATTGTCAGTTTATCATATCATATAATAATAAAATCGTAAATTTTGACATATCAAAAAATTTAGATATAATAGTAGTAATAAAAATACAAAGGAGAGATTTAGTGATAATTTTTAAACTAATCAAATTGATTTTAATGCCAATAGTGTTGGTTGTTCAATTAGCATTGTCTTTATTAGCATTTTTGCTTGACTTAGTAGGTGTAATGCTAGAATTAGTATTTGCTATAGCCGGCTCATTAGGAGTGGCAGCCGTAATTTTTGGCGTGGTAACAGGAAAATTAGAAGGTGCAAGTATGGTTATTTTATTAGTTGCATCGTTATTCCTTGCTTCAATTACTATTTGTATACACAGATGGGGAGTTTCAGGAATTCATACAGTAAAAAGAGCTATTTCGAGAATATTTTAATATATAGAAAGCAAAATTCTAATATTATAGAAAAGTAAAATTATAATATATCTCAGAAGAGATGTTCCTATCTCTAAGCGAATCGTAGATGGAGGAAGAGACTAAATTATTGCCCTCTTAAAAAGTTAGGTATATAATAACAGAGAAAAGTTAGAATAAACTAACACAATATTTTATAAAATCAAGGGGGCAATAGTTATGAGTTTTTTAGCAAGTTTAATTAATGCTGGAATGAAAATATCTGGAATTAAGAAGAAATATTCGTTACCAGAAAATGAATTTGTACAAGAAATAAAAAAAATGAATCAAAATAGAGGATTTTACTTACCAAACAATAAAAAAGCAATTTATAAAGAGCACATGGTTAAAGGCAATAAATGTTTGATAGTCCAAAAAAAAACGGGAAGAGCAAAAAGAGCTATTTTGTACTTCTTTGGTGGTGGAATGTTAATCGGGCCTGATAAGGGAGATATAGATGTTATAGTAAAATTAGTTAATAAAACAGACTGTGATGTTTGGTTTCCAATGTATCCACTATGTTTAGAGCATTCTATAGTAGAAACTTATGAGATGGTTTATGAATGCTATAAACAAATGATAGGACTATATGGAGGAGGAAATGTAAGCACTTGTGGTTTTTCCTCAGGAGGAGCGTTAGCTATTGGAATAGCATCTTATAATAATACTAAAAAAGAAAAACTTCCTATGCCAAGACATATTGTTGCTGTATCCCCAGGTGAAGTCCCATGGAATGATAACGAACGTAAAGCCATGAAACAGCATAATAAAACAGACATGATGGTAGATTATGCTTTTATGGAAAAAGTAGATAAATTCATGAGGCATGGAAGGAAAGATGTTCCAGATTTTATGATTTATACTTCAAAAGGAAATTTAACGGGCGTTGATAATATTCATTTTGTTTATAGTAAAGATGAAGTCTTGTACGGTGCAAAGCAAAACTTTATAGATGCATGCTTGAAATATAATGTTAAATATACAATAAGAGAAAGGCCTAAAATGATACATTGTTATGCGATGTTGCCATATTTTAGGGAGGCAAAAGAGGATTTTGATGAAATAGCTCAAATCTTAGCGGTATAATAGTAAATGTATGTTATATAAATTACAAAGTATGCCGACTATAAAATAAGGGAATTAGGAGGTATACCATATTAAATGGAAGTTAAAAAAGAAAAAGAAATCATATTAAGACCTCATCATGGTATGTGTTTTAATTTTTATGTAGGTAAAGGCTACAGCAAAGATTTTACAGATCATATGGGTAAGGTTATTAAATTTTTATATGATAATCCAGACCAACTTATATGCGTAAAGTCTGATACAGATGTGGTATGCAAGAATTGCCCAAATAATGAAGCTGGACAATGTAAAGGTCAAAGAAAAGTAATAAAGTATGATAACAGAGTTTTAAAAACTTGTAAAATATCTAATGGTTCCAAAATGACATATCAAGAGTTTCGAAAAATAGTAAAAAAAGAAATTTTAGATAAAGGTTTAAGATCTAAAATTTGTGGAGATTGTCAGTGGAATTATTTATGTAACTAAATATGATAAAAAGAGAGAAAATATTATGAATATAGAGAAAATTTTTTTAAACATGATACCGATAATACTTGGATTTATGACAGTATTATTTTTTACAATATCTTATTTTGGATTAAAGAAAAGTAAGGAAAAAGTAGAAAGATGTAATATGACAACACAAGGATACATAATAAATTGGTTGTATGAAGAAAAAGATTACTACAGTGAAGAAGAGTATTTTCAAAATAGAGATGAATGGTATCCTGTAATAGAATACTGTGCAAATGGTCAAACATATAGAAATAAAGAAAATATATCTTTTAGATATAAGGGAGACATTAATGTCCCAGTTAAAGTGTTTTATAATCCATATGATCCAATGGATTTTTATGTACACATGGAAGAAACAAAATACACATATAAAATTTTAAGGATGGTAAGCCTAATACTTGCATTTGCAACAGGAGTTTCAATTTTTTTAATACCTTATATCTCAGAAAATATGACTCCTTCCGTCTAAATAAAACTTTGGTGTGCAAGAAACTTGTCTTAAGAAAGCGTTAATCTCAGTTGTACTTATATGCTTTGATAAATCTGAGAAAATAATAGAAAAAATCACAATAAGAACCAGTCTTTTTATACAAAACAAAATGGTGTAAGGGGGCTGGTTATTTTTGAAATTAAAACAGTAAGAAAAAGTAAAGAATGCTTTATTTAATTGAAATTTTATGATATAAATATATTGGATACACGTATAACAGTATGTAGATTATAGAAATGGAGAAAGATATGAAAAGTATTAGAAAGTTATGTGCTAGCCTTGTTTGCATGTGCTTATGTGTAAGTATGCTAACAGGATGCTCGCAGTCATCATCTCGTATGATGTTTGGAACAGGAGGAACAGCTGGAACATATTATTCTTATGGTGGAGTAATTGCGCAGTACATGAAGACTTACGCAGATGTAAAAGCGGTAGCAGTTTCAACAGGAGGTTCAAAAGTTAATATCCAAAGTATTCAAGATGGAGATTTTCAACTTGGCTTTACACAATCAGATGTAATGACTTATGGATGGGAAGGGACAAGAGCTTTTGAGAAAGATGGAGGAACGCATGATTTTAGAGTTTTAGGTTCACTTTATGCAGAAACAGTGCAGATTATTACAATGGATAAATCTATTAAAACTGTAGCTGATTTAAAAGGGAAGAGAATATCAATAGGTCAAGCCGGTTCAGGTGTATATTTTAATGCTCTTGATGTTTTAGGAGCAGCAGATATTAGTATTAAGGATATTAAACCACAATATCAGTCATTCGAGGATTCCAAGGAAGCTTTAAAAGATGGTAGAATTGATGCAGCATTTATTGTAGCAGGACCACCTACAACAGCGATTACAGAACTTGCAACTACAAATGGTGTTAAATTAATTTCAATAGATAAAGCATTGCAGAAAAAAATTATAAAAAAATGTCCATACTACAAGTCTTATAAAATACCTGCAAAAACATACCCAGGACAAAATAGTGATATTGAGACGGTAACAGTAGAGGCAACTTTAATAGTATCTGCGAAGGCTGATGATGAAACAGTTTATGAATTAACAAAGGCCATTTTTGATCACACAAAAGATATAACAAAAGAAAATGCAAAAGGTAAAGAGTTATCCCTTGAGACAGCCACTGATATTACAACAGTTCCTTATCATAAGGGAGCAGCAAAATATTACGCAGAAAAAGGTTACAAGGTAAATACAAAAATCAGTAATAAATAAAGAGGGAGGACAGTAGATTGAAGGAAAATTTAAATAAAAATGCCTCCGCTCCGGAGGTTTCAACAGAAACTATAGATGCAGTTATGAAAAAGTATGATAGAGAAAGTAATACTCGTATTTGGGAAGGAAAGCCTAAAATGGCAATAACACTAATATTAGTGGCATTTTCTCTATGGTGCATATATATAACATTGTTTGCAACATTTTTAGAAGAAATTCGACTAACATCCTTTATGGGACTTATTGTTTTGATGGGATTTCTTATTTATCCAGCAAAAAAAGGTGAACAAAAGCCAAATAATATACCATGGTATGATGTGATTTTTACAATTTTGGGAACAGGTTCGTATATGTATTTTACATTTAATGCAAATACAATTATTAACCAAGGAACACGTTTTGAATGGTATCAAATTATTATTGGAATAATTGCAATAGCTGCATTAATTGAGGTGACACGAAGATGTGTAGGTATCCCAATTTTAGTTGTCGCATCATTTTTTGTTATTTATGCATTGGCATATGGACTTACAAATCCAAACTTTTTTGGAAGATTAAAATATTTAGTAAGAAATCTTTTTTATACAAAAGAAGGTATTTTTTCTACACCAGTTAATGTATGCTCAAAATTTATCGTAGTATTTATTATTTTTGGTGCATTCCTAGAAAAAACAGGAATTTCTGAATTCTTTATTAAGCTTGCTAACTGTGTTGCAGGTAGATTTGCAGGTGGACCAGCAAAAGTTGCTGTTATTTCATCAGCACTTTGTGGTATGGTATCTGGATCGTCAGTAGGAAATACAGTTACAACTGGATCTGTAACTATTCCTATGATGAAGGATACAGGTTATAAACCAGAGTTTGCAGGAGCTGTAGAAGCTGCATCATCAACAGGTGGACAGATTATGCCACCTATTATGGGAGCAGCGGCATTCCTTATGGCAGATTTCGTAGGAGTACCATATTCAAATATTATTGGTAGAGCGATACTTCCAGCAGTTTTATACTTTTTAGGTATTTTTATTTCAGTACATCTAGAAGCTAAAAAACTTAGACTACATGGTATACCAAAAGAAGAGTTACCAAAAGCAAGCAAGCTTATTAAAAAAATATATTTATTACTACCACTTATAATGCTCGTAGTATGGGTATCAGGTAACTATATGACAATGCAAAAAGCTGCAGCTTATGCAATTATTTTATCCATTGTGGTAAGTTTATTTGATAAGGAAAATAGAATTAATCCTAAAAAAATTATACAGGCTTTAGAACAAGGCGGAAAAAGCGCAATTACAGTAGGTGCAGCATGTGGAGTTGCAGGAATTATTTCAGGTGCAATTACAATGACAGGACTTGCAAATGATATGATTAATGCAATTGTAGGAATTGCAGGAAGCCACTTAATAATTGCTCTTGTGCTTACTATGATTTGTTGTATTATACTTGGAATGGGAGTCCCAACAACAGCAAATTATTGTATAATGGCAGCTACAACAGCGCCTATACTTGTAAGAATGGGAGTTCCAACAATGGCAGCTCATTTCTTTGTATTTTATTTTGGTATTGTAGCAGATATTACACCACCAGTTGCACTTGCAGCTTATGCTGGTTCAGCTATAGCAAAGAGTAATCCTATGAGAACAGCATTCCAAGCGTCAAAGCTTGCAATAGCAGCGTTTATTGTACCTTATATGTTCTGTTATAATCCAGCAATGTTGCTTATAGATACAAATGTCGTTTCAGTAATATTTATTTGTATTACATCTGTTCTTGGAGTATTTGGATTAGCAGCAGCATTAGAAGGATATTGTTTCACAGATATGAATCTTGTGGTAAGATTAGTAATAGCTTTAGGTGGATTAATGTTAATTCATCCAGCAACACAAACTGATTTAATAGGATTTTGTTTATTAGTTGGAGGACTTGTATTCCTTTATATTAATAGTAAAAAAAATGTACGTGAAAAAGTATAAATAAAAGTCATATAGGGAGTAGGAGGAATGTGAACTCATGGAGAATTTAAAGTATCCAATAATTGCAATTAGTAGAGAATATGCAGCATATGGAAGAACTGTTGCAAGACGTCTTTCAGATGAATTAGGTATTCCATTTTATGACAAAGATTTTGTCAAAGAAACAGCTAGAAGAAGTGGTTATTCAGAAGATGACATAAAAAGAGAGGGAGAAGCTATGAGTAGAGTTACTCGTTTTATGAATAGTTTAATGAATAATGCTATGGTGTATAGTAGTTCATATGATGGAATTTTTCATGCACAAAAAGAGGTTATTCTTAATTTGTCAAAAGAGCCATGCATAATAGTAGGACGTTGTGCAGGATATGTGTTGAAAGAAGCTGGCATACCAAGTTTTAACGTGTTTTTATATGCAGACAAGGAAGTAAGAAATAAACGTGCATCAGAATTAGAGGAAAATAAAGGATTAGATCCTAAAAAAGCTAGGGAAAGACACGATATTCTTAGAGAAACTTATTATAAACAGTACACACATCAAGAATTGGGAGATTATCATAATTATGATATTTGTCTAGATACTGGTGAAATTGGTCCAGAGAGATGTGCAGATATAATTGCGGATATAGTAAAAAATCATGCTTAGAACCCTTACAAATTGACGATAATAGGAAAAATTGGCACGGTTTACGCAAAAGACATAGGAGAAATTTATAATTTAAAGATAAATACATAAAATTAAATCCATAAAATAAGATTAAATCCACATTACTGAAAAATAGTTTGGTAATGTGGATTTTTTGCAATTTGTATTAAATATTACTCGAATAAAATGGAAAAGACATAATTAAAATGTTTATTAATTATAACAGAAAATAAAACGAAATATATTATGAGGATTTAAATTTAAAATTTAAAGAAAGAGGAGATAATTTGGATAGACAAACATTTGAAAATAAAGTGGTTGAGTTGGTAAATGAATTAATGGATGGATTTGATAATGGAGATTTTGAAGATTATAAAAATATTCCTTTAAAATACAAGTGGAAACATTTAAGTGCTTTAGAATATTTAAGCCCATCGATTGAAGGGGGAGATGAATTTTATAGAAAAATTTATAATATTGCAATAAAGTTTGGAATATATACAGTTAAGGAGAAAATTAAACGAGGAGAAAAAGTAAATGTAGCTTTTCAAAGTTATTCGGCAGCACAGTGGCCAGCAGGAGGAGTTTACGAGAGAATAGCGAAAGATGATAGATTTGATGTAAAAGTTTTTGCAGCACCCTTAGTAGATAGAGATAGAGATAGTCGAATAGATTCTTATACACAAACGTATAATTGGTTTAAAACAAATGGATATAAAGTCTTTGGTGGTTTAGATATAGAAAATGATAGAACAAAATCATGGGATGAAGCAGGAGGTTACCCAGATGTGCTTTATGTAGTTTCCTCATGGAATGATATATTAAGTGAAAATCAAAACTATTTAGAGATGCCATTGAATACTTTGATTGGATTTATAGATTATGGAATGAACGCAGTTGAAAATAAAGATGGAAGTTATGAGAAAGAATATATATATAATAAAAATTCAGCGGGACTTATGTGGAAAATATATTGTGACCTGGAGAAAACTTATGAAAAATATAAGAAATATAACATTTTACACGGAAAAAATGCATTATATACAGGGTACTCAAAAATGGATTATTTTTATCAGGACAGAATATGGAAAAAAGATGAAATAGAAAAATTGTGGAAGATTCCAGCTGACATGTCAGATAAGTCAATTAAGAAGATTATTATTGCACCACATTTTAGTGTACATGACAACGCTATTTTAAAATTTGCAACTTTTAAAAATAATAAGTGGTTTTGGATTTATTTAATGAAAAAATATAGAAATATTAGTTTTGTATTTAAGCCACATCCAAATTTGAGGGCAATGAGTGTAGAAGCAGGGGTATTTAAGACTTATGAAGATTATGATAATTACCTTAAGCAAATCGATGACTTGCCTAATGCAAAAGTGGTAACAGAGTCTAGCTATTTAGAGTATTTTGCAACATCAGATGGTATGATATTAGATTCGTGTTCATTTTTAGTAGAGTATATGTATACAAAAAAACCATTACTATTTTTAAGGAGAGATACTCAATACTTCACTGACGTGGGGAAAGAAATCTTAAAAGAGAATTATACTGCATTAGGAGAAGACTATTTTGGAATAGAAAAATTTATTACAGGGGTTATACTAGGTGAAAAAGATACTAAGAAAGAAAAACGAGATCAGATATTCAAAAATGTGTTGGATTATAAAGGAAAACTGGGAAATTTAGCATCTGAAAACATATATCAAGACTTAATAAAATCTCTTTTTGAAATTTCTTGACATTAAATATTTGTGATGTTAATATAATGATATTCATCGGAGGGTGAGTTATTCAAGTTGAAATAACGAGCTGGATAAGATGTTTGGCTGAGACGCCAAATGCTTATCTGGCTCTTTTTTTTTGCAAAGAAGTGTAAATCCTCTGAATTAATTAAAATGTGTTCAAGAATGTGAGGTAAGAAAAATGGAAAAAAGAATTGATTTTACAACAGGAAAAATAGTTGGTCCGTTGCTTAGATTTGCGTTACCGGTTTTATTTGCACTGTTTTTGCAAGCAATGTATGGCGCAGTAGATTTATTGATTGTAGGACAATTTGCTATGCCAGCAGATGTATCAGCGGTATCAACAGGTTCTCAGTTAATGACAACCCTTACTAATATATTTAGTAGCTTGTGCATGGGAATGACAATTTTTATTGGACAAAAAATCGGTGAAAAAAAAGCTGATGAAAGTGGAAAAATTATTGGAAGCGGAATATTTATTTTTGTACTAATGGGGCTAATTTTAACAATATTTCTTCCAATATTTTCAAAAAAATTGGCAACAGTAATGCATGCACCAGCAGAGGCTTTTAATTTGACTGCAGATTATATTAAGATTTGTGGAGCCGGTATGATAGTAATAGTGGCATACAATTTAATCGGAGGCATTTTTAGAGGCTTAGGTGATTCTAATACTCCATTAATTACAGTTTTGATAGCATGTGTGTTTAATATTTTGGGGGATTTACTATTTGTTTTAGTATTTAGATTAGGGGCAAAAGGTGCTGCAATTGCAACGGTTTTAGCCCAGTTTATTAGCGTAATAATGTCAATTATAATGATAAAAAGAAAAGAACTACCATTTACAATTAGTAAGAATATGATTAAATGGAATAAAAATATAACTAAAAAAATATTTGCACTAGGAACACCAATTGCATTACAAGAATTATTGGTAGGTGCATCATTTTTAGTAATCTTGGCGATAGTAAATTCTATAGGACTTAATGAATCTGCCGGAGTAGGTGTGGCGGAAAAAGTATGTATTTTTATAATGCTTGTTCCTTCCTCATTTATGCAATCTATGTCAGCGTTTGTAGCTCAAAATAGAGGTGCAGGAAAAATATCAAGAGCTATGAAAGGATTTAAGGTTGCAGTAGGAATTTCATCCCTATTTGGTCTAACTATGTTTTTAATTTCATTTTTTAAAGGTGATATTCTTGCAGGTCTGTTTTCAAGCGATAAAGAAGTTATTTTTGCAGCAGCAGACTATTTAAAAGCATATGCCATAGACTGTTTACTAACATGTTTTTTGTTTTGCTTTGTTGGATTTTACAATGGAATGGAATATACTTTATTTGTAATGTTAGAAGGTTCAATAGGAGCTTTACTGGTAAGGGTTCCAGTATCATATTTGATGAGCAAAGTGCAACCAGTATCGTTATTTAAAATTGGATTAGCAATACCTTGTTCAACAGTAGTACAGATTATATTGTGCTTTGGATTTTTATTTTACTTAAAAAGAAGGGGGATATTATGGAAAAAATAAAGGTACTTTTAATTGATGTAGATGGAACTTTAGTTGATTATGAAGGAAAGATTCTAAGTAAAGTAAGAGAAGCTATAACAGACGATGTAAAAGAAAATGGATTATATAAAGCTTTTGAATATTTAGGCTTAATATAAGAGCATTATTATCAATTAGAAATGGAAAAAAATTAAACAAAATAAAATAAAAATTTAAAGGGCATAGGGTATATGCCCTTTTTTTGAAACATAGAATGTGATATGATTTTTATATAGAATAAAAAAATGGGGTGGTACTATGAATAAATTTGAAAAAGACATTGAAAAATTTGTTGATAAAATAGACAGTAAATTAGGCTTTAAAAACAACTCAAATGAATCTACATGGCAACATGGTAGAGATTTAGAAAACGAAGGTCATAGTAGTTATAATAATTATACACAGGGCTCTAATGAAGAATTTAGAACTAACATAAAGTGGTTAGATAATATTATTAAAAATGTTACAGAAGTTATAGAAAAAATAAAAAGCATTTGTGGAATCAATAAATATTCGAACTTAAGAATAAACAATAATTTACAAATTAGACATCCTAAATATACAGGCCATGTAGATTACAAAATACTTCAGCCATATCAAATATCAATAATTAAATCAAGGCAAACTAAAATTCAAGTATCAAATTTATATGAACTATATAAAGTATTTGGTGGAAAATATGTGATTATTAATGCAGAGACAACAGGAAAAACTAGTAAAGATAAAGTTATAGAATTATCAGCAGTTGTTGTAGAAAATGGAATAGAAAGAAGTTCATTTTCATGTTTTATAGAAAGTGTAGAACATATTCCTCAGGAAGCAACAATGGTAAATAACATAACAGATGAAATAATACATACACAAGGTTTGAGACCAGTAGACGCATATAGAGCATTTATAACATATTTAGGTGATGTAGCCACAGGTAATGCTATAGTAGTAGGACATGATATTTCTAATGATTTAAAGTTTATATGTAGAGAATTAAAAAAAGCTGGCCTTGGCGCTTCTTTCCGTAGTATAGACATAATTGACTTAGCAAGACAATATTTAACATTACAAGATGTAAAATTAGATACTTTAGCTGCGTATTTTGGAATAGAACAAAGAGAAACTCACAGAGCAGTGGAAGATGCTAGACTTGCACATCAAATTATGGAAAAAATAGTTCTTATCGCAACTGGAAAAATGACAAAACCTAGTCAGTTTTTCTAGTAAATGGCTAGAGTTTTATGTATAATATTCAAAAGATTATATAATAAAAATATTTAAGAAAGGCCGAATAAAGAAAATATGGATAAGAGAGTATATAAGGAATTTACAGAAATTTTGAAAGAGGAATTAGTGCCGGCAATGGGATGTACAGAACCAGTTGCATTGGCATATTGCGCAGCATTAGCAAGAAAAACTTTGGGAACTATGCCAGAAAAGGTAAACATTTATGTAAGTCCAAATATAATTAAAAATGTTAGAAGTGTAATTGTTCCAAATACTAAGGGAATGAAAGGAATAGAAACAGCAGTTGCAGCAGGAATTGTAGCAGGAGATGCAGACGCAAAGCTTCAAGTTTTAGCAAATATTACGCAGGCAGGAATAGATAAAATAGAGCCATTTTTAAAAAAGACAGACATTAAATTAGAAAGAATCGAATCTAAACATATTTTTCATATAATAATTGAAGTAAAAGCACAAGAACATAGTGCATTGGTAGAAATAGTAGGACATCATACAAATGTGGTTAGAATAGAAAAAGACAATAAAAAATGTCCATGTAATGGTTCGACAACCAAAGAAAAGCAACACAAAACAGATAGAACTATGTTGTCAGTTGAAAGAATAGTTGAATATGCAGAAGAAGTTGATTTGAAAGATGTTAAAGAAATTTTGAAGAGACAAATTGATTATAATATGGCTATAGCAAAAGAAGGATTAACTGGAAAATATGGCGCAAATATAGGAAAAATTCTTATGTTATCTTATGGTGATAGTGTTCATAATAGGGCAAAAGCCTATGCAGCAGCAGGAAGTGATGCAAGAATGAATGGCTGTGAACTTCCAGTTATAATTAATTCAGGAAGTGGCAATCAAGGAATAACTACATCTGTTCCAGTATATATTTATGCCAAAGAGTTAGATGTGTCGGAAGATACAATGTATAGAGCTCTTGTAGTAGCTAACTTGACAAGTATTCATTTAAAAACAGGTATTGGTTCATTATCTGCATACTGTGGAGCAACAAGCGCAGGCTGTGGAGCAGCGGCAGGAATTACATATCTATATGGAGGTCGTAAAAATGAGATCTCTCACACAATAGTAAACGCTATAGCTATTGATTCGGGAATGATTTGCGACGGAGCAAAAGCAAGTTGCGCGGCAAAAATTGCATCATCAGTAGAAGCAGGTTTATTAGGAATGCAAATGGGAATGCATGATAGTGAATTTTATGGTGGTGATGGTATAGTTGAAAAAGGTGTGGAAAAAACAATTAGAAATATAGGAATTCTTGCAAGTACAGGTATGCAAGAAACAGATAGAACTATAATAGAAATGATGACAAAAGCTGATAAATGTGAATATTAATAAAAAATAAAATTATTAAAAAAACAAAAAGACACTAAATAGGGAATTGTCTTTTAAAAATATAAGACAATATTTAGTGTCTTTAAAAGGGCTTTTTAGTTTTAAATATAATAAACAGATGATTTTATTTTACAGAAATTTAAATTACACAGCGACATGTTTTACGATACGTCTTCGTTTTAAACGACGCTGTTCTTTAATTTCTTCATTTGCTTTTTTGATGCGGTCAATTTTGGCTTGTTTTAAACGTTCTGCTTTAATTTTGTCATGGGATTTTTTAGCTTTTTTTAAAAATCTTTTAGCCTCTGAACGAGTGTTACATCTATCTTGCAGACTGACTCCATATAAGTCTCTCCATCTAGCCCCGGATCTTTCGATTCGTTTTTCGCCAACAATTTTAGAATCAAATCCTGACTCTCTAAAAATTGTTGTAGGTCCTTTTCCTAATAAATACTCAATCATAAAGTGTTCTTTAAAAGAATTTGAATAAGTTATGCGAGTTTCTGTTACATCAATAACATTTTCGTTTTGTCTCAAAATTTCCATTTCTTCAGGAGTAAATCTTCCTTTAGCCATACATGCACCTCCTATCAATAAGGATAGTATACAATGGAAACCGTTAATAATCAAACAATTTAAAAAAATTTTGTCAAAAAAATGTCTAAAATGTCAATCACACTCAGTTTTTTCTTACTAGGTAAAGAATTTTTGCGTACTTGATATATTTTCCGTACCAGATATAATTAAGTTAGTATCAAAGTTGAGCAATAAAAAGAGGTAAAAGAATGAATAAGAGAAAAGCAGTTCCTGATAAAAGTATTTGTGTTGCTTGTGGAGTTTGTGCACTACAGTGCCCAAGAAAAGCCATATCTATCCACAAAGGTTGTTTTGCTGTTGTGGATAATGAAAAGTGTGTAGGATGTGGATTGTGTAAAAAAGCATGTCCAGCAGATGCAATTGTGATAGAAAGTTAGAGAGGTAAAAAATGACAAATAAAAACATAAAGCAAAAAGAAACTAAAAGAAAAATTTTAAAACGTAAGAGGCCGTGGTATGAATATCTTTGGATTTGGTCCATTGTATATTTTGCCTTAGGTTTTTTTAATATTTTATTTGCATGGCTGGGAATGATTGATTTTATTTTGCCTTTGATATTTGCAGTGGCTGGAGGCAATAAGTGGTTTTGTAATCATATGTGCGGACGTGGACAGTTATTTTGGGTATTAGGAAGAAATCTAAAGTGTTCTAGAGGAAAAAGTGCTCCAAAATGGATGGCATCTAAATGGTTTAGATATGGTTTCTTAGCTTTTTTTATGACGATGTTTGGAAGCATGGTTTTTCAAACCTATCAAGTTTTTGCAGGAGCTGGAAGCTTAGGAAAAGCTATAAAACTATTTTGGACATTTAAAGTTCCATGGAAATGGGCGTATACAAATAGTGTTTTTCCTGATTGGGTAGCACAATTTGGATTTGGTTTTTATAGTCTTATGCTTACATCAACTTTAATAGGACTCATAGTAATGGCCTTGTATAAAGAAAGAACATGGTGCACATTTTGCCCAATGGGAACAATGACTCAAGGAATTTGTAAATTAAAAAACAAGGAATAAATACAGGTAAAAATAGGTATAAGAGTAAATACAAGAAAATGTAAGAAAAGATACCAGTAGATATAGAAGAATATACATAAGAAAGAAGGAAAAAACATGAGTAAGACAATTATTATTGGAGGAGTGGCAGCCGGAGCCGGAACAGCGACAAGATTAAGAAGACTAAAAGAGGAAGAAGACATTATTCTTTTTGAAAGAGGAGAGTATATATCTTATGCAAACTGTGGCCTTCCATATCATGTAGGTGACGTAATAGATGATAGAGAAATGCTTTTAGTAACTAAGTTGCAGGTAATGAAATCTAGATATGGAATAGATGTTAGAAATAATAGTGAAGTTGTAAAAATAGATAGAGAAAATAAAAAAGTAACTGTACGAACAAAAGGTATAGAAAAAAAAGAATATGAAGAATCTTATGATAACCTTGTTATTGCAACAGGATCTTCACCAATCCGTCCTAGAATAGAGGGGATTGATTCAGAAAAAATAATGACGCTTTGGACAGTGCCTGATACAGATAAAATAGTAAATATTTTAAAAATGAAAAAAGCTAAGAAAGTTGCGGTAGTAGGTGGCGGATTTATAGGGATTGAAATGACAGAAAATCTCAAGAATGTAGGATTAGAGGTATCTTTAATAGAAGCAGCAGATCAAGTAATGGCACCAATGGATATTGAAATGGCCCAATTATTACACAAGAATATTAGAAAAAATCAAATTGATTTACATTTAGGAGATGGTGTAAGTAAATTTGTGGAAAACGAAAATAATATTACAGTAGAATTATCAAGCGGAAAAAAAATCACAGTAGATTTCGTAGTGTTATCTATCGGGGTTAGACCAAATAGTCAATTAGCAAAGGAAGCAGGACTTGAAATAAATGAAAGAGGAGGAATCAAAGTTGATAATAATTTAAGAACTTCTGACAAAAATATTTATGCAGCAGGAGATGTTATAGAAGTAACAGATTTTATTTTTAAAGATAAAACAATGGTTCCTTTAGCAGGTCCAGCTAATAAGCAAGCAAGAATAGTTGCAGATAATATTGCGGGCATTAAATCTACTTATAAAGGAACTCAAGGTTCATCAATTGCAAAAGTATTTGATTATGCCGCAGCATCAACTGGAGCAAATGAGAAGACATTGCAAAAGCGTGGATTAGTAAGAGATAAAGATTATAAGTCCATTATCATTACACAAAATTCCCATGCTGCATATTATCCAGGGGCAAAACCATTATTTTTAAAATTGATCTTTTCAATGGACGGTAACAAAATTTTTGGAGCACAAATCATAGGAAATGAAATGGTAGATAAAAGAATTGATACAATAGCGACTGCAATAAGATTTAATGCATCAGTATTTGATTTAACAGAACTAGAATTATCTTATGCACCACCGTTTTCTTCAGCAAAAGATCCTGTAAATATGGCAGGTTATGTTGCAGAAAATGTAATAAATGGTTATGAAGATATATGCGAATGGGATGAATTAGAAAAAAATCCAGAGGCTGTAATCCTAGATATAAGAGAAAAAAAGGAATTAGAAAAAGGCTTTAGATTTGAAGAAGGAATTAATATTCCATTAAGTAAATTACGAGAAGATTATAAAAAATTAGATAAAGAAAAAAACTATGTAGTTTTTTGTGGAATTGGAGTGCGTGCTTATAATGCCTCTAGAATTCTACAGCAAAAAGGATTTAAAAATGTAAAAATTTATCCAGCAGGATTAAGATTTTACAAAGAATTATATGGAAAAAATTAATTGTATCAAAACAAATAGTTTAGTATAAAGCTAATCAGTTAAAAAATAAATTTAAAGAAAAGGGTGAAGAGAATCTAATTAAAGATTTTCTTCACCCCATTTTTTTAGTTCAAGAAGAATTGGAATCATAGTTTTAGCTTTAGGTGTTAAGGAATATTCAACACGAACGGGCATTTCGTCATATTGAGTTCTCTTAACAAGACCATCTTGTTCAAGTTCTTTTAGAGATTGAGAAAGCATAGTGTTAGTTATTTTATAAACGGATCGTTTTAAAGTACCGTATCGTACAACTTCATTATTGTCTATAACACAAAGAATCATGATTTTCCATTTACCACCAATAATATTTAGAACTTTTTTCAAGCCACAACCATTTCCAGCAATATCTTCACATAAGGAGTTCTTTTCGTCTTTTTTCATATTTATCCTCGTATTATATAGTAGTAGTTTTTAGAGACCCTCTCCAAGGTCTTTATAACTATTAAGTCATAGTCTTTTCTTTACCTTTTCTATAGGTTCGACTATGATATTTAGGATGCTGTGGATCGGTTATTATTTCCTACCACTTGATGGTTTAAGAAAGGCTCCAACCACAGTCTCTTTGTTCATTTGTTAATCAGTTAGATACCGCATGACGGTTTATTTAGAACGAGGTTACAATCGCAAAGAGCACCCTGTGGTTCTAAAAC
>FOPE01000046.1 GCA_900113385.1 Lachnospiraceae bacterium C7
TTTTGGAAACTAAAAATTGAAAAAGTGTTAAGAATACCGTGATTATCATGTTTTAAATTGATTATTGCAGCAGGAAAGTGGCTAAATATAATGATTTGACAGTCATTTAGTTCCCGAAAAGCCTTTACACATCAAAACGTTACGTGGAAAATTTCCAAAAATGAAATTTTCCACGTAAAAATCCAGGTCCCGGTATAAAAAAGGTGGTTGCAGAAGGGGCAAAACGTTTCGAGGGCCAAAAACTCCCCCGCACCGCCATTTCCCTCCGCGTCGCCATGCCCCCGCACTGCCATTTTCCGCCGCGCCGCCAGTCATCCCCGCGCCCAAACATTTTTTGAATACACAGTAAACAAAACTCTTCTCGAAGTCGATAAATAAGACATGAAGAAATAATATCAATGCAAACAAATAACAAAGTATAGATTAGAAATTAGACAATTTTAATAGGAGGTCATGCCAAGTGGATTTAATAGAGAAAGTCGCAAGAGCTGCCCGTGATGTAACAGCAACGGTGTACAATACAACCAAAGAGCAATCAGAGTTTGCCAGCATCAAACTTAAAATGATAAGTTTAGAGAAAGAGTTAGACGATTACTATAGAAAAATAGGCAAAAGATATGTTGAATATGTTAGAAATAGTGAACTTGAGGAGACCTTCGATGCAGAGTTGTTAATGGAAAAGGTTGACCCTATCGCAGATCGTTATGACAGACTAAAAAGTTTGATGGAAGAGAAAAAAGCATACGTACGCGAAGAGTATAATGAAAAAGATAGAAAAAAAGCCAAACACGAATATGATAAGGCCAAAGTTCACTTAAAGAGTGCTTTAGATAATGGAATCATTACACAGGAAGAGTACGATGAAAAATTAGAAAGTGCTAAGAAAAAAGTAGATTATTTTGATGAAATTAGAAAAATAAAAATGCAAAGAACTTTAGGAATTATTACAAAAGCAGAATACGAAGAAAAAATCCAAAAAGTTCTTAAGAAATAGCGCCAGATTTAAAAGCGCAAGATTAAATAGTGCCCAAGCTTTAATAACGAGTGCCCAAGCTTAAATAGCGCCCAAGCTTTAATAACGAGTGCCCAAGCTTAAATAGCGCCCAAGCTTTAATAACGAGTGCCCAAGCTTAAATAGCGCCCCAAAATTCAAAAAATTAAAAAAGTAATAAGTATAAATAAAAAAATTATAAAAAATAATAAATGATACCAAATTCAAGCTAACCAACAACTTGGTAATTAAATAGAAGGATGATCTCTACTTTTAAGTGGAGGTCATCTTTTTTTAGTTTCCTAGGGGGAGCAAATAAAGTGACTAAAATGGCAATAAAATATGAAAAATTTGTGGCTAAAATAGTCCTACCATGCTAAAATAGTTCAGTATTGTTATTTCAAGGAGGACTTAGATATTATGCGAAAAAACAAAGGTCTTTCGCTGGTGGTAGGAGTTCTTACAGCTACTACTATTATTAACAGTGCAAATGTTACAACGGGGTATTATAACATTTTTGCTGCACAATCAGTGAAAGCAAGCGAAAGTGCAATAGCACAACAAAACGCTCAACTATTATTTACTGAAATCGGAGAACATCAAGGACGCGGTTCTTGTAAAGTCTCTAAAAAACAACTAACATTAGTTGGAGCAGGCAACACATTTGACAAAGATCACGGACAAGACGATTTATCATATGCATTCGTAGATTGCAAAGATAAAGCTACTATTATTATGAAGGTTTCTGATTTTAAGACAAATGCAAAATCAGGAATGATGGGAGTTATGGCTAGAAATGATATTAGCGATCCAACATCACAGACAGGCGCCGTTTATTTTGATTATAGTAAAGGTGAACTTAGAGTAGGTACTCATGGTGGAGCAGGCAAACTTGCTAATATATCAGATTTACCAGATTCCATTTATATAAAGATGGAAGTTCAGCCTAACGCCGTTTACTATGAAGTCGCCAAGGATGCTGATTTTAAAGAATATATTGTAAGTAGAAATGGTACAGGCCCAAGTACTCCATTTAATGCTACATCAATTGGTGTCTTTGCTACATCAGGTAATGTACTTAAAGCCACAGATGTCAATGTTTATGATGAAAATAAGAATCAGATTTTTACAACTAATATTGAAACACCAGAGAAAATGTCATTAGAGCAGTCTAGTAGTAGAGATTACGGCGCTTCATATGATTCAGGCTTTAGTTTTTCATTAGACACTACAGGAAGACAAATCATTGCAAAAAGTGAGAGAAACGGAAAAGAAAAAGGTGATTTCGTTGATGGATCTAATTATAATTATTGGCTTCTTCCAACAATGTCAAAAAATGGAACATTTAGAGCAGATATAGTTATTAACGATATGGATACAGGTTCAGACAAGCAAGGTCTTTTAATGGGACAATTTGTTCCACAAAGCAAAAAAGCTATGTATTTTGATGGAATTCACTTCTGTAAAATCTCAGAACCTTCAGCTACATCAAAAGGAAACCCAGGCATTAATCACGTTTATACCACAGATAATAATGGCTATATTACCAAATCCGGAGAACCTAAAGGCGGATATGAAATAGGAAAGACATATACATTAGTATATAAAAAAAGCAACGATATAATTACATTTAATGTTTACGATGCTAATCATAAGGTGGTTATGTCATCTGATCAAAAACCAGATAAATATTCTAACCTTATTCCAGAGTTAGGCCAAGGCAAACCAGTTTCATACGGATTTGGTTTTTCAGGAGTTGATGCATCACTTTCTAATATTACATTTACAGATGAAGCAGGAAATGTATGCTATAGCTCTAATGAAGAGTTTAATATTGCCGGCGTAGCTCCAGTTATTGCTAACCCTAAAGCAGAAGTTTCAGCTGATAGACAGACTATCAATGTAAGTTGGGACGTAACAGAAAAGGGACAAGGCATCCAGCAATATGACGTTTATGTTTCAAAAAATGGAAGCGATTATGTAAAAGCAAAAACAGTAAAAGGCAACGCCGTAGCCTACACAGGAATGCAAGAAAGTGGAAACTATAAATTTAAAATCATTCCTTTTGGTGGAAGTACAGAAGGTACACCAGTTGAAACTGCAGTTGATTATTCGAAACCACTTGATACACCAAGTTTAAAAGCTACAGCTAATGCCAAAAAAGTTAATCTTACTTGGCCAGCGGTAGACGGTGCTACAAGTTATGAAATTTATCGTGGAATTGGAAGCAACGGTTCTTGTGAAAAATGTGCCGAAGTTTCTACAAATTCATACGAAGATACTACTGTAAAAGAAGAACAGCCTTACGTATATTATGTAGTTGCCAAGAACCAGCAGAACCTTTCAAATCCTTCTGAAAAAGTTCAAGTCCTTACATCAAACGGTCACGTAGGCAAATACGTATATGAAAAGGCAGCAGCTAAGCTTACAGTTGTTTCAAAAAGTAATGATACTGTAAAAGGCCAAGATGCAAAGTTAAGTCTTAAGTCTAGCAAGGCAGGTACTGCAGAATTAGTTGTAAATGGCAAAAAGATTTCTAAAAAAGAAGTTGAAGCAAATGAAACATTTAGTTTCGAACCAAGCCTAAGATATCAGCGAAATGACGTTGAAATTTTATTTACAGATAAAACTAATAAAACTACTAGAAAGATTTTCAACTTTGTAAGTAATCCAAAATATGACTACGTTGTAGATCAGAAATTCAACGGAAAAGATGGCGAAGTTGTTGACGGTCACAAAACTTTTAAGACAGTTAATTCAGCTATTAAAGCCGTTCCAGCAAAGAATGATAAACAATTAGTTATTTATATTAAGAATGGTGAGTACAACGAAAGAGTTGAAATTGAAAAGCCTAATGTAAGCTTATTAGGTCAAGATGCCGAAAAAACACATATTTTTTATAGTGCAGCAGTTGCAGGTGGAACAGCTACAAGTATGTGGGATCGTAACGCAGTTTATGTAGGTTCTAATGCAAACGGATTTACAGCTGAGAACCTTACAATTGAGAACTCATTCCCATATGAGAACCAAAGCAACCAGCAGGCAGATGCAATGTGTATCGTTGCAGACAACACATCTTGCGTAAATATTAGATTATTAGGTTACCAGGATACACTTTTAACAGATTCTAAGAAAAAGGATTCAAATGGTAACTACCTAAAAACACGTCAGTACTTCAAGAAATGCTACATTACAGGTAATGTAGATTTTGTTTATGGTGCAGGAACATCATATTTTGAAGATTGTGACATTGTTGCAAGATACACACCAAAGAAAAGCGATGGTGTATTTATAGCAGGTAGAACATATGCATACACAGATTATGGTTATGTATTTAACGAATGCCGATTTGTTGCAGAAGATGGTGTAAAAGACGGAGCATATAGACTTGCAAGACCATGGGGACAAGATGATTCTACAATCTTTATCAACTGTTACCTTGGACGCGCAATTGACGTAGAGCCAGGTCAGACTTATGGCGACATGAGTGGCAACTTAGCTTCAAAAGCTAGATTCGCAGAGTACGGTTCATATGGCCCTGGTTTTGTAGTTGATCAAGCTCGCCCTTACTTAACGGAGGCAGAAGCTAATGCCATAAATGGTGCTACTGTATTAAATGGTTATGATTATAACTCAGTTCTTAGCACTCTTTATTTACAAGACGGTCAAGAACCACAGCCAGTACCAACACCACAGCCAGACCCAGCCCCAAGCGTGGACCCAGCCAAGGATAACACCCCAGCTAAGGACAACACTCCAGCCAAGGACAACACTCCAGCCAAGGACAACACTCCAGTCAAGGACAACACTCCAGCCAAGGATAACACTCCAGCTAAGGGAAATTCCTCAGCACATCACAATACACAGCCAGCTCAGCCTCAGCAGAGCATTGGTGAACATGCACAAAGAATTGTTCATCAAATTGTGACAGTTGTAGAAGGCACAGGTACTACTACTTCTAGAAACGGTGGAAGTCAAGCTACAGGAGCTAACAATCAGGGACGTGGCCAGGATAGCAATTTGGACAACCGAGCTAATTCAGCCAATCCAGCAAATGCTGATGTTTCAGAGACAGCAGATGATAATCAGGATATAGAAGTAATTGATGAGAACGAAGTTCCAAACAGCGATTCAGATTCAAAAACTTCTAAATCTAAAAAGTCAAAAAATCATAAGGCAACTAAAAAAGCCGATAGTCACAAAACTATTGTTAAGGCTGACAATAGTTCACCGATTAGTGTTATTACATTAATTGTTTCAATTATTGTAACTGCATGTGTTGCAGGTGGCTTAGGATTTTTCCTTGCTAGAAGAAAAAAATAGATGACAAATTAAAAGATTTTTAATCAAAACACAAAAAAATCACTATGGCAGAGTATAATTGCACTTGCTATAGTGATTTTTTTAAAATATGTGGTATACTTGTGAAGGTGATTGGAGATTTTTTATGAGACTAAGTAGTAGAATAGATATAAAACCTTTTTTTAAAAAACATAAAATAAAATTTTTAACATTAGGAATACTTATAAGTATAGCCCTAATTATTTTTGCCGCTTTTTCCATTGGTAAATCCTACGAAAATGGAAAAATTAAAAAATTATTGAAATTAAAGAGCGAAAAAGTTTTAATAGATAAAAAATATTTTGAGATAGATGACGTTATGAATATTTTAGGGTATAGAAAACGTAAAAACGAAGTATATACCGGAAAAATAGATGGGCAAGATGTTACTGTATTCTGGGACTTCCATAACAAAGTATGTAGAAAAAATTCATATAAATACGATATTTCAGGGGAATTCCTAGAAAAAAACGGAGTTAAGTATGTAAATGCTAAGGCCCTTAAAAAGGCGTTTTTTCTTGATTTTTCCTATAAAAATGGAAATATCACCTACAAGGAATGCAAGCTAGACAAGTGGTACAAAAATAATCCACTTGTAGCTCATGCAGGGGGTGCTGTAAGGGAGAAAAGTGTCACTTCATGTTACACTAACTCTAGAGATGCTTTTGTTCAAAACTATAACCTAGGACATCGTGTTTTTGAATTTGATATTTATCCAACTGCAGACAACCAAATGGCGCTGATTCACGACTGGGATAAGTTTGGAATGAAAAATGGACAAGCTTTTTCTACGACGGAATGGAAGAATTTTAGAGGTACAAGTAAGCCAGACTATGGTCATACTTTTACTACGATGATGTTATCTGACATTTTAGACCAGATGCTTATTAATAAGGACATGTACCTTATTACCGACACCAAGTCCACAGATTTTACTATGGATGAGGCAAAGATTCAGTTCCAGGAGCTTTACAACGAGGCCATGAAGCGAGATCCTGAGCTTTTAGACAGAATCATTCCACAGATTTACAACGAGGACATGTACAGCATGGTTATGTCTGTGTACAAGTTTAAAAGCATCATTTACACTACTTATGCCACTAAGGATAGCGCCAAAAAGATTATTATTTTTTCCGCAAAACACAACAACATTCAGGTGATTACGGTGAAATATAAGGATAAACGTTTTGGGCTTAAAGAGATAAACATGCTTCATTTTGCAGGGAAGCTTTTGTATAACCACACAATCGACACCTACAAAAAATATACAAACGCCAGAGCCCTAGGGGCGGACGGAGCCTACACCAATGTTTTGACACCAGAGGACGGTGCAGTATATGACAATCTCACCAGCCGTTAGTATTCCCCACCAGCAAACCTAGCTACTAGTAAGCCTAGCTATCAGCAAACCTAGCCACCAGAAAGCCCTTGTATAACTTATAAAAACTTACAAAAAATTATAAAAACTTAATAAACATTATATTGTAAATCTTATCTTATAAAAAAATTATACCGAGATAAAATGTAAGGATAAATATTAAATTTGGAATGAGTGGAGTTTAAAATTCTAAATAATGAAAATACATTTTCTAGGAGGTATAGTTTTATGAGATTCAAGAAAATCAGGGTTCGTATGCTGGTTACTATATTGCCGGTCATTATTATTTCTCTATTGGCAATTAGTGCTGTAGCAACTAGATTAGCGTCTTCAAGCTTGGACAAAGAAGTAGATGAAACAATGGAAGCATCTCTTCGAGCAAAAGAAGCAGATGTAAACACTGAGATAGATAAGGCTACTGTTATTTGTACAGGATTAAGTTTAGTTGAAGGCTATGTATACAATACATCACCATGGAAAGATGTAGAGCAACATCTTGAAAATGTGGTTGATACCAATGATTTAATACGTGGTAGCGGTTTATGGTTTGAGCCATATGCATATGATGCAAATCAAGAATATTTTGGACCTTACGTTCAAAAAAAAGATGGCAAATTGGAAACTACCATGGCCTATAGCAATGCAGAATATAATTATTTTGAGCAAGAATATTACACAAGGGCAAAAGCAGATCCATCTAAAGTCATAGTTACTAATCCATACTATGATGAAACAAGTGGAACAATTATGACTACTTGTGTTACAGCTCTAAAAACAGAAGATGATAAATATGTAGGTTGCGTAACTGTTGATATTGATATTTCTTCAATAAAAGAAATAGTTAAAAATATAAAAATTGGTAATTCAGGAACAGCAGTTTTAGTTGATAGTGTAGGTAATTATATCGGCGGAGTTGACGATGAAAAGATCACAAAAGGGCAAAACATCAAAGATGAAAGCAACAAATCCATGGCAAAATTAGGCAAAGAAGTTTTATCCCAAGAAAAAGGTATATCATACTATGAAGAAAATGGTGTTAAATATAAAGTATATTATAAAACTATCCAAGCAACAGGATGGCATTTAATTTTAAGAGAAAAAGTAAGTGATTTAAATGCAACAAGACAAAATATTGTTAGAATATCTGGATTGATTTCAGTAATCGCTATTATAATTTCAGTAATTGTAGTTCTTTTACAAGTTAATGCAATTTCAAAAGGAATCAAGAAAGTTGGTGCATTTGCACACGAAATCGCAAAAGGTGATTACACAATTAACCCACTTACAACAACTAGACAGGACGAAATCGGAAATCTTACTAATGCCCTAAATGACATGTATAAAGACAGTCGTGATATTGTAACCCATATTTCTAAGAGAGCTGATAACATCAGCGATTCGAGCCAAAATTTAAAAAATGCAGCTGACCAATTAGAAAGTGATTTTGGTGAAATTAGAGAGTACATGGGAAGAATCAATGAGGCTACATTAACTTCAAGTTCAGCTACAGAAGAAGTTAACGCAAATGTTCAGGAAGTAAGTTCTTCTGTTAACATTTTAGCAACAGAGACTGATGCATCTATGTCAATGTCAAATGAAATCAAACAGCGTGCAGCAGAAATCGGAGAAACTAGCCAAAAGAGTTACGATTCAGCCATTGAATTATCTACTAACTTTGAGAAAAAATTATATGCAAGTATCGAAAATTCAAAGGTTGTTGAAAGCATTGGAGAGCTTGCAAATGTAATTGCTTCTATAGCTGAGGAGATTAACCTTCTTTCTTTAAATGCTTCAATTGAAGCTGCTCGTGCAGGTGAGCAAGGTAAAGGCTTTGCAGTAGTTGCAGCAGAAATCGGTAATTTAGCAAACGAAACTTCTGACGCAGTAGGAAAGATCCAAGGTACAATTACACAAGTACAGGATGCTTTCAAGAATTTAACAGAAGATGCAGGAAATATGTTAAAATTTGTGCAAGATACAGTAACACCAGATTACAATAAGTTTGTAGGCGTTGCAGAACAGTATGGAGACGATGCACAACAGATTGCAGCATCTTCAGCTAAGATATCAGAAATGGCATCTAACATCAGTGATATTATGCAAGAAGTAAACGAAGCAATTCAAAACATCGTGCAATCAGCTCAAGAGACAGCTGATATAAGCGGAAATGTTATGAATGTAATGGAAACAGTTTCTGACAGCGTAGTAGATGTCAATGAAATGTCTGGTAAACAAGAACATATTGCTAACGAGTTAGATGGAATTGTAAAACATTTTAAAATTTAATAGGCAAAATGAGTATAATCCTTATTTGCTTCCTAGAAAATACATGCAATTAATAAAAAATTAATAAAAGTTATATTGACAAAGAACACATTAAATCCTATAATCAAAAAGAGCCAAGAGCCCTTGATTATAGGATTTTTTGGCATAATTATTTTGAAAACAAATTCAATAATAAAGGCAAAACAAAGGAAACTTTGTGACGCAAAGCTATAGGGCCTAAATTTTAGAGCTTTATTAAGAGAATGATGAATTAGCCAAAGCAATTTTAATTCACTTATATCTAATAAAAGACAGCCAGTTGCAGTTCATTACATTGCCTACGCATTTTGGCAATGTTTTTTTATGCGGGTAGATTATGTTTATACTAAGAAATTTAGTTCTCTAGATTTAAACTAAAACCAGACATAAGGTGGTAAATTTATGAACATTGTTTTGAATAGGTTAACAAAAGCCTATGACATTTGTCAAAAGGCCGGAGAACATGATATAGCAAAAATAGAAATAGAACAACAAAATCAAAAGATAGAAGAATCCATAGATAACCAAATCAAAAAAGGGGTTCTCTTTGATACATTAGTAGTGCTTGTTGGGACTGGTTTGTTTTATTTTGGCAGACTAGGAGCACTCATATATTTAGTAGTTGTTTCACTTATTACACTTGCTATCATTGCGCATCTTTTCTTGGATTTTTACGAGAAAAAGGCTAGAATCAGAAAAAATGAAGAGATTATTGATTTAGAAAAAAGAGAAAGTGAAAGAATCATTAGTGAACATGAAAAAGAACTTTCTTTTTTGCCGCAAGAGTTTCGTAACTCAGAGGCCATCATATATATGTTGCATATAATAAAAGAAGATGAGGGCTATTCCATGGAATCAATTTTTAGAATGTGCAAAAGTTATATGTATTCTCTAAAGTGCCAGAATATTTGCCATACAAGAAACTCCCACATAAGTAAAATATGGATTTGATTAATTGATCCAATTACTGGATTCAATTAATGATTTATGATTAATGTAAAGCTACAAAGTAAAGTGAGGCTACAAAAGGTAATAAGTTTTTCTAAAGGATTTTCAATGACTAAAATGTTAAGATTTGTTTAAAATTTTAAAAAAATATTGAATTTTTATTACAAAATGGTTATACTTCAATTTGTACATGTATTTTTAAAACAAGAAACTAAAGTATTAGTGGAAAGTTGTGAGGATTAGAAAATTGAGCAATATTTCAGAAAATTTAGAGAACGACGCTATTAGTAGTGTCAATTTAAAGAAGAGGACAATTATTGGAAGGGTTCTAGCAGCAATTTTATTAGTTGTGTCGATTGCAACAATTGCTGTAATTGAGTATTTACAGATGGTTCCTGTTGAGTACGTTGTGGGAGCAGCTGTAATATTAGTAGCATTATTTGCTGTAGTGGTTTCTCTTATGAAGTTTATGAAAGAAAAAAAAGGCTTCTACGTGGGAGCAGCACTATCAGTTATATTAACTGTAGCTTTAATTATTTGTTGTGGCTACGCTATTAGAGGTAGAATGGCTGTTGAAAACATCGCTACAACAGATGGAAACATTACAAAAGTTAATGTATACGTTTTAAAAGATGATCCAGCTAAAAATATTAAAGATGCTAAAAATTACAACTTTGGTGTTTTAGCAAGTCAAGATGAACAGTTTACTAAAAAAACAGTTCAAAAGATTAACAAAGATGTTAATAAAAAAATTAAAACAACAAAAGAAGACAACGTACAAGCATCAATGGATGCATTAAGAAATCACGATGTTAACGCTATTGTTTTAAAAGCCGGTTATATGGATGCTTTTACAGATACACCTGGCTATGAAAATATCAATAACGAACTTAAAGTGATTGCAACTTATGAAATTAAGACACAGGATATGAGAAAAGTAAGTTGTAAGCTTAAAGATCACTTCGTTGTATACCTTAGTGGTATCGATACAGAAGGTAGCCCTTCAGTTACAAGCCGAAGCGATGTAAATATTTTAGCTTATGTCAATGTAAAGACACATCAGGTCATGTTACTTTCTACTCCTCGTGATTTTTATGTAAAGATTCCAGGAGTTTCAAAAGGAAAACGAGATAAGTTAACTCATGCAGGTTTGTATGGAATTGACAAATCAATTGATACTCTAGAAGATATCTATGGTACAAAGATTGATTACTATTTCCGACTTAACTTTACTGGATTTAGACAGATAATTGACTCATTAGGCGGAATTACCGTGGAGTCTGATTATAAATTTACAGCTTATGATGGTTCCAAATTTGTTAAAGGAACAAACCACCTTGATGGTGCAAGAGCTTTAGCATTTGCTAGAGAAAGACATGCATTCCCAAGAGGTGATGAACAACGTGGTATTGACCAAATGAAAGTTATCAGAGCTGTACTCGACAAATGTATGTCATCAGATATGTTGACACACTATGACTCAGTACTTAGCAGCTTAGAAGACAGTTTTGAGATGAATGTACCATATTCAGTAATTTCTGAAATGGTTAAGATGCAGTTATCTGACAACCCAAAATGGGATATCATCTCAGCACATACAACAGGTTACAACGCTAGTAAAGTATGTTATTCTTTAGGTAGTAGAGCATGTGTAATGCTTCCAAGTGAAGAATCAATTGACTATGCAAAAGATCTTATTGAAGACATTGAAAATGACAAGAAGTTAGATCAAGATGAGATTGACAAAAAAGAAGATAAGATTACAGAAAGAGCAGAGTCAGGAATTCTTACAAAAGATGGTAAGAAAATAACAGACTTATATGATACTTCCGAGGATGAGGTTACAAAATCAAAATATAGTACAGAATCTACTACAGAAAAGAAGAATACATATACACCTAAAAAGTACAACATTACGACAGAAAAACAAGACAACGATGACGACAGTACAGATAACAATAAAAATAAGGCAAGACATCGCATACATGATGTACCAGACAACAATGACAACGATAAGCCAGTAAATCCGAATAGGGGTAATGGCGATAGTAAGCCAAATCACCCAACAGAGCCAACTGGTGGAGACAAAACACAAGACAATTCAGGCGAGGTTAAGCCGCAACCACAGCCACAACCACAGCCTGCAGAGCCAGAAGATCCTGCAGCGCCAACAACAAATTCAGCGGCACAATAAGTGTCCAAAAATGGACATACAAACTTCTCTTTACATCTCTTAAAGGATTAACCTTTGGAGGGGCCACCTGCTATGGTGGTCCCTTTTTTAGTATATTTGAACCCATATGTTTTTAGAAACCAATATGCTTTTAGAAACCAATATACTTCTAGAACCCAATATACTTTTAGAACCCAATATGCTTCTAAAACCCAAGATGCTTCTAGTCTCTAAGCTAAGTGTAGTCGAGGAAAAACTTGTCGTAATCAATGTTTGAATATTTTAAAAAGTGGTAAAATATATTAATGAAAAGTCGAAGTATTTAACAGAATAAGCGGGGAGGAATAAAAGGTGAAGGAAAATTTTAGTTTTAAAAAGATTAAAGAAAATGTAAAAGGAAAGGTAAAAAGTATAGACAAAAGAAGATGGATACAAGGAATTTTAGTAGCCATAATTTTGGTGTGTTTAATATTGCTAGGAAGATACTATTATCAACTTGGAATTCAAAATCACAAAACCAAAAAGATTAAAGAAGTAGCATATACAACAGAAACCCAAACAGAAGAGAAAAAAGTTGAATATCCAAAGCAAACAGAAATTGATTTTAATGCCTTGCATCAGCAAAATCCAGATATTTATGCATGGCTTAAAATCCCAGGAACAAATGTTGATTACCCAGTTTTAAGAAGTAACGATGACAAAGAAGAAGATTTTTATTTAGATCACAATGTAGACTTATCAAGTGGCTATCCAGGTTGTATTTACACTCAAAAAAGAAATAATCCAGATTTTTCAGATCCAAATACTATTTTTTACGGACATAATATGCGTAATAAATCTATGTTTGCTACACTTCATAGATTTGAAGACAGAGCATTTTTTGATGGAAATAAAACAGTCTATTTATATACTCCAGATTACAAAATGACCTACCAGATTTTTGCAGCTTATCCAACTACAAGTGAACTTATATTAGATAAATATGGAGATTTTAGAGATAAGGGAGTTTTTGTAAATTATCTCCAGGAAATATTAAGTAAAGATGGAAAAGTAGGAAATATTGATGCTTCAGCAGCACCTAATTTAAATGAAAATAGTAGAATTCTTACATTTTCTACCTGCATTAATGATCCTAACAGACGTTATGTAGTTCAAGCATACTTAGTTGACGATGGACATGGAAATCAATTTATAAAAAATTAATTAAAAAGTATAAATATCCGATAAAATAATTAGAAATCATTAATGTTCATAAGTGAGGGGCACAGTTATGAAAGAAGAATTCATTGACATACATTGTCATCTGTTGCCAGGCGTAGATGACGGTTCTAAGAATCTAGAAATGACAGAGAAAATGGTTAAAGTAGCTTATGAAAATGGAATTGTGGGAATGGTTTTCACGCCACATATTAAAGTACCTATTTATGACGTGAGTGACATAATTATACGAAAAAAATTTTTAGAAATAAGAGAATATCTAAAGGGAAAGTTCCCTAAGATGCACATCTATCTCGGAGGAGAGTTCTATTATATGCAGGGAGTGTTAGAGGATACGCCAGAAAAAATAAGAACAATTAATGATACTAATTATGTTTTGACGGAGTTTTCTCCGGGAGTTTGTTATGAAGATATAATAAGAGCCGTTCAAAATCTTAGATATCATGGTTATGATGTGATTTTGGCTCATATAGAAAGATACAGTTGTTTAGTTAGTGACATATATAATGTTATGCATCTAAAGGAGTTAGGAGTGGTTATACAGATAAACTCTAGATCCATAACACATCCGATAAACAAAAAAGTTAAGAATTTCATAAGAGAGAGTTTAGCAAATCAATTAGTTGATATTGTGGCAACAGATGCTCATGATCTTGATAGGAGAAAACCTATCTTAAGGGATGGATGGAGTTTTACAGCAAGAAAATGTGGAGAAGAATATGCCAACTTAATTTTTTCAGAAAATGGGTTGGCTATTCTTCAAGGAAAGAAAATAAAAACAGGGGGGATGATAATTGAGCAATAACAAACAAAAACAAATGCTCGAAGAAGAAACAAAGCTTAGCAAAAAGGAAATATGCAGAATTTTATGGTCCCATAAACTAATTCTTTTGACAGTAGTTGCTTTTTTTTCTGCTGCAGCATTAGTAGGATCAAAATCCTTTGTTGTTCCTAAATATACCTCTGTAACAGGAATATATGTCCAGGAAAAAAATGCATCAAAGGCAACTCCAGTTTTTAGTTTTGGCTCAGGGGATAAGCTGACAGCTGATTACGAGGAACTAGTTAAAAGTCGCCCTGTACTTGAGGACACAATAAAAAAAGTTGGGCTTTTAAATATAACAGTAGAAAATCTGAGGAAAAATGTTTCGGTTAAAACACCGGGAAACACTAAGATTTTATATATTGAAGTTTCTAATGAAGATCCTAAATTGGCCCAGACAATAGCAGACACCTTAAGGAAAGAAGCTGTCCTAAAAATAGGAGAAGTTATGGATGTTAAAGAGGTAAATGTAGTAGAAACAGCAGATTTGCCAAATACTCCATCATCGCCAGATCTTATTCAAAACACTATGCTAGGTGGAATAGCAGGATTTATTTTTGCATCAATTCTTTTAGTGGTACTTGCAAGACGTGACAATACAATTAAGACACCAGAAGATATTGAAAATCTGTTAGGACTTACTGTCCTTGCAACAATTCCAATGGCTGAAGCAGTAAAAGAGCCTAAGAAAAATAAGGCAAAATCTTCAGCAAGACTAAAGCCAGCCAAGCAAGGTTTATAGCACTTACAGAAAAGAAAAAAATATTATTTTAGCCTAATAGTATGCATAGTAAAAGATGAATGGAGATAGGAGAGATAGTTGTGAGAGAAATCAGAATCAATTATATGCGAGATGAAAAAGATTTTAGAACAAATGAAGCATACAAGACTTTACGAACAAATATAGAATTTGCAGGAGATATTAATAAATCAATTGTTCTAACTAGTTGCACACCAAGAGAAGGTAAAAGTAGCATTGCCTTAGGCTTAGCAGTAACCCTTACAGAGGCTGGAAAAAACGTAGTTTTTGTTGATGCTGATTTAAGAAAATCTGTTATTGCAGGTAGATGTGGAATAAGGGGAAAAGTAAAAGGGCTTACACACCTTTTAGCAGGTAG
Organism: Lachnospiraceae bacterium C7; assembly: GCA_900113385.1. Classification (GTDB taxonomy): domain Bacteria; phylum Bacillota; class Clostridia; order Lachnospirales; family Lachnospiraceae; genus Roseburia. The sequence continues at coordinate 15,295 of FOPE01000046.1, forward strand.
AGCCTCAATTACAGAGGTTTTATTTAGAACTAACATTAGTGGACTTCACATGATTTTTTCAGGTTTAGTGCCACCTAATCCTTCAGAACTTCTAGGAGGGAAAAGATTTGAACAACTTATAATGTTTTTACGTGATCACTATGATTATGTAATAGTAGATGCTCCGCCAATTGGAAGTGTAATTGATGCAGCAGTTGTAGCAAAGAACTGCGATGCAGCAGTTTTAGTGGTAGAGCAAGGAAAAATAACAGGTAAGTTTATCCAGCAGACTAAAATGCAAATCGAAAAAGCAGGTTGTAACATTTTAGGTGTGGTACTAAATAAAGTAGATCTTTCAAATGATAAATATTATGGAAAATATTATGGACAGTATTATGGAGAGCAGGCATAAAAATGGCGATATAACGCCACGAATATAACAATAGCGAATAATAATAATGACACAGCAAAGTGGCATAAAAGTAGTAGATATAACCAAGATATATAGGAAGAATGAGGATATTATATTATGAAAAAAGTACTTATGGTTGCGGCAATTCCAGCAATAATAGGCCAATACAATATTAAAAATATTGAGATTTTACAGGAACTAGGAGCACAAGTCGAAGTGGCTTGCAATTTTAATGATGAGACTATTTGGAAAAAAGAAAAAAACGACGAACTTAAAAATATGCTTTCAAATGTATTAGGAGTAAAATGTCACCAAGTTGATTTTGTAAGAAACGCAAAGATGGTTTGGACGCACAAAAAACCATACAAGCAGATAGAAAAGATTATTAAAGAAAATAATTATGATGTTTTACATTGCATGACACCTATAGCCTCTGTAGTTACAAGGGCAGCAGCAAGAAAAACAAAAGTGAAAATAATTTACACAGCCTATGGCTTTAAATTTTATGAAAACGATGCAGAAGCTAGCTGGGCTACTTATAACAGAGTTGAAAGAAAATACAATAAAAAAACAGATACTATTATTGCCATAAACAGAGATGACTATGATGTAATCAAAGATACTTCTAAGGCAAAGTATGTAGAATATGTACCAGGACTTGGAGTAGATATTGAAAAGATTAATGCAGTAAAAATTGATTGGGAAGCAAAACGAAGAAGTTTATCTGTAAAAGATGATGAACTTATTTTTTTATCAGTTGGTGAGCTTACAGAAAACAAGAATCACAGAATAGTAATTGAGGCTCTATCTACTTTAACTGATGAGCTTAAATTTAAATATTTTATTTGTGGAGAAGGCCCTCTTGAAGCAGAACTAAAGGAGCTAATTCACAATAAAGGCCTAGACAATAAGGTTATAATGTTAGGTTACAGAGATGATATTTACGAATTATGTAAAGTTTCGGATTTATTTATTTTCCCTTCAAAGCGAGAAGGTTTAGCACTAGCTTTAATGGAAGCAGTAGCAGCCTATGTACCTGTAATTTGCGGACAGATTAAAAGCAATAAAGATTTAATTAGCGACAGAAGATTTTTCTTTGAACCAAGAAGTTCAATGGATATCAGAAAGACTATTTTAAGAGCAATTGATATGTCAAATGAAGATTATAAGATGACATTAAGACAGAATTTTGAAAATGTAAAAAAATGTGACATTAAAATAATAGATGAAAAAATGACAGAAATATATAAACGAACATTAGAAGACTAGGGTATAAAATAACTAAAAATTAAAATATAAAGTCAATAGGAAAATAAAAATAATAAAAGAATAAAAAAATAAAAAAATAAACTATAGAGGAAGTATGCCTACTTGCAATAGGGCAAGTATAGAAATTTCCCTAATTGCCCGATAAATATTATAGACAGATTAGGCGACAAAATCAGAGGAGTGAGGGAATGGATAATAAAAGAGAAAAAGAGATTATTTTTTGTCAGGATTTAATGGAAGATTATGCACTAAAAAAAATACTTAGTACTGGTGCAATGCCAGTGTTTGTTGATTCCGATAAAGAAACTTTAGGAATGGATCCTAAAGCGTTATACAAAGCTTTTGAAGAGTATCCAAGGGCAAAAACAGCTATTGTTTCTAATCTATATGGAACACCAGGCAGAACTAATATTTTAAAAGATGTTTGTGAAAGCCATGGAGCTGTACTAGTTGAATTTGCGGAGGATCCTCTTTCAAATGCCAAAGAGCAAAAGAAAAAATTTGAAAACATAGACCACTACCTCAACAAAAAAATTAAAATCTATAAAATGTATAAAGAGGGGTTAGGGGACTTACCAGTAGTACTAAATCCTCACGTAAAAAACGGGCGAGCAAAGTTCTGGAGAACTATTATGTTAGTGGACAAAGAAGTAGTAGAAGGACTAAGTTTTGACTATCAGCAAGTTACACCAGAGATGATTAGAAAGAAATTAGAAACACAAAAGGTTATTGCAACACCGATTGTAAAACCGCTTCATCTAAGGGAAGAAAACAAGAAATTCGATTTTATTTCCTTAGCAAACTATGGGGAACATATCTACAATGTAGATTACTCTATTAGCACGGATGCATATACTAGAGGACTATGTCTCCCATGTGATGTGGACCTTAGACCAGAGGTTCAAAGTAAAATTATAGAAATGATAAAGAGTATGTTTGTGCGTCTAAAGGTATAGACGTTTTGTATGCCAAGGAGGGTGTTAAAAATGAACATTTTTTTTCCAAGTGTAGGTCGGAAAGTAGAATTAATAAGAGCGTATAAGGATGCGGCTAGCACCATAGGGGTGCCTTTAGTTATTTATGGAAGTGATATCACTAATTCAGCCGCGGCACTAGCGTTCTGTGATCGTACATTTTTAACATCACCTTTTGAAGATCCAGAATATGTTTCAGAGTTAGTCGAGATATGTAAAAGAAATGAGATAGAATTACTTATTCCAATTACAGATGAAGATTTATATATAGTTAGTTCGCATAGAGAAAAATTTGAAATTATTGGAACTAAATTATTGATACCAAGTCGTGAAATGGTTGAAGTTTGTAAGGATAAAAATAAAATGGCTCAATTTTTTAAAGAATGTAAGCTATTTTATCCACCGGTTACCAATAATGTTTATGATTACAATGGTACATTTCCATGTTTCATTAAGCCAAGAAATAAGAAAACAAAGTGCCTTGGCTACAAAGTAGAAACCATGGCTGAGCTTAGAACATTTGCCAATGAGATGGATGATTATGTAATACGACCATATATCGAAGGAGTAGAATATACAGTAGATATTTTCTGTGATTATGATGGTAAACCAGTATACATTACCCCAAGAGAAAGATTAAGCGTTCGTGCATCTGAAGTTATGAAAAGCCGTATTGATTTAGATAAAAGAATCATCGAAGAAGCAAAGATAGTCATTGAAAAATTTAAGCCAGTTGGCCCTATGACCATTCATTTAATTCGAGAAAAAACCACAAACAAAGATTATTTCATAAAAATAATTGGACACTATAGCAATGGTGCAGCTCATTCAATAATCGCAGGAGCTGATTCACCAAAGGCTGCAATATATATGCTTTTAGGAAAAAAATTGCAATATCGACCTTTTGCAGCAAGAGATAGAATTGGTTATTCAAAGTATGAAGATAGTGTGTGTACTTTTGGAAATGGAATATATCACATAGACAAGTTAGATATGCTTTTAGACCATTCAGAAGGCATAAAAGTAGTTATTTTTAATTTAGATAATACTTTATATCCTGAAATAGACTACATACAAAGTGGCTGTAAGGCTGTAGCAGAAAAGGCTTGTAGCATTTTCCGAGGTGCAGTGTATGAACAAGTCTATGAAGAATTAGTTGAAAAAACTGTTGCAAAAAAGCCAGCAATTCAGCAACTTGTAAAGCAATTTGCAACGGGGTTATCTATAAAAAGACAATACGATTTGACACAAATGTTTATTAATACTTATCGTCAGCACAATCCAAAAATCGGTATGACATCAGAAACAAATGAGCTTTTTGATGAGATAAGAAGGCGTGGACTTCAGATAGGAATTATAACTGATGGACGAGGTGATATTCAACGCAAAAAACTCGAAAAACTAGGGCTTATAAATGATGCAAGAATTTCTGAAATTATTATTACCGATGAATTAGCTGGAAAAACAGGAAATCCATCAGCTTTTAGGATGCCTAATCCAATAGCTTTTGAAATAATAAGACAGCGTTTTGCAGTGCCATATCATCGCATGATTTTTGTAAGCAATAATATGGCAAAAGATTTTGAAGCCCCACAAAGGCTAGGAATCAGATGCTTGCACTACAAAAATACTGAAAGCAAATATAAGGCATCAGACGCAATTAGTACAATATTAAGCTTGAAGGTATAGATGGCTGGCATAACGTAAAGCGACAGCTATCACAAAGTAAAGAACCAGCTGACACAAAGTAAAGCAACAGATAAACAATATAAATAAAAACATAAAACTAGCTAATAAAAAACAACTAGCTAATAAAAAACAATTAGTTGGTAAAGGAGAGAACCACAATGAATGTAGGAGTTTTTTTTGAAAAAAGTGCAGACGCATATCATCAAAAAAAAGAATTTTTAAGCCGTTTAGTCAATGACGGTCACAGAGTATTTTTGTATGCTCTTACTAGAGACTATTATCCAGAATTAGAGGAAATAGGTTGTATCTGCATTTATAGTCGATTCTCTCCTAAAACATGGTCAAAAAATGACATAAAGAAAAAAGATAGACGTAAAATAGGCGCAAAATATAGAAGTCTTTTTAAAATGCTAAATATAGATTTTATTTTTACTTTTGGAGCATTATTTACAAGGACAGTAGCCCTTGAAGCTACAATAAGTGGAATTAAAGTAATACCAACTATTGGAGAAAATGGTGAGGAGGCAAGTTCCTTAGCTAATCACTCAAAGATTTATCGAAAAGTATACAATGCGATTTTTGATAAAGCACCAGTAGTATTTTTTGAAGATAAGTTTAGTTGCGATTTAATGGCAAATTTTGGGGTAATACCTCAAAGAAAAAGAATTGTTCTAGGAGCAGGAATAAACCTCAAAGAAAGTGTCTACGAATTTTATCCTGAACTTCTAGAAGGCAACAAAATCAAAATTTTAATCGTTACAGTTTTTGAAAGCTTATGTGATGCCCAAGGAGTTATAGAAGAAACAATTAAGTTAAAAAAAGTCTTCGGGGATTTTGAAGTGGACATCTTGGCAAAAGGCGTCAAGAAAACCTCAAAAAAATTCATTGAAAAAGGCGAAAAAAAGGGTGTATTCAAATACGTAGGCTCTGATTTTTCCAACAAGGAAATTTTAAAAGATTACCACGGAATTATTTTTACTTGTAGCGAATATGGCAGTGCTAATCTAGCAATGGAAGCAGTTGCCATGGGACGCCCTATTATTGTTTCGGAATATTGCCAGCTTGGAGAGTTTGTAGAAGACAAGAAATCCGGTTATATCTACAAACCAATTTATAAAAAAAGCTTTCAGAAAAAATTAATAGCGTTTCTACAGAAATCCTACGAAGAAAAGAAAATGATGGGAATTCAAGGAAGAAAATTTGCTGAGGAAATGTTAGATAGAAATTTGATTAACAATGCATATATGTATGAAATGAACAGAATTATTGACATTATGCTAAACCAAGATTAACAGGATAGGAGTGAGGCGAGAATGAAGGTTTTACATGTGTTAGATACTGGAGATTTTTCAGGGGCAGAAAATGTTGCAATAACTATAATTTCATATCTAGAAAAACACGACATGGCCCAGTGCGTATATTTGTCACCCAAGGGTCCAATAGAGGATTACTTAGCAGAAAAAAATATAGATTTTTATGGGGTAGATAAGCTTAATTTTTCAAGTTTGAAAAAAGCTTTAGCCATTGTAAAGCCTGATGTGATTCACGTACATAGTTTTAAATCAGCCGTAATTCTAGCTTTACTTAATCCAAAGGGTAAATTTGTCATACATATTCATGATAATCCTGAGTGGCTAAAACATGTTAATGCTAAATCTATCCTTTTTTTGAAGGCATGTAAGAGAGCTGATAGAATTCTAACAGTATCAGATGCCATAGAATACGAATTTTTTTATTCTGACAAGGTTTTTGAAAAAATTGAAAATATAGGAAATCCTATAAATGACGGTAAAATTATAAGATTATCTAATAAACCAATTTTCTTTGAAAGAAAAAATAAAAACCAGTTAAATCATGGAGCTTTAAGTAGCGGTGGTAAAAGATATAACCCTAAATATGACTTTGATATGATTTATGTAGGTAGAATTGAAGAGGAAAAAAATCCATTTTTACTTGCAAAAATCATAAATGAATTATGTGATATGAATCCTTCGATTCGCATTGGAATCGTAGGAGATGGAAAGCTAAGAGATAAGTTTTTTTCTAAAATAGAAGAGTATTATCGAGAAAATAACATTACATATTTCGGATGCTTGGAAAACCCTTATCCAATAATAAAAAGATCAAAATCTCTTGTGCTTCCATCACTAAGCGAGGGGTATGCAACTGTAGTAGCCGAGGCGCTTATACTAGGAGTCCCAGTTGTTTGCAGTGGTGTAGGCACTATGCTAGACGTAATCGATGATAAATGCGGAAAAATCTGTTCTTTCAGCGATAAAGCTTATGTAGCTGAAATTAGCAGACTTACCACAGATGAAATATATCACCATAGAAAGGTTAAGGCGACTCTAGAACGAGGACGCCGATTAGGCAATATAAGAGAGTATTATCGCAAAATCAGAAAATTATATAATGAAATGGTAGATCAAGGGGATTTTATACTTAGCAGATATCAAAATAGGCTATGATTTTTAAAAAGTTTTCAAAATATAACATGATATTCGAAAAAATACTACATAGATGTAATATTTAAGTCATAAAATTGTAACTATTGCTAATTGCAAAACAAAATTAGCTTTGCTATAATGAAGTTTGTGCTTTAAGACATTGAAAGCAAGATTTATTTTTAGGATAGTTATAAAGAAGGAGAGTGTCATGAGCAAATATTTTGGAACAGACGGTTTCAGAGGCGAAGCTAATACTGTTTTAACAGCTGAGCATGCTTTTAAAATCGGACGCTATTTAGGTTGGTATTATAACCAACATAGCAAAGGTAGAATAGTTATAGGTAAGGACACACGTCGCAGTAGTTACATGTATGAGTACGCTTTAGTTGCTGGTATTACTGCATCAGGTTCAGATGCATTTATGCTTCACGTAACAACTACACCTAGTGTGGCTTATGTAGTTCGTACAGAGAATTTCGATTGTGGTATTATGGTATCTGCAAGCCATAACCCATACCATGACAATGGCATAAAAGTATTAGATGGTAATGGACACAAAATTTCAGCTGACTTAGAAGCAGCTATGGAAAAATATATCGACGGGGAAATCGATGAATTACCATACGCAAAAATGGATAAAATTGGTGTTGCAAAAGATTATGCAATGGGTAGAAATCGTTACGTGGGATATTTGATTTCTCTTGCTACTCGTTCATATGATGGAATGAGAGTAGGTTTAGATTGCTCTAACGGTAGTGCTTCAAGCATTGCTAAAAATGTATTTGATGCATTAGGAGCTAAGACTTATGTAATCAATTGTGAGCCAGACGGAACTAACATCAACGATGGTTGCGGTTCTACACATATCGAGAAGTTACAAGAACTCGTAAAAGAAAAAGGCTTAGACGTAGGTTTTGCATTTGATGGTGACGCAGATCGTTGTATCGCTGTTGATGAGAACGGAAAAGAGATTCACGGAGATTATGTACTTTATGTATGCGGTAAATATCTTAAAGAGTGCGGAAAGCTCCAAGGTAATACAGTAGTTGCTACTGTTATGTCTAACATGGGATTATTCAAAGCCTTAGAGCGTGAAGATATCAAACACTGCATTACAAAAGTTGGAGATAAATATGTAAACGAAGCAATGGTTGCTAATGGATACGTATTAGGTGGCGAGCAGTCAGGACACGTTATTTTCAGCAAACATGCTACAACAGGTGATGGTATTCTTACAGCTATCATGTTAATGGAAGTTATTCTTGAGAAGAAAGAATCATTAGGCAAGTTAGCATCAGGAATGCACATGTATCCACAACGTCTTGATAATGTTAGAGTAACTGACAAACAAGCTATTATGACAAACAAAGACGTATTAGCATTAAACGATCAAATTGGTGAAGAACTTGGCGATAAAGGTAGAATCCTTCTTCGTGAAAGTGGTACAGAACCAGTTATTCGTGTAATGGTAGAAGCAGAAGAAAAAGAACTTTGCGATAAGTACGTAGAGAAAATGGTTGATATGATTAACAAATTAATCTAATACTTAAGCATAGAAAATCATAACATTAATAATTATAATAATTAAAAGATGCGTAAAAGTTGATAACTAATTAGTTTAAAACTTGAAACGCATCTTTTTTTGTGGAAAAGTTTATAAGCGTGTTCATAAGAATTCAGACAATTCAAACTTATCAACATAAGTTTTGCAAAAGTAATACTATGTTTTTCATAATCTTTTTTTATGAAAACTATAATTTTTCTATAAAAAGAAGCTATAAAGTATAAAAGAAATATTAACTTTATAGGTACATTTCAAACAAATTTTAGAAAAATTGCCATGAAATTTTGTGGAAAAATGACTTGAGTGGAAAACTTGTTGAAAACTGTATATAATATTTTGCAGTAAACCTATTAAGTTTCAGACAAAAAAGCCGAAGGATATTGAATTATAAGAAACAATCATTCTAAAACATAACAAGATTGTGTAAAGAAGTTTGTGTAAATACTTCTTCAAAAGTGACCTTGTTTATAAGTTACATGAACATCGCTTCTAGTTCAGAACGACATTCTTTAAAGCCTCTATGTACACGACGGTCCATTGTCTGGTTATAGTCGCAATAAAA